>JACZKP010000206.1 GCA_014860005.1 Verrucomicrobiota bacterium | reverse complement strand
CGCAACCAGAAGTTTTGCGCGCCGCGCGGCACGGGTGCGCGCGCCTCGGCGACGTGAACAAGGCTTGGATGATTTCATTGCCCCCGTTTTTACCACGCCGAGTTGGCGTGCAACAGGGGGTCGTAAAAACACCGCTTACTTTGTTGCGATCGGGGTTCTATAAACATGCCGCGCCGCTGGCGCTGGAAGGGAGCGCAGCCTTCAGGCCGCTTCAATTCGCGAATGAGAGGGACGTTTGCACTTTACGTGCTGGCTCTACCGTTAGGTGGGGCGTCGCGGAATTTCTGAATCCATTTACAGTTCCTGAAGATCGTTGAATGATTGATCTTCGCTCGAACTTTGAATTTATCCCGCAAATAATTGCGAATGATCGGAAATAATTCTTCCGGCATTGTGGGGCTGATCGTGATCTTTCTTATTAAACCAAGATCAATCTTAGCCACGTACCCGTGCGAGTTCTTGCGGCCTTCCCAGATAGCCCGAACCTCCCCTTCGCACGTGTACGGTTCACGCTTCGTGAAAGGGAACTTATCAACGCTCGGGAGAGGGTCATCCAACTTCATGTACTCCACATCTTCGCATTTGACGCCAAGATTCAAAAAGGCGGATTTGAGCCCGGCTGCGTCGAACTCGATACAACACCCATCCATCCCGCTAGCGAACGCATTCCAATGATGGATCGTTTCGTTGCCTTCGAGAAAGCATATCGCATAAATTCTAGCCCCTCGTCTTCTCTTCCCATATTCCAATAATAATTCTGAATCGTTTTTATCAGGCCAGTATTCTGGATTGCCAAATGTGAAACGCTTTGTTCGTAGCAAGTCGAACAACACCGGCAGCGTTGTGAACCTGTTTAGCTTGTTAAGTGTCACCTGAGATTTAAGGCGCGAATTGCAGCCGGAAGTACAGTTTGCCCCAGTCGTCCACGTTCCAGTATTGAGGGTAGAACATGCTGCTGTTGGTTGCGACGAATGGAACGCCGTGGTTCGTCCATGTCAACAAGTCACCCGAAACCTGCAACTGGTAATTCGTTCCTCTAACAAGACCTTCAAGAACCGGCTTGACGGATCTGATTAAGCCGCTGTTGGTGACAGTGCCCGCTGGACTGCCGTTGGTAAAGAAAGTCCGAGTCGAAAAACTGCTCCACCCGTCGCGGCTGTCTCGATAGCGAACCTGCCATTGATAATTGCTACCGGAATACAGCGTCGCCGCCGGAACCGTCCAACTGAGCTTATTCATGGTGTTGGTGCCGCTGTCCGCGACGATGATGTTGCCTGGGCTGTTCAGCACCTGCCACTGGCTTGCGGCGTGAATGTCACCGATGCAGGGCGGGTCTGGATCCAGAAAAGGACTTGCTTGCAGTAAGGGGGTCAGCGAAACGTTCTTGGCCCCGTTTGCCGGCGAGACATTGGTCGGGGTATTCGGAACTGCATTGGCAGGCGTGTAGGTGACAAAGTTTGAAGCTATGGCGGAGTAATTACCCGCCATATCGAGACTCCGAGCCTCGATTTTGTTTCCGCACGGCAACAGCGTCACGCTGCGTGTCCAACTGGTCGTGCCTGTAGCGTTTGTCCAACTGCCCCCATTGAGGCGCACTTCCACCCGGCTCAGACCACTGCTTGGCGAGCCAGGGCCGCTGGCGGTGCCTGAGACAGTTGTTGTCGCTGTGGTGAAATTGGCCCCGTTCGTTGGGCTGGAGATGGCGACTGTCGGTAGTGTGGTATCAATGCTCACAGTCAAGGTGACTGGACTGGAGGTCGAGATGTTACCAGCAGCATCGTAGGCGCGGACGGTCCACACATGCGGCCCGTTGGCAGCACCGCCTAACGACCAGTCGTAAGAGTAGGGGGGAAATGAGTCGTTATCTATGTGCGTCGAGCCATCGTAGAACTGCACCCATACCACGCCCACATCGTCCGAAGCGCTCGCCCCGATGTTTACCGTCTGGACACTTGTGTACGTCCTAGCGCTAGGCGGGTTAGTAATCGAAACTGTTGGCGGGATTGTGTCCAACACTCGAAAAGTACCTACTTGGAATCCACCCGTTGAAGTTTGAGTGATCGCGTAAAATCCCTCACGCTCATTTTTAAAACCTAGATAGGCAGTGCCTGCACCAGAAATCGAGTCGGTCGCTTGAATTTTCCCAGTGCTCCTGTTAGCGAATGAATAAGAATAGGTTCCCGAACTGTTGGCCACGCAACCGCTAAAATTGTCAATGACGACATAAGTATTTCCTGACGCCGAGAACGTCATTGTATATGAACCGCAGTAGGCATACGGGTCATCCCCAGCATTTACGCTGCATCGAAACGATTTGCCTGCGAGAGAACTCGGTGCGTCGACCCAAGCAAAGCTAAAATATCCGTCTTGATAGGCACCCGGATATGCACTGGTCGTGACATGATAACTGCCATACGGGGGGCTTGAAAACCACAGAGTTATAATGCCTGAACCGATAGAGGAATCATTCATGTTCATGGTTGCAGTGGAAGAACTATTCACAATGTAATTGTACGTCCCAGTACTGCCGCTGATGTAGCCAATATCAATTATTTGGTAACTACTACCTGAATTGGCTGGGAGAAGCACACTGTATCCGCCATCGGAAAAAGGATATGTTCCTTCCATGACCTCGACTAAAACCCCACAGCCTGCGACCGAACTCGGGGCTTGTGCATTTGCTGCGGCCGTTGCCGACAACAATGCAGTTATTGCACAGATTGCGCTTACCAATTGAGTTTTCATTCTGGATTATCCACTGGGCTTTTCGGCACCGAGAACCATGCTTGCCCAGAATTTATCTGGGTGTTTGGTTCAGTGCTAAACAATTGTTGGCACATGCAGTTTTGATTTCTTACCGTCAAGGAGACGGCTCCAACCGGAAAAACAAACCGCCCCAATTACCCACGTCCGAATACTGCGGTAGGACTATGCCCGTGTTGGTCGCTGTGAATGGTGAGCCTTGATTCGTCCATACGCTCATGTCGCCCGACACCTGCAATTGGTACTTTGTACCAACGATCAGGTTGGAGAAATAAGGCTTAACGGCTTTAATCAGGTCCACACGCGGCTGAAAAGTAGCGATAACGCTTATGTTATCAAAGAAAACATCTCCCGCTGGTCCTGCACCGCCCCAATCTTCGAGCTTAACATATATGGAACTCCAATCGTTGCTCTGAATAACGGAAGTAACATCGACCTCGTAGGAATGCCAACTGCCATCGTCAACAATGTGGATTCCTTGAAACCCAGATCCATTGACCGCGCTTAACAACGTACCTCCAATCCATGTCCCGCTCGGTTGAGTGAGAGTCGTAGCCAAGCCAATAAAGCCGCCGAAGTTATCCGGGCTGGACCCAACTACGGCTTTCCCCAAATAATCGAAACGAACTTTAACGGACGTCGCCCCGGAAACGCTGATAGGTGAAAGGGTGAACATATCGCCATTAAAGCGGGTGCCGCTGAATGACAAGACCAGTGAGCCGGAACCAAGAGGGTCTGGTGTAACAAAGCCGGTCGATAAACCTCCATCAAATCCAGTCCATCGCGCGAGTCCCGTTTCGAATCCATCAGAAAAAAGCACTACGTTTTGGGCGTGGACGTTAAGAGCGCTAAACAAGACTACAGACGTGAGGGCGAGGATCGCGAACAGCCGTTTGCGGTTTTTCATAGGGTGAGTGTGTTCATTGGATTCGCCCGACTGATGCGCCGAGCGAACTCCTTTCCATGTTGCCTGTCAAGGCAAGATTCTGCCCACTTTTGCTAATCCAGGCGGTGGGGATGGTTCGCAGCGTTGCCTGTGGCGGCGAGTCGCGCGGTGATGTTGTGCGGCGCGGTGGCCACGGTGGGTTTTAGGTCCAGGTGCGGAATCCCTTGCTCCTGCCAGAATTGATCCAGTTGCTCGTGGACGGACTTGAATCTCAACGCTAGGTCCGCGTACGGACAGGTCACCAATAACAACCGGCCGCCGCGGATGCGGGTCATCTGCGTTCGCCGAATGGTGCCGTTGCCCTGCTGCCGCGCGCCCAATGCGGTCTGGCGCACATTGACACCGCGCTGAACGGCCTGGCGCAAGCCGCGCCGCAGATCAAAAAGAACCTGCTTGATGCGTGCGTCCACGTCGTGGGCGCGGACGGCGTGATTCAGGAACGCGAAGCGGAACTGCTCCGGGCCATCGCCGACACGCTGGATTGCCCGATCCCGCCGTTTCTGACGACGGAATAGCAGCGCACCCGTTCAACGTCTGCAAAAGCGCCGCAGGAACGGGCGCACTCCAGGACATGGCGGAACTCCGGGACCGTTTGGTGAGCGCGATGGCGGCTTGGGTTGAGTCCGTCGGTATTGCAGTGTTACTTCCCACTCGTCGCGCTCCGCAACCGGTTCAAAAACTCCGTGGGCACGGCGATGACGGTGCCGTGCCGGGCACCGCGCGGAAACGAGAGTTGGTCCGTGATGTCTTCCCAATGCTGCAAATCCTTCGAGCGTTTCCCCTCGTAACGATGCGTGGTGTAAGCGTCGTAATAAACAAAAAACCGGTCACCAATCTGAATCGCACTCGGACCTTCCACCCAATCCCGCGTGAAAGGCGCGGAGAGATTCACATAGGGCCCGGCGATGTCGTCGCTGGAAGCCAGGCGGAGATGCTTCCTGGGTGGATGACGCGTCTCGTCTTTGATGATGAGATAATATCGTCCCAACGCCGGTAGAATTGTGGCGTCAATCACGTTGAATCCGGGATCGTAAAACAGTCTCGTGGGCGTGAACTTCTGGAAATCACTGGTGGTGGTGGAGTACATGCGATGATTGTATTTGTCATCACCCTGGCCGTCGGTTTCTGGAAAGCGACCCGGAATGGTGGTCGCCCAAAAGATCAGGAACTCCTGGCGTTTCCCGTCCCACACGATTTCCGGCGCCCAGCAGTTCAATGCGCCCGGCTCGTGCGCCATCACGGGAATCGCCTGTTGCTCGGACCACTGGACCAGATCTTTCGACGAGGCATAACCGATGGTCTTGCCCTGCCACGAAGTCGTCCAGACCATGTGAAAAGTCCCGTCCGGCCCGCGCAGCAAACAGGGATCGCGCATCAACCTGGACTCGCCCACCTTTGGCGTGAGCAGGCTTTTGCCTTCGTTGAGCGCCTCCCATCGGTAACCGTCGCGGCTCCACGCCAGATGCAGACCACTCTCGCCGTTGCCGCGAAAATAGGAGAACAGATAGGAGGTCGGCGGTTCGGTTGCCTGGGTCTTCAGGGAAATCACCATGGCCAAGCCCACCAGGAGCAGGCGGCAAACCAGTTTCAGCGAATCGTTCCTTGCATGCATGGCAGCCGTAATGTGTGGTTAATCACCCGGTCATTGAAATCAGAAAACCATCCCGCAAGCCAACCTTGTTTTTAACCCCTGCCCTCACCGGGCCATGATTCCGGCGTTGCGCGGCGGCGTGCGTTCACTATCGTTGCTCTCGCAAATGAACCGACGCCATTTTCTCTCTCTGGCCGGTGCCGCAACCGGGTATTCCGTCATGGTTCGCGTGGATGGTCTGGCCGGCACGCCGCCCACCCGCGAAGAAATCTCCAACGCGTTTGATGCCGTGGCCCCGCCCGTGTCCGGCGCGGAGCGTTTCGCGGGTGAACCGCACATGACGTTGGTGGATTTGTCCTGCGACGTGTTCGTGTCCGGCGGCGGCATGGCCGGTGTGTGCGCGGCGATTGCCGCCGCGCGCAATGGCGCAAAGGTGGTGCTGGTCCAGGATCGCTCGCGTCTCGGCGGCAATGCTTCGAGCGAGGTGAAAATGCACATCGTCGGCGCGGACATCCATGGCGGGCGGCCCGGTTGGCGTGAGGGCGGCTTGATCGAGGAATTCCGGCTCGACGACGCGGCGAACAATCCGCATCGCAGTTGGGAGCTGTGGGACTTGTTGCTCTACGACAAGGTCAAAAGCGAGCCGAACATCACGCTGCTGCTCGATAGCCCGCTGTTCGCCGCCGAGACGAAAGACGGCTTGATTCAGCAGGTCATGGTGCGCTGCGACAAGACCGAGCATCTTTATCGCATTCGGTCCAAGTTGTTTCTCGATTGCACGGGCGATTGCCGGCTGGGTTTGGAAGCCGGCGCGGAAATGCGCGGGGGCCGCGAGGCGAAAAGCGAGTTCAATGAATCGCTCGCGTTGAACCAGGCGGATGGTCAGACGCTCGGTTCGAGCATTCTTTTCACGTCGCGCAATTATGGGAAGCCCGTGCCCTTCACGCCACCCAAGTGGGCGCGCAAGGTTCACAAGGGCCAGCTCCAGTTTCGGCCGGTCAACACCTGGGAATACGGCTACTGGTGGATCGAGTGGGGCGGTCAGATTGACCCGATTCGCGACAACGAACGCATCCGCTTCGAGTTGCTGGCCATCGTCATGGGCGTCTGGGATTACATCAAGAATTCCGGTGACAAACCGGACAGCGCCCACTGGGGCATGGATTGGGTGGGCATGATTCCCGGCAAGCGCGGCTCGCGGCGCATTGTGGGTGATCACATCCTGACGCAACACGATCTCGAAGGAAAGAATCCCGATTTTCCGGACGCGGTGGCGATCGGTGGTTGGTCCATGGATGATCATCCGCCGAGCGGTTTCGACAAATGGCAGGAACGTCCGGCGCGGCAGATTCGCATGGCCGAGCCTTACAACATTCCGTTGTGTTCGATGTACAGCAAAAACATCCGCAACCTGATGATGGCCGGGCGCAATCTCAGCGCCACGCACGTTGCGTTCACCTCCACGCGCGTGATGGCAACGTGTTCCGTCATCGGTCAGGCCGCCGGCACGGCGGCGGCGCTTTGTGCGCGGAAGGGAATTCTGCCACGCGAACTGGCGAACGATGAAGCGCGGTTGCACGAATTGCAACGGACGCTCTTACGCGACGATCAAACCATCATCCGCCGCCGGCACACCGACCCGGCGGATGTGGCGCGCGCCGCGGAAGTGAGCGCTTCCGACGAACAGCCCGGCGCGGATGCTGATCACGTCCTCAACGGTTACGTGCGCGATCTGCCCAAGCAGACGGAACATCTCTGGGCCGGCAAAATGGCGGCGGATGGGGCGTGGATTGAACTAACGTGGGCGCAACCTCAGAAAATCCGTCACGTGCAAATCACCTTCGACACTGGCTTCCACCGCGAACTGACCCTGAGCGCTTCGGACAGCACCACGAAGCGGATGATTCGCGGCCCGCAGCCGGAAACCGTGCGGGATTATGAACTGTTCTACACCGATGCTGCGGGCACGCGCCATTCACTCGCCAAGGTGACCGGGAACCATCAGCGATTGAACCGTCACACATTCGCAGCGGTGGAAGCGAATTCTCTCCGCCTGCTTATCAGCGCCACGAACGGTGCGGACACGGCACGGGTGTATGAAATTCGCTGCTACGCGTAGCTTGATCCGGACTCCGAAACAGCATCAGGGGGGCGCATCCCCATCCACGCCGCCTCACTTAAAGCTCATCGCCCTTCACGCCGGCGCAGAACGCGCTCAACTTTTTTTGTTTCCGCCCACAATAATTCTTCCGCCGACCAGCCGTGGCGTTGCGCCTCTTGCGTGAGGGCGAATAGCTGTTTCGCGATAGCAGACTTGGTGGGCTTGCGGCGGGTCTTACGCTCAGTCAGCAGGTGAGCTTTCCGCGCTTTCTTCACCAGTTTCTCCGCGCGCAACAAAGCCGGCAGATGTTTGGGGATGCCATCCAGTGCTGACGGGCGCTCGTGACGTGTGCCCAGCTTTTCGGCGTGCTTTATTTTTTCCCAGTTCGCCCAGACCGTGTCCACGTCCTGGACTTTGAGATCACCGAATACGTGCGGATGCCGGCGGATCAGTTTGTCAACGAGCACGCGGCAGACGTTCTCGAAATCAAACGCGCCGCGTTCCTTCGCCATCTGACAGTGGAAGACGACTTGCAACAAAAGGTCCCCGAGTTCCTCCGCCATTTCGTGGTCGTCGCCTGCTTCAATGGCATCAATCAATTCATAAACCTCCTCGATGGCGTGGCGGCGCAGGGTCTTGTGATTTTGCTCGCGATCCCACGGGCAACCGTCCGGCGCACGGAGGCGGGCCATGACTTTCAGCAAATCCTCAATGGCAGGCTTGCGCTTCATGCTTGGTCATCCGGTCTTTTGCGGTAATGAGGTGGTCTCACGGGTATGCTCGGGCCAACTCCCGGTGCGAATGTGGTGCAATGCGTCGGCTGCTTCTTCGCTGACTTTCCACCAGCCCGGACAAACGATGTGATCACTCCGGCGGAGCCTGGCAAGTGGTTTGATGGCCCGCTCAGATCGCATGCTCCCAAGAGCGAAGCAGCACCAAAACCGCACCACTGGCGAAGCCGCGGTCAGGTTCAGAAGCAGTGTGTCCTCTGAGAGTTTGAACAAACGGGAGTTGCGGCGAACGTAACTTCCCAAGTAGGCAAGCGCTTCGGCGGCCTGTCCCCGAACCGTTTCCGGTTGGGTCTCATCCGCGACACACTCGGCGAAGTCGGGGATCAACTCCCTGCGATACATCCAAGTGAGCGCATAAGCGGCCGCTTCTCGGTTTGCAGCAGATTTAGCAGACCGCATGACCTGCAAAAGGGGGCCAACTGTTTGTTTAAGATTCCGATCGCTTAACTCCTGCGCTGCGTCCCACGCTTTGTGCGGCTCAGAACATTCAACCTGCCGCGTCAAAACGCGCCAACAAGCCCGGTCTTTCTTAACCGCAACTTTCTTCACAGAATCACCAGATCATCCCGATGCACCAGTTCCACCCGCGACAACTGGCGGGCGCGGATTTCAGCGCCCCCGAACTTTGCGATGCCGCGCGCGAATTCCATTCCATCCAAGTCGCAAATCCGCACCACGTCGCCGGCGGCAAACTCACCCTCGCAGCGCGCTACGCCGGGAGGCAAAAGGCTTTTGCTTTTCTCGCGCAACGCCTGCTTCGCCCCGGCATCTACAAATAATGCACCTTTGGGATGATGGAAAAAGGCGATCCAACGCTTGCGGCTTTTGAGTTTGGTGGGTTGCGGCACGAACAGCGTGCCTTCCGTCTCGCCAGCCAGGATGCGACCCAACACCTTCTTTTTTCGACCGGAAGCGATGACCAGCGGAATGCCCGAACGCACGACGATTTTTGCGGCTTGAATCTTGGAACTCATGCCGCCCACAGCCGTGACACTGTCTGTGCCGCCCGCCAGGCTCTCGACCGCGGCGTCAACGTGCTCAATGACCGGAATGGTGCGGGGGTCGGCCTTGCCAAAATTCTCAATCACACCGTCCACGGTCGTGAGGATGACCAGCAAATCCGCCGGCAGCAGCGACGCTACGAGCGCGGAGAGCGTGTCGTTGTCGCCAAATTTGATTTCCGTGAATGAGATGGCGTCATTCTCGTTGATGATGGGCACAACACCGCGGGCGAGCAGCGTGACGAGGGTGTTGCGGGCATTGAGATGCCGCTCGTGGTGCTCCAGGTCCTCATGCGTGAGCAACACCTGCCCGACGCGTAAATCGTGTCGCGCGAAGAGTTGTTCGTAAACTGCCATCAGACGCGTTTGCCCGACGGCGGCGCACGCCTGCAATACTGCGAGTTCGCCGGGCCGTTTGTCGTAGCCCAGCACGCCCATCCCCGCCCCCACGGCGCCCGAGGTGACGAGGACGATTTCCCGCCCCGCGTTGCGTTGCTCGGCGAGTTGCGCGACGAGTTGTTCCAACTGCGCCGGATCGGGTTGCTTGCGGCTGTCCGTGAGCACCCCGGTGCCCAGCTTGACGACGATCCGCGAGATGTTGGTCAACAATTCCGAACGCATGGCCCCGACAGGCTAATGGCTTGGCCCGATGGGCCGCAAGGAGAAGCAATAGCCAGGCGGCCATTGTGGGAAAGCGGTTATCCACGCCGCCGGCGCGAACACAGCCTTGAAGTTGCGGCGGATGCGATGTTTCATCATTTGCGCGAGCGGGTGGCGATTGCTGAAGTAACCAATTTCCCGACGGGTATCGAGACTGTCTGGCGACGGCAACTCACCACGACGCAGGGCTTTGAAAGCCTGAGCGTGGCTGCATTGCGTTCCGTCGGCATTCCCGCGCGCTTGGACCCGCAAGGACGCGTCGAGTATTGGTCGGAAGCGGAATGGCAACCGGCAGAACCGAGGGTTTGGCAGGTGAATTCGTTGCCAGTGGCCGAACCAAGCAACGAACCCCGCACGCGACCGAGACTGCCGAGGTGCCCGCGCGTCGCTAATCGGCCGGTGCCATTTCCTGCGTGCGCAGTGCCAGGCGCGGCAACGGCAGCAGCCAGCCGGCGTCACAGCCCAAGAATGCCCCGGCTGCTTGCAGGCTGGAGATTTGCCACGGTCGCACGGATGGGTATATTGTCGCGCATGATGTTGTTTATCAGTGGGCGTCGCTTGGTTCTGTCTGGGTTGTTAATGATGGGGTTGTTCCTTTCCTCCACCAACTCTCAAGCCCAGGTTGTCATTTCTGAATTCATGGCGAGCAACGGTCAGACACTGGCCGACGAGGACGGAGATTTTTCGGATTGGATCGAGCTTTACAACACCGGCAGCGTAACGGTGAATCTGGACGGCTGGTATCTCACCGACAATGCGTCTCAACTCACCAAATGGCGACTGCCCGCAGTCAATCTTCCGGCGAAGGGAATTCTCCTGGTGTTCGCCTCCAGTAAGAATCGCGCGGTTGCCGGAGCGGAGCTACACACCAGCTTCAGTTTGAGTGCTGGTGGCGAGTATCTCGCGTTGATCAGACCGGATGGAGTGACCGTTGAGTACGCCTTTGCGCCGCAGTTCCCCGAGCAGTTTCGCGATGTGTCGTACGGCTTGGGGCAGACCGTTGCCACGAATGTTCTGCTCGCGGCGGGCGCCCCGGCGCAAGCTCACGTGCCCACCAGTGGAACGCTGGGCACCACCTGGGTTCAGCCGGGCTTCAACCCAGTCGGCTGGATCAGTGGGCCGACCGGTTTCGGCTATGAAACTGAGATTGCCGGGTTCGCGGTGCGAAACTACAAGGCCAATATCCTAGTCAACAACCTGGCGGCCGCTGACGGTGTGATCGCCAATCCTTCGCGACAGGTCAGTGTGACCTCTGAAAACGCCTCGGTCATCAATTACTACAACACGGGGGGCGAGGGTAATTATGGCAACAACATTCCTTTCCCCGGCCAGACGATTGGCGTGGATGTCGAAGACTTCGTTGTGGAGGTTACCGCCACCATTCACATTCCCAGCGCCGGCCCGTGGACCTTTGGCGTGAACAGCGACGATGGATTCCGGCTGAACGTTGGCGACAGTTTTGTGATTGCCTTCCCTGATCCTCGCGGTCCCGCGGACACGCTGGGAGTCTTCAATGTCCCGGTCGCCGGTGATTACACGCTGCGGCTGGTTTATTACGAACGCGGCGGCGGCGCGGGTCTGGAACTGTTCGCCGCTTCTGGTAACCGGGCAGCTTGGGACTCCACCAACTTCCGCCTCGTGGGCGACACCGCGAATGGCGGATTGGCCGTGCGCTCGATTCCGGTGGCGGGCGGCGGTGGCACGAGCCTGCGGACCAGCATCGCGACGGACGTGGAAACGCCGATGCGGAATGTGAACGCCTCGATGTATCTCCGCGTGCCTTTCAACGTGAGCAATCCCGCGGCGCTGAGTTCGTTGACCCTGCGGATGCAGTATAACGACGGATTCGTGGCCTATCTGAACGGCCAGGAAATCGCCCGTCGCAACGCGCCGGCCTCGCCGCAATGGAACTCGGTCGCCACCAGCGCCCGCCCGGCTTCGTTGAGTCTCGCCTACGAGGACATCAATGCGTCCGATCATCTCGGCCTGCTCGTTTCCGGCAACAACGTGCTCGCCTTGCACGGGCTGAACGTGTCCGCCGCCGATCCCAGCTTCCTGCTCCTGCCGCAACTGGTCGAATACCAGGTCGCCGCCCTCACGAACGTTTACTTCACGCAACCCACCCCGGGCGCGTTGAACGGCGATGGAGTGCTTGGTTTCGCCAGCGCGCCCCGCTTCAATGTCGAGCGCGGATTCCACGACACCCCGTTTCAACTTGAACTCACCACCCTCACGCCGAACGGCAGTATCCGTTACACCACCAACGGCACCGTGCCGGCGCTGACCAATGGTTTCACCTACGCGGGCCCGCTCCAAATTAACGGCACGCGCACGGTGCGGGCGGCTACGTTCCGGGACCAATTTGAACCCTCGACCGTGGCGACCCATACCTACGTGTTCCTGAGCGATGTCGTCCAACAATCGCCCACCGGCGCGCCGCCGCCCGGCTGGCCGTCCAGTTGGGGGGCCAACGTGGTGGACTACGGCATGGACCCGGACATCGTCAATCATCCCACCTACGCGACGACGATTGTAAACGATCTCAAAGCGATCCCGACTTTGTCCATCGTGATGGACCTGAAGGATCTCCTCGATCCGGCCACCGGCATTTACGCCAATCCCGGACAGGACGGACGGAATTGGGAACGACCTTGCTCCTTTGAATTGCTGCATCCCGACGGCACGGAGGGCTTTCAGGTGCCGGCCGGCATTCGCATACGCGGCGGGTTCAGCCGGAGCACGGACAATCCCAAGCATGCCTTCCGCCTCTTCTTCCGCGGCGAGTACGGCGCCACGAAACTTGAGTATCCGATGTTTGGCGATAACGGCACCGATTCGTTTGACAAGCTGGACCTCCGCACCTTCCAGAACTACTCGTGGAGTTTTCAGGGCGATGGCAATGGCATCTTCGTCCGCGATCAGTTCAATCGTGATCTGCAACTCGCCATGGGTCATCAGGGCGAACGTGGTGAATTCTATCATCTCTACATCAACGGCCAGTATTGGGGCATCTTTAACACCTGCGAGCGCCCCGAAGCCTCCTATGGCGAAACCTATTTCGGCGGTCGCCGGGAAGACTACGATGTGGTGAAAGTGGAGGCGGGCCCCTACACGATCAATGCCACGGACGGAAATCTGGACACGTGGACGCGGCTTTATCAACTCGCGCAGGCGGGCTTCGCCACCACTGCCGCCTATCAGTATGTCCAGGGCAACAATCCCGACGGCACGCGCAATCCCGCTTATGAAAACCTGGTGGATTTGCCCAACCTGATTGACTACATGCTGATCATCTTTTACGGCGGCAATCTGGATGCGCCCATTTCCAACTTCCTGGGCAATACAAGCCCGAACAACTTCTACGGGGTACGGAATCGCATCGGTGCGGACGGATTCCGTTTTTTTGTCCACGATGCCGAGCACACGCTTCTGAACGTGAACGAAAACCGTCTGGGACCTTATCCCGCCGGCGACTCCTCCGTCCTGAAAAGCAACCCGCAATGGGTCTTCCAAAAGCTCCAGGCCAACGCCGAGTTCCGGCTGTTGGTCGCCGACCACGTTCATCGCCACTTCTTTAATCAAGGCGTATTGACTACGCAACGCACCCGTGAAGTTTTTACCAATCGGACCGCCCAGCTTGATCGGGCGGTGGTCGGTGAATCCGCCCGCTGGGGTGACGCCAAACGTTCGACCCCGTTCAATCGCACCGACTGGTTGAACGCCGTCAACAACGTGCTCAACAACTTCCTGCCCCAGCGTTCCAGCGTGGTGTTGAACCAGCTTCGCACTGCCGGGCTTTATCCGAATGTCACCGCGCCCAGCTTCAACCAGCATGGCGGGAACATTACCAACGGTTTTCCCCTCGCGATGTCAGCGCCGGCGGGTACGATTTACTACACCCTGGACGGCACGGACCCCCGGCTCACCGGTGGGGCGATTTCGCCCGGTGCCCGCAGCTACACCGGCCCGATTGCCTTGACGGAAACCAGCGAGGTCAAGGCCCGCGTGTGGAACGGGAGCACCTGGAGCGCAGTCAATGAAGCCGCGTTCACGGTCATTCAGACCTTCACCGATCTGTTCATCACCGAGTTGATGTATCATCCCCCGGCAACCGACGATTTTACGGGCACGCAACTTGAGTTCCTCGAGTTGAAAAATGTCGGGAATGGGGAACTCGATCTCAGCGGGGTCCAGTTCACGGCCGGCATTCGTTTCACGTTTCCCCTCGGCACCCGCCTGGCGCCGGGGGAATTCGTGGTGCTGGTCAGCAACCCGTTTGGCTTCGCCTCCCGGTATCCGGGCGTCCCGTTTGACGGCGTCTATACCGGCCAACTGTCCAACTCCGGCGAACGCGTCACCCTTTCACATGCGGTCGGGACCACCATCTTTTCCGTCCGTTATTCTGATGTGGAACCGTGGCCCGTCTCTGCGGACGGCGGTGGTTTTTCGCTCGTGCCAGTGAATCCCAATTTGAATCCCGCTCCGGATGATCCCGCCAATTGGCGCGCCAGCAGCGTCGTCGGTGGCTCCCCCGGCAGCGACGATGCCCCGGTCAACATTCCGCCGGTGCTCGTCAACGAAGTCCTCACCCACACGGACCTGCCCCAGGTGGATGCCATCGAATTGCACAACCCCAACTCCATTTCCGTGGATGTCGGCCACTGGTATCTCACCGACCGCCGCACCACGCCTCAGAAATTCCGCATTCCATCACCGAAAGTCATTCCCGCATACGGCTTCGTTGTCTTCACGGAGAATGACTTCAACCCGCAGCCTGGCGTGTCACCAAGTTTCTCGCTCAGTTCCCACGGGGAAGAAGTCTATCTGTACTCGGGCAATGCTGCGGGCAATCTCACCGGTTACAGCCAAGGGTTGACCTTTGGCGCCGCCGCCAACGGCGTCTCCTTCGGTCGCTTCATCATCAGCACCGGCGAGGCCCACTACCCACCCCAGAGTGAATTGACTCTGGGCACTACCAACGCCGGGGCGCTTGTCGGGCCGGTGGTCATCAGCGAGATCCACTGCCAGCCGATGCCCGGCGACGCCCAGTTCCTCGAGCTGAAGAACATCACCGCCAACGTAGTCCCGCTCTACAATCCCGAGCATCCCGAACTCACTTGGCGGGTCAACGGCATCGGCTATTCATTTCCCCCGGGCCTGGAACTGGCGCCCAATGGCTTGCTCTTGATTGTTTCCGGCGACCCCGAAGTTTTCCGCGCCCGGTTTGGTGTTCCGTCTCAAGTCCCGATCCTTGGCCCATTCCCCGGCGTGCTCCAGAGTAACGGAGAAAACCTCCAACTGCTCCGACCGGACAATCCGGACTTGGATGACAATGGCCAGCCCATCGTGCCGGAAATCGCCGTGGACGAAATCCGCTATCGCGTCAGCGCGCCGTGGCCGGTTCTGCCGACGGGCAGTGGCAGCTCGCTCGAACGGCTGGTGGCGGCCGATTACGGCAATGATCCGGCCAACTGGCGGGTCAGTCCCGGCGGGCCTTCACCCGGCTTGCCCAACACCGGCAACCGTCCGCCCCAAGTCAGCGCCGGTTCAACCCAGACGCATGACGCGTCGCTCTTCCCGTTCACGGTTCAATTGAACGGCACCGTCATCGACGACGGTTTGCCGGATCCGCCCGCGAGTTTCACCGTCAACTGGTCGCAACTCAGCGGACCTGGTCCCGTTTGGTTCGAGTCGCCCAAAGCAACCAACACCACGGTGGACATCCCCGGGGTTGGAACTTACCTCCTGCGCCTCACCGCTCACGACGGCGCGCTCGCGGCCAGCAGCGACGTGGTGGTTACGGTGACCCGCACCACCCTGCCCGTCATGCTCGTGCCAGCCGGGGCGGTTTGGAAATACTATGATGTGGGCGGCGAACTCCCCGCGAGTTGGATCAACCCTGGTTTCAATGATTCAGCCTGGTCAAGTGGACCAGCGCGGCTGGGTTACGGCGGAGACGGCGAGGCCACCGTTGTCAGTTTTGGCGGCAACGCCAACAACAAGTATGTGACCACTTGGTTCCGCCACAATTTCAACGTCAGCGGTGCTGCCTCCGTCAACGCCCTCAAAATTGGTCTGGCCCGTGATGATGGCGCCATTGTCTATCTCAACGGCGTTGAAGTCTTCCGCAGCAACATGCCCGAAGGCCCCATCACTGCCTCGACTTTGGCCAGCAGCGTGGTGGGAGGGGCGGATGAAACGACCTTCTACGAGCGGGACGTGGATGCGAGCCTCCTCGTCGAGGGCAACAACGTCCTGGCCGTGCGTGTCCATCAGGTCAACGTCAGCAGTTCCGATCTGGGCTTCAATCTCTACCTGACCGGCACCGGATTTCCGCCGAACACCAGCCCCACGGCTAACGCCGGCACCAATCAAACCATCGAGCTTGTCGCCCCCGCGTTCCTCACCGGTCAGGTCGCCGACGATGGACTGCCGATTCCTCCCGGACAGTTGAGCGTGACCTGGTCCAAACTCAGCGGTCCCGGTGAGGTAGCTTTTGCCGCCACCAACGCCCCGCACACCACCGCCACCTTCTCCCAGCCCGGCAACTATGTCCTGCGCCTCACGGCCAGCGATGGCGTGTTGGCGGCCACCGACGATGTTGCAATTGAGGTCAGCGGCGAAACGTTTGCGGCCTGGCAGGCCCGCCATTTCCTGCCCGCCGAACTGCTGGACCCGGAGATCAGCGGCCCGCAGGCTGATCCCGACGAAGACGGCCATACCAACGAACAGGAATTTATCGCCGACACTGACCCGCGCGATCCAAACAGTGTCTTGAAGTTTGTGGCCGTTGCTTCATCCACTGGCAATCCGCCGATGCTCGGAATTCAGTTCAACGCTGTCGCGACTCGTGCCTACACTCTTCAGTCGCGCACTGATTCCCTGACCGGTGTTTGGGAAAACCTGCAACAAATTCCCGCCCCGGCGGAGTCGGGCGTGGTCACCTTGTCCGTTCCGGCGACTGCCGGCTCAGACGCGAGCTGGTATCGCATCGTCACGCCACCGCAACCTTGAGGGAGCTTTGATGGGCGGAAGCGTGTTCCGTCCGTCAATGCCAATGCCCGACGGGACGAACCGGGAAGACGCACCATGCGCGGACAGTGCGGCGGCGCACTGAGCCGCCACGTTTCAACTTCAAACCTGCCACTTGACCGGCACCGTCAGTTTCTTACCAAAGCGGTTGCTGTAGTGAAGCTGCCGATGGTGGACGCCGTACTCATGCACGAGTTTCGTCAGCTTCACGTCATAGCAGCAATATTCCGCAATTTCCATGAACTTGCCTTCCTTGAACCACTGAATGGCCTGCAACCCTTCTGCGGTCTTTTCCACCCCAAAGGTTGCGGTGGCGATCGAGTCAAGGGAGAGACGGTGTTGCAGCGTGTTCGCCAGGTCCACCATCATGTCCAGGGTCGGAAGTTGCGTCAGGTCCAGTGCGGTGTAACCGTGCAACACCTCATAATCGAAACGCAGAACGTTGAACCCCACCACGAGATCGGCGCGCTGCAGGTCGGCTACCAAATCGTTCACCTGCGGCTCGCCGTAAATGCGATAATCCCCGCGGGCCGTGCTGAACGTCACCCCCACGCTCATGCCCATGCGGCTGATCTTGCTCCAACCGCCCACCTCATCGGCGGATCGCTGGGTTTCAAGGTCAAAGTAAACGATGTTTTTCGCCATGTGCCTGCTAATCAGTTTGCGCTTGGATGGCAGCTTAAGTGTGCGCGGGGAGGACAGGAAAGGAGATTAAATCGAACCCGCCGCAGAAGTTCGAGTACGACATTGACCACGGCCGCGGCATCGTTACGTTGCGGGCGTGCAGAAAGCCGAGATCAGCGCAGTGGACCAGGCGACGTCGGCCGTGCGATTGCGCCCGCCCATCTCACACTCCTACGCCAATTATCTCGGTCGGTTGATTTTTCTCGCGCTGCTGACGATTCAGGGGCTGGGGGCATTTGCGCTGATCACGCTGGGCGTCATGCTCAAAAAGTTCCGGGTGGCGCAACAGGTGGTGCGGCCGTTGGTGCGACGGGAGATCACCCGAGCCGGGGTACGGTTATTGCCGATGTTCTTGTTCGTGGCTTTCGCGCTGGGTTTCCTGATCATCGGCCAGACCGTATCGTGGCTGACGCGCCTTGGGGCCATCAATTACCTGGGCAGCATCATGGTGCTGGTGGTGGTGCGCGAACTGGGGCCGTTGCTCACGGCCTTGCTGGTACTGGCGCGTACCGGTACCGCCAATGTGGTGGAACTCGGCACGGCGCGGGCGCTCGGCGAAGTCGAAGCCCTCGAAGCACTGGGCATTGACCCCGTGCATTATTTGGTCGTGCCGCGCGTGGTGGGCATGATGGTCGGCGTTTTCTCGCTGACGATCTATTTGATTCTCGGCGCCCTGGTGAGCGGCTACCTGTGGGCGTTCCTTCAGGACGTCCCCTTGTCGCCGGGTGACTATTTCAGTCAACTCGCGGGCGCCTTGAGTTATCTCGACTTCATTTTGCTGGCGCTCAAGACGTGTGGGTTTGGGTTCATCATTGCCACTGTCACCTGTTATCACGGGCTGGCGCAACCGTTGCACTTGGATGAAATCTCCCGGGCCACGGTGCGCGCGGTGGCGCAGAGCGTCATCGCCTGTGTGCTGCTGGACGCGCTGTTCATCATCGTTTACCTCACATCCGGATGAGTGATACTCCGACAACCTGCGACGCGTCCGTCATCGAAATGCACGGCGTGTCTGTGAGCGCGATGAACAGCCCCGGCACGACCGTTGCCGAGAACCTCGACTGGACCGTGCTGGCCGGGGATTTCTGGGTTGTGGCTGGACCACAGCGCGCGGGCAAAAGTGATCTGCTCATGCTCGCCGCCGGATTGATGTCGCCCCTGCGCGGGACGTACCGGTTGTTTGGCAAAGCCATGCCGGATTTCGCGGAAGAACCGCTGGCGGAACGACTGCGGCTGGGGCTGGTGTTTGATGGCGGACAGTTGTTCAGCCGCCTGACGCTGGCGGAGAACGTGGCGTTGCCGCTGCGGTATCATCGGAACTGGTCCCGCGAGGAAGCGGAACCTCGTGTGCAGGCACTGTTGGAATTGACCGGACTGTCGGCGCACGCGCATCTCACCCCGGGCAACGTGGGGCGCAATTGGCAGAAGCGCGCGGGTCTGGCGCGGGCGCTGGCACTGCAGCCAGAAGTGCTGCTGCTGGACAATCCGCTCGCCGGGCTTGACGCGCGCCACACCCATTGGTGGTTGAGATTCCTCGACCGGTTGGCGCGCGGTCAGGACACTCCCGCCGGCAAACCGATGACGCTGGTTGTGACAACGGACGATCTGTCCCGCCCGGCGCTATGGCGTTCCCGCGCGAAACGGGTTGCGTGCCTTGTTGACCGGCGCTTGACGGTGTTCCGGGATTGGGCGGAACTCGAAGCGTGCAAGGATGCAGGGGTGCAGGAACTGTTGGCCGCGCCACCGGCCGGCAATTGACCCGGGGTCTGAATTTTGAAACTGTTGGCAGCAATGTGATGAGGCAAACCACGGACACACCACGGTCATGGCTTTACAGGATTTAACGCCGCAACTGCGCACCCGGCTCAGCCGCATGGAACGTGCGGTGGGGTGGTTTGTGACCCTGGCCACCGCACTGCTGGTGTTCGGCTTTGCCTATTACGTTTACACGACCGCCCAGCGCAAAGGCTGGTTCAAGACGCGAGCGCCGTTCTTTACGCTGGTGGATCGCGCCACGGGGCTGCGGGTCGGAGACCCGATCATGCTGATGGGATTTGAGGTGGGACAAATCACGAGCATAGAACCGATGCCCCCGTGGGAGTTTTACAACGTTTATGTCGAATTCGAGATTCGAGAGCCGAATTACGGATACCTCTGGACGGTCGGTTCGCGGGCGCGTGTGACCACGGCGGACTTGTTGGGCAAGCGGGTGCTGGAAGTCACCAAGGGCACGGATGGCTGTCCCATTTACATTTTTAATCCGCTGCAGGAATTCACGCTGGAGGAAGCCGAAAACCTCCCGCAAGGGGAGCAGTGGAAGCTGGCCGAAGATGTTTATCTCGCAGATGAGGAACTGGTCATGGCCGCCATGACGCCTCTCGTCAGGACCAATCTTGCGCGGCTGCGGGCCTTGGGCAGAACCCGGCTGCGGGCGTTCGACTCGCGTGAGGAACGCAAGTTTATGACGGGCATCTGGCACGACCGGGAAGCACGCTACGAGTTTTACACGCGCACGAACAAACCCTACTGGTTGCGGGCCGATGAATCGCCGGCCGTGACCGAGCGCCTCGAGAAACTCGTGAGCCAGGTCGAACAAGCCCTGCCGGGCTTCTTTGCTTTGACCAACGAAATTGCCGGCGTATTGGTCAACACCGTAACCCTGACTTCCAATTTGAACATGCTCGCGACTGAAGCGCGTCCAGCGGCAACGAACCTTTCGCAGATCAGCGCCCAACTCCGCGAGCCAGGCTCCCTCGGCGTCTGGCTGCTGGGGGCGGACACGCAACGGCAGGTGGGGACAACATTGGGAAGCGTGAATACGGCCATCGTGCATGCAGATACGAACCTGACCGTGTTGGTGGAAAGCCTCGCCCGCTCGCTCGACAATCTGGCGGAGATTACCGGCAGTCTGAATGCCCAGGTTCAGGCCAACACCAACATCTTGGAAACCATCTCAAAAGCCGTCGTGGATGCAAATGATCTGGTGGAGGGATTGAAAGGTCACTGGCTGTTACGCTCCGCGTTTCGTGGCCAGAGCACGAACGCGCCGCCGGTTTCGCCCGGACATTCAACCCCCAAGGGGCGGGAGCAATTCCCGCGGTGAAGTCTGGCGTCGGCGGCTCCGGCTAACTGAGCAGCATGTAAATCAATCCGCTGACGCAGAGCAGGAAAAAGGTGGTGATGGCGCCATCCACCGCGCTAAAACGCGATTCCTCGGCGGGACTGGCCGGGACGATGGAGGGTTTGACGTAATCGCCGTTCTTCCGGTTGACTCTAAAAGCGAGCGAGTTCATGCGAAATCAGTTAGCAAAGACCGGGCCAGAGGGTCGCACGCTCAATACCACGATATTTTGCGCCTCAACGCCGCAAAGTCGGGTGTTTCTTTGGCGCCGAGTCCTGAGTTTTGACAGTGAACCCGGCCCCGGCTGGACAGCTTTGCAGGAAGTTTTTTGGTTTGCCGCCAACCATCCGCGCGGGAGGAGCCAGTGTCCCCCTGCAAAGGGAGTGAGGCTCGCTCGATGAGTTGAATCAAGGCAACGAACTACCCTTGAAGAACTTCACAATCAGGGCCGGAGTCGACGCCGGAAATCGGGGTGCTCCGGGATGGATCAGCGTCACCACGGTTGCCCCCAGCTTGGAAGGATAAACGGTGCCGCCATTCCCGTATTCCCATGGTCTGCCCTCGCTGCATTGGTTCAAGGTCCGCAGGCCTTTGATGGTGTGCGCCTGCCGCGCAAATCTGACCAGAGGGTCGTTCTCGCCAGCGATATGCTGTGTGATCAGAGTTGCAATCCTGCGGCGGCGGAAATAGTTTCGACCCATGAATGCCACCCTCGGATCAATCCCTCTGCGGAGAGCCTTTACCCTGATCGAACTGCTCGTGGTCATTGCCATCATCGCCATTCTCGCCGCGATGCTCTTGCCGGCGCTGTCCAAGGCCAAGTCCCGCGCGATTCGCGTTCAATGCTTGAACAACCTTAAGCAATGGGGCGTGGCCGTGAACGCGTATGCCGCCGACCATGCCGACTCCTTTCCGGACAACCGTGGCGGGCGCGATCTGAGTTGGATGTCGCCCGTGATGAATGATTTTTACAAGTCCTATCTCTACCCCAATCGCCGTGGCACGACGGTAAACGAGCGCACCCGCAACGACGTGCTGTATTGCCCGACTGATGACTGGCATCGCATCGCCGAAACCAGCATTGTCACGGACAATTCGCAACAGTTGCTCGGCTACTTCTATCTACCGGGCCGGGAAATCAACGCCGGCAACACCTGGCCCTACAATTCCGCCGGGCTCGGAGAATGGCATTTCAAGAAGAAACTGGGCGGACGACAACGGCACGCGCCGATCATGAGTGATCGCTTGCAGGCCGTCGGGTCCTGGTCGCTGATGGCCAACCGCGGCGCG
This sequence comes from Verrucomicrobiota bacterium, assembly GCA_014860005.1. The sequence continues at coordinate 76,666 of JACZKP010000206.1, read as the reverse complement.
GGGATGGCGTGGTCCACATTTTACAACGGGCGGAATTACATGACGGCGAGCCATCGAAAAACCGGCGGTGTGCCGGAAGGTGGCAATTTCATCTTCGAGGACGGCCACGGCGAATGGCACAGATTCGATCTCAACAACGCCCGCGCCACGATTGACATGGGCTCCGGCACGGGAAGTTGGACCCTCTTCTACCGGCCCTCAAACATCACCACGAACCTGTGATTTTTTGCTGGTGCTGAATCCACACAATGCCCCGGTATTCGGTCGTGCAGGTTTATCAGCAGGCAGCAATTGTGGTTTTTGACTCTGTTACCCGGGCTCGTTACACTTTGAAAAGCATGAATCCCAAGTTGTCCCAACTCATTATCGGCTTGCTGGTGGCCAGCATGGCCCCGGGCATTGCCGGCCTCACTCCGGAACAGGTGAACCAAATGCCGCCGCCTGTCCCGCATCCGGTCAATTTTACCGAGGAAATCAAACCCATTTTCGAGGCCCGCTGTATCAGTTGTCACGGACGGGGCAAGAGCAAGGGAAGCTTTCGCATGGATTCACGCGAGACCTTGCTCGAAGGGGGCGACTCCGGGCCGGCCATTGTTCTGGGGAAGAGTACCGAGAGTTATTTGATCGAACTGGTCATGGGTTTCGATCCCGACAGTGTGATGCCGCAAAAAGGCACCAAGCTCACCCGCGAACAGGTCGGCCTGCTGCGCGGCTGGATTGATCAGGGTGCGCCGTGGGATGCGGGCGTGAGTTTCGGCAGGCTCGAACCGATCAATCTGTTGGCACGGCGGCCTGAACTTCCACGCGCCACCGACCAGAGCGCCAACCCCGTTGATCGCTTCGTGGATTCCTATTTTGCCGAGCACAAGATCAAATCGCCCAAGCCGGTGGAGGACCGGGTGTTCGCCCGCCGCGTGTACCTTGACGTAATTGGCCTGCTGCCGCCACCCGAGGAGTTGCAGCGATTCATGGCCGACCGGAGCCAGGACAAACGCGCGCAACTCGTCCGCCGTCTGCTGGCGGACAAGGAGAACTACGCCCTGCACTGGATCACGTTTTGGAACGACATGCTGCGGAACGATTATCGCGGCACCGGTTACATTGACGGCGGACGCAAACAAATCACGCAATGGCTTTACGCGGCGCTGGAGAACAACCTGCCCTATGACCGCTTCGTGGCGGAATTGATCAATCCCAAGCCCGAATCCGAAGGCTTCACCAAGGGCATTGTGTGGCGCGGCGTGGTCAATGCCAGTCAGACGCCGCAGATGCAGGCCGCGCAAAACATTTCACAGGTTTTCATGGGTGTGAACCTCAAGTGCGCCTCCTGTCACGACAGCTTCATCAACGATTGGACGCTGGCCGAGGCTTATGGGCTGGCCGGCATTTACAGCGAAGAACCGTTGGAAATGGTGCATTGCGACAAGCCGACCGGCATCGTCGCGCCGTTGCGGTTCATCTATCCGCAACTCGGCGACATTGACCCTAAGGCGGCCAAGGCCGAGCGGCTGGAGCAACTGGCCAAATTGATCACGCAACGCCAGGATGGCCGGCTCACGCGCACATTCGTGAACCGCCTCTGGCAGAAGTTTTTTGGCCGCGGCCTGATTGAGCCCGTGGACGAAATGGAGAATCCGGCGTGGAACGTGGACTTGCTGGACTGGCTGGCGGAAGAATTTGCCGATCAAGGTTACGATGCGAAGAAGCTGATTGAACTGATGCTCACCGCGCGCGCCTACCAGTTGCCCGCTGTGCCGGCGGAAGAACTGGCGCACGACGATTTCGTTTTCCGCGGGCCGCAGGTGCGCCGGATGTCGGCGGAGCAATTCCGGGATGCGATCGGGGAGTTGACGGGTGTCTGGTATGCAAAACCCGCTCCTCGAATCATCCACGCCGACGGCGTGACGAACCGGTTTGCCGTGGTGCGCGCCGCGCTCGTGCCCGCCGATGAATTGCAGGTCGCGCTGGGCCGCCCGAATCGCGAACAAGTCATCACGGTGCGGGCTTCCGCTGCCACCACGTTGCAGGCTTTGGAACTGACCAATGGCGCCGAACTCGCCAGTATCCTGCAAAGCGGCGCGGAGAAGTTCCTGACCGCGCGAAACGGCGACTCAAGCCGCACGCTGGCCGAAGCCCTTTACCAAAAAGCCTTGAGCCGAAAACCAACCGCGAAGGAAATCGGCACGGCGGAGGAAATTCTTGGTCAACCGGCGCAGAAGGCCGGCGTAGAGGATTTGCTGTGGGCGCTGACAATGTTGCCGGAGTTTCAACTGATTTATTGAGGAGGACGATATGAAATCAATTTCACCCTGGTCCCGCCGCGACTTCCTGAAGACCGCCAGCGCGGCCACCCTCTCGGCCCTGGCGGCCGGTTTCCCGCGCGCCGTTTTCGCCGACGAAGTGGAGAAGATCAAAGCCAGCGCGGACACGGTGATCGTGCTCTGGATGGGCGGCGGCATGGCGCACACGGAAACGTTCGATCCCAAACGCTACACGCCTTTCACCAAAGGCATGGCACCGGATTCGTTCCTGAGCACGTTTCCCAGCATTGATACCGCGGTGGATCCTATCAAGTTTTCCCAGGGATTGGAAAAGACCGGCCAGGTGATGGACCGCGGCACGCTCATTCGCACTTACACGGCGGGCGATCTGGGTTTCATTCTTCACTCGCGGCATCAGTATCAATGGCACACGGGTTATGCGCCGCCGCAGACCGTCGCCGCGCCGCATATCGGCGCCATCATTGCGCGGACGCTCGGTCCGTTGAATCCAGCCGTGCCCGCGTTCATCAACATCGGTCAACGGTTTGATGTCGGCGAAGGCGAAGAATTGAAAGCCTTCACCACGGCCGGCTTTTTGGGCAGCGAGTACGGACCGTTCAATATCCCGTTTCCCGATCAGGCCGCGGAAACGGTGCGCCCCCCGGGCGGCATGACCCCAGGCCGGTTTGAGGACCGCAACAAGTTTTACAAACGCCTGCTTGCCGCCAGCCCCATTGGTGAAGCTGGTAGTGATTACCAGAAGGATTCCCTGCTGCGTTCGCTGGACAACGCGCATCGCCTGCTGAGTTCGCCGGCAGCCAAGGCTTTCGATCTCGCGCTTGAACCGCTTGAAAGCATCCGCAAATACGTCCCCGGCTACGAACCGGGCCGGCGTTTCGACGCCAAGCAGGACCGGTTCGGCGCCAAATACGAGGAGCAAATGGTCGGGCGCTTTGGCTTGGGCTGTCTCCTGGCGCGACGACTGGCCGAGGTCGGTGCGCGCTTCATCGAGGTCAGCACCGAATACATTCCCTTCCTGAACTGGGACACGCACGAGAACGGCCACACGCGCATCGCGGCTATGAAACAACAGATTGACTCGCCACTATCACAACTGGTGCTCGATCTGGAGGCGCGCGGGCTGTTGAATCGCACGCTGATTGTGCTGGCCAGCGAGTTCAGCCGCGACGCCATGATCGAAGGCAAGCCGGACAAACGGATCAAGGACCAAGTGGAAGTGCCCGACCGGGTCGAAGACCCCAAACACTACGGCATGCACCGGCACTTCACCGACGCGGGTTGTGTGCTGCTCTTCGGTGGCGGCATGAGGCGCGGTTACCTGCACGGACTGACGGCTGAGGAACGCCCCTGCAAGACCCTCAGAGATCGGGTGATCATCGAGGACTTGCATGCCAGCATCTTTCACGCGTTGGGGATTTCCCCGAAACTGGCCTACGAGATCGAGAAACGACCGTTCTATGTCACGCGCGACGGCGAAGGGAAAGTGATCCGCGAACTCTTCAGTCAAGGCTGAACGGGAAGCGGCTTGATTCACGCCCGGCTTCCGCCCATTCTGAGACATGACGTTGCCGAGCCAGCCTGTGACCTTGACGGTCGAGCAGATTGAGAAGCTTAACGAACACCTCTCCAATCTGCGACACGACATCAACAATAATCTGTCCCTGATCCTTGCGGCCACGGAACTCATCAAGCACAAGCCCCAGACTCTGGAGCGCATGGCCGGCACGCTCTCCGAGCAACCGCCCAAAATCAGTACGGCCCTGGCCAGATTCTCCGCCGATTTCGAGAAGGCCGTGGGCATCACCCGCTGAACACGGCCTGACTGCCGGTCGGTGGTTTCGCATCTCAATCAAGGTGTAACCACGTCCATGCCTTCGCCGTCTTTCCCAGATGTGAGCGTCAGCTTGTTGACGTTCCCAATCATTGGATATCTATGAAAACTCATTCCTTGCTTTGGTGCTCGGTGGCACTCTTGGTTCTGACCGGCGGCCCATCGTACTTGCGTGCAAACCAAGCGGACTCGCCCCCGGATCGCGGTGTTCCTCCGGTCGCGGAACAACGTTGGGAAAGATTCCAGGAAATGATGGAGGAGCTTCGCCAAAAACAAACCGCTGGCACCCTTACCCCGGAAGAACAGAGGCGTTTGACCCGCATGGAAAATGCCTTCAGTAACCTCGACGAACTGCGTGCGCGTGACCAGCCGGAACGCCGCCAACCGCCGCGCCAACCGCCGCGCGAATCAACACGCGAGATGCCGCGTGACCTTTCGCGAATGGATCGGCCGCCGGCAGGGGCGACTCCAGGAATTCAACCAGGCCGGTTCGCGCCCCAGTTTGAACGCGTCTTGACTGCGGACCAGCGCGCTTCGCTGCGCGAGATGATGCTGGATCAGCGTGAACGAACCCAGGAACTGGAGCAAAGACTCCGCGAGGCGCGCCGGGAGTTGATGCACGCGAGCTTGTCGCCAAGGTTTGAAGAGGATGCGGTGCGCCGGGCGGCCTTGGAGGCAGGACGACTCGAAGGCGAACTGGCGGTGCTTCGCGGCCGGGCCTTGTCCCGAGTGAAACCGCCGCTCTCCGCCGAGCAAATGGAACGAATCAAGAACCCGCCACCCATGGCAACGGGCGAAGCGCGTCCGGAGTTAAGACGTGATCAACGGCGAGAGGAACTGCGGCGCGACGGGCCGCGACCGGGAGACCGTCCAATCCGCGAGCCGCGCGACGAGCATGATTTGCCCCCACCTGGGCGGCCGCGGCCATGAGGGGTGGAGTCTGCGAGTTGACCAATGCCACCGTTGCCGAATCAGCGGTGGCTTTTAACTTTGTCCGCAAGCCTTCGTTTGGCATAGTCGCGCCAATGGAACGGACCGAAGCGGAGTTGATCGCCGCGGTACTGCAAGGCGACGCTGCCAGCTTCGAGCCGTTGGTCCAGAAGTTTTCCCCGCGCGTCTTTGCCACCGCGCGCCGTTACGCGCGGCGCGAGAGCGAGGTGGAAGACATCGTCCAGGAAGTCTGGCTCAAGGCGTTCAACAAACTGAGCAGCTTCCGCGGCGACGCTCCGTTTGAACACTGGCTGATGCGGCTGGCAGTGCGTACCTGTTATGACTTCTTGCGCGGCCATCAGCGCAACCGGGAAACGACTTTTTCCGAGTTGTCCGAGCCGGAAACCGATTGGTTGGACCGGTTTGTCGCCCAGCCGGAATCCGCAGACGAGCACGCTGACGCCGCCCGCCAGCTTATCGAACGCGTGCTGGAGCAGATGTCGCCGGCCGCAAGGCTGGTGATCACCCTGCTGGAAATCGAGGATCGTTCGGTGAAGGAAATCTCGGAATTGACCGGCTGGTCCGGACCGCTGGTCAAGGTGCGCGCCTTTCGCGCCCGGGCGGAGATGCGAAAAATTCTCGCCCGCCTGGCCAGGGACAAGTATTTGTAACCGCGAATTTGCCGGTTGCGTCTGAGTTAAACGTTGATCTTATGAAGCTGGAGCAACTCCAAGAAAAACTGCTCGCCGCCGCCCGCGCCCAGCCGCCCTCTGACCGGGTGCCGTATGCGTTTGAGAAACGAATCATGGCGCGATTACCGGCGGAGGCGGTCGCGGATGCCGGCGACTTATGGGCGCGGTCACTTTGGCGCGCAGCGGCACCGTGTGTGGCCATCAGTATGGCGTTGAGTGCGTGGACGCTTTTTGCCCCGGCCCCCGAATCCGGCGCCGACGATTTCGCGCAGGTGTTTGAGCAGACAATGATGGCGACGTTGGATTCTTCCGAGGAAGCCTGGTGAACACCTGGAAAATAGTCTTCGCCACCCTGGTAATATTTATTGCCGGGGTTGTCACCGGCGGCTTGCTGGTCAATTACACCAGCCACGATGCCCAGCGTCTGCCGGATTCCACGCGGCGCGAGAATCAGTTCCGCGGCGGCGACTTTCCTGGCGGTTCGCGCGAGCTACGGTTGCCGAATCCGAATAATCCGCAGGCTCAGGGTTTGCAGCGGGAGTTCCTGCAACGACTCAACCACGAACTGCGCCTCACCCCGGGACAACGCGAACGCATCGGAAAAATCATTGCCGATGGCCAGCAGCGCAACAAAGAGCTTTGGGACGGCCTCGCGCCGCAACTGCGCCGCGAGATGCAGGAAACGAAGGAGCAGATTCGCGCGTTGCTCACCCCGGAACAAAGGGTGCGCTACGAGGAATTGATGAGGCAGCGTCCGACGCGCCGCCCCGGTGATACTGCGCCACCCGAACGCCGACGCACGCCCCGGGACGGATCGCCTCCCGAAGATTTACCCGCCCCACCGCCCCGTAATTCAGAGCCAGGAAACCTTTGAGTTGAAGCTTGGAAGAAACTCGAAGGCCGTTGCAAATTCGGCTGATCAGTTCGAAATAATGTTCCGCCGCCGAGTCCTGGCGGCCGGTAACCGAATCTGAATCAACTCCGCCACCACCGCAGGCGCAAGGCATTGCCAATTACGATCAGATCGGAGAAGCCCATGGCCGCGGCGCAGAGCACGGGACTCATAAATCCCAGCGCGGCCAGCGGCACGCCCAGTGCGTTGTAGAAGAACGCCCAGAACAAATTCTGTTTAATCGTGCGCAACGTGGCCCGCGCCAGTCCGAGCGCCTCCGGCACCGCTTCAATTTCCGACTTGAGCAAGATGATGTCCGCCGCCTCGCGCGCCACGTCGCTCGCCCGGCTCACGGCGATGCCGAGGTCCGCCTGCTCCAGCGCGGGCGCGTCATTGATGCCGTCCCCCACGAAAGCGACCCGCTCGCCGCGTTGCTGAAGCCTCTTCACAAACTCCGCCTTTTGCTCCGGGCGCACCTCGGCAAATACGTTCTCTCCGGCGATGCCAATTTGTTGGGCGATGGTTGATGCGGTGAGCGGGTTGTCTCCCGTGAGCAGGTGGGTCTTTAATCCCTGCCGCTGAAGTTGCGCCACAACCTTCGCCGCGCCGGGCTTAAGCGCATCTTTCACAGCGAACAGTACGCGCAAAGAGGTTCCGGTCGCGAATCCCACAATCGTTGCCGCCTGGGCCGACCATTCGCTGATGAACCTGTCTCCGCTCGACACGTCCACCCCGATCTCTTGCAGCCAGCGTACGGAACCGAGCCGGGCCGTTTGCGGTTCACCCCCTGGCAGATTGAGTCTGCCTTGCACGCCGGCACCACGGACTTCCTGCCAATCCGTGAATCTCGCTTCCGCTGTTGCGACTTTGCCCACGGCCAGACTCAGTGGATGCGTTGAATGCCGTGCGAGGGCGGCGGCGGTTGCTTTCACCTGGTCAGCCAACATTCTCTCTTCATCCGGTTGCGCATAAACTTCGGAGATGCTGACAACTTCCGGTTTGCCGCTGGTCAGGGTGCCGGTCTTGTCAAAAATCACCGCTGTGACGCGGCCCGCTTTCTCCAGCGCCACACCGTCGCGAATCAAAATGCCCCGTCGCGCGGCGGCGTTGGCGCCGGCCATGATGGCGGCGGGTGTGGCCAATCCCATCGCACACGGACACGCAATGATGAGCACGGCGGCGGCAATGATGAACGCGGCGGCAAACTGCCCTCTCGGCGGATGCGCGGGCCACAGAAACCGGGCGAACCAGTTGTGAACCTGGTCCGCCGAGTCGGGGGCAAATCCCCACCAAAGTCCGGCGGCAATCGCGACCAGCACCACCACCGGCACGAACACGCTGCTGACGCGGTCGCCCAGGCGCTGGATGTTGGCGCGGCTGGTCTGGGCGCGCTGGACTGCGGCAATGATATTGGCCAGCGCGGTGGCTTCGCCCGTGGCGGTCACGCGCATGACGAGCCGGCCATTCACATTCACCGTGCCGGCATAGACTTTGTGTTGGGATGATTTATCCACGGGCACCGATTCGCCGGTGAGCATGGATTCATCCACCGCGGAATCGCCTTCCAACACGACGCCATCCACCGGTACCCGGTCCCCGGGCCGTAACGCGAGCAGGTCTCCGGAGTTAAGTTCGGCGACGGGAACCTCGCTTTCGACAATCGGCACGACGGCGGACGGGATGAACTTTGCGTCGCGCAGATTGAAGCTCGAGCCGGAGCGAGCCGGGTCGGACACCGGCGTTCCAAGGCGACGCGCGGTCTGCGGGGCGAGTTGCAGCAATGACTTTAGCGCGCCGGAAGCTCGCTCGCTCACGCGCGCTTCAAGCCAGTGACCGACACTAATGAGCGTGATGATGGCCGCCGCCTCCATGAAGTAAACGTGGCCGCCTTGCCCGCTCAACAAGGCCCAAGTGCTGTAGCCGAAGGCGGTGCTCGAACCAAGCGCGACCAGTGTATCCATGTTTGAGCGACCGAGTTTGAGTTGCCGCCACGCGCCGCGATAGAACTGCGCTCCCGCGACCACCTGCACCACGCCGGCCAGCGCAAAGGAAAACCACTGAAACCAAGGCTTCAGCCCAAGACTGAAAATCCATTCGCCAGCCATCAAGGGGAGGGTGGCAATTACGCCAAGCCACAAATTCAAATGCCAGCCGGCGTGTGCCTCCTTTTCGTCACGCCCAGAGGCCGCTTCAATGACTCTGGCTGCAAAACCCGCCTGCTTGACGGCCTCCAGCAAAGACGCGATATCGGGCGCGGTGCCGGCGGTCCAGCGTACCGATGCGCGTTCGGCGTCGAGCAAAACGGATGCGCTACGCACCCCGGGGACGCTCTGGAGGGCTTCGGTCACATGCCGGGCGCAGTTGTTGCAGGTCATGCCGGCCACGCGCAATTCGCTGACGGCCGAGCGCGTGTTCTCGACGGCGGAAGTTGTGGGAGGTTGGCTCATGCCGCTTGCACAGTGCGGGAGGTTATGGTGGATTCTGCCAGCCGTCGAACGCAGAGTTTGGCTGGCAAGCTTTTCCAGGCGAGATTGGCAATAATTTATTGCTTGGAATCCCGAATTCACCGGCGCAAACTGGCGTCGAAGTCGGGGCCAATTTCGGGCGACCATTATTGCTATGAAAACGAACAAGGAATTCACCATCGGATCAACCGGCTTTTCACGCCGAAGTTTCTTGAAGAACAGCGCCCTGCTGCTCGCGGGCACTACCCTGCCGCAAATCCTGCCCACCGGCGTGCTGGCGGCGGCTGGCCGGCCCGGCGCCAATGACCGCATCGGCATTGGCATCATCGGCATTGGCCGGCAGGCGAGCGGACTATTGCAGCAGATTATGCGACTCCCCGTCGCCCGCTATGTCGCCGTGGCCGATGTGAATATGAAACGCGCCCGCGAATCCGCCGCGAAACACAACGCTGTTCCGTTCCAGGACTATCGTCGTTTGCTGGAGCGCAAGGACGTGGACGCCATTATCACCGCAACGCCGGAACATTGGCGGCTGTTGATCTGCGTGCAGGCGTGTCAGGCGGAGAAGGACGTGTATGCGGAGAAACCCATGACGCTCACGATCCGCGAAGGACGCTGGATCACGCAGGCGGCGCGGAAGTATAAAAGAGTATTTCAAGTGGGCAGCCAGCAACGTTCCACCTGGCAGAACTACACGGGCTGCAATCTGATTCGCTCCGGGGGCATCGGCAAAGTTACCCGGGTTATCGCACACAATTACCCAAGTCCGTGGGAAGGCCGCCTGTCCGCGCAACCCGTGCCCGCGGAACTCGACTGGGACATGTGGTGCGGTCCGGTTGAACCCGTGCCTTATCACCAGGACCTTTACCTGCCGCGCGCGAATCCGGGCTGGCTCTCCTTCCGCCCATACTCCGGCGGCGAAATGACCGGCTGGGGCGCCCACGGTTACGACCAGGTGCAATGTGCGCTGGGCATGGACGAAAGCGGCCCGGTGGAAATCTGGACCGAAGGCCCGAAGTATGATCCGCCCACCTACACGCAACCTGAAAGCAAGGTGCGCGGCGATAAAATCTGCCAGGAGCCGAAAGTGTTCTTCCGCTACGCGAACGGCGTGGTCATGGAACCGGGCGGAGCGAGCATGGGCGGCGCGATTTTCTTCGGCGAAAAAGGCAAGGTCACCATCCACCGCGGCGTCTGTGAATCCGACCCCGAGGAGCTGGCCATTGACGCGTTGCGCAAACGGCCTTCCGACTTCAACGACAACCACATGAAGAACTGGCTCGATTGCATCAAAACGCGCGCCAAACCGGTGGCCGACGTCGAAACGGGCCATCGTTCGGCCACGGTCTGCCACCTGGGCAATATCGCACGCTGGGCCGGTCGTAAGTTGCGTTGGGATCCGGTCAAAGAGGAGTTCGTTGGCGACAAGGACGCGAACCAATACCTTGACCGCGAACGGCGCAAACCCTGGGACTTCTCCGGCAAAATCTGAGGACAAAGGCAAGCCACGATGGAACCCTGTTCCAGAGCGACTCGAACCTTGCAGAGCGGTGGCGCTTTGCTGGCGATTGCGTTTATTTGTGGATCCGTGTCCATCGCGTGGTCGGCCGAGCCGGCGAAAGCCGTTGAATTCAAGCGCAACGACGAGAAAGGGCAGTTGCAGATATTGATCAGCGGCCAAGAGGCGTTGGTCTATTGCTACGGCAAAGAAGTTGACCTGCCGCACTTCTATCCGGTTCGCAGCCCAAGCGGCAAATCCATGACCGTGCAACAAACCGAACCCTTTCCGCACCATCGGTCATTTTGGTTTGCTGACACTGTGCAACTGGCCGGCCAGCGGCAGGCATCTTTCTATAATGCGTTGTACAGCGGCGTTGGTGATCGCAAGAAACCCCAACCACCCTTCCGTGACCGGGTCCGGCACGTTGATTTCACTCCGCAGAGCAGCGGGACTCAAGAAGCCGCCATCGGCATGAAACTCCTGTGGGAAATGGACGAAGGCAAAATCCCCGTCCTCGACGAGGCGCGCGACCTCCGCATCGTGGCGCTGGGAGCTGGCGAGTATTTTCTGGATCTGCGCTTCAAATTGACGGCGAGCCATGGGGAGGTGACGTTTCGCAGCGACGCAGTCCATTACGCCTGGCCGTTCATTCGCTTGAACGATGATTTCAATACCACCGGTGGCGGTATCATCGTCAATTCCGAAGGTCAAACCGGCCAGGCCGAAACAAATTTGAAGCCGGCCAAGTGGCTGGATTTTTCGCGCACGGGCGCTGCGGACGCGGAAGGTCTGGCGATGTTCAGCCATCCGGCCAACGATCATCCGCACACCTGGCTCACGCGGGATTACGGCTGCATCGGCCCGCGCCGCGTGGAGGCCAGAAGCGGCAAACCTTTCACGCTCAAACAAGGCGAATCCATAGCAACCCGGGTGGGTGTGTTGATTCACAAAGGTGACGTGAAATCCGGCCGGGTGGCCGAACGCTACCAGGATTACACCGCCGGCCGGCTTTGAGGGAATTGAAGCTGCTCGCACCGGAGAGTCTTGGGTAAATCAAACGAAAACTGAGGGCAACTATGTTACTGGAAGACGCGCTGGATAAATATCCCATACACTTGAAACTCCGTGACGGCACCGAAACTGTCGTGCGGCCCCTGCAGCGGCGCGATGATATTCGCCTGCAAAAGTTCTTCCTCTCCGTGCCGGAGGAGGAACGCCTGTTTATCAAACAACCCATCACAGATCGCACGCTGTTCCGGCAGTGGTGCCGTCAGCCCGACTTCGAGCGCAATCTGCCGCTGCTGATGCTGCACGGACAGAAAATCATCGGCGAAGCCACGCTCCACCAGCGCGGCGGCGGCTGGAAACGGCACATCGGCTTGATCACCGTGCTGACCCATCCCCAATACCGTGGGCGGGATGTGGCCAAAATCCTGGTCGCGCAACTGGTCGAAGTCGCCCGGTACGCCGGTTTGCGCAAACTGGAAGCCGAATTAAACGCCGAGCGCAAGGTCGCCATCCGCGCGCTGGAAGACCTGGGTTTTCACCACCTCATGCGCCTCGACGACTACGTCCTGGACATGAAAGCTGTGCCGCACGGATATGTGCTCATGGGCATGGACCTCAAGGTGGACGAGGAATACGCCGGTATCGGCGGATGAGTCGGCGTTTGCGCGGCGCGATTTCTCAGTTGGAGAATCCCGTGCCCCGCATGAGGCTCTCCACCGGCGCGCGGTCGTCGGTCAGCACGGGTGAAATGGCCGCGTTGCGCGGCGGCGCGTCTTGAAACGCCCGCAAGCGCGTGGCGAAAGTGGGGAGCTTCACCTTGCCGCTGCGAATCAATTCCGCCCCGTCCCGTTGAACGCGGGCATAATCGTAGGGCGCGGCCGATTTCGTGGCCACCATTACCACGTTCAAACTTGAGCTGGCTGGAAACAGATACACGTGCGGGAAAACTTCCTTCATCGTGCGGTACAGCGCGCCGATGATATCCGCCCGGCCGCCCTGCAACTGCCCGATCACATTGTAGGCCAGCACGCCGTTCGTGCTTAACCGCACGCTGGCTTGGGCGAAAAACTCCCGCGTGACCAGATGCGGCGGAATGGACGACCCGTAGCGCGAACTGGTGTACGCATCCACGAGAATGACGTCATACGCCTCCCTGCCACGTTGGAGAAACGTCCGGCCGTCATGATGGTGAATCTTGTGGGTGGGGGACTCCTTCACGTGAAAATATTCCTTCGCCACTTGGATGACCACCGGGTCCATTTCCACGGACTCGAGCATTACGTTGGTGTAGTAGTGCTGGTATGCCCGCTGAATGCTCCCACCGCCAAGTCCCAGCGCCAGCACTCGCTTGATATCCCGATTCCACACCCACGGAACATGGAAGAATTCGGTGTACTCGAAATGGCCCTGCAACGGATCGGTCAGCGACATGCGCGTTTCCTGCGTCCCGTTAAAACTCAACGTGCGGGTGCCGCGCTCATCGAGCACCTGGACGTGGTGATAGGGCGAATGAGCTTCAAAAACCACTGCGGCTGGGAGGGGTCCGGCACAAACCGAAAACGCCGCCAGAAACAGGGCGATCTTCAGACAGAATTTCTTCATGACAGGGGGCAGGGTAACGTTTCGGCGGCGGCTGGCCATGCCAGGTTTCAACTTTTTGGCGGTTCGAGGGCTTTGCCCATCCAGCGGTCCATCAGCAAGCTCACCGCCGCGAGCAGTAGAATCAGTCCACCGGTCGCCCGAAAGATGGCTGACAGGCCCAGCAAATCAATCAGCACGTAGCCCGACACGAAGACGCCGAAGATGCTGCCGACGGTGCTGCACGCATAAATCAATCCGCTGATGGTTCCCACTTGTTCGAGTTGCCGCGCGGCCAGACGGATCATGTACGGCGAGAGAATCGCCAGCACGAAGCACGGCAGGAAGAACACCAACGTGCTGCCCAGCGCCGGATCCAGTTTTTGCCAGAAGGCCGGAATCTCCCGGTCCAGCGGATGTCGCATCACGATGGCTTTGAGCAGTGGCGGGGTGAAGTTTGGGATGAGCAGAGTGAACAACCCGGCAACCGCCAGGGGCGGCGCGAGAAATGCCGCCCGCTTGAAGCGATCCGCCAGCGCGCCGCCAATGGCATAGCCCAGTGCCAGCGCGATCAAGATCACGCCAATCTGGCTGATCCAGATGTAAAAGGACCCGCCGAAATCTTTGGCCAGATACCGCGCTCCGGCAATCTCCAGCACCATGATCGCGAATCCGCCAAGAAACACGAACGCCGCCGCCACAATTTTGAGCATGACGCCACTCTACGCATGTACCGTGTGTCGTGGAAAACATTTCCGCACTCTTTAACCCCCCAAACTGTTCCGCAATTCCGCGCTTGGAGGATTATCGAATCTGCTCTCCATTTCGCTCAAAGCAGGTCAGGGTGTGCGCCAGCGGCAGCAAACTGGCCCTGCCGATACGCGTGTGATCGCGCGGGAACACCAGACCTGCTAAACCGAACGTGCGTGAACGATGGGTGCAATCGCGAAAGAAACGGTAAAGGCTGAAATGCAACACACCTCAACCGTGAAATCACGGTGTGCAGCGAGCTGCAAAGCTACCGCGTTGCGTCTGCGCCTCACAGCGGCGGCGGAGAGTCACATCCGCGGGGGCCATCCGTGGGTGTTTGCCGACAGTGTGCGCACGCAGAACCGGGACGGCCTGGCGGGAGAACTCGCGGTGATCTACGATCGCAAAAACAAGTTTCTGGCCGTCGGTCTGTTTGATCCGCGTTCGCCCATTCGCGTGCGCGTAGTGCATACGGGTAAACCGCGCCCCATTGACACGGCGTTCTGGGAGGAGCGATTGGCAGCCGCAGTGCGGCGGCGGGACGGTTTGTTCGACGCGCTGACGACGGGCTATCGGCTCATCAATGGCGAGAGCGACGGCTGGCCGGGCCTGGTAATGGATCGCTACGACACGACGTTGGTGTTGAAGGTTTATACGGCGGCCTGGCTGGCGCGGTGGGAAGCGACACGTGAACTCATCCAGGCGCGCTTGAATCCGGAGCGGCTCGTGTTGCGGTTGAGTCGGAACATCGGTCCCGAGGCGGCGCGAGCAAAACTGGAAGACGGAATGGTCGTGCCTAGCAACAAGCCGGAGGCCGGCCAGGTGTTTCTTGAAAGCGGGCTGCGCTTCGAGGCCGAGGTCCGGCGCGGTCAGAAGACGGGTTTCTTTTTGGATCAACGAGAGAACCGGCGAATTGTGGAAACACTCGCGCGCGGGCGCACTGTGTTGAACGCCTTCAGTTTCTCCGGCGGCTTTTCGCTCTACGCGGCGCGCGGCGGGGCAACGTCGGTCACCGACCTGGATATCAGCGCCCACGCACTCGCCGCCGCGAAAAGGAATTTCAGCCTCAATAACAACATACCCGCCGTCGCCAACTGCCGGCATGAACTCGTGCAGGCCGACGCATTTGACTGGTTGGCCGGAAATACGGGGCGGAAGTTCGATCTCATCGTGCTCGATCCGCCTTCCCTGGCGAAGCGCGCGACAGAGCGGGCGGGCGCAATCCGGGCATACACCAAACTGGCGCGATCAGGGATGTCGCATTTGGCCGCCGACGGTATCCTGGTGGCGTGCTCGTGTTCGGCACAGGTCACGGCAGATGAATTCTTCCGCGTCGTGCGTCAGGCGGCGGTAACATCGGGTCAGAAATTTCAGGAACTGCGTACCACCCGTCACGCACCGGATCATCCCGCCACGTTCAAGGAGGCGGAGTATTTGAAAGCGATCTACTTGCGCTTTGAGTGATTTATGGTCGCCCCCTTGGTGCCGGCAGGTTGCCATCACGCCGGCTCGTTGCCCTGCGTTTCAGCGCCCATACAGCAAATCCAGAAACAAGCACGGTCAATGCGAGCAAGCTAAAGATAGTCGTAATCCGGGAGGGCCGGGCCGAAGACTCGGCAGCCAGCAATTCCAGCCGTTTAACGCGTTCGGACAAGCCGGGGATTCCAACCAAAGGGAGGCCCGCTTGCGCCGCGACGTTCGAGCGTGGTGCGACGCCCGATGCGCGCGCGCTGTAGCGAGAGGGCCGCCGAGAGTGACTTCCGACAACCCAGGAAGGCGGCCCGGTGCAAGGTGCGTTAGCACCGCAGCACGAGCGTCCGGCTCCGCGTGCGCGCCCAACCACCGCCAACAAAGAAAACCATTCGATGGGAAGCGCGCATCCAATTCGCCTGAACGCACAGTGAGTTGCGAACAACGCGCGAACTGACTTTCACTCTGAGCGCCAGCGAACCGCACAACGTCAGTGCAACTCTTTCAGATCGTCCAGCATCGCCTGACAGCCACGACTCAAGCCAGCAAGCAACGCAATCGCGAGGGTCAGAAGTTTATGACGGAACCAAATCACCGCCACGATGCCTAACAATGTTCCGACGATTGCAGACCAAAGACAGGTGCGCCGTTCACGCCATAGCAACGCGCCAAGACGTTTGTAAAGCGGCTCGCGTTTTGGCTTGGAGTGCTCCGGCTCGTCCATCCGCTACTTGGGTTCAAGGTTGCGCGAGCCGTCGGGATTGATGGCGTACGTGAGGCGTGCGCCGCTCATCATGATCGAAGTTTCAAGGTGCAATCGCCCGTAACGCGGTGGGTTGCCAGATTTAATGTAGAAGTCTTTCCGCAAATTGATCTTCCAATCAGGTGTGTCCTTTTGAAAACTGAATTCCAGAATGGCCTGATAGCCGCCCTCAGGTGCTTCAAAAGGAAATTCGTCGTTATGTTCCACAAATCCGCCACCGGGTATTTCCATTCGAAATATCCAATTCGTCGCTTGCTTCCAACTTTCGTACGGCGGTTTGGTCTGACTGATCGTCAGCGGCCCCTGTCCGCTCTTACGCTCAAACATGTCCACTTGAACAGGTGTTCCGTCACGTGGCGCTTTGACTTCCAGTAAAGGTGACACTCCATATTGCGAAGTGACCAAATCAACCCCCGCCCCCTTCTTCCTCAGGTGAAAAACCACTGGATTAGCCGGATCAGGAGTAAAAATACCGACCAATGGATCGCCATACTCAAAGGTTTGTAACCGCGCATCAGCAGTTGAATAATATCCCGCCTTGCTAACTCTTACGGATAACCGTTTGCCTTTTTTATCCACAAGCGAAAACAGCCCTTGTGCATCGCTGGTTGTCTGGCTTTTGGAACTGTGCATGTAGGCGAAGGGAGTGAAATTCTCACCGGTGTATTCCCGTGTTTCCTCCTCTGGCGGCAAATCGTTCCAACTGAGTTCCACGATAGCTCCAGCAATTGCCTGACTATTTTCATCAACCACCTTGCCGAAAAAATTGATCGGCGCTGACAACTGGGCTTTCCAGATTCGCTCAATTTCTGTGTTCCGAGCCTTCTGTTCAGCAATGGCCCTTCGCCCGTACGCTTCCAACTCCGCTTCCGACATTGGCTGACCTTGCGGATTTGTCGGCCTTTGGATCTGTTGAGTCTGGATTGCCGCTGGCCTCGCTGGCTGTGGCGGTTGCGCTTCGTGTCCAGCTTCAACGGGTGCGTTGTCAGCCAGTTCAATTGGAGGCGTTGCTTTGTTCCACGAAAGCCACCACCAAACACACGCGCCAGCCAGAACAATTCCAACTAAGAAGAGATATTTCTTTTTCATTGTTCATCAAATTTTTGGCGCAAAATGAAGTAAAAATCACCCACTTGTTGAATACTTCGGGTGTACTGCCCGCTGTGGTCTGGTGCGCCTGTACCGAATCCGAACTGAACATGCAAATCAACTTCATCGCCCAAAATCATTCCTTGGACTCCCGGTTGCGCCCCAATAGCGTAAGAGCGCGGTCTGGCGCAGAACGCCATGATTTCTCTCGGGTCCGTTATCAGTGTGCTCGGCAACAAATAGGGCTGAACGTCTGGCACGATGTAATAACCCAAACTGCCTGTCGGCTTGTTAAGGTTTTGGTTAGCTACCCAAGCCACAAGCGCCAGATCGTTCGTGTTGAAAAAGTTAAACATCTTTCCGCGCAAGGCGTTCGTGACCGCCCCCGGATAGCCGAGATACGTGTTGGGCGTCGGATTCTCCAATTCGGCAATGTAAAGGCCGAGGTTAAGCGGCGCGTTTGTATCGTAGCAATGCGCCGGCACAGCGGCCTCCATCAGCACGTAATTGTTCAGCGCGTTTGACCCCAATGCCGCCTGCAACTTCAAAGCCTCCATCATCACGATGTTGCCCATGCTGTGAGCGGCAGCGTTGATGGAGTAATCCGGGAAACGAGTGCGCAGTGAATTGAAGTACGCCGAAGCTCCCGCAGCCGAGCGGAATGCAATGTATTCGCTGCGATTGTACGTGAGTAGTCCCGTCAGTGTCGGCCAGCGCAAGGCGGCGAAGCGTCCTTGGTATCCTTGCCAGTAGAGCCGCTTAAACATCGTCTGCGCGTAGCTCTCGGACTGCCACTGGCTGTTATTCCAGCCGTGAACCAGCACGATGTGCTGCTTTGCGTCACCCATTGTCGTGTTCGGTTGGTTATCAATTTTGAAGGTGCTCGTGCTGGTACTGTTGGTACGCATGGCAGGGAATGCTGTAATTACGTCTTTAATGTGTGCGTGCTCGAACAAGTCATCTACATTCCTCAAATCAAACCACGCCGAGGTTTCGGCCAGCGTTTCGGAATCACGCGCAATCGTCAGCACCAGTTCGCCTTTGCCCATGCCCGCGCCCTCAAACAGGAGGTAGTGGTTGGGACTCAAAGGCATTTCCCATTGGGCAAACGTAAACGGTGTGGCGCCGACCGTTCCCAACGCAATCCCGCATCCATTGCTCGATCCACCGCCTACCACATAGTCCGCCTGCAAGGCCGCCGCTTGGGTGTCGGTCAAGTAACCAAGGCCGCCGTCCGCTTCGCAATGCTGGTAGATTTTGATGGCAGGTGTGCCGGTCGTGTTGCGCCAACTCAAGCGCACTTCGTAGCCGCTGGCCCCCGGAAGCGGCGGCAGCCCCACAAGCCACAACCGCGCGAAGTCTTCCAAGTCGCGCACGCCGTCAATGACGTTGTTAGCATAGTTCGGTTTTTGCGGCACATCCAAATCCTTTCCGTTCCAGGTGTCGTGATCGTTGTTGACCCAGAAAACAAAGGGTCTGGCGGCGGAGGTGTTATCCGGTCCGCCAAAGGTCAAGTCCATGACACCATCGTGGTTTACGTCCAACTGTAGCTTGATGACATGGACCACGCCAGTGCCGCGTTCGCCCGTGTCCAGATCGGGCATGGTCACCAAGGCAGCAGGGCCGGGTTCGGTGGGGAAGAACTCGCCATAAGGCGAGAGGATGCCGGTCTGGTTCGTGGTGGCCACGCCATTGGTCATTTTGAGCGCCGTGTCGAAGTATTGGCCCAGATATCCGAATTTGTTGGTGTAGCCGTTGGTGAGGGCCAGCTTGGCGTAACCGGCCACTTGAAACCAAGCGTCTCCCACGGAGGTCACAAGTAGCGGGCTGGGGTTGGCCGGCGAAAAGCCGTCATGTCCCGGTAGCCAGTCAATCCACGGCCGCCCAAAATAATAGTCCACGGTTTGAAACACCGGTGGCGCGGTTTCGGGGTAGAGCAACCCGTCATAAGCGGTCGTGCTTCCGCCGGCGTTGAGTGTGGCTGTGTCCGCCCCGCTGTCTCCCCAGGCCAGCTTTACGGATTGGTACGGCAGGCCGAAGAGATTTCGCGCGCCAATCGACATCAAGAAATCAGGTTCCTGATAGGAAACCCCAACGCCATTCCACCAGCCTGAGGATACACCGGCACTGAGCGGTGGAAACTCCGTCCAATACAGCCAGCGCGTTTCGGATTCCCCCAACAGCGAGGCAATCGCGCCCACGCTGCCGGGCGGATTGAATTGGTACGCCGGCGCATAGTCCAACGTGGGGCCGTAGCTGCTGTCCCAATACACCCCGGTGGCCAGGTGGCCGTTGCCAATGAGATTCGTTGTGCTGAACGCAAAGTTGCGGTAGCGGTGGTTTTCCTCGTAAGGCCAGAACTCCGCCAGATACGCATCCGGCGTCCCGAAATAATTTTCCACTTCGTAGAAGCTGGCGTACGCATACGCCGTCGGGCTGCCGATAAAGTATGGGGCAAAGAAGCCGTCGTCATAGGTGTAGCCGAAGCTGTCATTGACGGTCGCCGCCCGCAGCAGGAAAACGAGGTTTTGTTTGAGTTGCTCGCGTCCATCCCAGAACGGGATCGTGGGGTTCGAACCAACTGAGATGGCGGCCCCGACTACTCCGTTTGTGTACACCCACTGTAGATACCAGGCGCCCGTGCTTGTGAGTGCGGCGAACGGTTCGGGCATGGCAGTGACTCCATTTGTGAAGGCGGTCACCGGCAGATTCACGTTGGTTATCGAGTACACGGGGTAGCTGGTGTACCATTGCCCGGCGCGGAGGGCACTCGCCTCCGGTGCTGTGGGCATCGCCGCAACCACCAGCACTTGGCTGCTGCCGCCTGAGAGGATGGCTGCTGCTGGTGCCAGCGATTGGGCCGAACTGGTCCATGGTCCCCATTGGGAATTCCCGCCCGCATAATGGGCTTGGAGTCGGTAGCGCGGGACGGTGAAATACAGCCCCGTTGGGAGTGTGTATCCAGTGTCGGCAAAGTACGTGGTCGAACCGGAAACCTGCGCGGTGACATTGGTAAACGATCGCTCAATCGTGTAACCCGTCACCGGTCCCGCGGCGGGTGGCCAGTGCAAGTTTGCGTGCGCTCCGCCCGCAATCAGCGTCACGGTCAATGCTTGCGGCGCCGGCGGCGTATCAAATGAATTCGGGCTCGTGCCGTTCTGATACTCCTGCAAATTGGTCCACCCGTCGTTGTCACCGTCTTTGTAACCATCGCTTACCCCTGTGTCGCCGGTGTCCGGATTGTGCGGGTCCAAGCCATGTTCCATTTCCCACCAATCCGGCAATCCGTCGCCGTCCGTATCCGCCCATGATCGCGCCCATAGAAACAACGCGTTCGTCCGCGCCAACACGGCGACCGCCGTCGGCGTCCAGTCTTGTCCGGCCGCGCCAATCACGATCCCTTCCGAAGCCCAGGCCGTGTTCGTCAACTTTTCCCGGCTCAACACCTCGTAGGCTGTGTCCTCCACCGTGCCATGCACGATGAGCTGGGCCAGACCGTTCGTCACCACCGTGATCTCCAACCACAACGCGTTGCTGGGATAATCATAACCCATCGGCTCCATGCCGCCGCCGTCCTCGCCCGCGCCTTCGCCCTCCCCCGGCATCGGCGGGCCACCGGAATCACGCAACGCGGCCAGGAACGACTCTTTGGCTGCCTCCTCTTCGGCCGTGCCGATAGGTCCCAGCAACGCCCGTCGGCTCGCCGCCCGATAGTAGAACGCCTGTTGCGCGGCGTCGGGCCAGTAATTGAACGTCGTCAGTTCCTCGAATTGCGCGCCCGCCACAGCCTGCGCCAACGCATCGCTCCCCACCACCAGCCCCAGTGACTCCTGTTCCCACGTCGGCGGCACGGCCACACCCGCGCCCTCCGCCACCAACTGATCGTTCAACCACAACGCGGATTTCGTCGGACTGTAACAAACCGTGATCGCCCACCACTCGCCGGGTTGAAAGTCCACCGGCGACTTCAGGAAATCCGTCACCCCGAACGGACCTTGTCCGCTGAAATAAAGCGTGCTGCCATCGGGCGAGAGATACAGCGACCAACGAGTCTCCGGCGCTTTGCCGCTCCAGTTCACCAGTTCGAGCAGGCGCGCATGATGACCCGGACCTTGGCCGCCCTTCTCCGTGGCGCCCGTCCACGTCGGCGACAGCCAGAAACGAATCGCGCCGTGTGACAACGCCAAATTGGGCCGCTCGCCTCCGCCCACGGGAATGACCACCGGAGAAACCGTGGTCAGACTGTCCCGCACCAGTGCATAACCGCTCCAACTCTCGGCAAAGAACGCGGCCTCTTCGCCGACGGCCACGGAGCGCATCGGAGCATGCCAGAACGGGCGGTCCCAACTGAAGGTGGTAAGACTGGCCTGCGGCCACGGCGGCACAGGATGCCGCGGTGCAGCCAGCGAAGACTGAAGAAATGAGAAGGCTGCGATGACACCAAACGCCAGCCAGAAAATTCTGATCGTTTTCATTGTTTGATCCTGCGGCAGAGTGAGTTTTCCCTATTACAACCCTGATTCGGCACGCCTCGACTACCAATACCCTCCAGACGGGACCTGATGCTACAAGTGTAGCATCACTTGTCAACGTTTTTTTGCTGTAAGCCTGCGGAGTGGCGGTCAAAAAAGATTACGATCTCATCTGCTCAGAAGTCGCCCGGCTTTTGAAAGAGGAACGCGAGCGGCAGGGCGCCTCCCTGAATTCCGCGGCTCAAAAGGCCGGATTGTCCCGCCAAACCATTACTTTTGTTGAACAAGAATTACGGAATCCCACGCTGGAAACGTTACTCCGAATTACTGGGGCATTGGGCGTTAATCTTGAAAAAATCATCGCGCAGGCCCGCCAGCTTGCGTCCTCCAAAGCTGGTTAGAAGTGGTTGTCAAAACTCCGTTTTGCACACAGCCACAACGTACCGTGAAGAGGCTGAAACTCGTAAAGACGGCGTGCTACGGCGGACGCTTCGCGCACAGCCGCGCTCCAAAAATTGAAAACTAAAACAATCCATTGGCGAGAATGCCGATCACGCTGAGCGGCCCCTGGTCTTCGAGACCTTCGGTGGCCTTGTCGAGTTTTTGCAAGGTCAGCTTGGCGTTCTTGTAGAATTCGGGTTCGTTGACGAGTTTGCCTACTGTTCCCTGGCCCTGGTTGATCTTCTCCAGGATTTCCCGGAGGTTCGTCATCGAAGTAGTGGTTTCGGCGTAAAGCTTCTCGTCCTTCACCAGCTTGCCAAGCGAACCTTCACCGGCATTGACGCCGTCCACAACCTTGCGCGCCTCGGCAATGGCCAGTTTTATTTCGTCGCTGGTGACTTGAAGGTTTGAGACGGTGTTGAGCGCGGTGTTATGGAGGGCGTCGTCGTAGATCAGCTTGCCCACGGTCCCCTGCCCCGCGGCAATCTGGGCCGAAGCATCGCGTATATTCGCGATGGTTTCAGAGAGCGGTTCGGAGTTTTGCTTCAGGAAGTCGGTGAACGGCCCGAGGAGATTGCCAATGCTGTCGCCGGAAAAACTTTTGGTAAGGTTCTCGACGCCGGTCGCAACGCTGTCGAGCTTCTGCATGATGGCGCTGAAGTCCGGCTGCTCGATGCTCTGAAGCAGGGTGTCACCGGTGGCGACCGGCGCGTCGGACGACCCGAAGTCAATCGAGACAAAATTCTGACCCATCAACCCGGCGAACTTGATGATGGCGGTGCTGTCGGTCTTTACCACCGCATCGGTATTGAGCTTCATGGTGACTTTCACCTTGTTGGTTATCAGCGTGATGCCTTCGACCCGGCCAATTTCGACGCCAGCCATTTTCACGCGATCGCCGACTTTGAGTTCCTGGACGCTGTCGAAGAGCGCCTGGACTTGATGGCCCTTCCGGAAGCGGTCGAAACCACCGACGGTGTTGATGATGACGAAGGCGGCGAAGGCGGCCAGAGCCACGAACAGTCCCAGGCGGGTTTCAAGTGTGTTTTTCATGGGGAGTTGCGATGATTCGGTTTGAAGTCTGCCTGCAAAAACCTTTGGATCACCGGATCAGGCCGGGCTTTGATCTCCTCGGGCGTGCCGATGGCGATAATCCGACCCTCATTGATGACCGCCATGCGGTCGGCCACTCCAAAGGCGAGATCGCGGTCGTGCGAAACCACCAGCGACGTGACGTGGATGCGCTCTTTGAGTCTGAGAATTTCCTCGCCAATGACGACGGCGGAAAGCGGGTCGAGTTCACTCGTGGGCTCGTCGTAGAGGATCAATTGTGGATCAATAACCAGGGCGCGAGCGATGGCGGCGCGCTTTTTCATGCCCCCGGAAAGTTCGTTGGGCATTTTACGTTCGATGCCCTCGAGGCCGACAACTTCGAGCTTTTCCGTCACAATGCGCGCAATTTCTTCCGGTGGCTTGAGCCGGTGTTCGCTGAGGTAGAGGCCGATGTTCTCTCCAACGGTGAGCGAGTTGAGCAAGGCGCCGGATTGAAACACCATGGCCATGCGGTAGCGGCTCATGATGCCGTCGGCATTCAGGGGTTCGTTGTTGATGAAGATTTCGCCTTCGTCGGGTTTCTCGAGGCCGATGAGGTGACGGAGCAGAACGCTCTTGCCGCTGCCGCTCGGCCCCATGAGGACAAAGACTTCGCCGGGATTGATCTCGAAATCCACACCCCGGAGCACTTCTTGCGCGCCGAACCGCTTGCGCAAGCCGCGCACTTGCAGGCCGACGCCCTGGAGTGGGTTTTGCGGCGCGTTCATTACCTCAGTAAAATGCTGGTCAAGACGTAGTCAAAAATCACGATCAGGACGATGGAATTGACGACTGCCTTGGTGACGGAGCGGCCAATTCCGCGCGGTCCGCCGATAGTCACCAGGCCCTGATGACACGAAACCACGCCTACGATGAGCGCGAAACAGAACGCCTTGAACACGCCGTTGGCCACATCCGCGGCATCCACGACTTCGCTCAAGTTGCCAAAAAACGCGCCAAACGAAACCACGATGCGCTCGTTGGCAAACGCCACCAGCGCGCCGCCCAGCCAGCCCACCAGGATGGCGAACACCACGAGCATGGGCAACGCGAAGGCGATGGCTACAACGCGCGGTAGCACGAGATAGTGGACCGGGTTGATGTTCATGGTCCGCAGCGCGTCAATCTCCTGATACACGCGCATGGAACCGATTTCCGCCGCCATGGCGGACCCGATGCGGCCGGCGATGAGGATGGCCATCATCACCGGGGCCAATTCCTTGGCCATGGAAATCCCGACCAGGCCGCCCACGGCCCCGGCCAGACCGCGTTCGACGAGCACAGGACCGGTTTGCAGCGCCAGCACACCACCGATGAAGAACGAAAGCACGCACACCATGAGCAAGCTGGCGTTGCCAATCTCGAAAAACTGGTCAAACACCTTCTGCCGCTGGCGCCACGTCAGCGGCAACGCCAGCAACGTGCGCCAGAAGAGCAAAACCATTTCTCCGATGTTTTGAAACATATCGCCTTGCAGCCAACTTTAATCCGCGCCGGCCAGCGGTGCTTGCTTCTGGCTGCCGAAAGGAACATAGAACACGCGCCAGCGCCGGGTTGCTACGTTGGATTCATACTGGAAAAGCCCGAAAAGGAGCGAGCACTTTCTGGTCGCGGGAGTGGATTCGCGACGGTAGAGATTCCACAGCAGCGACTGGCTGGCGGTACCGGCTTGCGGATTCTGCTCCGCGCGCCACAGCGACCAAAGCGGCGACCAATTGCGTTCAATGCTCTTGCGGTTGGGCAGAACGGGTTCGAGGGGGGCGAGAATTTGCAGGCGGCGGCTGCCGTCAAATTCCTGCTGCCAGATGAAGAGCGGCCACAGGTCGGTGCGCTGGCGCGTTCTGCCCGTTTCAAAGTTTTGCTCGTTTACGTCGGAGAAAAGGATGAACAAAATGCGGGTGCGGTCGCGATCCCATGCGCCGACGTGCCGGCGGTTGTATTTGTACAATGGCCACAGGAAGAAATCGCTTTGCAGCGAGTCGGTCTGCGCCTGGCTGAAGAAGGGCCAGACTCGCGAAACGGTCTTCCCTTCGCCGCGGGCGAACACGATGAATGGCCACGGCGCACCGACTTCGCGGTATTTTTTCTCCCGGTCCTCAGTGATGGTCAGGCCAAACGGCCAGAGGTAGGAGGTGAAATCGCGGCGCGGAGAACGGAGGTAATTGTAGAAGGGCAGCAAGAACTGCTGCCGCTCCGGGTTATCCGTGCCAATTCCGCGCTCTTGATGCGCGAACAGCGGCCAGAGCGCCAGCCACTTGTCGTGGCCTGGAATCATTTGTTCGTCGCCCCATGTGTTCGTAAAAGTGGTCACCTCCTTGTGCTCATGGCCCACCAGCGGCCAGAACTGCCACCCTTTCAATCCGTCGCCATAGCGCAGGTGAAAAATGGGATATAAGTAGTTGTAAGTAGTGACGTCTCCCGGTTGGGGGTTCAGGAATTGGCCGGAAAGTGCGGCGGCCATTGCGTCCGGGAGCGGACTGGCCGCCGTGCGCCGGACCGACTTCACATAGAGCGGCCAGAGCACGAAATCAATTTCGCTGCGAAACAGTCGGTTCTTGAGATGCCCATAGACCGGCAGCAGCGCCGTGTAATTCAGCGCCGGATCGGGTGAACGTTGCTGGAAGTAGATGGGGAACACCGTGAACCGGGATTTGGCAATCTCGTCCTGCGTCTGGCCACCTGCAATACTCAGGACCTGGAATAACTGCCAGCGATACTCGCTGCCGAAACGGTCGTACGTCATCAACGGGTAGAGAAGGTCAAACTCGTGAAAATCAGTTTCCACCCCGCGCGTATCAGAAAACAATGGCGGCAGAGCCACCATCCGATCCGCCTCACGCATTTGATGGTAGAACAGCGGGCCGATTGCTTCGGTGCGCCAACCGGCTTCCTTTGTCAGGGGAAAATGATCGTACAAGAATCCGGCGTTCCAGAGTTCATTGCCAGAAACCCTGACCTCAGAGCTACAGGCCAACAGTGCCGCAGCGAACAGCAACCAGCGGATTGAAACCAGCAGGAATTCCGGCCTCAAATCATCGGGATAGGAACCATGTCGAAGTGAGATCACGAGGGGCTAATCCTTTGGCGCGGTAACGTTATCGAAGGCAAATGAACGACTGTGGGACACCCTAAACATAGGGTTTGACTTTGATAAAGGTTCAATTACATTCCTCTCGTACTTGAGGTTTTCACCTCGGTTCCTCCCGACCCAGTGTCGATCATGCATTGTCGGCACTGGGTTGTTTTGTCGGGAGTCCACGCCGCGACATCAGATTCAGCAAGGCAGGAAGAAACGTCAACCCGGCAATCATGCACGTCGCCACCGCCATGGCCATTACATAACCGAGACTTTGGATCCCCTGATGTTCGGCGAGAACCAGACTCCCGAAACCGGCGATGGTCGTCAACCCCGACACCAACACCGCCTTGCCGGTACTCTTGGCCAGAATGCCGGGTTGCTGCTCCTCAGCAAACCGATTAAGGATGTGAATCCCGTTCGTAACCCCGATGCCAATGGCCAGGGGCAGCGTCATGATGTTGGCTGGATTTAGCGGGATGTTTCCGAGCCCCATCAGCCCGCCAAGCCAGATCGCGCCAACCGCCACCGGCACCAACGCCAGAAGCACCGAAGCCACGCTGCGAAAATGAATGAACACCAAAAGCATGATCGCCAGCAAGGCATACAGGGCTGCCTGCTCGTAGCTGCTCTTCAACAATGAAGTGTATTCGTAAAGTTGGACGGGTGTTCCGGTGATCATGGGATGGTTCGTCCCGTGCGGGTCCAGCGCCTCCCGCAGTTCACGAATAAACTCCCGCTGATTCTCTCGCTGCCAGATGTCGTTCTGTGGATAGACCTGCAGCAGAAACTTTCCGGTGGTCCCTATGAACCGGTTGCGGAGCGCGGGTGGAAGATCCTCCACCCGAAGTCGCTCACTATTGTCCTGATTGCGCAAAGCCTCAAATGTGGCCCTCACGTCGCTGAACAAGGCGCGCTGAAAAGCTGCCAGCTTGGTCGCACTGTCCGGCAGTTGCAGCATGTCTTTCCGAAGACTTTCGACTGCCTCGCGCAAGGATTGGAGTTGCACGATAGGCGTGGTTTCCTCCTCCGGCACGGCGGCGAGCGCCGCACCCAAATAACCCCCCAACGAATAGAGCGAAAGGCTTAATTCTGGCACGTTGACGGGACGGACATCCGGCTGAGGGAAACTTAAATCGGCGAGCTCGTTTTTGATTTCACCGATCAATGCGAGTTTGCTGCTTGGATCTTCTATCAACACCAGGCTGATGGAGTCCACGCCAGCCACCGCCGGCAGGGTTTTGAGTTTCTCCTCCAGCGCCACCGCTTCCGCCAGTGAATCCGCCACCACCGCACCGAACAATACCGAGCGCGGCGTGGCACTGGTTGCGTGGATGAGCTTCATTTCAAACTCCACCGCCGGCAAGCCGGCGCTCTGCATGTTGAGCAGGTTGTAATCGAACCGCACTTTGGGGAACTGCGTCAACGCCAGCCCGCAAGAAATCAGGCACAGCACTGTGACGAACCCCGGCCGGCGCAGCCAAAGCCGCTCAATGCGGGCGCGGACGTTGGGTTGGTCCCCGATTTGATGGTCAATGACATTCTGCCGTCCTCGCAGCAAGAGCACCGGCAGCAGGGTCATCATCGGCAGCAGACAAATCAACAGGCCCCCGCCGCAGATCACGCCCATCTCCTGGATGCCCCGGAAATTGGTAAGCGTCATGGCCAGAAACGCCCCCGCCGTGGTGAACGCCCCCGTGAAGATGCCCTGACCCGTAAACACCATCGCCGTGGTCAGCGCTTCCTCTTCACTGCGACCGTGACGCAATTCCTCCTCGTAACGCGTCACCAGATGCACTCCGAAATCAATGCACAACCCGATGAGCATCGGCACAAAGGTGATGGTCAGAATGTTCAAATGCCCGACCGTGGCGGTGGCAAATGCCAGCGTGTAGGCCAGGCCGACAATCAGGCAGATGGTCGCCTTGATCGGACGACCACTTTCCTGATAGCCATAAATGAAAATCAGGGCGCAGAGTCCGAGCGCCACGATGCTTGCCAGCGTCGTGTCCTGCTGGGATTGAAGCATTTCGTCATGTTCCAGCACCGGTTCGCCCGTCAAGCCGACGTTGAGGCCGGGCACTTCGCCCCGGGTCTGCTCCAGCAATTCCCGCATACGCTCCACCGCGGCGGTGTTCAATTCTGCGCGCGGCGCGTGCGCCGAGACGAGATACATTTGCCCATCGTTGAAGGTGATGTACTCCTTCTGCGCCGACTCCTGGCCGGCATCGAACAGGGCCGTCACGCCCGGCGATGGCGGCACGCCGGGCCGGGCCAGGCCTAAGGCGGCCTGATGCACGATGCGCTCCAGCGCGAGCAGCGCCTTGATCAATGATTCAGTTTCGACCGGTCCCTCGCGCCGGGCGGCGCGAAACTGTGTATTCACCAGATCAAAGAGCGAAGTCAGATTGGTCGCGTGGGTAAACTGCTCGATGAATGGCCGGGAGTCCCGCAGAGTCTGCTGCAAAACAGCCAGGTCGTTTTCCGGGACAAACAGCAGCGCCTTGCGACCCATCATTCTCAGGTCGCCCTTGTAGAACACGTCGCGAAAGAGATTGGTTTCGGCCTCCAGTTTGGCGCCCAGCCGCTCGACAAACTGTCGGTTCTTCTCCGGATCTTCACTCTCGACGACGACGACCAGATCGTCCTGAGCCGGGAATTCATCTTTGAAGCGAAGAAAGTTCTGGTGGTACTTCTGGTTCGGGCCAACCAGATTGTTCCGATCCGTGTCGAACTCCAGATAACCAAGCGGCTTGGGCAAGGCGTAAAACACGCACACCACGAACAACACCGCCTGTGGATAGAAGAACCAGCGCGGATACCGGTAAACGGCTCGCGCCAGACGGGCGAGCAAGCGTGGCAGCAGAGAATCAGCGTCCAGCGTCTTCATGTTCGACGCACCGGCCTGGTTGCCGCTCCGTCAAATGATAAAAGCCAGCACTTCATCAGAATCGCCCGGTTCTCAAGCGTTCACTCCTGCGTCGGCAAACTCCGCGTTGGAATACACTTCCTTCACGTCGTCGTGTTCCTCCAACGCCTCGATCAGGCGGTTCACTGCCGCCATGTTGGATTCCCCGGTCAATGGCACTGTCACCGTGGACAGGGACGTGACTGCCGCCGCATCGCACTTGATGCCTTTCACTTCGAGTTGTTTGTGAACCGCCTCGAATTGCGCCGGTTCGGTGAGAATTTCATAGCCCTGCGTCTCCGCCTTAAAATCCTCTGCGCCGGCTTCCAGCGCCAGTTCCATCAGCGCATCCTCCTCCGCTGCTTCGCGCGGCACGATGATTTGTCCTTTGCGTTGAAACAAACGGCTGACCGAACCCGGCGTGGCAATCGAGCCGCCGCTCTTCGTCGCGATGCTGCGGATCTCCGCCGCGGTGCGATTGCGATTGTCCGTGCTGACTTCCACAAGCAGCGCCACACCGTTCGGATCGTAAATCTCGTAAGTCAAATCCTCGAAGCTCGCGCCTTCGCCGCCGCCGAGACCCTTCTTGATGGCGCGCTCGATGTTGTCGTTGGGCATGTTCGCCCCGCGGCATTTGAGCAGTACCATGCGCAGACGCGGATTCATCGCGGGGTCGCCACCCGCCAGTTTGACCGCAATGGTAATCTCGCGGCTCAACTTGGAAAAAATCTTCCCCCGCTTCGCGTCAATCGCACCTTTGAAGTGTTTGACCTTCGCCCATTTGCTGTGGCCGGCCATGGCTGAATCAGAATTTAACCTGTTCCAGGTAGCGCAGACTTTGCGGGATCTGCTCCAGCACCGACGGCGCTTCATCCTCGATGAAGTAATACTTCACGCCCGCCTTCTTCGCGGCGCGTAGCAGCGACGGCCAGTCCACCTGCCCCGCGCCAAGTGGCACATTGTTGGCCACGTCCGTGTGACCCGTGAGTGCGCCAGTCTTCACACCTTGCTTCAGGTCCTTGAGATGCATGAGCGTCCAACGCTTGCCGTACTTGTTCAGCAAGGCGACGGGATCCTGTCCGGGAAACACGGCCCACACCACGTCCATTTCGTAACTCACGTGCTTGGGATTCGTCTCCGCCATCATCAGATCAAACAACGTGCCGTTGCCGTAGGGATGAAATTCATAGCCGTGAATATGGTAGAAAAACTTCAACCCGTGCTTGGCCAGTGCGGCGCCCGCCTGATTGAACACCGCAATGGCGTCGCGACATTGCTTTTCATCAAACGCACCTTGGTGGGGAATCCAGGCGCAACCGACGTATTTCAGACCCAGAATCTTTGCCTCGCGCGCAATGCTCTCCACATCATCGCGGAATTTCTCATACGGAAAATGCCCCGCCACCGGTTTCAAACCGTGCGCGGCCAGCATCTTCTTGAACTCTTCCGGCGGATGACCGGAGGTACCCGCCAGTTCCACGTAACGGAATCCAAAGTCACGCGTCCGCGCCAGCGTGCCCGGCACGTCCTTCGCGAACTGGTCACGCAGGCTGTAAAGCTGCAAGCCAATGGGACCTTTGAAGCTCCTGCCAAGACCGGTCTTGCCTTGCGGCTTGTCCGCCGCCTGTGCCTGCGTGGCCAGCAAAATGAAACCGGCCACGGCCATCCACATGAAAAGTGTGCTCTGTTTCACGCGCGCAGTTAACACGATGCGTGTGTCGGAGGAAAGCGTGATTCCAACCAGTTTCAGCCAGCGCCTGCGTTGATGCCATTGTTGCCTGCAAACGATGGCGATGTTCTCACTTCCACACCCCCACCTCAGCCAGTTGCCGACTGACTGTCCCCGCCCAATCACGGTTGGCCGCCGGACTGGCAGGACTGGGGTGCAGTATCCGAGCAATGTTCAGCCCGGAAAAACCGAAGAGCAGCCGGGCGCGTTTTTCGGCGAAATCACCGATCCCGATAAGCCATTCGGGTTTCAAAATTCCCACCACCCGGCGTAGATGATGATCACACGCAGCATAAAGCGGCGCGGTCTGGCGCGCCGGCAGTTTGTCTGGCGTGAGATTGCGCCCAGACTTTCCCATAAACACCAAGGGGCAGTAATTGACGACGAAGTGCTCGTGGAAAAAATGTTCCGCCTTCCCAAAGCGCCGGGCAAACAGCCCCCAGAGCCGCTGCCCGCTGATCTCCGAGCGCCGACACGCAAAACCTTCAATGGGCCGCTTGGGATGTTCGCACGGCGGCTGACTGATGGCGGTGTTTATGCCCAACCAGTCGCGCACGGCGGTTACCTCGCCAAAGGGCACGCCTGTCTGCGCCATGCCGAACGGACCTGGATTCATGCCGAGAAACAAAACGCGCTTGGGGCGACGGCCAAAGCCGCGCAGGTAAGCTTCATGTGCTGTCCACGCGTAATCGAGTGGATTGTAAACGTACGCGACCGGGGCGGTGAATTTCAGGCGCTCAACGGCCACGCAGAGATCCCTCGCGGCATTGATCAATTCGGTGGCGGTGGATTTTGCAGGCATTGGTGGCGGCGGCACGATGCGACCGCAGGTTGCCCACATTGGGCGTGGCGCGCAAGAATTGGACAGTTGTGTCTTTGAACGAGGATTTGGGTGCCGCCACTCCACAGCGAAAACCGCAGCGAAAGCGGGGTTGCCTTCCCGGTTGCGCACGCCTAGATTGGCCGGCAGATTGCTGACTGAAAGCCGCCCCGATGCACCCTCTGTAGATTCAGGCCGGTGTTCGGGTGCCGGTAATCCAACATGACAAGCACATTGAATCCGGGCGAGGAAGCCCAGTTGGCGCAGACGATTGAGATGTTTGAGGTCATCACTCAATCGCAACCGCACGATTATCAGTCGTTGGAGATCCTCAAGGAAGCTTACAGCAAACTGGGGCGGGAAACCGATCTTATCAACACCTCCAAACGGATTGCCGAGGCTTACGTGCAGATGGGCCAGTTCTCCTCGGCGATTCTTGAGTATGAAACGATCCTCCAACGGTCGCCTGAAGACCCGGACGTCCAGCAGGCGCTGATGGAGATCGAAAGCAAAGCCAACAACATCGGCTCGCAGCCGGTGCTCAACGAACCGGCGGCCATCGGCAGGTCGTCGGATGCCGGCAGCAAGGGCGGCAAGCGGCTGATGGGCAAACCGGTGCCCACGGATATTGACGATGGGCGCAAGTCCATGCACAAGATTTTCGTGGAAAGCAAAGTCATCACCGCCGGCGATTTTGACCTCTGTTGGAGCACTCCCGATTTGTCCGCCCCGCCGCACGGCATCAATGAACCATTCATTCAGGTGCTGGCCGACAAAGGCGTGCTGGCAACGGATACCGCGCTCAAGTTGCTCACCGACCGCACCCGGGTCGCCTATTTGCCACTGGACAAGTATGATCTGGACATCGACCTGGCGCGCACGTTTCCGGCGGATACCTGCCGGCGCTGGTGCGTGCTGCCGTTCGACCGCATGAGCAAGTCGGTCCTCGTTGCCACGGCCAATCCCTTCAATCAGCAGGCGGCCAAGGAACTCGCCGAAGCAACTTCGAACCGTTTGCTCTGGTATCTCGTGCCTCCCGTGGATCTCGTCAAAAACCTTCGTAAAGTATTTCGCTAAACCATGCCTCCGGTGAAATCATACGGCGAACGCATCGCCGACGCCCTGATCGAAGACGGCCTGTTGAGCATCAAGCAGGTCGAGGAACTAATGGAGCGCCAGAAGAAGGAAGGGACGCGCTTCATGAAGCTCGTCCTGGAAAAAGCCTACGTCAGTGAGCAGGACATGACTGTTTCGATGGGCCGGGTGCTCAACGTTCCGCCCATTAATTTGGGCCGCATCACCATCCTTCCCGAGGTCGCAGACCTGCTGCCGCGCGAAATCGCCCACAACCACAAGGTCGTGCCGATCTCGCGTCTGGAAAACAAAATCTTCCTCGCGATGGCCGACCCGCTGAACGTGCTGGCCATTGACGATGTCAAGCGCATCACCCGGCTCGAGGTCGCGCCGATGATCGCCTCCGAGAAATCCATCCTGGACAAGCTCAACAACCTCGACGCGGCCAAGGGCGGCAGCATGGAGGATATCATCCTCGACGCGCAAAAGAAAGGTGACGTTGATACGGATGATGAGAGCGTCGAAACCGTCAAAGAGAACGTCGAAGAGGTCAACCTTGACCAGTTGGCCGCGTCAAGCGAGGAGGCGCCGGTCATCAAGCTCGCCAATCTCATCCTCGTTCAAGCCATTAAAGACCGCGCCAGCGACGTGCATGTTGAGCCGTTCGAGAAGGTGTTGCGCTTGCGCTATCGTGTGGACGGAGTGCTGATAGATGCAACCCCGCCGCCCAAGCAGATGCAGTTGGGGCTGGCCTCGCGTTTCAAGATCATGAGCAGCCTGGACATCGCCGAACGCCGGCTGCCGCAAGACGGCCGCATGCGCGTGCGCGTGGGAGGCAAGGACTACGACTTGCGCGTGTCCATCATGCCCACTGTGCATGGCGAGAAAATCGTACTGCGCGTGCTCGATAAATCGAACCTCTCTGCCAGCATTGACAAGCTTGGCCTGGACGGTGACACCTTCCAGCAGTTCAAGAGCGCGGTGGACGCCCCGCACGGTTTGATCCTCGTCACCGGCCCCACCGGCTCGGGCAAAACCACCACTCTCTACTCCGCCCTTAACGAACTCAACAACCCCATCTACAACATCATTACCGTTGAGGATCCGGTTGAGTTTCAGATTCCTGGCATCAATCAGGTGCCCGTTAAAAAGGAGATCGGCCTGTCCTTTGCCAATGCTCTCCGCTCAATCCTGCGCCAGGATCCGGACATCATCATGATCGGTGAAATCCGCGACACCGAGACGGCGGAAATCGCCATCGAAGCCGCGCTTACGGGCCATCAAGTGTTGAGCACAATGCACTGTAATGACGCACCAGGCGCCATTGCGCGTCTGGACGACATGGGGATTGCGCCGTTCTTGATTTCCTCGTCCGTCATTTTGTCATGTGCGCAACGCCTGATGCGGCGCATCTGCTCGCACTGCAAAGAGCCGGTCACCTACCCGGTTAAGATGTTCCAGGACCTGAATATTGACCCGAACATTTTCGACGGCATCACGCTTTACCGCGGCCGCGGATGTGATCGCTGCAAGAACTCCGGTTATGCCGGACGCCTTGCGGTCATCGAAGCCATGACCATCACGGACGAAATCCGCAAACTCGTCATCGCCCGCGCTAATACGCGTGAAATGGGCAAGGTCGCCATCGGTCAGGGGATGCGCACGTTGCGCATGGTGGCGCTGGACCGCGCACGGGAAGGTGTGTCCACGCTGGAGCAGGTGCTGCTGTTGACGTCCGCGCACTGACGCGTCCGGTAAGTGGGCCAGTTGCGCGGATTCATTCCACGACGCGCCAATCTGACTTTTCAAACTGCCCCGGTTCGAGAATTATTCAGCGCGTGATCGAACTCGATGAGGCGCTCCAACAAATTCTCGCCGCGCTGCCCGCGCCGCCGACCGAAACTGTCCGGCTGACTGAGGCCGCTGGCCGCATCCTCGCCGGGACGGTTCACTCAGGCGTTGATCTGCCGCCTTTCGACAACTCCGCCATGGACGGCTACGCCTTGCGCGCGGCGGACGTGTCATCAGCCGCCGAGGCGGAGCCCGTCAAATTGCAATTGCGCGGGCGAATCGCGGCGGGCGAAGTCTTCCGCGGCGAACTGGGCACCGGCGAATGTGTAAGGCTATTCACCGGCTCACCGCTTCCCGGTGGAGCAGACGCCGTAGTCATGCAAGAGGACACCCGCGTGGTGGCCGATCAAGCGGGGGAAGTGTTGGTTTGCGATCCGGTGAGGCCCGGGGAGAATGTCCGTCTGCGCGGCTCGGATGTGAAACGGCTGGCGGTTTTGGCGGCGGCCGGCAGCGTGTTGGACCCGGGCAAACTCAGTCTGCTCGCCGCCACTGGCGTTGCCGATGTGCGGGTGGGGCAACAACCTCGCGTTGGCCTGCTCGCCACGGGCTCGGAACTTTGCGAAGCCGGCAGCCCGCTCGCTTCCGGGCAGATTTACGAAAGCAACCGGGTCGCGCTCGCGGAATTGATTCGGCGAGCCGGCGGCCTCCCGGAAGTTTATCCACTGGTGCCCGACGACCTTGCCGCCACCCGGCATGCGCTGCAGCGAGCCGTGGATGAATGTGACATGGTGGTGACCTCCGGCGGCGTGTCCGTCGGGGAAATGGATTTTGTGAAAACCGCCTGGGAGCAACTGGGCGGCACCCTCGAGTTCTGGAAAGTGGCCATGCGGCCGGGCAAGCCTTTTGTCTTTGGCCGCTGGCGCGACAGCTATTTGTTTGGCTTACCCGGCAATCCCGTTTCTGCGTTTGTGACCTTCCTGCTCCTGGTGCGGCCCGCACTCTTGCGCTGGCAGGGCGCCACGGACCTCGCTCTGCCTGCGGTTCCGGGTGTCTTGACCGAGCCGCTGGCCAACCCCGGCGAGCGCCGGCATTTTGTGCGCGTGACGGTCAATTCGTCGGGAGAGGTCCGCTCCGCCGGCTTGCAGGCTTCCCATGCGCTGGCCTCGCTCGCGGTCGGCAACGGTTTGGTGGACTTGGCACCGCGAAGCACTTTGGCCAAAGGATCTGCGGTGAAGGTCTTGTGCTGGAGTTAAACCGCGGGTGACCGTTCAAAATACCCGTTTGGGCAGGTTGAATGCGGGGGTTGGGGTCGCCGTTCGGGCTGGCTCAAGAGTTGACTCTGCTGGTGAAAAACCAGGCCGTGCCGGCGGGGCCGTGATCAATGTTCGTGGGCTTTGCGGCGCGCCCATCCCTGAGGCCATCGGACTGGATGGATTAAGCCCGGACACCTCGGGCAGCAGGCCCAGTCCGCTTGAAGTGGCAAGGCTGGGGCTGGTTGAAGGAGCGTTGTTCAGCAAGTTCAAGTTTGCTTCACCACCCAGGGAGGATGCTCCCACGCGCGGCTCCAGCAATCGTTTGAACTCCTCCATGCGCGCCTGTTGCGCGACCGACTGCGGCAGGAGTTCGATTTTGCCAGCGTCGAGAAAGCCGGAGATCTCCGCCGACATGAGAGCGCCTTGAAAACGAGATCCACTATTCCCACCGGCGAGCCGCCGCATAATCTCTTCGGGGGAAAGGTTCGGACCATCCAGCCCGGAGCTGCCTTCCGTCCGGCTCCCGATATTGCTTCCCGGCTTGAGCCGCTGGAAATCCAACAAGTCGCGACTGGAGGCAAACCCAAAGGATTCCTGGTTGCTGAACATCGGGGAAGCTTCAGCTTCCTCCCGCGGGCGGGTGATTTCTTTACGCTCCTCGTCCAAACGTTGGTAAAAACGCTCGACCGCGCCCGGCTTCTGCTTTTCCTGACCGTCCTCGTCATACTCCGGAACTTTGAAAATCTTTTCTGCCGTCAGCGTGGACTCGAAATCTTCCGGGGCCTGGAATATCCAATCCCGCTCCTTCTCAAATAATTCGCGGAGTTGTTGCCGGCTCAGGTTGGGTTGCGGCAGGTGGGGCAATGGCAGCGGGGCTGCGCTGCCGGCCACCCCCGGGCCGGAAAGACTGTATGGCTTCTTGAATTCATCCTCCAAGCTCTTGAGATTCAGTTTCTGGGTGGCGAGTGCATTGAGGTTGGAACTAACCGGGTCGCCCTTGGGATCGGAAAAGATGATTTTCTGGCCGCGCGCGGGCAGCGATTGCTGGCCCTGAGCCGACAGGCAAACCCCCAGCGTCACAGCCGCGAGTAGAGGGGCAAATTGCATACAGCGAACACTCATCTTCGGTCAAACAGCGTAGCGCAATCGCGCGGCGCCGTCAAAGCCTCTTTCAGGAAGATTTCCCACGCCAGCCGGAGGGAGACCAACGCGCTACGACCGAGCCCCCGGTTTAGTCGGTGGATTCCTCCGCATCAATCTGCCGGCTGACATCGGGGCAGACACCCCGCTTGGCTTCCGCTACGAAACCCATCAGCGTTTTCGCCGCGGTACTGGTGAAGGTTTCCTGTGCTTTGACGAGCGCCTGCCGCAGATTTTGACCACTCCGAAACAGCGCGTGATAGACCTGCTTCAACGCCAGCCGATCCGCCGCGGTGAAACCCGCCCGCCGCAAACCCACGGTGTTTAATCCGCAGATCTCATTAACCCGCATGGCCACGGTGAACGGCGGCACGTCTTTGCTGACGCCGGCCCCGCCTTGCATGATCGCCAGCGTGCCCACGCGCGTGAACTGATGCACCAGACAGTTGCCCGAAATAAACGCGCGTTCCTGCACAAGCACATGCCCGCCCAGCAACGCCCCGTTGGCGATGATGATGTGATCGCTTAAGCGGCAGTTGTGCCCCACATGACAGTTGGCCATGAGGAAATTGTGCGAGCCTATGATCGTCTCGTCCTCCACCTTGTTGGAGCGATGCACCGTGACGTGTTCGCGAAACCGGTTGTGATCACCAATGCGCAGCCGGGTCGGCTGGCCGTCGTATTTCACATCCTGCGGCGCGTCACCGATGACACATCCGGCGTGGAAGCAGTTGTGCGCGCCGATCACGGTCTGGCCAGTCAGGTAAACATACGGACCGACCACGCACTCCGCGCCCAACTCCACGCCTTCGTCAATCACGGCGTAAGGGCCGACGCGGACGGTCGGGTCCAGTTTTGCCTGCGGATGAACAACAGCAGTCGGATGAATCATGTGCGGCGCGAACTCTAAAGGTCCGGGTGAGGGAATCCAAGTTTCCAATCACCCAGACACCCAAATACCCAAAGCTTGAACGTTGGCGATATGGGTATCTGGGTATTTTGGGTAATTGGGTATTTGAGCCCTTCAGTCTCCCCTCACGAGTAAAAATAGCCTAATTCCCGTAAGGACGAATAATCCTTCGCCCGTTCCGGCGTCGCCCGCCCAAAGATGATGTGGTCGAGCACCTCAATCTTGAGCAGTTGCCCGGCGCGGATGAGGTCGCGCGTCACCTTGATGTCCGCCTCGCTCGGTGTGGGATCCCCGCTCGGATGATTGTGAGCCAGCACGATGGCCGCCGCGTTTGCGGCGATGGCGCGCTTGAAGACCTCGCGCGGATGCACCAGCAACTGGTCAATCGTCCCGTCCAGGACCTCCTCCACGCGGATCAGCCGGCGACGTGTGTTGAGCAGCAACACTTGGAGCGTCTCGACGTCCTTGACGAGATTCTGCCCTTTCAAGAGCGCCACGATGGCTTCGGGATTATCGAGCACAGGAGATTCGCGCTGCAACTCTTCCGCCATCTTGCGGGCCAGCGTGAACGCGGCCAGCAACGTGACCGCCTTGTCGCGCCCAATGCCCTTGACCTTGCGCAGATCATCCACCGACGCCCGCGCCAACGCCTGCAACGAACCAAATTGTCTCAGCAACTG
The DNA here is from genome assembly GCA_014860005.1 of Verrucomicrobiota bacterium. The sequence continues at coordinate 38,029 of JACZKP010000206.1, read as the reverse complement.
CGCGCCAATCTCAACGGCGTTTGCGCCGCGCAGTCCGGTGCGCAACAGGATGGCGATTAACTCCGCATCCGTCAGCGCACCCGGGCCTTTGGCGGCGAGCCGTTCGCGCGGCCGTTCGCTGGCCGGCTGGTCTTTGATCTTGAGCGCGGAGGGCATGCGGATTGTCTAATCCCGAAAGCTTCAAAACACACGAAAAAACGGACGCCACCTCAAGCCGCTTATTCTCTCGCCTTGCGCCGGCTTTTTTTGGAGTTTGGTTTCCATGAAGCTGCTTTGTGTTATGCCGGCTATCGTGGCCAGTCTCATTCTGTTATCCAGTGCGCCGGCGCCCGCTGAGCAACACCGTGCCACGCGGCTGGGAAATCCAGCCACCCGGTTCGCTCCGCCGGTGAAAACCTCCGAGGAACTGAGGTCGCGCTTTCGCGATCCCAAGTTAAAGCCGGATTTCGCAGCAGTATTGGAACAGTGGGGCTGGACTGGCAAACTCGACGATCTTTTCCACGCGGCTGAAACCAGCGAGATCACCGAAACGGCCATTCCCGTCGGTTCGACCATGCCCTTCATGTCGTCGCGCGAGAAGGGGAAAGCCATCTGTCTGCGCAACGTTCTGTGGGCGGGCAAGGCGCCGGCCCCGGCTTACGCCTTCAACTTCACCTCGAACGGTCAACGCTATCGCTGCGTCACGCCCAAGGCGTGCAGCAATTTCTTTCTGGAGGACCTTGGCCCGGAACCCAAACCCGCGCTCGTGTTGAAATGCAACGTTCCTGAAAAAGTGCCGATGGGCCGCCCCGTCGAGGTTTGTCTCACCGTAATCAACGCGGGCAACGCCAGCGAGCCGCTGACCAGCCTGACCTTGATGATTCCCGCGGGAACAACCGTCCTCAGCAAGACTGATGGCGCGGCGATATCTGAAGACCGTTTGACTTGGGAGATTCCCGGACTGCTCCCCAACCAAGGGAAACAAGTGTGTGCGACCCTGAATCCGGCCACGCCGGGCACAATGGCTTTTGCGTCCACCGCCGGCGGCAGTCGTGCCACATCCACTCAGAGCGCATGTGCCACGGAGGTTTTTGGCGTGGCCGCAATCCTGCTGGAAACCGTGGACCTTGCCGATCCCATCGAAGTGGGGAAGGAAGTGACCTATGTCATCAAAGTCACCAATCAGGGCAGTGTGACCGGCACCAACATCCGCCTCGTCTGCACTCTGCCGGCCAGTCAGGAATTCGTTTCCAGTGCAGGCGCCACGTCCGCGAGCGTTACGGATCGTCAGGTCACAATGGAGACCCTGCCCTCGCTGGCAGCAAAAGCGGTGGCTACCTGGCGGGTGATCGTGAAGGCGCTTCACGCTGATGACGCCCGCTTCAAAGTGGAACTCCAGAGCGACCAGTTCGAGAAGCCCATCACCGAAGACGAATCCACGCAGCTTTACTGAAGTACTGAATCTGGCCGGTTGCGGAGAGACCCACCCGGCCGCCGCGCGTCAATCCACAATAAAATTTGCAAACTCCGCATGATGATGCGGCGGGATGCGGGCCTTGAACTTCGTCGTCTTCGCCAGATAACGCCGCTCCAACACCTGACCCACCTTGTGCAACCGCGCAATGACCGCCGATTGTTCGTGGGGAATCTTTAGTTGCAACAGTTCGCGCTCGGGCCGGATTTGCGTGCTGATTTCAGCGAGCAATTCTTCCACGCCGTGGCCCGTCTTCGCCGAGATGGCCACGGAGTTTGGATAAAGCTCATGCAGCCGCGTCACGGTATTTTCGCCGTTCAACTGGTCCACCTTGTTCAAGACCATCATCGTCGGTTTGTTTCCTGCGCCGATTTCGTTCAGCACTGCGTTCACCGCCGCAATTTGCTCGTCCGCCTGCGGATGGCTCACGTCCACGACATGCAGCAGCAAATCCGCCTGCACCACTTCTTCCAGTGTGGCCTTGAAGGCCTCGACCAGTCCGTGCGGCAGCTTGCGGATGAAACCCACCGTGTCAGTAAGCAAAATGTTCTGGTTCGTCGGCAGCCGCAGCCGGCGCGTGGTCGGATCAAGGGTGGCGAACAAAATATCCTTCGCCAGCACCTCCGCGCCAGTGAGCTGGTTGAGCAACGTGGACTTGCCCGCATTCGTATAACCCACGATGGAGGCGAGCGGCCACTGGCTGCGTTGACGGCCCGCGCGTTGTGTCTCACGCTGCCGCCGCACCGCGTCCAGGTCCCTGGTGATTTTGTCTATGCGTTCGGAAACCTTGCGGCGATCCACTTCGAGCTGCGATTCACCTTCGCCGCCGCGCATCCCGATGCCGCCGGATTGCCGCGACAAATGTCCCCAGAATCGCGTCAGCCGCGGCAACAGATGCTGGAGCTGCGCCAGCTCGATCTGGAGTTTGCCTTCCCGGGTGCGGGCGCGTTGCGAAAAGATGTCGAGGATGAGCGCGGTGCGATCAAGAATCTTGGCATTGAAGATCTTTTCCAGATTGCGCGTTTGCGCGGGCGAAAGTTCGTCATCGAAGATAACCGTGTCCACGGTATGCTCGGTGCAAAACCGGGAGAACTCCTCGGCCTTGCCCTTGCCGATGTAAGTGGCCGCGTTGGGAGTTTCAAGCTTCTGCGCACCTTCCCCGATAACCAGGCCGCCCGCCGTGGTGGCCAGTTCACCCAGTTCATCAAGGGATTCACGCAAATTGGCGGCGCTGCCGTTCTTCAATTCCACGCCGACGAGGAAGACCCGCTCGGTTCGTGTGTCTCTGGTTTGGACTAATGCTTTCAACTCAGTTTAACTCGTCCCGACAGCGTAACAGGTGGTCCTCTTAACACAAGACGGGCCTTTGACGGATGCCCAACCTGCGAACCGGGCATCACCGATCGCCCGCTTCCTTTCTCCACGCATCCACCTCTTCGGGCAATGCGGGCTGCGGCCAGACGAAGTCCTTGCGATGCCACAGGTTGCGAAAACTCTCGCGGTCGGGTTGCAACGACGCGTCGCCGCCGTCGTCCACGCCATCTTCGCCGACGGAATACAGAGTGAAGCTTCCATCGGTGTTGCGCCGGTACTTCATCGGCTGGCCGTCCATGTAGTCAATCGGCACGGCAGACAGAAACTCCGGCATCAGCGCGTCAAGAGTTTCGGGATGCTCGCTGTGGCGGAGGAAGTGACGCTTGAGGGCGATGGCGCAGAGCACGAAGGAACGCTCGGTTTCGGCCTGCATGGCTTTCGAAACACACTTGGTGAGCGTAAAGAAGGAATTCGGACTCGGGAAACGCAGTTTGGAGTAAAAGTTTCCGGAAAGGACTTCCTCCTCCATTTCTTCTATTCTTGACCGCACGCTCAACAGTGACTGGTTGGTCACAGCCGCTTGGGTTATTTCCGCCAGCCTATGGAAGTTCTCCGCACTTTGGCGCTGGGCTTGATGCGACCAGGCTAAGCGCCATATTCGGCAATAGACTTGTCTCTTGATGAATTCTGCCAGTCCTTCTCCAAAAGGAAACGCTCGCAGATTCTTTTCCCACCATGGACGGTCGTCTTCTTCAACGGGAAGCCATTCCTCCAGGCCATAGAATACTTGAACGGTTTTCTCATTTGACCGACGCAACAGGTCGTAAGTGACATCACTGTAAATTCGATCTCCCTCCAAGCCACGCGCCATGTTGTCGGCAAATGATTGCGTTGCCCATGCACCTTGAATCTCCTGGAGGTCTTCCTCGGTTAGCGCGTCCGACTGCAATGCTTCCCACAGTGAACTCCTCGCGATGGTGGCAATAGCAATCCGCACGAGTTCGCTAATGAGCAGGCGATCCTCAGCCAGTGTGCGTGGCAGATGTGCCTGGGCCACGAGATTTGACCGGACGTCCGGGCTTCTGCCTTGCCTAATCGCCAACTGAGTTTCGGCTCCCAGCCAAACACACACAGGTTTGCCCGTGGCCAGATGCGGCAGCAGCAGGTCCGCCCCCTGTTCGTAGTCGAGGTCGTTGTCAAAGGTCAGCTTCTCCAAGGCTGCGCGAACGTTCACCAGCGCGACGGCATTGGTCTGCAAATCCAATTCCACCTGCTCCCAACGATTGGTGGTCTCGTCCTCAACCCATTCCTCCTCTCGATAACCGACAATCGCACGTCCAGAAGGAAGTATGCTCATCGTGGGCGGAGGACGGTTCGGCAGCGCCACACCCTCCTGGATTTGTCCGACCGCCTCATGGAAAGCCGGAGCACCGTTGTCCACCTCCGGTACAAACGCGCTCAACTCTTGCGGTGTGAGTTTCTCGCCCTTGGCCGCCAGTTCGCGCTTGAAGCTCGCGAGTGCAATCTGCCCCCGAATTCGCTCGAACAGGAGGAAGGCACAACACAAAACGACGAGTGCAAGCATGAGTTTGCCCAGAAGTCTGAGCCGGCGTTTGGACATGGCGGTAGGCTAAACCGCGCACCGCTCCCGCACAAGCGCGACCGCGACACCAAGAGATACGTAGGCCGGCAACCCAATCCACACAACCCGTTGTACACAACGTCATAAGTCCGAACCGCCGACTGAAGGCAGCCAACCTACAGGGCCTTGCAGGCCGCGGGACCTCACGCGACGCATCTTCTGACGTCGAATATGATTGAACGGTTGCGGACAGAACTTCCAAGGAACGCACCAAGGGATCATCCTCACTCCAGGGTTGCCGAAGGCTGGCCGGACTCGGCCTGGAAAGCCTGCACTCGACTGACAAACGCCTCGAAACTCGGGCTGATTTCGTGGGCCCGCCATTGCGTTGCCACTTGCTGCAAAGCTTGCCGGGTGTAGGGACGAAGGTAGCCCAAACGGGATTGATCCAGTTTCGCCACGCCGAGGAATAACTCCGAGGCTGGCTCAAATTGCCGCTGCGGCAGCAGCACGGTTTGGAGAAAGGTCAGGCGGGTATCGCGCGTGAGCACATGTTCCGGTCCGTTCACCCGGTCCTGAATGGCGAGAACCTCGCGGAAAGCCGTCTCTGCTTCGGCAAATCGGCCCAGCCGTGCCCGCGCGGCTGCTGCCAGGCTCCGGCTCCACAGGGCGCTGGCGCTTTCCTCGCCGTCTGTTTTCACCGCCATTCGCTGGGTCTCGTTAAACAATTCCAGCGCACGGTCAAATTCTCCGAGTTGAAGACAAGTTATGCCCAACTGGTTCATGGCCTGTCGGGCGATGTCACTGGCCGGGCCATGGTGCCGGGTCAATCGGTCAAGCAATTGCTCCAATTGCACCCTGGCTTCCAGCGGCGGCAGCGTACCGCAGCGGGTGAACAAGGCGTTGGCCGCCGCGGTCAAGGTGTCCTCATGGTCTGCTCCCAGGGCATTCGAGCGAATGCGCGCAACCTGATCATAAAGAAGTTCCGTCTCCGCGTCGTGACCTTGGAACTTGCGCAGCGTCGCCAGTCCAAACAGGGCCTCCGCCGTCCGGACATCCGACGCTCCCAACTCCGCGCGGCGCAAAGTGACGGCGCGCAGCAAATTGGTTTCCGCGCGGCTCAATTCGGAGAGTGACAGGTAGGCTCTGCCGAAGGCGAGCCGCACGGAAGCCTCGGCCATTGGTTGATCAGCGAGGCGATCCTCGATTTGTGCCGCCGCCACGTCCAAAGCTTCGCGCAGACTGATTTCCCGATTGGTTTGCGCCCACGGCGAGAGTTGTTTGATCAATCCTTTCCAGAGAAACTCGGAAACACTTCCCGCCGTTTGCGCCTCGACCTTCGCATTCGCCTCCGCGCGACGGGCGCGCACGGATTGCCAGGTGCTGAACACCGTGGCCAGCAACAGTAAGACGCCGAACACCCCCGCCAGACGCGCGAACCGCCGGTGGCGTTGATAAAACTTGGTCAACTGATAGAGCAGCGTGGGCGCGACGGCGGTCACCGGCTCATGATTCAAATGGCGCTTCAGGTCGGCGGCGAGGCCATTCACCGTGGCGTAGCGTCGGGCCGGATCCTTTGCCAGCGCTTTCAGGACGATCCAGTCCAGATCGCTCCTCAAACCCTGTAGCCGCCGATGTGAGAAGGTTCCGACTTCCTCTCCCGTTGGCTGTTTGCCGCGCGGACTTGCGTTCGCGGCCTCCAGCGTCTGGCGCAGCCGTGTGCTCGGGCGCAGCGGCTCCTTTTCGCGGATAATACGACGCATCTCGTCAAATCCTGAACTCAACAAATCCTTCGACTCAAAGGGCGGGCTGCCGGTCAGCAATTCGTAAAGCAGCACGCCCAGGCTGTAGATGTCGCTGCGCGTATCCACGTCGAGTGCGCTCAACGTTGCCTGCTCCGGGCTCATGTAGGCCGGGGTGCCGATGAACTGCTGGAAATGCGTGAACACCGTTTTATCCGTCAGAGGTTGTTGCGTTGCCTTCGCAACTCCAAAATCAATCACCTTCGGCACCGGTCGTTCGCCATGAAGCGTCACCAGGATGTTCGTCGGTTTGAGGTCACGGTGGATGATGCCTTTTTGATGCGCGTGCTGCACCGCAGAACAGACTTCGATGAACAAATTGAGCCGCGCTTCGAGGTCGAGTTGTTGCTCGTCGCAGAACTTCGTGATGGGAATACCCTTGACCAGTTCCATCACGAAGTAGGGCCGGCCAGCGGAAACGTGATCCTCGTAGCGCAGACTGCCAGTCTGCTGTATCGCAGCGCTTCCAGCCTGCGGATTGTAGGGCGCGTTGAAGCTTTGAACATCTTTCTCGTTTCGCGGCGGCAGCCGACTGGAAGTCGGCGATACAGCCGGTTGGAAACCGGCGCTACGTTCCGTCGTCCCCGCATCAAAGATTTTGGCAATGTTGGGATGATCCATCAGCGCCAGCGCCTGGCGTTCGGCCTCGAACCGCCCAATCACCTGTTTGCTGTCCATGCCCGGCTTGATGATCTTGAGGGCGACGCGCCGTTTGACCGGCTCCAATTGCTCGGCCATATAAACAATGCCGAATCCGCCCTCGCCGATTTGTTCCAGCAGTTTGTAACGTCCGATCACCGTGCCCGGGCCTTCCGCCAGTGGAACGCCTGGCGAGATCAGGGCGGTCTGATCAGGCGTGCCGGGCAGGAATTGGCTGGCCGATTCGCTGGCCTTGAGAAGTGCATGAACCCGCCGCGCCAACACCTCATCACCCGCGCAGGCCTGTTCGACGTACGCACTACGCTCCTCTGGCGAGGCAATGTCCATCGCCGCCTCGAAGATTTCCTTTTCGCGATTGGATTCTGGCATGATCGGCGTGATCCAGGCTGCTCGTTAGTTAGAGTATCCGGCAACTTTGTTTTCTGCCACTTCAACATTATCCAGTTGAGGCTCCGCATTGGACAGATTTCCCGAAAAACTTTCCGAATAGGATTTACCCTCCAGTTCGGTCTGTAAAGTCAGGCACCAAAGCAGGCTGTTGGAAGTGCGACTCTTGGCAGGGCGCCGCAGCGACAAGGGAATCTCAAAGTAAAAGGGAATCCAACTGGTGGCCTGGGTGTCGTCCATTTTTTCCTTGGGCACAACCTGCTTCGTCTCCCAGATTTGACAGGGAAAATCATCAGACCGGTAAATGCTACAAACCAAATGGAAGTGAAAATCCTGGGTGGGCACCAGTCGGGCGCCGGCTTCGACCGCGCCGGTAAAGGGCTTTCCCACCCGAGCCGGAGACAGCAACATGAGTTGGCAGCGTCCCCACCGTTTGTAGAATCGCCAGCGGCGAACCGCCCACATTATCACCGGAATACCGGAGAGCGGCACGCCCCAGAACCAAAGCGGCGCCGCTGGCATGTCGGCGGACGTCAATCCTATTAGACCCTTCAGCAAAAACAGACCACAAATCCCCAGCCAGCCATACCCGAAGAGATGGCCAAGGCCTTCCGCTTTGCCGTCCGGTGGCAGGTCCTTCACCGGGCCTTCGGCGGCACCTGCGTCCGGAGTAGTGCCGGAAGTACCTTCACTGTTTGACTCCGCACTGGATATCTTTCCGAGAATCCCCAAGATCAGCAAGAATACCCCCACCACCACAAAGGGCAGGCCAGATAGACTGCCGAGCAGAAAAAACTCCGCCGTCTTGCCGAAGGTCAAATATATTACGGCGACCCCGGCCGCGAGACTAACCCCACCGAAGCCAAGAATCACGAGTCGCATAAACCAAACGTTCAATCCCCTTTCAAATTTCTTCCAGGTCATAAGTGGGTTCTCCTTTCAATTTACGGACCCACAATACGGTAGAAATGCATGGGGGCCGCGTTGGTATTGCAGACGATGTTTGTGGCCGCGTCCGCCAGGAGGGCGGCCGGAAGGACCAAACAGACCGAGAGAGCCAGAGCTGCGTTGAATCGCTGCCGGATTGATCCCAAGAACGAGCTGTCAGATGGCTGCCGACCCCGGCATGGGATGCCGCAATCCACCGCGTCCGACTTATCTCGACAACCCGGCCGATCATCCGGAAGCAGTTGGCGGGAAAGTCCACAAGCAACAGGATCTCCCTGGTTTCGTTGTTGGATGGGCCGAATAAGGTGCAGCGTGACCAGAATATTGGATGGTTTGATGTCCCGGTGAATGATCCCCTTTTGGTGCGCGTGCTGGACCGCCGAACACACCTTGATGAACAGCATCACCCGGTCGGTGGTGGAAAGGTTGTGGTCGTCGCAATACGTCGTGATGGGAATGCCTTTGACCAGTTCCATGACGAAATACGGCCGCCCTGCCTCAGTCGCTCCCGCATCAAAAACCTTCGCGATGTTCGGATGATCCATCAGCGCCAGTGCCTGGCGTTCGGCCTCGAACCGGCCAATCACCTGTTTGCTGTCCATCCCCGGCTTGATGATCTTGAGCGCGACGCGCCGTTTGATCGGTTCAAGTTGTTCAGCCATGAAGACGAAACCGAAGCCGCCCTCGCCGATCTGTTCGAGCAGTTTGTAGCGTCCGATCACCGTGCCGGGACCTTCGGTCAAGCCGCCGCCCGGCTGGTCGGGATCAACGCGAATCGTTCCTTCGGGCAGAAAATCGGGCGCCGTGTCGCTGGCCTTGAGCAGGGCATGGATGCGTTGAAGCAAAGCTTCGTCGCCACCGCACGCCTGGCGGATGAAGGCTCCTCTTGCCTCCGGCGACTCAAGGTCGAGCGCCTGCTCGAAGATTTCTTTTTCGCGATTCATTTCCGGCATGGGTCAAGGGCCATGTTAACATTGGCCTCATTCAATTCACGCGCTTTTTCCGAGGGTGGCCTGGCACCCAAAATCAATCTGGTCCCGGCAGGCGCACACGGTTGGGTTCAAGCCTGCCGGGACCCGATCTCCGCACTCGCGGAGTTTCAATTTCGATTCGTTCGATTGGTCCGGATAGTCAGCCGGCCAATGTTCACTCCGTGGCCAAGGCCGTGATTTCACCGGCGGTCAGAGCGCGATTGTGGTTGCGAACATCGTCCAGATAGCCGCGCCACCGCTCACGGCGTTGGCAGCATCAGCCGGTAGAAGCGTTGCGGGCCGCCGGAGAACGGCGGGATGATGGTTTGCTCGTCCTGCAGGTTCGTGAGGGTGGTGGTGGTCCAACCGGGCGCGCCCAGGCTGTCCTGATATTGCAGGGTGTAGTTCATGTAAGGTTCGCCGTAGAGGAGCAGGCTTGGCGTGTTGCCTTGGCTGGACAGCTTCAACACCGGGGGCGGCGAATTGGCTGGCGTTGTCCACGAGTCGCTCAACAGATCGAGCAGGCGCAGGGTGTGGCCCACCAGGCGCGGGATTTCCGGCTGGCCCGTCGTTTGCAAGTTGGTCAAGCACTGATTCAGCCGGTCTTGAAAGCGCACGTAACGGAGCGCACCCTCGACCGTGAGCGGCTGGGGCGCCGTCTTGGGCGAGGCTTGAAGTTGCGCATTCTGGTTCTGGAGGAAGGTGGTGGCAGTGCCGGTATCCACCAACGGTTCGCTGCCGTAGAGGAAACCGCGCAGGACGCCGTCGTGCGCCAGGGTGTAGGGCATTCCCAGTTCCAGCACCGCCGACAGCAGCGCCTTGGCGCCCGAGAGTTGTCTGCCAGCGTTTTCCAAATCACTGCCAGTGATGGCCAGTTTAACCAGGGTGTTCTGGTTGCAACTCTGGATCAAAGGTCCCACCCGGTCAGGAAGCTCCGCCCGGATAAATGATAAACTCCCGCTCGCGGTGGAGCCACCGGTATCGGTGGCTGTCAGAAAAAGATTTTGGTATCCACCCACTGCAATCGCCACCACGTTGGTCAAACCGGCAGGAATGGTGGTCAGCCCGGCGGCGTTAATTCCCCAGCCGACGACCGTGCCGTCGGCCTTGAGCGCAAGACTGCGGGCGCTGCCTGCGGCAATCGCCACCACGTTGGTCAAACCGGCGGGAATGGTGGTCTGGCCGGAGGAGTTATATCCCCAGCCGACGACCGTGCCGTCGGTCTTGAGTGCCAGACTGTGGTAGTCGCCCGCCGCAATCGCCACGACATTGGTCAAACCGGCGGGAATGGTGATCGCGCCGTAGAGGTTACGTCCCCAGCCGACGACCGTGCCGTCGGCCTTGAGCGCAAGACTATGGTTTCCACCCGCCGCAATCCCCACCACGTTGGTCAAACCGGCGGGAATGGTGGTCTGGCCGAAATAGTTATATCCCCAGCCGACGACGGTGCCGTCGGCCTTGAGCGCAAGACTATGGTTTCCACCCGCCGCAATCGCCACCACGTTGGTCAAACCAACGGGAATGATTGACTGCCCAGAGTCATAAGAATCGCTGGGGTTATTCGTCAGGCCAGCCCCCCAGCCGACGACCGTGCCGTCGGTCTTGAGTGCCAGACTGTGGTAGACGCCCGCCGCAATCGCCACCACGTTGGTCAAACCGACGGGAATGGTGATCCCGCCGTAATAGTTGAGTCCCCAGCCGACGACCGTGCCGTCGGCCTTGAGCGCCAGACTGTAAGGGGAGCCCGCCGCAATCGCCATCACGTTGGTCAAGTCGGCCGGAATGGTGTTCAGGTCGGGGGCGTTATTTCCCCAGCCGACGACCGTGCCGTCGGCCTCGAGCGCCAGACTGTGAAATCGGCCTGCGGCAATCGCCACGACGTTGGTCAAGCCGGCAGGAATGGTGGTCTGGCCGGCGGTGTTAATTCCCCAGCCGACGACCGTGCCATCGGCCTTGAACGCCAGACTGTGCTCGTAGGCCGCCGCAATCGCCACCACGTTGGTCAAGCCGGCCGGAATGGTGTGCAGGCCGGAGCCCCAGCCGACGACCGTGCCGTCGGCCTTGAGCGCCAGACTGTGGGCGTAGCCCGCCGCAATCGCCACGACGTTGGTCAAACCGGCGGGAATGGTGATCTGGCCGAAGTCGTTATATCCCCAGCCGACGACCGTGCCGTCGGCCTTGAGCGCAAGATTATGATAGATGCCCGCCGCAATCGCCACCACGTTGGTCAAACCGGGGGGAATGGTGGTCTGGCCGAAGAGGTTAACTCCCCAGCCGACAACCGTGCCGTCGGTCTTGAGCGCCAGACTGTGGTCCTTGCCCGCCGCAATCGCCACCACGTTGGTTAAACCGGCGGGAATGGTGGTCTGGCCGGAGGAGTTATTTCCCCAGCCGACGACCGTGCCGTCGGCCTTGAGCGCCAGACTGTAGTCGTCGCCCGCCGCAATCGCCACGACGTTGGTTAAACCGGTGGGAATGGTGGCGTTATTTCCCCAGCGGACGACCGTGCCGTTGGCCTTGAGTGCCAGACTAAAGCCACGACCCGCCGCAATTTGGGTGACGGAGGACGGATCGTCCAGTGGGCCAAGCACAGCCGTGGCGGTGGCGGTGACACGCGGGGCGGCGACCTGCCATTGGCGCCAGGAGCCCACGTTGAAATTATTGGCGTTGGCATACTCCGTCTCGATGGCTGAAACCTGGCTGTTAAAATTAATCAGGTTGGCGATGTAATCGTTCTCCAAAGCGTTCCAAAGGGTCCAGTTGACGTTGGTGCCGCTGAAGGCGAGGCTGCTGCAGAAATTGGCGAGGTTTTGTCCCTGACTGATGATGGCGCCAAGCCGCAATGCTTTTTCACGGAACAGCATCGGGTTCTCCGTGGCCAGTTGCATGTAAGCGTAGGCACCCATGAACCATTCCTGGGGATTGGGCAAGGTCGCGGTTCCCACCGTGGATACACCGAGAGTGGTGTTTAGGAATTGCGCGAGGTAGTTAAGGTTCGCGCCCAAAGGCAGGTTGGCGAGTTGTTGCTGCAGGTGGGAGTAGCTCAAATTCAAGGATGTGTGAGGCGAGAAAATGTCATTGTGCGCGAGGGTGGCGGCGTAAGTGTAGAAGGAGTTCTCGTAATTGGGACTGCTGGCGTATGCGGTCCAAGTCATGGTCTTCCCTGGATTTTGTACTTCGTAAAAGAGGGCGGCGTTTGCCGGTCCAAGCAGGTATTCGTCGCGTTCAGACGTTGAAAAGCCGAAAAAGACGCCTTGTTCGATGCGATTGAGGCTGCTCTGGACATGCACCAGAGTGCTGCGGATCGCGTCCACGTTGCCGTGGAGGTTGGCAATTTGGCGTCCTTGGTTATCGAAGGAAATCTCGATTTTGTCGAACTCGGTGTTCAGCGTGTCATAAATGGTGGTGAGCGACCGGTCCACCCGGTCGAAGCGATAGTCCACGTTTTGGCTTAAATCGTTTATCGAGGTCTGGATGTTCTCGAGTTGATTCGCCATCACGTCTTCAGCAGATTGACCGCCGCTAAACATGTTGAAGAGATCAAAACCACCGGACAACACCGACTTAATACCCTGCGGGTTACCAGCACACAGCGCTGCAGTCCCGAGGCCTATTTGAGCCCCGGCGCTTATGCCACTTTGGATTTGGGCCCTCTTTTTGGCCGACTCTCCGTCAGCAGGCAGGAGCCGAGACTGGAACAGGACAGCAGCGGTGGCCGAAGCCAGCCTGGCCGGCTGACCCTTTTGCACCGCAATTATGAGCTGAACATTGGCGTCAATGGCGGCCTGGTTGGTCAGGTAGGCAAGGTAGTCCGGCTGGCTTTGGTTGATCTGCGCCAGCACCGCCAGATTGGTGTTGATGGTGCTCTGAATGGTTTGCATCTCGCTCGTGAAAAGGGTTGTCAAATAGTTGCTGGAGACCGTCAGGCTGCCATTACCGCTGGCCTGGCTCAACGCCAGCAGATTCGTCATGGTGAGGTTGTCATGCAAGGGAGAGTTGGTGTTGCCGATGATTTCCGCCGGGGTTTCTCCCAGCCTGGCGCCGGTTTCCGGGTATAGCACGCTGTCCATGGCACTGGCGAAGGCGGCATTGCCCTGGGTGCGCGCCACGCAGTCGTCCGCCAGCTTCTGGCGCTTGAGCGCCCCGTTTTCGGAGGCGTAGAGGCGTTGGTTGCCCGAATTCACCAGCGAGGTGATGAGCGTCGCCGGCGGGACGTTCGGATCGTAATCAGCCGGGCCAAGCATGAAGTAATTGAGCAGGGTCAGGTTGGCCGGAACGAAGTTGGTGTGCGCGGGGATATGGCGCAGGGCGTCCAGATACGCCGCCAGGATTTCATCGGCATAGCCATTGGTGCGGATGTAAACCGGTTCGTTGGTGCGGTAGAACTGGAGAGCCTGACGGGACACATCGGCCAGGGCCATCGGGTCGGCGTTGGGGTTCCGCCGCTGCATTTCGAGCAGGGTCTGGAGGCAGGCCCCCAGCTCGGGCTTCAAGGCCAGTTGGGTATACAGGTGGGCGGAATATACCATGCGTTGAAAATCGGCGGCGCTGACGGTTACTTTGTTGTCCTGCGCGCGCGACGGCAGGGCGATGAGGACCAAGACCAGAGCCGCCAGCATGACAAAGGACGAGTGAAGCATGGAGAATGAAGAATGGAGTCTGGTTTTCATGGTTGTTCAGAGTTTGTAGTTAAGAGTTATGGTTCCGATTTGATTTTTGGAGCGGGAGCGGTCCCACGCTCGCGACATGCCGCCACTTCCAGCGGCATGCCATCGCAGGGTTGAAGGTGATTCCACATGGTCTCACTACGCGGCCGGAGGTTTGGTCTCCAGTGAGTGATTGGTTTGTTTTCATTGGTGTATGCTCAATTCGTTGATCGGTCTCACCCCATACACGCGACTTTTCCGGACGGTTTGGGCCAAAAAATGAAGGCAGTGTGAAAATTTCGACGGAACGCGCCAAGCCGCGCCCCGGCTCGAAGCCGCCAAGCGCTGATTCATGGTGATGAGATCACGAGGCGAATGAACTGCGCCGCAGCTTGCGAGTTCTCCACGTTTTGCTGCCAGGAAACCACTTCGCTCAAACCGGATGGCTCGGATTCGATGTTGGGAAGGCCCCACTCCATTGCGATGGGTTCCCAGCCTATCAATTCCGATGCGATGGAAACCGAGTACGCGAGGTTGGTTTCCCCGGTCAGTCGCCGGTACGAATAGTGGAGTTGCCGAACCTCCGGGTCGCTGCTGGGCGCGATCTGGAGCGTCGGGTGCGCGAGATTCATGGCGGTTTGCGCGCGGTTCTGGTGCTCGAACACCTCCACCTCCGCCAGCTTCAGGGGTTTTCCGGCGCTTTGCACCCGCACGTATCGGGCGAATCGCGGTGGGATGACGTAACCGTCGCCCGCCAGCGTGGCCGGTCCGGCGGGGTGACTGGCATCCACGGCCAGCTTCCAGTTGACGCCATCCAGCGAAGTCCACACGGTGTAGGGATAGGAATTCGTTCCATCCCAAAGCGGGATGACGTGAAAGTAGCCGACGCTTTGAACTGCCTCCAAATCCACCTGCCACCACTCATCCGGGCCATCGGCTTCCCAGAAGTGCGCGGGGGTCTTGTCTCCATCGTTCGGCCGGTTTCTGCCTTTCCCATTCGAATGGCTGGTGGGACGGTCCTTGGCCAATTCCCGGTCGCCATTCATTTCAACAAAATCGAGGATGTCGCGGCTCACGCGGCCAATATCACTCCCGGTGGCGGGCTTGCCGTTGGCCATGACGATGACGCCGATATCGTCCTGGGGGCGGAGTCTGAGAAAGGAGAACGCGCCGGCAGTAGCGCCGCCTTTCAAGACGGTGTAAGGCTGATCGAGCTGCAAATCCCAGCCCAATCCCATCCAACGATCGGGATTGTTTGCCAGTTTCGACCTGAATGGCCGCTGGGAAAACTCGATGGCGTCCTTGAGCCGTTGCGGCGTGCCCACGTTCAGCAGGCAGGCTTTGAGAAACGGCGCCATGTCAATGAGGTTGGCGTTGACGCCGTTGCCGACTTTGTCGGTCGGGTCTTCATCATCTGCGTACGCCTTCGTCATCAAGGCAAGGAACTCCGGGGTCATTGTGCCGAGCGTCTGGAGATAACGTAGTTGGAGCGGATCGCGAAAAACCTCCTGGAACAGGGGATTAAAGCCGCCGCGCTGCCCCGCCTCGGCTACGGCGAACGCCAGGGTCAAGAAACCTTTGTTCGCGTAATTGTAGAGGTAGGGATCCCCCGGCTCAGGCGGCGTGGGAGTCCATTGAATCCAATCGTCAATCAGGTTTTGCAGCGGCGGCAGATCGAAATAAGCCTGCTCGGCGGGATTGCCGGGTGAGGGGGTGGTGATCCCCGAAGTGTGCGTTGCCAGTTCCAGCAAGGTGACTTGCTTGATGGCACCGCCCATTTGGCCGACCTCGTCCGGCAGATAATCCACAACATGATCTTCCAGTGTCGCGGTGCCCTCATTAACCAGATAGGCCAGCATGATGCCGGTGAAGATTTTGGTGACGGAGCCGACCGGGAACATCGTCTCCTCCGTCATGGGGGCCAGCGTGTCGCGGTCCCTCACCCCGGCGGTAAACGGGTAGTAGTGTCCATGATACGCGACGCCAGCGGCCACTCCCGCGATGTTGTTGTCTTCAATGTAAGAATCCAGCAGTTGCTGGACGAGTGGCTGGAAGGCTTGGGGCGGCGGCGCGTCGGCATTGGCGGGAGTTGAGAGGCCGCTCCAAACGGCGGCGAGCAAAAGCAGGAGGCAGCGCAACGCGGGGTAAAGTGCCTTGATTTGATCCAGCCGTTGGCAGGTGCGCCGAGGCGTACCGCCTGAGTTCCTCATGGTAGCGAACGCGTGTCCGTTTTCAGTAGTTTTCATGCAAGTGTCATTGTTGTTCACCCTCTCCACGCGACGTTTCCGGACGGTTTGGGCCAACAGAGTGAAAAATCTTTGACTCGCGAAGAACATCTTGACTGCTAATTCGCGCAAATCCGCGCTGGTCGGTTGGGTCTTGAGAGAATGCGCTGAACGGTTGGATGAGCGCAGATCAGCGCAGATCAGCGGTTTCCCGTCATTTTGGAAGAACAGAAGCCAAGTTGCCGTGCCTGGTGCTTCGCGCGGGAAGCGAGGGAGACTGAATCAGAGTTGGCTCCTGATTTCCTCGTAGAGCCAGGCACGGGCGTAGGCCCAAGTCCGTTTGGCTGTGCGTTCTGCCAGACCCAGAATCCGGGCGGCTTCCACGTTGGATAGGCCGGCGAAGAATCGCAGCTTGATCAACTCAGCGCTGATGGCGTCCTGTTGCGCCAGTTTGTCCAGGGCCTCGTTGACCAGCAGCAACGTGTCGTCGTGGGACGTGATGGCGAGATCCAGTTCGTGCAGCGTGGTCTGGTGTAAATCGCCGCCATGCTTGAGCCGCTGTTTCTTCCGGGCGCGTTCGATCAGAATGCGCCGCATCGCCTCGGCCGCCGCGCTGAAGAAGTGCCGGCGGTTCTCCCAGGAATGATTTTCGCCCACGAGCCGCAGCCAGGCTTCATGTACCAGCGCGGTGGGTTGCAAAGTCTGCCCCGCGGCTTCGCCGGACATTTTGGACGCGGCGAGCCGTCGCAATTCCTCATAAACCAATGGCAGAAGCTGATCCGCCGCGTGGGGATCGCCTGCTTCCAGCGAGTTCAGAATGTGCGTCACCTCACTCATTTCCGCGAAACCCGGAAGGCGTCACCGCCATGGGCATGGAACAAAGGCCGGTCCGAAGCTGGGGCATGTGGACAAACTACGCCACGCACCGCGCCCGCACAAGCGCGACCGTGGCTGCGCTCGTGTCGTCGGGCTTCAACTCGATCCACTCGACTGGCAATTGTCGGCGAAACCACGTCATCTGTCGCTTGACGAACTGACGCGTTTTGATTTTCACCAGTTCGATGGTTTCCGCCAACGAACGTTGGCTGCGCAAGTGTTCCACGACCTGCCGATAACCGATTGCTTGCATGGCAGTTTGGTTTTGTTCGAGTCCGTGATCCAGCAAGCACTTGGTTTCTTCCACAAGTCCGCGCGCAAACATGTCCTCGACGCGGAGGTTAATGCGAGTCTGCAGGTCGGCGGCCGAACGGGTCAGACAGAGAATGCGTGATCCGTGATCCGTGAGGCGTGATGCGTGAGACCACTCGGCGCGTTGGGTGGAAAACGGTTTGCCCGTCAGGCGGATGACTTCAATCGCTCGAACCACGCGGCGTGGGTTTCTTCGGTCAATTTTTTCGAACGTGGCCGGATCGCGCTGCTCCAACTCGCGCAACAGACCTTCCAGGGGCGTGGCTTCCAATTCAGTGCGTAGGCCGGTATCCGCTGGCGGCGCTTTGCCCAATCCATCCAGTAACGCCTTGAAATAAAGTCCCGTGCCGCCGCAGAAAATGGGCACACACCCGCGCGACTGAATGTCCGCAACGGCTTGATTTGCCAGCACGACAAACTTCGCCGCGTCGAACGGCTCGGTTAGTTCCATCACGTCAATCAAGTGATGCGGCACGCGGGCGCGCTCGGCGGCAGTGGGCTTCGCCGTGCCGATGTCCAGGCCGCGATAGACCTGCATTGAGTCCACGGAGATGATTTCACCGCCGATGCGCACGGCGAGTTCGAGTGCAACAGCGGATTTCCCGACGGCCGTCGGGCCGGCGAGGAAGATGGCTTTGTTGTGTTTCTGCGTGCCCACGAGAGAAGTGCAAAAGATGCGCCCTCACCCTGACCCTCTCCCCCAGGAGAGGGGACAGCTTGGTCGGCACGATTCAGCAGGACAGGCGTCGCGCCTGTCGCTGACTTCAAGATTCCGCCTTGAGGCGTGGATTGGTACTGGAAAACAACGAGAACGGTTTGGTGAGGAGGGTTTCTCGGAGATGGAGACAGGCGCGACGCCTGTCCTACGCATATCGCCGCGCGCCCAAGAGGGGCGGGGTGAGGGTGAGTCTGCTGACAGCAGTTTCATTTCTTCGAATTGGTCGCTTCACTTGGCTGCCGCAAAACGAGATAGAAGATCACGCCTGTTAAAAAAATGCCGATGCTCACCCAATGCGCCGGCGTGAGGCCGCCTCGCAAGTGTTCGGGGGAGTAATCACCGCGGAACAATTCCACCGTGGAGCGCGTGATGGCGTAGCCGACAAGGTAAAGCGCGAAGACCTGGCCATCGAACTTCTTGCGGCGATGTAGCCACGCCAGTCCGGCATACAGTGCAAGATTGAGCAGCGAATCGTAGATCTGCGTCGGATGCACCGCCACACCGGCAGTCTCGTGTCCCACGGGGAATTTGATGGCCCACGGCAATTCGCACGCGCGCCCGAAGCAACAGCCATTTAGCAGACAGCCGATGCGACCGAACACGTATCCCAGCGCAATGCTCGGCGCGAGGACGTCCGCCAGTTTCCACATTTCGAGTCTGCGCATCCGGGCATAAAGGATGAAAGCCAGCGAAGCGCCAATGAGGCCGCCGTAGTAAACGAGCCCGCCGCGCTGCACCATGAAAATTTCCCAAAATGGTTCTCCGGCGAACGACTCTTGCCAGTAGGAAACGACGTAGAGAATCCGCGCGCCCACAATGGCGCCGAGAATCAGCCAGGGGCCGAGGTCCATGATGCGTTCGCCGTGGATGCCGGCTTGCGGCGCCCGGCGCGCCGCCGTCCACAAGCCGACGAGAAACGCCAGCGCGACCATCACACCGTACCAGTGGATGGGCAAAGGACCGAGATTAAATGCCGTCGGATGCACGCACAGCAGGCTAGTGGGGAAGCCGCGAATTGGAAAATTCAATTTCGTCGCTGGTCGAGTCCAATCCCGACCATCAATTTCGATTCGTAGCCGCGGCTGCGCTGGTGCCGGGCGCCGGGGGCAGTGGGGGCGGGCGAAGCGACGCCGGCATCAGGCTGGGCGGCAGCGGTGGCATTTTCGGCACGCGGCTGACCAGTTCGCGCCACGCGTGACGTTCGGCGAGTGACATCTGCGCCCAACGTTCAGCGTTCTGTAGAAATTGCTCGCGTTCTGGCTGGCTCAGTCCGGCAAAACTGGCAAACGACCGCAGACATTGGTCCCGCTGCCGGGGCGTCAAGGCGCTGAAGGCATCGAGTGTTTTCTCCATCTGCCGGCGTTCGGCATCGGACAATGTGCCCAGTGCCTTTTCGCGTTCCCGGGGTGTCAGTTCGATGAAGCGATTGAACCGCTCGGTCAACTTGCGGCGCTGGTCTTCGGAGATGACGTGCTCCCGGCCCGCCCCTGCGTTCACCTGACTGAAATACGCGACGGCGTGCCCGCTTTCCCGCATCTGCTGGCGCAACGGTGGCGGCAGCAAGTCCCATCGTTGCAGACGGTCTTTGACCAGTTCGCGCATCTGCGCGGGAATCAATTCCAGTTGCGCGGCGCGGTTGGTGGCCGGCGCGTTCATCAACAGGAGCAGATACCATTGCAATTCCGTGGCCAGCAATCGCAACTCCCGTTCCTCCGGATTGAGAGCGGTGTATTCGTGGACCTTGGCCAGGATGCGCCGTTGCGCTTCCGGCGGGCGAATGGCCAGAGCTTTGTTGCGTTCCTCCACGGGCATGACCAGCAGCTCGCGGAAAGACTCAATGGGCGAACGCGTCAACGGCAGGGGCGGTGCGGCGGAATCGTTCCGCGAATTGGAGGTTACGGTTGGGACGGTTGTCTTCCCTTCGGCCTGGCTGAACGCAGGGAGAACCAGCAGCCAGCTCAAGCCGAGCGTGGTCACGAGCCAACCTCCCTTACATGGTTCGCAGTTCATTGCATCAACGCCAGCAGTTCCTCGTTCAATGCCAGTAATTCCTCATCCGCCACCGTGGCGAAGCTCAGTCGCGAGATGGCTTCAAAATCCTCCAACGCCTTGGGGTCCGGCAGAATTTCCACGAGCTGCAATGTTCGTTCGACCTGACGCGCAGTTTGATGGCGATGATAGGCGAACAATCCCAACCCCAGCACGGCCACCGCAACTGCCACGCGCGGCAGGAACCCCCGCCACCATCGCATCCGTCGGGAGGTGGGCGATTGCAACTCCCGCCGGCTCTCGCACTCGACACTCTGCAACACGCGGGCGGTGAAATTCGACGGGACAGGTGCGCTGGGCAGTTGCGCCAGCGCGGCGCTTAGTTGTGTCTCCGCTTCCCATTCCGCCTGGGCCTCGGGATGCGCGGCGAGCCAGGCGCGGAATTCGGCTTCCTCGCCGGCATTGAGCGGCCGGCGCCACGTAATCTCGCGCCATTGGTTGTCAGCCCGGTCAGGTTTCATAAATTCACCATAGGGTTAAAAACCGGAAAGTTCCGGGAGTTGCGCTCATTTATTCTTCCGCCATGCACCGGTTTGGAGATACGGCTTGAGCCGGGCTTTGAGCGTTTCGCGCGCACGATGGATGAGCGATTTGGTGGCGGACAGCGAACAGCCCAGCACTGCGGCGATTTCCTCATAGCTCAATTCCTCCTGGCGGCAGAGCAGCAGCGCCGTGCGCTGGTTCTCCGGCAATTCCGCCAGGGCGCGCTCCACTTTCTCCTCCAGTTCGCCGCGCAATAGTTGTTCCGGCGGCGACGACACGCCCTTGTCCTCCACCTGGCGCAACGGGTGATCGTCCGTCTCGGCGGCTGTCTGATCCAGCGAATCGGCCGGATGCCGCGCGCGCCGGCGGATTTCATTGAGGCAGAGATTCCGCGCGATGGTAAAGAGCCACGTCGAGAATTTGGCCGAAGGTTCGTAACGCGCGGCGGACTTGAAAACCTGCACAAAGGCGTTCTGCGCGAGGTCCTCGGCTTCCGTGAGATCGTGCAGAGTGCGGTAAGCCAGGTTGATGACGGGTTGCTTGAACTTGTCCACCAGTTCCGTAAATGCGGCGGTATCACCCCGCTTGACGCGGAGCATCAGGGCAGCATCGGGATCAAGGTTGGCGGGCATGTCCGCTTTGAATTTAGGCAAACACCAGAAGCGTTACAAGGTTTCGTCCGGCAACAAAGAACAACCGCGCGCGGGCACTGCCCTGGAGCGCGGGTGTGTCGCAGACCAGCCGCAGCGGGTTGGCAATCATGGAATGCTGGATCAGCCGAGGACCACAGGTGGTTAGCCGTGCTGCGGCTGATGCTCCGCAACACAGCTACTCCATTTTGACAAGTTTGGAGTCGTGCTGGATGGGGCGCAGATTGAATTACACCTCTCAGCCGTCAGGCACTTGCGTTCCCCCGCCTTTGACACCAACCTCTCGCGCGTGCAGGAACTGCTCAACAAGATTGCGAAAGACGCTGCGGCACGATTGACCTTACCGCCGGGCCGCGCGGCTGACCAGGATCGGTCGCGCTTTCGCACGTTTTTGAAGGTGGAAACCCACCGGCTCAAACTGGCGCACCGCAACGGCGCCGGCGGAGTGATGATCTGCCAGGCCCGCGCCGCCATCCTCGATCATGTGATCCGCTATTTGTGGGAGGCGGCGATGGCGGGTCTGTCTGCCCAGGCGCGCAAGGAATTTCCGCCCATCGCTGTCGTTGCGCTGGGCGGTTATGGCCGCAGCGAACTCAATCCGCACAGCGACATTGATCTGATGTTTCTGCACGAAGGCCAGGTGGTGGCGCATCGCACGAAACCGTTGCCGTCACTCGAGAAGATCATGGACGGCGTCTGGCTGCCGCTGTTCGATCTCGGGCTCAAGCCCGGTCATTCCGTGCGCACCGTGGCCGAGTGCATTGCCGCCGCCAACGACAAGTCCGATGCGCGCAGTGTCGAAACCAAGACTTCCCTGATCGAGGCGCGTTTGATCGTCGGTGATGACAAACTGTTCAGCCGGTTTGAAAAAGGTGTGCTGGACCGCTGTGTGCGGGGTTACGAGGAGAAATACATCCGGGCACGGGTCGAGGATCAGGCGGCGCGGCGCGCGAAATTCGGCAACTCCGCCTGCATGCAGGAACCGAACATCAAGAACGGCTGCGGCGGTTTGCGCGATTTCCAGAACCTGCTCTGGATGTCGTTCTTCAAATACCAGACGCGCTCGTTGCAGGACCTGCGGCAGCATGAGCTCGCCTCCGAAAAGGAGCGCCAGGAACTGGAGGCGGCCTACGATTTTCTCCTGCGCGTGCGCACGGAACTGCATTACCACACCAACCGCCAGGTGGACGCCCTCACGAAGAACCTGCAACCCGCCATCGCCCACAATCTTGGCTACACCGAGCGTTCGCCCAGCCGGCGCATCGAGAAATTCATGCGCGACGTCTATGTCCACTCGCGCAACATCTATCTCATCACCCGCACGCTGGAACAGCGCCTTGCCCTGTTGCCGCAACGGCACAAGCTGCTTTCCTTGCGGTCGTTTTTGCCCAAGGGCCGCGTCCCGGTGACGGAGCCGGTGGATGGATTCAAATTCCTGAACGGCGAAATCCACGCCGCGTCGAAGCACGTCTTCCGCGATCAACCGCGCCGCCTCATACGCGTCTTCCTGCATGCCCAGCAGCGCGGCCTGCGGCTTCATCCCGATCTCGCGCAACTGCTCCGCAACCAACTCACCCTGGTGGATCGTGAGTTCCTGGAAGACGAACACATCCGCGAGACGTTTCTCACCATCCTGAACCAGCGCGGCAACGTGGCGCCCATTCTGCGCGCGATGCACGAGGTGGATTTTCTCGGCAAATACCTGCCCGAATTCGGCAAGCTGACCTGTCTGGTGCAGCACGAGTTCTATCACCAATACGCCGCCGACGAACACACGTTGATGTGCGTGGAGCAACTGGATCGCATCTGGGAAGCCAAGGCTCCGCCCTACCAGGCCTACGCGCCGTTGTTCCAAAGTCTGGACCGGCCGTTCTTGCTGTATCTGGCGTTGCTGCTTCACGACACCGGAAAGGCCAATGGCCGTGGGGATCATTCCGAAATCGGCGCGCGGAAGGCGCGGCGGGCTGCGCGGCGATTGGGATTGGACGGCCCGGCCACCAGACTCTTGTGCTTGCTCATCAAACACCACCTGCTCATGGCCAACGTCTCGCAACGGCGCGACATGGATGATCCGGCAGTGATTCGGCAGTTTGCCGGCCAGGTGGAAACTCCCGAAACGCTGACGTTGCTGACGCTCCATACCTTCGTGGATGCGCAGGCCACGAGCGACCAGTTATGGAATGGCTTCAAGGATGCGCTGCTCTGGGAACTGCACCTCCGCACCATGCCGCTGCTGACCGGCGGCACGGAATTCGTCCGCGCGGAGGAGAAACAGCGCGAGTCGCTGATGGCGGAAGTGCGCGCGTTGCTGCCAACGGATTTTGACGAGGAGGAACTGGCCGCGCACGCCGCCACCCTGCCGCCGCGCTATTTCCAGATTCAAACCGCGCACGGCATTCACGACGACCTGATTCTCGCGCACCGGTTCATGCGGCTGCAGATTCTGGGCGAGCAAAGCGCCCTTGCGCCTGTGGTCAATGTACAAAACGAACCGGATCGCGGTTGCAGCATTGTCCGCGTCTGCACCTGGGATCGCGCGGGCCTGTTCGGCAAAATCGCCGGGGCCCTCAGCGCCGCCGGCTTGAACATCCTCAGCGCCCAGATTTTCTCCCGCAACGACGGCATCGTGCTCGACACATTCAATGTCACCGATGCCGTTACCGGCAATCCTGCTTCCTTTGCGCAACGCGACGAATTCGAGCACCTGCTGGGCAGCGTGCTGACCGGCGAAGACGTGGATTTGCCCGCGATCATTGCGCGGCAACAGATCACCCGTCCGCTCTACCAGGCCTACACCGGCGACCGCATCCCCACGCACATCGTCTTCGACAACGATGCTTCCGACACGCGCACATTCCTGGAGATCGAAACCGAGGACCGCATCGGACTGCTTTACACCATTGCCCAGACGTTGGCGGAGTTGCAACTGGACATCACGGCGGCGCGGATTTGCACGGAGAAAGGCGCGGCCATTGACAGCCTGTACGTGCAGGAAATCGGCGGCGGAAAGATTCTCTCGCTGGACCGCCAGAAAACCATCACCCGCCGTCTCAAACACGCCATCCATGAACTGGACGCGGTGCGGAAGTGAGCTTTGAACCGCACGATCACTTCATCTTCAACAGACTGGCTCGCTTCTCCTCCGGCAGGTTGAGGCCGTTGATCCACGCCTCCGCTGCCGCGCGATCGGTGCGCAACCAGCGGCTGGCAATGTTGTTGATCTGGTTGAGCCGCTGCTGCTCGTCGCGCATTTGCCCAACCCACTGCGCGGCCAATTCCGGCTCGGAGTGGGACAATTGGCCGACAAACGCGTTGAAGGCGGAATCCCGCGACGCGCCGGCCGGCAGGGCTTGCAGAAAGGACGCCGCTCCCGTTGGGTCGCTGTGGGCCCATTGCGAAACCACGGTTTGCAGCGCGTTCTGGCGCAGTTCGCCGTCGGGAAACTGCGCGGCCCAGCCGGCGGCGGACTCCGGGTCGGCGTAGGTCCATTGGGAAATCACATTCATGGCGGCGCGGTTCTGCGCTTCCCCGGCGGGTAGTGTGGCCACGAAGTTCGCGGCTTCCTGCGGCGAGTGCTGCGCCCAGCCAGATGCAACGTTGTCCAGCGCCTGCTGGCGCGGTTCACCCTCGGTCAGACGGCTGGCCCAAGCAACTGCGGACGCCGGATCGTTGCCGGCCCACTGGCGCGCGAGGTTGCCGATGAATTCATTTTGCTCGGGGCTGGCGGGAAGGGATTGCGCAAAAGCGGCCGCCGCCTGCGGATCGCTTTGAATCCATTGATGACTAATGCTTAGGAGCGCGGTTTGTTTACCCTGTCCCTCGGGCAACTGCTGCACCCACGCCACCGCTTCGGTCAAATCATTGTTGGCCCACGAGGAAGCCACCTGGCCGATGAGTTGATTCCGGCTCTGTCCGGCGGGTTGCGACAACGCATAGTCGGCCGCGGATTGGGGATCGGATTGGGCGAGCTGGTAGGCCAGACTGCGCAAGCCGTCGCGCTTGGACCTGCCTTCGGGCAAGGCGTTGATCCACTCTGCCGCAGTCTGCGGGTCCGCGCTCGTCCAGCCTCTGACCACCTGGGAAATGGCCTGGTTGCGCGCCTGCCCCGCCGGCAGGCTCAGGGCAAACGCCGCCGCAGTCTGCGGGTCCTGCCAGGCGAGTTGGGAGACGATGTTGTTCAGAGCCGAATTGCGCACCGGACCCGCGGGGAGAGATTGCGCCCAAGCCAGGGCGGCGTTTGGGTCCTGATGCGCCATCTGGCCAGCCACATTTGCGAGCAATTGGTTGCGGGTCTGGCCCGCCGGGAGGCTCTGCGCAAACGCGAGCGCGGCCTGCGGATCGGTTTGCGCCCACTGATGGCCGACGCTGGTCAGGGCTTGTTGGCGCGCGATGCCCTCGGGCAATTGTTGCACCCACGCAAGGGCAGCAGGGAGATCGTTGACGGCCCATTGCGATACCAACGCATTGATGGCGCTGTTGCGGGTCTGACTGGCGGGCAGGGACAGGGCCACTTGCGCGGCGCCATGCGGATCGGTGTTGGCCCAGACGGATACAATGCTGGAAAGGGCATACGGTTTATCGGCGCTCTCGGGCAACGTTCGCGCCCAGACCAACGCAGCTTGCGGGTCGGTTTCCGCCCAGCGGCGGGCGACCTGTTGCAGCGCCTGCCGGCGTTGTTGCACGTTGCGAATCTGCGTTGCCTTGGCGGCGGCGGTGACCGGATCCGTGGCAGCCCAACTTTCGAAGATGTCGCCCCCCGGATTCCAGCGCCGGTTGGAACTGCCGAAGCTTTCGCTCAGGGCAAACGCCGCGGCGGGATCCTTCTGCGCCAAAGCACTGATCACAGTGCTGGCGGCCTCCATCCGTAGCTGGCCGGCCGGCAGTTGTTGCACCCAGGCAGCCGCGGCTTCGGGATCATGCTTCGCCCAGCCACGGATTACTGCCAGAACCGCTTGGTTGCGATTCTGAAAACCGGTGACTGCATCCGCGTAAGCCATGGCGGCCCGCACGTCCGTTTCCGCCCAGCGCGCCAGCAATGCATGACGCGCCTGACTCCTGATTTGCGCCGAAGTCATTCGCTTCACCAGCACCATCGCGGCCGGGATGTCCGCCGGGTCAATGTGCTGGATGGTTTCGTTGATTTTCGTCCAGCGTTGGGAACTGCTCGTCGCGGCCAGTTCATGGAACGCGGTTTCGATTTCGGGGAGCGTCCACTTCTTTGAGGAATCGCCGCCCGATTCCGCCGCCGCACCGGAGGCTGCGGGCTTGGCCGTGTTTGCGTGAAGCGTGTTGGTCGCGGCCGGTCGGGTGAATTGTTCTGCCCCGCCAATAGGTGGCTTGGGCGCAGGCTTGCAGTGACGTCCGGTCAGCAGGCCGGCGCCAAACGTGGCCAGTGCGAGCGTGGTGATAAGAAGGGCAGACTTGCTTTTCATCGGTGAATGCAAACCGTGCGCCATCAAGCCTACCGAGTTGCGGCCCGGCACAAAGCTAAAAAACTTGCCCGGGTCCGGTTGGAATTTGGAATCCAGAGTCCCTCATCCAGGAACTCCATTGGGGCTTGCTGGAGCAATCGTTCGTAACTTGATTGGTCCACACTGCTTTCTCCACGGTGCAAGGGGCCATTGTTGCATTAGCCGGATTAGCAGCTTGACTTCGTATCAACTGCGTCATCTAATAACCCGTGAAGAGTGATTGCCGGATTGGTTGGGTGTTTCAAGTGGCTCCCGGTGCGGCTTTGCTTTTCGAAACAATCCCAACATAGAATCCTGCTCATCAACTCAAACCGGCTCGGCTGAACTCGCACTCAGGATCTGCCTCGCGAGTTGCCGTCAACCTGCTCCCGCGCTCAACAAACCCAAGTATAATATGAAAAAAACACTGCCCGGGCTGTTTCGATTCGGAATAGCCACATTAATCATGGTCACCGCAATTGGTGCTGCTGCGGTTGATGGTAAATGGAACGCGGACGCCGCCGACAACTGGGGCACCGCAAGTCGCTGGACGAACAGCCAGATCGCCGATGGCGTCGGCTCGGTCGCGGACATCTCCTTCAACATCACCGCCGCCCGTACCGTTACGCTTAATAGCAGTCGCACCGTGGGCCGGTTGCGGTTCGAGGACGCCACCACGTCCAGCCACGACTGGACGCTCGGCGTGGCAAACAACGCCGTTCTCACGCTACAGGCTGACTCCGACACACCGGTTATTGATATCGCGAATCGCACCGCCACGTTGAACCCCGTGCTGGCAGGAAGCCAGGGCTTCACCCGGAGCGGTGGTGGCACGTTGCAACTAAACAACTACAACAATACGTTTTCCGGCAATGTTGAATTAACCGCCAGCACCACGCGCATCCGGGCCGACGGCTCGCTGGGGCAGGTGCCGGGGGCGGAAACCCCCGATGCGATTACGTTACGCGGGGGCGCGGTGCTGATGAATTACGAAACCGACGTGGTGCTGGCGGCGACGCGGGGCATCACGCTTGGCGCGGGTGGTGGCCGGTTTCAGGCCGGCTGGTCGAGGTCACTCACCATCAACGGTCCCATCTCCGGCGCTGAAAGTTTGACGATCAACAGTGACGCCACACCCGGCCTGATCTCACTCAACGGAGTCAACACCTACACTGGCCCGACCGCGGTGAGTGGTTGGTTGCAGGTCAACGGCTCACTCGATGCCGCCAGCGCCGTCACGGTGGCCAGTGGTGGTTTACTTTCCGGCAACGGCACGGTCAACGGTCTGGTCACCGTCAATGCCAATGGCAACGTGGGCGCCGGCGGGTTGTTTGCCGCCGGAACGTTGACCGTGAATAACGCGGTTAATCTAAACGGATGTCTGCTCCACGTTGATCTGTCCGCCACGACGGCAGGCGTCAATGATTTGCTGGTGGTCAACGGCGACCTCAACCTCAGTGGCACCACCACGGTTTCGGTGACTCCCCTGGCGGGCACGCTCGCGACGGGCACGTATCGTTTGATCAATTACACCGGCGCGCTTACGGGCAGCGCCGCGAATCTGGTCGCCGCACCCTCGCGCTACACCCTTACCTTTGACACCTCCACGGCCGGCCAGGTGAACCTCATTGTTGCGGATGGTCCGCCCGCCAATCTCGTTTGGCAGGGGGACAACATGCTCAACTTGTGGAATCTTACCTCGGCAAACTGGCTAAATGGGGCCAACCCGGACAGCTTCCGCAATGGCGACCATGTGTTGTTCGATGATAACGGTGCCAATCTCGTCCAGATCTTTGCCATCAGCCCACTGTTGGTTAACAGCCTCGTTCCCGGCTCCGTAACCGTCAATGCGAGCAAGGATTACACTTTGGGCGGCGGTCGGTTGGCCGGCCCGATGACGTTAACCAAACAGGGCACGGGTATTCTCACTTTGGCGTCGGTCAGCGCCAACCTGCCCAACTATTTTGATGGCCCGATCATTATCGAAGGTGGCAGGGTGCGGCCCACTTATGCGCGGGCCCTGGGCACCATCGCCGGCGGGACCATTGTTCGCAGTGGGGGAGCCCTGGATGTAAACGGCCTGGACCTCGGCTTCGAACCCATTTCCATCGAAGGAGCCGGCGCCGACGGCGCGGGCGCCCTCGTCAATTACGGCGGCGGACAGAACAACGCCTTGCGTGTCGTGACGATAACCGGTGACGCCACGGTCGGTGGCACGGGCCGTTTTGATATCCGCAACGTTGGCGGCAACGCTTCCCTCTCTACCGGAGGCAATGCCTACAAGTTGACCAAGAAGGGTCCGAATCAATTCTCACTCGTCGGCGTGGAGGTGGATCCGGCGTTGGGTGACATTGACGTTCAGGAAGGCAGCTTCGGCTTCGAAACCACCAGCACGCTGGGTGATCCGTCGAAGACTCTAACCATGGGTGCCAACACCACTCTGATACTTTGGAGCTTGAGCAATCCATTCTATAAGCCGCTCGTGTTGGGCGGCGGCACCGCTTGGAATATCAATAACGGTTCCGGCACCAGCACGATTGAAGGCCCGGTGACTTTGCTGGCCAACAGCGTGTGGAACGTCGCGGGCACGAGCCTGACCGTGTCCAGCGGGATCACCGGCGCGGGTGGCTTGACCAAGGTCGGCGCGCAA
The DNA here is from genome assembly GCA_014860005.1 of Verrucomicrobiota bacterium. The sequence continues at coordinate 8,853 of JACZKP010000206.1, read as the reverse complement.
CCACTCAACCTTAACGGGGCCAACACTTATGCCGGACCCACGGTTATCTCCGCCGGGAACGTGATCCTCGGCGCGACTGCTTCCATCAGCAATAGTCCTTCGATTGCGCTGGCCAGTGGGACTACTCTTGATGTCTCGGCGGTGGCTGCGGCGTCCGCTTCGGGCGCGTTTGAACTGAACGGTGCCATGGCCCAGACCTTGTCGGGCAGCGGCACGGTCTTGGGAAATGTGTCAGTCGGAAACGGCAGCGGCATTTTCCCCGGTACCAGCGCCGGCACTCTGACGATCACTGGGGATCTGAAACTCGACGGCGCCTCGACCATCTTTGAATTGGGCGGCACGACCGATGTCGGAGGCGGTATCAACGACCTTATTGCCGTGAATGGGAATCTCACCCTCAGTGGCGCAATTACGGTGCGCATTAACGCCATGGCTCCTTTGGACACGGTCAATCCCTACACGATTGCGACCTACACCGGCACCTTCGATGCCGCCACGGCGGTTCTCAATGTGGTGTCGGATTCGCGCTACACGTTCACCGTGGATCCAGTGACCACCCCTGGGGCCATCCTCGTTCGCGCCACTCCGGTTGGGATCGGCGCGGAAAGCCTCACCTGGCAGGGCAACGCGGTTGGCAACGAGACGGTGTGGGACATCAACATCACAGCCAATTGGTCCAACAGCCTGGCCTTGGCGGATACTTTCTATCCGGGCGACGGCGTCAAGTTTGACGATACTGCGATTGGCACCGGGTTGGGCCTGTATGGAGCGCTGGCTCCGGCCGCGGTGACGGTGCAGAACGAAACCAAAGACTTTGCCTGGACCGGCCCGGGCAAGCTGACTGGGACTGGTGGCATAGCCAAATCAGGCGCGGGCAAACTGACGATTGCCAACACTGGCATCAATGACAACAGCGGCGCCACGACCATCACCGCTGGAACTCTGGAAGTGGGCAATGGCGGGGCTACGGGCAACCTGAACAACGCCCCAATCTCCAACGAAGGCACGCTGGTCTTCAACCGCAGCGACAACATCACCGTGGCCAACGTCATCAGCGGCGCCGGTCAACTTGAGAAAAAAGGCATGGGCCTGATGATCCTGAGTCAGGCCCAGCCAGCGCTCACAGGGCCCATCGCGATCAACGGGGGCACCCTTCGCCCCGGCACTGCCACGTCGCTGGGGACGGTAGCCGCAGGCACGACCATCAACGATGGTGGTGCCCTGGATGTCAACGGCCTGCAACTCGGTTTTGAAAACATCATTGTGACTGGTGCCGGCCCGAATGGACTGGGCGCCATTATCAACAGCAGCGGTACGGCACAACAAAACGCGGTGCGGAGCATCACGCTCGCGGGCAATACCACTTTGGGCGCTCACGGGAATCGTTGGGATCTCCGAACAGATGTTGCGGCGTCCCCGAACGCAATTCTGAGCACCGATGGCAACCCGTACAGCCTCACCAAAGTTGGGCCGCATGATGTCGCGATTGTAGGCGCTACGGTTGATCCGGCCCTTGGCGACATTACTGTGATGCAAGGCAATCTGGGTTGGGAAAGCGTCACCACTTCAATGGGCGATCCTTCGCGAACGCTGACGCTCCATTCCAACGCGAATCTTCGGTTGTGGGCCGTCACGAACGAACTGAACAAGAACTTTGTGATCCACGGCGGCGGCTCGATCAGCGCTGGTTCCGGAACGGGCAACCGGATCATCGGTCCGGTAAATCTGACAGGGGGCCTGGCGACTCTGAACTCCGCCAGTGGGGTCATCATTTATTACATGGGGCAAATCAGCGGGCCCGGCGGAATCGTCAAGGGCGATGCCGGCTCCGTGCATCTGGTCGCGCCCAACGACTTCACGGGAAATGTCGTCCAGAACCACGGAAACCTTGTGCTGTCCAACAGCTTGGCCTTGGGCAACGCCAAGACCGTTTCCGTCAATTACAACACTGCTATCTCGGGCGGTTCGGGCGTGCGCCTTTATCTGCGCGGCGGGATTACTACCCCGGCGGATGTCACGGGCATTTTCAACGCAGCCTCTGCTGGCGGCGACTATCGCGTCTCCATGACCTCGGACTCGCTCACGAACACTTGGACAGGTCCCCTGCTCCTTCAAGGCTCAACCATCGTTGCGTTTCATTGCGATGGTGCTGCGAATGAGTTCAACATCACCGGCCCCCTTATTGGCACCAACGGGTTCAATGGCACCGCCTTCTTCCGGGGCACCCACGGCGCGGCGACCCTCTCCGGCCGGATTTCCGGCAGACTCCAACTGCCGACCGGCACCATGGCGATCACCGACAACACGGCCTGGGAATTCAGCAACCCCGACAATCTCTGGGCAACCACCTCGATCGCTTATGGGAAAGTGGTCCTCGGTGCTAACGATGCCGCTTGCGCCACGGCGCCGCTATCGCTTGGCCAGAGCGGGACCAGCAGCGGCACTTTGGATCTGAATGGATTCAACCAGACTGTCCCGTCCATCACCACGGTCAACGGAGCGAATCATTGGATCACCAACGGCAGTGCCACAGCCGACTCGATATTCACCTTTGCAGGCGGCGTCAACAACAGCACACTGAATGGTCGCATCGTGGACGGCACCCGCAAGCTGTCGCTCACCGTGAACTCCGGATCGTTGACCCTCATGGGTAACAACACCTACACGGGCGAGACTTTGATCAGCGGCGGCAAACTGGCCCTCGGTGCGGCGGGCACCCTCGCCAGCACGCCGCTTATTACGGTTGCCACCGGTGCCATCCTGGACACCTCCGCGAAGGATGCCGCCGGTCTAAACCTGGCTGTTGGCCAGACGCTCGTTGGTACTGGCACGATCGAGGGTGCTCTGACGGTGGGCTCCGGAGCAACGCTCTCCGTAGGCACTTCAATTGGAGCGATGACCATTACCGGTGCGCTCACGCTCGCGGGCACGAACGTCGTTGAGGTCAATAGCAGTGCCACGCCGTCGAGCGATCTCGTGAACGCCGGCTCGGTGAACTACGGCGGAACTCTGGTGGTCCAGAACCTCGGTCCGGCGATTTCGTCCGGCAACTCCTTCAAGCTGTTCGAGGCCGCCACCTATTCCGGTGAATTCGCCGAAATCATCCCGGCGACTCCGGCCGCTGGGCTGGCTTGGGATACCAGCAGCTTGACTGTTGATGGCACCCTCAAAGTGAAAGCCGGCGTCTCCACCGAACCGACCGACATCGGCGTACTGATCAGTGGCGGAAACATGGAACTCTCCTGGCCGGAGACCCACATCGGCTGGAGATTGGAATCCCAAACCAATTCCTTGTCTGTCGGCATCAGTTCCAACTGGGAAACCGTGCCTGACTCGGCCGCCACCAACAAGGTCTTCATGACCATTGATACCGCGAACGGCGCCGTCTTCTTCCGCCTGGTTTATCCCTGATGCGGCAGGCAACTAACCGTTTCAACTACTTCACGGGCGCGCCGAAAAGGCGCGCCCTTTTTGTTGGTGCGCCAAAGAAGAGCCCCGACCTGTAGGTTCAAGGCGGCGGACGGATGGGCAGAAGGAACTGCGGAAGAATTGCCAAAGTAGCTCTTGACATCTGATTTCACTATGATATCACTTAGATATAGATAGGAACTACTATGAAAACTGCAATTGAATCCGGTCGGTCTGAGAGCGCGAAGTCGCCGAGCATCGAGCACGAAGGGTCGGCACTTAACGGTTGGCTGATGTTGGTGGTGAATCTGGCGATTCTGGCTGTGGGCCTCTTTCTATTTGTGCGCAGCATCTACGAGGTCTCTGAATTACAGCGGGCGTTTCCGGTGGCGAAGTTCGTTGCCGGCATTCTGTTGGAGGGTCTGGGCGTGGTGTTTCTGGTGGGGCACTTTACGCTCCAACCGAATCAAGCCCGCGTCCTGATTCTGTTCGGCGCGTATCATGGCACGGTGAAGCGCAGCGGCTTTCACTGGGCGAATCCATTCTATTCCAAGGGAACGAAGATTTCGCTGCGCGCCCACAACTTCAGCACCGAGAAGGTGAAAGTGAATGACAAGCGCGGCAATCCCATTGAGATCGGGGCGGTGGTGGTTTGGCGGGTGCAAAACACGGCCCAGGCGACTTTCGACGTGGAGGATTACGAGGAATACGTGGACGTGCAAAGCGAATCCGCCGTGCGCCATCTGGCCAACTCTTATGCTTACGATCAGGGCGAGGAGGATGAAATCACACTGCGCAGCAACGCCGATGAAGTGGCGGGTTCGTTGAAAGAAGAATTGCAGCAGCGGCTGGCCAAGGCGGGTGTGGTGGTCGAGGAAGCGCGCATCACACATCTGGCCTACGCGCCGGAAATCGCCCAGGCGATGCTGCGTCGTCAGCAAGCCGAAGCGGTCATCGCCGCGCGTACGAAGATTGTGCAAGGCGCCGTGAGCATGGTCGAGATGGCGCTGAATGATCTCGCGGCGAAAAAGGTCGTGCATCTCGACGACGACCGTCGCGCGGCGATGGTGAGCAATCTGCTCGTGGTGCTTTGCGGCGAAGCGGAAGTCACGCCGGTAGTCAACACGGGCACTTTGTATCAGTAGGCATCGGATGAAGCCTTACGAGGTGAGTTCATGAGACGTTCAAGACAGTCAAGCAGCCAGTTTGGCGCTCCGTGGGGCCGGGGCATAAAGATCGTCACCTGGAGCGTGATCGTGTTGATCTCGGGTGTGGCGATCATCCTGCCCCTAGCGGTGCCGCGTAAGGACCTTTGGGTGGCGGTGCTTATACCTGGCTCAGTCCTGCTCATCCTAGGCATCACCGCCCTCTTTTGTGTGCGTGGTTACACGGTCCGGCAGCGTGAGTTGTGGATTCACCGTTCGTTCTGGCAGACCCGCATGCCGTTGAAAGATCTGCGGCGCGCCTACGCCGACGCGAAGGCGATGCACAAATGCATCCGCTCGTGTGGCAATGGCGGGTTCATGGGCGTCACAGGCTGGTTTTACAACAAGAAGCTGGGCAACTTTCGCGCGTTCATCACCGACCCCGCGCGTTCGGTGGTGCTGGAATTTGCAAAACGCAGAGTGGTGGTCAGCCCGGATGATCCGCGAGCGTTTGTGCGGGCCTTGGGCTTCAATCCAGAGGCGCAGAGGAGCGTGGAGTGATGGAGGGCCGGAAGTCATTTCTGCTACGCATGGATCCGGAGTTGTGGAAGGAACTCGAGACTTGGGCCCACGCCGAACTCCGCAGCGTGAACGGCCAGATCGAATACCTGCTCCGCCAGGCCGTGCAGCGGCGAAAAGGAACTTCGTCCACGACCGACCCGGACCCGACACCAAACCCCTGATCCGCCGGACGGTTACAGCGCACGGCCGCCATGGGGTTGCCACTTCCGCTGTTCGCGTTTTTCGTGTCCATCCGCACCACTTCCTGATTTAATCCCTCCCGTGGAAGTCATCATACAATCGAACAAAGAGGCCGCAGCTTCACTGGTGGCGCGCATTCTCGCCCGCGAGTTGCGCAACAATCCGCCTCTCGTGCTGGGCCTGGCGACCGGCTCGACGATGGAACAGGTTTACCGTCATCTCGTGCGGCTGCACCGGGAGGAGAAGCTTGATTTTTCACTCTGTCGCACGTTCAACCTCGACGAATACGTCGGCCTGTTTCCGAGCGATCAGAATTCGTACCGCCACTACATGAACCATCACCTGTTCCGCCACGTGAACATTGATCCGCGGAACACGCACCTGCCAAACGGCCTGGCGAACGATCTCGACGAGGAATGTTTGCGTTACGAATCCGTGATCCAGCGCTGCGGCGGCATTGACCTGCAACTACTCGGCATTGGCAAGGCTGGACATATCGGCTTCAACGAACCCCTCTCCGCCCTGCGCTCGCGTACCCGCGTGAAGGCGCTCACCCCGACCACGATCAAGCAAAACGCCCCGTTCTTTGGCGGCGAAGACAAGATGCCGCGCCGCGCCATCACTATGGGCGTGGGCACCATCATCGAAGCACGCCGTTGCATCCTGCTGGCCACGGGCAACAGCAAGGCGGAGGTGATCGCGCAGGCGGTGGAAGGTCCGATCACCAGCATGGTCACGGCGACAGCGCTGCAATTGCACGCGCGCTGCACGGTGGTGGTGGACGAGGAAGCCGGCGCGAAATTGAAGGAGAAGGAATACTACCGCTGGATTTTCGACAACGAACCGGAGTGGGAGAGTTATCGGTAAAACAGAAAAGCGTCTAACTTCAAGTTGTCATGCCTCTGCGCTTACTGAGAGTTTGCCTCGGATTTGCTGGCGTTACGTGGGGTGTTTCGGTCTTGGGTGTTTTCATGAACTGGCAAACCGCTGTGGAAGCGCTTCAAGGCTTCGGTGCAATGCCAGTCGGTTATGACCCGATGCTCGACTACTGGCTCCGGATGGCTGCGGGTGCATTTGCCATGATAGGCTGTTGGTTTTTGGTGATGGCGGCATGGCCAAACAGATTCGCGGCAGCGATTCCATGGTTTGGTGGATTGATGGTTGTCGAAGGCTTGATCCTGTTGGTTCACGGCATTCGCCTATCGCTGCCTCCGTTTCCATTTTATGCCGACACCTCAGCGTGTCTCTTACTGGGCAGTGGCATTCTGTTCCTCTACCAACGCGCGAAAATATCCGGGCAGTGAAACGGAGCAGATTCAGCCCTCCGTGAGAGCTTCATTTCGTGAGCAGCATAAGCGTCCCACAAAATAATTCTCCCCCTTCTCCTCGAACGAGGAGAGGGCTTACGAGCGGGACAAGGCCCAATAGTAGAAGCTTTCCAGAAAGTTGGTCTTCACGGTCGGCTGCGCCATCACGGCTGCGGCTGAAGCCCGCGAAGCGGTGAAAGGCCCGTGCCCAACGTTGACGTTTTCGCGGTCATTCGATGCCGGCAGAGTTGCCTCGCGGGAACACGGCGCTGATTTGTCGTCCGCGACAAGCGTGATTGTTTTCATGGTATCAAGATGGTTGGTCGTCCCGGCAGGTAACGCTCCCGCGTTTTACGGTTATCAGCCGGGCGCTCTGCTATTGAGCTACGAGACGATGGATAATTGCGGCTTCGCACCGCATCGGTTCACGGGGCGGAACACCAGGTTTAGCTTTCGGACTGGACGGATTCGCATGACGCGATTGGGCTTGTAGTTCCGGCGCAACACCAATTGGCTCTGATAACGGATGTCAGGCTTCATGGAATTTCCTTTCGTTGAGGTTTTGGAAATTGGCGGATGGTGTAGGGATGGGCTTCCCAAGCCTTCCAAGATGGATGCCCAAACTTCGCTGTTCGCTTCGCGAATCGTAATGCACCCACGCAGCCCGGAGGCTCACTCGGTTTTCGGGACCGGGGCATTACTGCTCTGCCAACCATCCGAAATGGTCAGGGGGGAGAGAATCACACTCCCATCCTCCTGGTTCCGAACCAGGCCGTCTGCTGCGGACATTACACCCTGAGAATTGGCTGCCAGAGTTGGACTCGCACCAACACCGAACGGCTTAACAGGCCGCCATGCTACTTTTGACACCACCTGGCAATGGCGCTGCCGGCAGGATTTCCACCTGCATCGTTCCGCTTAGAAGTCGGATGCCTGATGTATTCGACCACGGCAGCATTTTGAAATGGTCGGAACAGCAGGATTCTCACCTGCGGCCTCCCGGTCCCAAGCCGGGCGCTCTAAAGACTGAGCTACGCTCCGAGAAAATGGCGGACCCGAAGGGACTTGCACCCTCAGCCTTCCCGCAGACAACGGGTTGCTCCGCTGATTGAGCTACGGGTCCGGAAATGGTGGGAAGTGCTGGACCACGGTTCGCGACAGCGACCAGCAACACTTGGGGAAACTGACTTGTGGCGGAACTGGGAGTTAAAACGCTCCAGTCGTCATCATCCGGCTTGTTTGAAGACACCGGATTACAGGCCGGCAGCCGGATCACTTCCCGAAATTGGTAGCGGGGGTGGGAGTTGCGCCCACGGAGGCAGAGCTACGGAGGCTTCGAGGCCCTCATCTCCTACGGAGCAAACTACAATCAGGACTGGGCCACAATCATTCCGGATTCTCATTGGAAGTTTTTCGAGCGCACAGCGCCATACTTGGAAACAGAGAACCACATTTTCGTCCACGCATGTCTGGACGGCGAAGCGGACATGGATGAACAACCCGATTGGCTGTTGTACTGGGAATCCTTGGATCGCCTCAAACCTCACAAATCGGGCAAGCGCATCATCTGCGGCCACTCGCCTCAGCGATCCGGTCAAATCCTGAATCTTGGTTTCGCGCTGTGCGTCGATACCGGCGCCGTCAACGGCGGTTGGTTGACTTGCCTTGATGTCGATACCGGCGGTTGGTGGCAATCGAATGAGAAGCGCGAAACGAGAAGAGGATCGATTGCCGCGCATCCTTGAAATGGTGGAGGACGACTGGTAACGCTCCGGTTTAAGCCTGCTTGCAGGGCAGGTGCATCACTTTTCTGCCTCGCCCCCATTCGAAATTGGCAGGCCACCTCGGTGCTGCCCCGAGCCAACGGAATTTTGGAGATTCTGTTGCGCAAGCTGGCGCGCGGCCTATTGAAGATTGGTGCGGTCGCCGGGAATCGCACCCGGACTTCCTCCGTGGCGGAGAGGTATTCTGTCTGTTAAATTACAACCGCGTTGCGTTCGTGCGGCAGCGGCATCTGGAAATCTCCCGGCGCATCAGGCTGAAAGTGGGCAGGTGGGAAAAGGGGAAAGTGGGAACGTCAATACGTTGAGCGAGTCTGCCCACTTTCTCACTCACCCACTTTCCCACCTTCACCGGCAACACGCTCAGAGCCTCGTTACCTCGGCTGCTACGAAGAAATTAAAAGGGCCGGGAACATTCACGTTCCCGGCCCATGCCATTTCAATAAAGAA
>JACZKP010000205.1 GCA_014860005.1 Verrucomicrobiota bacterium | reverse complement strand
GCCGTGGTCGCTACTAATCTGGCAGGATGCTAATTTCACGGGGGCCGGTTTGCCGGCCCCCGCTTTTTTTACGCGGCACAGGTTTGCAGACTTGGCGACGGACAAACAGTTACAGGAAAGGCTCCAGCAGGCCGGCATTCCGGCCATCATTTAGCCAACCGTTGTAAGACTTGAGCCGCGAAATCAACCCGCCTAGGATGGCGCGCATGCCACGAGCCAAGTCCAAAAGCCGGTTGTTGCAGGGCGCCCGAGTTTATCTCTCCGGCCCGATGGACTTTGTCGCATCGCGGGCAGCGGAGAAGCAGTTCGGCTGGCGCAATCGGGTGAGCCAGTTTCTTCAGGAGATGGGCGTCACTGTGTTTGATCCGTGGTTCAAACCGGACGTGCGCGGCCTGCACGAATACGGTCGCGAGGACATCAAGAGCGGGGAGCGTATCAAGCAGCGCTGGACTTACGCCGACGGCAAGTCAGGCGCGAGGGCACGCGCGTGGTGCGCGCGGCAGTTTTGGGAAACGCTGCACATTGACCTGCGCATGGTGGACACGAGCGATTTCATGATCTCGTACTGCCCAACCAACATCTACAGCGTAGGTACGCCGCATGAAATCATCATGGCCACCTTGCAACACAAACCCGTGTTGTTCGTCAGCCCGCCCATCATCTTCCCCACGTTGCACGAGTTGCGGACGCACCTGAAGAGCGATGCCGCCGGCGCGGCGTTGCTGGCGCAATTGGAGGCGGAGATTCCGATCAAGGAAAACCCGCGCGGCATCCCCAGTCTGTGGTACCTGCCGCTGGTGGGCGGCGGGAACTTCTTCGACGGCTTTGGGTTTGCGCCTTATCGCAAGCGGTTTGGCTGGCGCACGGACCTCGCGATTGACCGGCACGAGCAGAAGTTTCCACCCCAACGCCCGCTGCTGCCGTTTGTCGAGGAATTGAACCAGCGCCTGCCAAAGAAATGGGACAACAAACTCAACCGGTTCGTGCCGGACGACGACTGGCTGTTGTGGGATTTCAACAGCCGGAAGATTCGTGGCAAGCACGTTGAGACGGTTCGCAAGTAGCAGATCAGCCGGGGCACTTGCGGACTGCCTGGCGGATTGCGGCGATGATCTGACCGTTGCGGAGTTCCCTCTAATCGATGAATTCCTTGTAGAACGTAACGGTGGCAATGATGAAGCCGATGGCGGTAATCATCTGCCGAACACGCGCCTGGGGAATGCGTTGGGAGTAATGGGAGCCGATGAAATATCCAACCAGCGCGCCCACCGTCATTAGCCCGGCCCGCGGCCAGTGAATCAACCCGGCGAAAATGAACCACACCGCGGCGACGAGATTGATCAACGAACCCAGCACGGTTTTGAGCGCGTTCATTTCGTGAATGTTGGTCAAACCGATGAATCCCAGCGAGGCCAGCATGAGAATGCCAATGCCGGCGCCAAAGTAACCGCCGTAGATGGCAACGCCGAACTGAAAGGCAATCGCGACCAAAACGGCTTGATGTCGTCCAAGCGCTTCTCCGCTTTGATCCAGTCCCGCCAGCCGCCGGAAAGCACCTTGCGCAACGAACAGAACGGTGGCGAAGAGGATCAGGAACGGCACCAGCTTGGAGAACACCCGGTCGCTGGTTTGGGTGAGCAACCAGCTTCCGATCCAGCCGCCCGCGATGCTCACCGGCACGAAGCGCCACAGCCAGGTCCTGGCGGCTTCCAGATGACGGCGGTAGCCAAACACCCCGCCCGCCGTGCCGATGACCAGCGCCAGGGTGCTGGTGGCGTTGGCCATCACCGGCGACGTGCCAAGGGCGAGCAATGTGGGAAACGTGACCAGCGTGCCCCCGCCGGCCACGGCGTTGATCGCGCCCGCGGCGGCCCCGGAAAGAACCAGTCCCAGTATTTCAGCCAGCGACATTGCGGGGGCAGACTAACGGGCTGCCGCGCCGTTGCAAAGTCCCGCGACGTGCAGCGGGTGAAGTTCGGGGGCGGCAGACAAAGCTCTCGCCTTCCGAGAATCTGCGCTCCAGAAAGCGAAACGCCTGCGATGATCTCGCAGGCGTTTGCCGGCCCCCCAGTCAGCCGTCTCAACCCCTCAATTCTCCAACCGATAAAAACCACTGTTGCCGCTGATTGGCAAAGTGACGACCATCCGATCTCCGACCAGTTGCGGGGTTTCCGAAACCGTGGACCACGACGGGGACGTGAGGCTGGTGGTGGTCTTGAGCACGAAGCCCGTGGCATCGGCCGGCCAGGAAATCACGATGTTGTTGCCCGACAGGGCGATTTCCAGCGGTGGCTCAAGCGACGGGGCGGGCACACCGTAGGCTCGGAGCTCCGAGAGAGAGGTGAAGGTGATGGAACCATCCCCTTGAACGCCACCCACCGCCCAACCGTAGCCAGTGCGCTGCCCGGCCGGCAGATGATTCAAGCTGAAGACAATCGGCGTGCTGGGCGAAACCTCTCCGGTGGGATCGGCGGCTGGGTCAAACTTGCTGGCGCTCACAAGATGCGCCGGTACTTCCACCCAGTTGATGTCCGTCTCGGGCCGTGCCCGGTCGGTATCCACATTGTTCTTGAGCAGGTACACCTTCGGAGTTTGGGCGTAATTCCCGCCATCGCCAAACTGTCGTCCGAGATCAACCTTTATGGCCGAAAACAGTTGGTTGGCTCCGTATAACATGCCGGAGAAACGGGTGCCAATGTCGCGCGACGCCCAAGTGTCCCACCCGCCAGCGTTGTTGATGTTGTCCACAATGTCATTGTTGGAGAGGATGAAACACTCGTTGCGGACGGTAGGCGAGTTGTAATTGAAACCCACGACATTGACCGCCTGAAGCTTCCGTTCGATGGGAATGGCAGCGGCAACGATCGTGTTGCCGAACAAATCCTGCACATTGGCCACAGTCAGCGTCGCCGGATTTTCGCCTAATGGCTGGGAAATTTGCAGCGCGACGCCACGACCGTGCGTGCCCAACGCAGTTGCACCGGTAATGGTGACCCCCGGCTCGCTCAAGGTGTAATTGCCCACCGTCGTCGCAGAGGCGGCGGATACCGCCTCGTTGAACCAGACGTTGATGACGGTGTCCACCGTGACAACGGTCACTTCCGGAGGGGTGGTGTCGGCGTTCACCGTCAGACCGCCGGAATTGCTCGTCACACTGCCTTCGGGATTGGTGACCATCACTTTGAACTGGCTGCCACTGTCGCCCAGCGTGAGGGACGGTGTGATGTAAGTCGAATTGGTGGCGTCCGGGATCGGAACATCATTTTGCAACCACTGATAAGTAATCGGCCATGAGCCTTCGGCGACCACCGCGAAAGTGACTTCCTGTCCCTGAAGAGCAATGCGGTTTTGCGGATGACTCTGGATCTGAACCACGCGGTTTGTTGCCGCCACGCCGTAACCGCGGGTTTCGGTGATAGAGAGGAACTGCAAGGAGTTGTCACCCTGCGCGCCGCCTACCGCCCAGCCGAAACCAGTGCGATCCGCGACCGGAACATTGGACAGATCAAACGCGATCGGCGTATTGGGCGAAGGATTGCCATCACCCGCGGGATCGAACTGACTACCGCTGACCATCTGCGCCGGCACTTCGCGCCAGTTGGCGGGGTCCAATTCCGGCTGTCCGGGGAAGGGATCCACCTGGTTCTTGAGGATGAAGACCCGCGGTTGTGCCGCCCAACTGCCGCCGTCATTGAACTGAATGCCAAGGTCAACCTTAACGACATTGAACAGTTCAGCATTGGGATACAGCATCCCCACGAAATGGGTGAGGTCGCGCCGGGCGCTGGAGAAAGTGTCCCATCCGCCTGCATTGGCGGTGTTGTCCACCACGCCGTTGCTGGTCAAAGCGAACACCTGGTCCCGCGGCACGGGAGAGTTGTAGCTGTTGGCAATCACGTTGACCGGCGTCAGCCGGGATTGAATGGGCCGGACTACGGAACCCATCCCGTTTCCCCCCAAGTCCCGCACATTGGAAACCGTCAAAGTGCCGCCGTCATTGAGCGGCCCGCTCAAAGCCAGCAAAACCCGCCGCGAGCGAGCATCCAACGTGGCACTGTTGACCGTTACGCCCGCCTGGCTGAACACATAGTTGCCGGGTTCCGTCGCCCCAAGCAGCACTGGCTCATCAAACCAGACATCCACGCGGGTGGTGGCGAAGGTTGGCAGTTCGTTATCCACCGTAACTGCCACCACGGTTGGTGGAAAGTTGTCTTCGTTGTCCAAAATGGTCACGGTTGCAGACTCGGAAGCTCCAGTCTGGTACGCGGGATCGCCCGTCAGCGTGAGGATCACGGTTTCCACCGGGTCCAACACGGCGTCATCAATCGGGGTCACGGCAATCGCCGCCGAGTTGGAGCCAATGGGAATTGCCACCGACCCGGGCAAAGTCACGTAGTCCACGCCGTTCTCCGCCGTGCCGGAAATGAGATAATTCACAGTGAGTGCGGTCGCCGTGCTGCCGGTGCGCGTCACGGTGATCTCGCCTGGCACAGGGCCTTCCTCGGCGGCGCTGGGAATGGTCGCAAGAAGATTGACTTCGGGCAGCGTCGGATCACCACCCGAGATCGCCGCAATTTCCTCATCGCTCAAAACGCGCTTGTACACGCGCACGTCGTCCATTCTCCCACCATAGTAACCATCGCCAGTCCAGGCGCTGCGGGCCACATAGTTGTTGGCGCGGGCTACCAGGTTGGGAACAGCCGTGGTGCCAGTCGCAACGACCACGCCGTCTCTGTAAACTTTCACGAATCCGGTGGCGTCCATGGTAACGGCGAAGTGCTGCCAGTGATTCAACACAATCACCCCATTGGCGGTGACTTTGCCGCCGGTGACACCTCCGTTATAGACCTCGAAGGTGATTCCACTGCTGACCCCACTACGGGCAAAGAGAATGTTGTCATTGGCGGCGCCGTTGCTGAAGTCAATGATCCGGCTCCAATTGGCCACGTTCGCCGGCCGCAACCAGGCCGCCACCGTCATGCCACCGGTCCAATCATCGAAGCCCGCGCCGGAAACCACCGCATGGTCGTCAATGCCGTCGAATCCCGCTGCGCCGTGAATCTTGCCGGCAAACACCGCCGTGGCGCCGTTGGCCATGCTGGCATTGCGGCCGTTGCCGGAAGCATCGGTCGCCGTCGCACTGGCCCCTTCGTCAAAGCCCAGCCAGAAGAACATTTGATCATCAATCGTCGCCATGGAATTGGGGGCAATGACGTGTTGCGCGACGGAGGCGTCCTTGACGTTGTTGACCGTGAGGGTGTAAGGCGTGCCGGCCACCAGCGCCGAGGTCTTCAGGATCACCGTGCCCGGCTTGCTGCCCATGATCGCCTGCGAAATGGTGGCGCCATTGTTGATGGAATAATTGCCAACCGTCGTGGCGCTGACCGGCTCAACAGGTTCGGAAAACACAACCACAACCGATCCAACCGTACGCCCGAGGTTCAGCGCGGAAACCAGCACCGGCGGCGTGACATCTGCGGTCACCTGCAACACGGTTGACGCACTCACAGGCCCACCCAAAGCATTAGAAACCTGAACCCGATACTCGGCGTTATTGGCGGACAGGGGCACGCTGGCGATGGTGTAGGTGGAAAGGATGGCATCCGGAATCGGCACATTGTTGCTGAACCACTGAATGCTCGCCGGTTGCGTGGCTTCGATCGTGACCGCCAGCGTCACGGAACGCGACTCTTCGACGCTGGTGACGGCCTCAAGCTGCGGCACTGTGGCGAAGAAATAATCCGTTAAAATCTGCGGCGCTTTATCCTGCGGATTGTAAGCCCCGTCCACCGGAAACGGCATCATCCGGACTCCGGGAATCGGACGCTCAAGCGTGCCGTCCGGCAATTGCCAGCCCACCGAAACATGATCATCGCCGGTGCCTTCCTTGTGCAGAATCTCAAAATAATACTTCTGCCCCCGGACAAGATTGACGGAAGCAGACTGCTGGGCAAGCTTGGCCGTATAGTCCCGAAAACCCACCGCGCCCAGGTTCTCGGCGAGTTTCACGCGATTGGCCGGTGTATGGTCGGTACTCAACCAGAATTCGCTGTCATCATCACTCGCAATCCAGAAGAGGTAGCTCCCGGATTGCGGAGCTTCGATAAAGCCACGAGTCCAACTGCCATAGTTGTCCCCAAAGACGCCTTTTTCCAGATTGGCAACGAGCACATCATAATCCGTCGGGCTGGCCGGGAAGAAACCCGAACTGGTGAGGGAACTGACCGTCGTGCCGGGGATTCCGTCGTAATACAGTTGCAGGACGGTGCCGGCGGTGGCGTTGGTGACGAGACCCCAAACAAGGAGGGCCGCAGTGGCGAGGGAGTGACAGGTTTTGTGCATGGTGGGTTAGGGTTGGTTGGTTTGAAAAAGCATGGATAATCAACGGTCGCCGGCTCGTTTTAGCGGATCCCAATAACGGGAGTTGACCAGGGACGTTGGGCGACCCGCATAGGGATCCGACGGTGGATTGATTTCTGCGTCCCGGCGCGCCTCCGAATGGCCGTCGGCAAACACGACAACTCCGCGGCCACGGTGGCGGTTCTGTTCAATGCCTTCATAGCCGCCGCCACTGAGCCGGGGATCCATGCAGGCGGCCGGCCACCAGAGGCTGCTGCTCCAGTATTGGTCATTCTTGGGCCGCGAGTCGCCAATCATCAACGCATCCGACGGAGTCTTGATGGCAGTGCGCTTGAACTGGACCGGCGCAGTGAAAAGCACGCCGCCCACCGTCAGCGTGCCTTCACTGTACGGATGCACGCCGTAAAACCAGCCGTTGTAGCCGTAGCCCACGCGATGGCAATCGAACGCCCAATCCCAACTCACGGCGGATTCAGTGCGCCGGCCCTTGATCCCCGAACATCGGAACAAGTTGGTCTGGTTTCGGGCATAACCGATGATTGTCGTGCCCCACCAATTCGTCAGCGCCGTGGTGGTGTTGTTACCCTCATTCTGATTCCGATGTGCCGGGAAATAATCCCGGTTCTCGTCGGTGTAGAGCTGCATGAAGATGGCCACTTGCCGGAGATTATTGAGACAGGAAATCCGGTCGCCCTTTTCTTTGGCCTTGGCCAGCGCAGGCAGCAACATCGCCGCGAGGATGGCAATGATGGCGATGACCACCAGCAGTTCAATCAAAGTAAACGCCCGGCAGCAGGTGGGCGTTGAGTGGATCGTGTGGGAGCGGGCATCAAGGGATGACAAATCATCGCTAGTAGAAGACACACAGCTTTTTATCATGTGTAACTCGCGGTTAATGTTTACTGGGCTTGGTGCGTATCCTCCACTAATTGAAATTCTTGTCCATGAGATTAAACGTAATTTTCTTTAGATTTTTGACCGTCCCCGCCAGACTTGCCGCGCCGGGCAAACCCAGCCCGGCACACACAACCAGCGATTCATGCGCAGACAAAGTCACTCATTGAAGCGCGACACGCGGCTGCCGCAAGTGGCGCTGCTGATTGAAACCTCCAACAGCTACGCCCGCGAATTGCTCCATGGCATCCGCAACTACTGGCGCGAGCACCGCTCGTGGATCATTTATCTCGCCGAGAAATCCCGGGGCCAGTCACCGCCCCCCTGGTTGCAAGAGTGGCAGGGCGACGGCATCATCGCGCGGATTGAAACCGAACGCATTGCCGAGGCCGTGCGCCGGACCAAGTTGCCGACCGTGGATGTCAGTGCCGCCCGGCTCGTCCCCGGCATCCCGTGGGTGGAAACCAACGACGACGCCATTGCCCGCTTCGCGGTGGAGCATTTTCTGGAACGCGGTTTCCGGCATTTCGGTTACTACCACGATGAACGCTTCAACTGGTCGAAGTGGCGGCGCGACGCTTTCATTCAACACCTCTCCGCGGCCGGCCACGCGTGCAGTGTTTTCTCCAGCCGCACGCGTCCCGGATCCAACTGGCAGCAGGAGCAGGCCACCTTGTCGGCGTGGATTGCCACGCTGCCCAAGCCGGCCGGTGTGCTGGCCTGCTACGACAATCCCGCCGTGGAAGTGCTCGAAGCCTGTTGCCGCATTGGCGTGGCGGTGCCCGACCAGGTTGCGGTGCTCGGCGTCAACAATGACGACCTCCTGTGTGACCTCGCCGATCCGCCGCTCTCCAGCATCATTCCCAATGCCCGCCGCTCCGGTTACGAGGCCGCTGTGTTGCTGGATCGCATGATGTCCGGGGAAACCGTTCCTCCCGAACCACACTTGTTCGAACCGCTGGGCGTCGCCACGCGCCAATCCACCGATGTGCTGGCCGTTACTGATCCTCATGTTTCCAAATCCGTCCGGTTGATCCGCGAGAACGCCTGCACCGGCACGCGGCTGGAAGACATCCTCAAGCAAGTGCCGCTTTCGCGTCGCGCTCTGGAAAGCCGGTTTCGCAAAATGCTCGGTCGCACGCCCCACGAACAGTTGTTGCGCGTTAAGATTGACCGTATCAAAGCCATGCTCATGGAAACCGATCTGCCGCTCGCCCGCATCGCCGAGCGCAATGGCTTTCATCACGTGGAATATATGACGGTCATGTTTCAGAAGAATGTCGGTCTCACTCCCAGCGCCTATCGGGAGCAGAATCGCATGATCCGTTAACCCGACTTCCGCTATTCAGGGTGGAATGATGACGCAAGTGGTTGGCATCCAATCCAGCGATCAAAAAGGTCTGCACTACAGAGGCTCATTCGACCAGTTTGCCTGATGTGGTAATCCTCGGCGGTGGCTGTTCCGG
>JACZKP010000204.1 GCA_014860005.1 Verrucomicrobiota bacterium | reverse complement strand
CCATCCTCCATCCTCTCCCGGTGCCCTCCTCCCTTCTCCCCTCCCGGACTGGCCGGTGCTCCTGGACGAACGCGGCGTGATCCAGTTACTACACGCCGACCAACTCCTGAGCGTGACCGATCGTGCCCAACTCAACGTCTTAGTGCGGCCCTCTCCCCCCTCCACCCCCCTCACCCAAAGGGCACTTCGTGAGGGGGGAGGTATGGAGGGGGGAGAGGGCGAACCTCTTATGTCCCAGCTTGGCCATGAATCGCCTTGAACAAAAGCTGCGCGAGGAAATCGGGCTGGACCCCGCCGCGATTGGCCGCGCGGTGTTTGCCCGCACCGTGCGACGGCGTCTGACGACGCTGGGTCTGGACGGGCTGTCGGAATACCTGCAACTCCTCGAAAGCTCCGCCCTGGAACGGGAGGAATTGATCGAAGCCCTGGTGGTGAAAGAAACGTGGTTTTTCCGCGACCGCGAACCCTTCCACGCCTTTGCGCGACTGGCGCGGGAATGGTTGGCGCAACATCCGGGCGAAACCCTTCGGGCGTTGAGCGTGCCGTGCGCCACCGGCGAAGAACCCTACTCGCTGGCCATGGCCCTGCTCGACGCGCACGTGCCGCCGGAACGCTTCACAATTGACGCGGCCGACCTCAGCCAGCGCGCGCTGGCCCAGGCCCGCCAAGCCGTGTATGGAAAGAACTCTTTTCGCGGGGCGGACCTGGGCTATCGCGCCCGGCACTTTACGCCTATCCCCTGCCTACCGGACAGGCCGGCCAGCGGTTATGCGTTGAACCCGCAAGTGAGAGAGCGCGTGCGATTTCATCCGGCGAACCTGTTGGGCGCTGACTTTATTGGAAATGCTGAAGGCACAAGGCTGAAGGCTGAAGGCGGGCCAGCCGGAATTAAGCCTTTAGCCTTCAGCCTTCAGCCTTACCCCTTCGTATTTTGCCGCCACCTGCTGATCTACTTTGACCGCGCCACCCAGGCGCGTGCGCTGGCGAAACTGGCGGACCTGCTCCCGCCGCGCGGCTGGTTGTTTGTGGGCCCGGCCGAAATGCCGCTGGCGACGGCCCATGGTTTTGTCAGCGCGAAACTGCCGATGGCGTTTGCGTGTCAGAAGGCAGAATCGCCTGCCGCCACCGGCAGTCCTGACGCCGGCCAACGGCTGCCTGTGAGCTCCCTCAAAACCAATCGGGTTGAGTCCCCCATCAGCCCTCTGCTGAAGCCGACCGAAGACTTGGCGACCCCGTGCGCGGCTCCCGCCGCTCTGCGCTGGCAGGGGAGAATAGAGGATGGCAGATCGAAGATGGCACCCGTCCATCCTCCATCCTCCATCCTCCATCCTCTCCCGGTGCCCTCCTCCCTTCTCCTCGCCCGGGAACTGGCCGATGCCGGTCGCCATGAAGACGCCGTGGCGCTCTGTGAAACGCACTTGCGCCAGCAAGGTCCGTCCGCCGAAGCCTATTACTTATTGGGCTTGATTGGGGAAGCCCGCGGAGAAACGCAAGCCATCAACTACTATCGAAAGGCTTTGTATCTGGCGCCGAATCATTATGAAGCTCTGCGGCAAATATCCCTGCTGCTCGAGAAAAATGGCGACCGTGACGGCGCCCGGAATTTTCGGCACCGGGCCGAGCGGGTGCAGCCCGGAAAAGCATCGCCCTCTCCCCCCTCCTTGCCACCCTCCTCTCCCGGTTTTAGCCCTTTGGGAGAGGGGGGTGGAGGGGGGAGAGGGCCGCACCAACTCTGACTGACATGTGAATCAACGCGCGCCATTTACGCAACCGAACGAACCCCGCGTGGCCGATGTGCCAGTAACGGCGACCGTTGGGGAAACGGCCTTGGCCCGTGAAATAGCTCGCACCGAAGCCCCCGCGAGTTCCGAGGGTTCTATTCCACGGGCCGAGCCCGTGCATGACTGCTGGAATCTTATTGGCGTGAGTGGCAACGGCAGTTGCCGGGAGTTGCTGCGCTTTGTTCATTGCCGGAACTGCCCGGTGTACTCCGCGGCGGCGGTGCAATTGCTGGACCGGCCCGTGACCGAGGAACGCCGTCGGGAGTGGACCGAGCACTATGGCCAGGAACGCAAGTTGTCCACGCCCGCGAGAATTTCGGTGGTGATCTTCCGGCTGGGCAGTGAATGGCTGGCTCTGCCGACGCCGGCCTTTCAGGAAGTGGCCGAGCGCCGCCGACTTCACAGCCTGCCCCACCGGCGGGGCGGAGTGGTGCTGGGCTTGGTGAATGTGCGCGGCGAACTGCTGGTGTGCGCCTCGCTGCACCGGGTGTTGGGGCTGGCCTCTCCCCCGGGAGGGGCGGCTGGCGGATGGCGGATGGCGGATGGACAGGCTGACCGCCGTGACTTGCCATCTTCGATCTTTCATCCTCTATCCTCGGCCCGTGAAATAGCCCGCTCCGAATCCCCCGCGAGTTCCGAGGGTTCTATTTCACGGGCCGAGTCTGTGGGGCGATGCTTTTATGACCGCCTGCTGGTCGCCGTTTGGGACGGTCAACGCCTCGTCTTTCCCGTGGACGAAGTTCACGGAGTCCAGCGAGTTCATGAGGCTGAATTGCGCGAACCGCCGTCCACCGTGGCCCAAGCCGCCCGGCGCTGCAGCCGCGGCGTGTTTGCCTGGCCCGGCCCGTGGAATAGTGGTGGTGGCAGCGGTGGCGGGCCTGGCGGGAGTTATTCCACGGGCCAAGACCGGACCGTGGGTCTGCTGGACGCCGACCTCTTGTTCTCCACCTTAAACCGCCAGCTCGCGTGAAGCCCCCGGAGCCAAATGAACTTGGGAATTTTTCCATGCTGGAACTGTTCCGCGTGGAGACAGAAACCCAGACCGCCGTACTGATCCGCGGCTTGCTGGAACTGGAGCGCGGCCCCGTTCCGGCTTCGGGACTGGAGTCCTTGATGCGCGCGGCGCATTCGCTCAAGGGCGCGGCCCGCATCGTGAATCTGTCCGCTGCGGTTCGGCTGGCCCACGCGATGGAAGATTGTTTCGTCGCCGCCCAGCGTGGTCAACTGGAACTGCGACAGCCCCAAATTGACGTGTTGCTTCGCGGCGTTGATCTGCTGATCAGTCTCGCCAAACATGATGAGACCAATCCAGCCGGATGGGAGGATCAGCACGCCGGCCAAATTGACGATTTTCTTGTTTCCGTTGCCGGCTTCCTGCCGGGTTCACCTGCCGCAAAAAACCGCCCGATCAAGAGAGATCCGGAGCATCAGCAACCGACGCAGGAGGGCGCAGTCAAAACTTGTGCCGCCCCCGGCCTGGGCGGGGAGGATGGCGGATGGAAGATCGAAGATAGCCAGTCAGGGGTGTCCGCCAGTCCCTCCGCTATCCTCCATCCTCCATCCTCGTCTGGGCTGCGTTTGCCAGCGGATGCCCCGCCCGCACCAACGGCCGAAACGCCCGGCCAAACGCCTGTTAAAGAACCGACGGCGGCCAACGAGGCCGGCGCCGATGAAGCAGCGCTGGCGGAAGTCCCCGCGGACCGCGTGCTGCGTTTGACTGCGGATAATCTGAATCGGCTGCTGGGACTGGCCGGCGAATCACTGGTGGAATCGCGCTGGCTGCGTCCGTTCTCCGACTCCATGCAGCGGCTGCGGCGAATGCAGGCGGACTTGGAGCGCACGCTCGAAGGCTTGCGCCTGTCGCTCGATGGGGAGAATTTGTCCGAGGGGTCGCGCGCACGGGTGAATGAGTTGTTTCAGCAGGCTTCGGAGAATCGCCAGTATCTCGCCGAGCGTTTGCAGGAACTGGATTCCTACGACCGACGGGCGGCGCATCTGTCGAACCGGCTTTATCTGGAGGTGCTGCGCACCCGCATGCGGCCTTTCGGCGATGGCACGCAGCGATTTCCCCGCATGGTCCGCGACCTTGCACGTTCCCTAGGCAAGCAGGTCAGGTTGGAGATTACGGGCGAGGAAATCCAGGTGGACCGGGACATCCTCGACCGCCTGGAAACGCCGCTGGCTCATTTGTTGCGCAATGCGGTGGATCACGGCTGCGAGACACCCGAAGAACGCCAGCGCGCGGGCAAACACGCCGAGGCCATCATCCGCCTCGAAGCGCGGCACAGCGCCGGCATGTTGCAGGTGATCGTGTCCGATGACGGCGCGGGACTGGACCCGGAACGCGTGCGCCGGGCGGTCGCCGCGCGCCGGCTCACGGCCTCGAGCGTGGCCGAGCGATTGAACGAAAATGAGCTGCTGCAATTCCTCTTTCTGCCCGGCTTCACCGTCAAAGACACCGTCACGGAAATCTCCGGCCGGGGCGTGGGCCTCGACATTGTGCAGAACATGGTCCGCAGCGTGCGCGGCAGTGTGCGCGTCACGTCGCAACCCGGGCGCGGCATGAGCTTTCAACTGCAATTGCCACTGACGCTGTCCGTTTTGCGCACCTTGCTGGTGGACGTGGGCGGCGAACCTTACGCCTTCCCGCTGGCGCAGATCGGCCGGACGTTGCGGCTGCCCCGCGAGAAAGTCGAAACCCTCGAAGGCCGTCATCATTTCAAACTAGGCGAACGCCAGGTCGGACTGCTCGCGGCACATCAGGTTTTCGATACCGGCCAGCCTCAACCCTATGGCGCGGAACTGCCGATTGTCGTGCTGGGCGATCGCCACTCGACTTACGGCGTGATGGTGGACCGGTTTCTTGGTGAGCGCGAACTGGTGGTGCAACCGTTGGACCCGCGCCTGGGCAAGGTCAAAGACATCAGCGCTGCCGCGCTCATGGAGGATGGTTCTCCGGTGCTGATCGTGGACGTGGATGACATGGTGCGTTCAATCGAAAAGCTGATCGTGAGCGGCAACCTGGCCGGCGTACCGGGCGGCGCGTTTGACACCGGGGTCCGAAAACGCAAGCGCATTCTCGCGGTGGACGACTCACTGACCGTGCGGGAACTCGAACGGAAACTGCTGGAGAACCGCGGTTATCAAGCCGACGTGGCCGTGGATGGCATGGACGGCTGGAACGCGGTGCGCACCGGCGTTTACGACCTCGTCATCACGGACGTGGACATGCCGCGCATGGATGGCATCGAACTGGCCAGCCTCATCAAGCGCGACCCGCAGCTCAAATCGCTTCCGGTTATGATTGTTTCCTACAAGGATCGGGAGGAAGATCGAATGCGCGGACTGGAGGCGGGGGCGGACTATTACCTGGCCAAGGGCAGTTTCCAGGATGAAACTCTGCTCCAAGCCGTGCGGGACCTGATTGGTGAACCGGCGTAAAGTCGCGTCTCGCCAGGATGCCATGGGTGGAAGCGTTAAATCGGAAAGTACAAAGGTGAAAACTTTGAGCCAGGTTCACAGTCGAAAGTGGCACGCGGAATTCCGCTCGCTGCTGGCTCGTCTGTGCTTCGTTTTTGATGAGAATTGCAATCGTCAATGACATGTTCATGGCAGTGGAGGCCATGCGCCGCGTGCTGATGAAGGCCGGCGGCCACCAGGTCGCCTGGATCGCGCGCGACGGAGCTGAAGCGGTCAAGCGTTGCGCAGAAGACCGGCCCGATTTGGTCCTCATGGACTTGATCATGCCCCAAATGGACGGGATTGAAGCCACCCGCCGGATCATGGCCAAGACGCCTTGCGCGATAGTCGTCGTCACGGCCAACGTCGAGGAGAGCACCTCCAAAGTGTTTGAAGCGATGGGCGCGGGGGCTCTCGACGCGGTCAACACTCCGGTGCTCAGCGAACCGGGTAATCTTGAGGGGGCGAAAGCGCTGTTGACAAAAATTGGAACGATCAGCCGGCTGATTGGTTCCACCGAGCCAAGCAAACCAGTCTCCGCTCACCCAAACACCTCGCGGCTCCCCGCGTTGCTGCCCAAACGCATGGTAGCCATCGGCGCTTCCGCCGGCGGCCCAACGGCACTGGCAAAGGTGCTGGGCGCACTGCCCGAGCGTTTTCCTGCGGCAGTGGTGATTGTGCAACACGTGGACGAGCAGTTTGCCGCTGGCCTGGCCGATTGGCTGAACAGCCAGACGGCCCTGCCGGTGCGGCTCGCCGAGGTTGGGGACTGTCCCCAAGCGGGCACGGTTTACCTCGCTGGCCGGGCGGACCATCTGGTGCTGAACGAACACGGGCGGCTCGGTTACACCCGGTTTCCGGAGAACTGCTGGTATCGCCCGTCCGTGGATGTTTTCTTCCGGAGCGTGGAGAAGCACTGGCCCGGTCTTGATTCGCCCTCTCCCCCCACACCCCCCTCACCCGGAGGGACACAAGGTGAGGGGGGAATCTCTGTGGGGGGAGAGGGCCGCCCAGTGTCCGTGGTGGGTGTGCTGTTGACGGGCATGGGCCGCGACGGGGCCGAGGGGCTAAAGGCGTTGCGCAACCGGGGTTGCTTCACGATTTCCCAGGACGCCGCCTCCTGCGCGGTTTACGGCATGCCCAAAGCGGCCGCCGAGTTGGGCGCGGCCACCGAAATTTTAGCGCTGGACAAAATTGGTCCGCGCCTCACGAATATGTTTGCACAACGAACGGCATCCTAATGGCTGAACATCACCACAACCCGAATCTGCACGGGGACGCCAACACGTCCCAGCAACCTCCCGAATACCATGTGATGGTGTTGCTGGTGGACGACCAGGCGATGGTGTGCGAGGCGGTGCGGCGGGCGTTGGCGGCGGAGGCGGACATTGATTTTCATTATTGCGCGGACGCGCACGAGGCGCTGGCGGTGGCCGCACAAATCCGGCCGACGGTAATTCTGCAGGACCTGGTGATGCCGGGGCTGGACGGGTTGATCCTGGTGCAGCAGTTCCGGGCGAGTCCGGCCACGCGGGACATTCCCATCATTGTGTTGTCCACGAATGAGAATCCGCAAGTGAAGGGGGAGGCGTTTGCGAAGGGGGCCAATGATTATCTGGTGAAGTTGCCGGACCGGATCGAGTTGATCGCGCGCCTCCGGTACCATTCGCGGGCGTATTTGAACCAGGTGCAGCGCGATGCCGCGTATCGGGCGTTGCGCGAGAGTCAGCAGCAGTTGATTGACAACAATGCGCAGTTGCTGGCGCTGAATCAGAAGTTGGAGGAGGCCACGCTGGCGAAGTCCGCGTTCCTGGCGAACATGAGTCACGAGATTCGCACGCCGATGAACGGTGTGGTGGGGATGGTGTCACTGTTGCTGGATACGGAGTTGACGGAGGAGCAGCGGGAATATGTGGAGGGGACGCGGAGCAGTGCGGATGCGTTGTTGACGATCATCAATGATATTCTGGATTTCTCGAAGATCGAGGCGGGGAAGCTGGAGTTGGAGCAGCATCCCTTCGAGTTGTGTGTGTGCGTGGAGGAGGCGCTGGATTTGTTGGCGCCGAAGGCGGCGGAGCGGGGGTTGGATCTGGCGTATGTGGTGGATGATTCGTTGCCGAAGATTTTGGTGAGTGATGTGACGCGGTTGAGGCAGGTGTTGGTGAATCTGGTGGGCAATGCGGTGAAGTTCACGGCGGCGGGGGAGGTGGTGGTGGAGGTGACGGCGGCGGCGCATGGGTTGCGGGTGTTGGAGCCGGGGCATGAGGCGGATACGGATTATTTGTCGCATCCGGAGCAGTGGTTGTTGCATTTTGCGGTGCGGGATACGGGGATCGGGATTCCGTTGGACAAGCAGCATCGGTTGTTCAAGTCGTTCCAGCAGGTGGATGCTTCGACGACGCGGCATTATGGGGGGACGGGCTTGGGGCTGGCGATTTGCAAGCGGCTGGTGGAGTTGCTGGG
>JACZKP010000203.1 GCA_014860005.1 Verrucomicrobiota bacterium | reverse complement strand
GGCAAAAAGCCAACCGGAGCGGCCGGGAATGCCAGCAGCGGCCCGGCGAGCGGGCCGCAGACCCTCGGTATTAGCAGCGACCGGGGACCGCAATAGTTTCCACTCCTTCAATCGGTTTTCTAAGTCCGACAAATTCCTAGCAGCGCAACGTCGAATGCGGGCATCCAGTTGCCGGTGTGCTGCAGGGCTTCCGTGAACGTGCAACCTTTGAAGAGTTCTTCGCGCAAGCGGCGCAGTGGCTCGCGGAACGATCGGGCGGGCGGATGGCGTTGAAGTTGTTCGAGCGCATTGACCAAACCCAGACCCGCCGCGGTCAATTGGCCAAGTTGATGGTACAATTCCGCCCTGCGGGAAAGCTGGCCGGGCGTGACGATAAGCGGCATAGGCGCCGCGCGTCAGCGCCGTTCAGGCCGCCACGCGATCGAGGCTGGCTTTGAGATCGCGCTTGCTGCGCGCGCCAACGAGCTGTTCGGCGACCTGCCCCTTATGAAACAACAGCAGCGTGGGAATGGCGCGGACCCCGTACTCGGCGGCCAACCCCTGTTGTTCATCTATGTTGACCTTGCCGATCCTCGCGCGCCCATCGTATTCATCGGCCAATTCGTCCAGCACCGGCGCGATCATTTTGCAGGGACCGCACCATTCGGCCCAAAAATCCACAAGCACCGGCGACTCAGATTGCAGCACTTGGGCCGCAAAGTTTTCCTGGGTCAGGTTAACAATCAAAGGTGAAGCCATACTTCAAAAAGATTTATTCCCAAGCGACTGCCGGCCACATGAACAATTACGGCCAGCCTCAAAACGATTAGGTCGGTATAAACCAAACCAGATAAACCACGGTGCCGACGGCGATCAAACCCACAATCGCGGCGGCAACCGCCAAACCTGTATCCAAGCCGCTCACGGTCGCTGCCGCTGGCCGGCTGGGGGCTGATCTCTGGGCAGGGGTGGAAGTTTGCCGTTGCGCCATCGGCGCCGCACTGGCGCGCGGAGCGGGAGCCGCCGGTGCCGCTGAGGTCGCCGCCGGTGCCGGGGCGCCGGCAGGACCAGCAGAAGCGCCAGTCGGCCCACCCGGGGGCAAGGTCGGCAACTTGATGGTCGGTGCCGCAGAGGGCTTCGGGGGCAGATTGATGCGAACGGTTTCTTTCTTGGGCTGAACCTTGCCGGTTTCCTTCTTTGGCGGCACGGCCCCACTAGGAATATTGGGAATGTTGTCTGCCATAAATTATGGGCCCAAGATAAGTGGCGCTCCGGGACTGTCAAACTCTTAATCGGAAAAACACGGGGCTGAATCGGGCGCTCCGATCAGCCCGAACCAGATTGACTCAGCCAGCTCCGCGCCGCAGATTCTCCCCGATTATGAAAGCCTTGGCGTCGTTGAAGCAGCGCTTGTCCCCCTCACCTTTTCACGCATCACACATCACGCATCACGTTTCACGTAGTTATCGGCTCTCACCCGTCGGCGATTCCAACTCCAACGTGCCAACCGTGGACGCCGTCATGGTCGAGGAACGCGCCGCTTCCTTCGGCAAACGCAGCATCAAGACGTCGGCAAAGATGGCCGGACTCAAGATCACCGTGAGCCTGTGCGACCTCACCACGCTCGAAGGCAAGGACACGCCCGGAAAAGTCGCTTATCTCTGTCGCAAAGCGCTCCAGCCCGCCGACCCCAAATACGACGTGCCGCCCTGCGCGGCGGTTTGCGTCTATCCGAACATGGTGAAATACGCGCGCAAGTTTCTCGATGGGCAATCGGTGGGGCGAACGTCCTCGCGAGCCGGCTCGTCGGTAGCCTCGCCCCACCTGTATTCCGTTCCCAAGGTCGCCGCCGTCGCCACTGGATTTCCCAGCGGGCAATATTCGTTGCGAACCAAGCTCGAAGAAGTCCGCCGCACCGTGGCCGATGGCGCGGATGAAATTGACATGGTCATTGACCGTTGCGCCTTCCTCGCCGGCGACCACGCGAAAGTGTTCGACGAAATCGCCGCCACGAAGGAAGCCTGCGGACCGGCGCACTTGAA
The DNA here is from genome assembly GCA_014860005.1 of Verrucomicrobiota bacterium. The sequence goes on along the minus strand of JACZKP010000203.1, from coordinate 747 downwards.
GGTGATTCTCGAAACCGGCGAACTCGTCACCTACGACAACGTCCGCCTCGCCAGCGAAATCGCCATGCAAGCCGGCGGCGATTTCATCAAGACCAGCACCGGCAAAGTCTCGCCCGCTGCCACCATGCCCGTCACACTCGTGATGCTGGAAGCCATTCGCGATTATTTTTTCGCCACCGGCATCCGTATCGGCATGAAACCCGCCGGCGGCATCCGCACATCCAAGCAGGCGCTCGCCTACCTCGTGATGGTCAAGGAAACCCTCGGCGACGACTGGCTCACTCCCAACTTGTTCCGTTTCGGCGCGAGCACGCTCGTCAACGACGTGCTCATGCAAATCGCCAAGCAGGTGGACGGCAATTATCAAAGCGCGGATTACTTCTCGTTGCCGTGACCGAAGCTCCAACGGAGCGAAAGAAAATAGCCCAGGGCAAACGCCGCGAAGCAAGTGCCGCCCTGGGTAATCGTTCAACAAAATAATTCTCCCTCTCCTCGCCAAACGAGGAGAGGGCCGGGGTGAGGAGTCGAGTGGCGGGGTGATGATTTTGGCAAGCTTGCTGGTGTGTGATGTCGCATACTCTTGGCAAACCAACTCCAGACAGCGGAGTTAACCCGACTTCCGCTATTCAGGGTGGAATGATGACGCAAGTGGTTGGCATCCAATCCAGCGATCAAAAAGGTCTGCACTACAGAGGCTCATTCGACCAGTTTGCCTGATGTGGTAATCCTCGGCGGTGGCTGTTCCGG
>JACZKP010000202.1 GCA_014860005.1 Verrucomicrobiota bacterium | reverse complement strand
CCGGAACAGCCACCGCCGAGGATTACCACATCAGGCAAACTGGTCGAATGAGCCTCTGTAGTGCAGACCTTTTTGATCGCTGGATTGGATGCCAACCACTTGCGTCATCATTCCACCCTGAATAGCGGAAGTCGGGTTAGTCCGCCGTTGCCGCTGCCAAATCTGAAAACACTCACCCTTATTGTGAACCGCATCAGCGACCTTTCGTTTCTCCATTTCACACCCAATCTCGAAGCCCTCGACCTTGCGTCCAATTTCGCGACTACATACGTCTTCCCCGAAGGTGTCACAAACCTCTACTGGTTGAACCTGGGTGAAAACCGGCTGACGAATGTGGTTTTCGCTCCCGATATGACCAATTTGCTGATCCTCTGGCTGGATGATAACAAGTTTAGCAGCGCACCATGGCTCGGACACCTGACCGGGCTGCAATTGCTCGATCTGGGGATCAATCAACTTTCAGAACTGACCATTCCTCACACCGTGACGAATATTGTGATTCTACAATTACGCTTGAATCCGTTGAATACCCTCATCCTATCCGACGTGCTGGCCACAAATCATCTTTCGGAAACTGTCCAATCTTTGCGTGATGCCGGCGTGATCGTGCATGTTTACCCGCTTGCTCCATCTTTGAAAATCCGTAAAGCCGAGTTTGGTGACATGCTCCGCATCGAACTCCGTGGTCCACCTGGAATCCACGATGTCCTGCGATCGGAAGACACTTTCAATTGGATCATGGAGACTAAATTGACCAATGTTGTTGGTGAAGCGGGTTGGTCGGTTGTTCCATTCGGAACCAACAGCTTTTACCGCACGCGGCTGCCATGAAGGCCAAGTCAATCAACCGCGGAAACGTGGCGATGCTTCAACGTCCGCATGCATGCGGATTTACGCTCGTGGAGTTGTTGGTCGTACTCGCCATCATCGGGCTTTTGGCGGCCATGCTCCTGCCTGCATTGTCAGCAGGAAAAGAACGGGGCCGCCGGACACAGTGCCTGAATAACGTACGCCAGTTGCTGCTCTCGGTGCATTTATACGGCAATGAAAATCAGGAGCGCATCCCCTCAGGCAAATCTGAAAACCCCGATCCTGATGATTCGCACATTCCTGTAATCTCCTCGATGACTCGATCCAACCTTATTGCCTCCGGTGGCAACGCAAAGATCCTTGAGTGTCCAGGGTTGCGCCAGCCGTTTGATCAAACCGGCGGCTGGTACTACCCTGACTATGGCTACGTAATCGGCTATAACTACCTGGGTGGCCACCTCCGCACGCCCTGGCCCAAATTCCGAACCTTTGACGGATGGATTTCTCCCCAAAAGACGACCGACAACCCAGCGCTACCGTTGGTAACCGACCTGAACGATTGGTCGCCGGGATACGGCAAGAGCTTTGCCCCGCACGGTCGCAATGGTCCGGTTTTGACGGAGAATGATTCCGCCAATGAAAGCGCGGAGGGAGCATCGAGTAAAGACATCGGTGCTCGCGGAGGAAACGTGGGCTGTTTGGACGGCTCCGTGAACTGGAAATCAATTGATCGGATGCTACCCTATCGAGGCTCACGGCTATGGGGCAGCGGAGGGTGCTTCGCCTTGTGGTAAGCGTTGACAAGAATGGCGTAGTTGTGCCCTAACGGTCAGTCCTCATAGCGTTATGTTCATGAGTGAGTCATGTTGCCGCGCAACAGTGTGCCACTATGCTCGTCCGTGCGATGAGTTGTCCGGCGATCCTCGATTCAAGCTAAACGTATGACACCATCCTGCCGCAGAGCCTTCCCCGCGTTAACCCCCCATTGGTGGCATCCCGATTTCTCGTTCCAGCGTAAAGACGAATCATCTTACTTCGCCCCCGCAGACAAGGGCGCGAACAGGAGCAACAATGCGGATCCACTCTTCGTCCTGTCCACTAACCCGGAACAAGACCATTCCAGCTTCCATTCATGCCGGTCAACGCCATCCCCGTTGCGCCATAATCGCCAAAGGATTGGAAAGGACCGAGGCGCGGAGTCGACGTCGCCTTGTCTGAGCATGGGATCGCGCCGCGCGTCCTTTCCATCCGTGGTTGAACCCGCCCGTCGAAGTCGTGAAGCCGTCGGCCTGCGTCTCGCGCCCTATGCCTTTTGCTTGGTTCTTCGCTGTTTTCGGTGGAATAGCCGGGTAGTCTCGCGGGCATGACACCTGAGAAACTGTTTCATGAGTTGCTGGGATTGGGATTGAACTGGGAAGTGGTCGAGAGCCGGTTTGACCAGAAAAGCGGCACGGTTT
>JACZKP010000201.1 GCA_014860005.1 Verrucomicrobiota bacterium | reverse complement strand
GACCAATTTGACGGTGGCTAAAGCCAGTGCCGAACTGGTGGGGCTGATTTATCGCCGGCGCTGGTCCATCGAACTGTTTTTCCGCTGGATCAAATGCATTCTGGGTTGCCGGCATTTCTTTGCCGAATCGCCCGAAGGGGTAGCCCTCCAACTCTATCTGGCGTTGATCGCGGCGGTGCTCTTTCAACAGTACAGCGGTCGTCGTCCCGGCCAGCGGGAGATGGAACTGATCCAGATGTACTTGCTGGGCTGGGCGAGCGCCGCGAAACTGGTGGCGTTGCTGCAAAAGTACAGCGCGCGTCCGTCGGCGCGCAAAAAAGCCTGAACTCATCGCCAGGGGAAGTGTGCGCTGGCCACTTTCCAGGCGGCGCTGTGTACGCAGGGCGTTCGCGAAGGGTTTCGGCGCCTCCTCCCCATCGCCCGCGTGCTCACAGGAAAGCAACATCCCACCCGCCCCGCGCCCCGTCGCGCATTCCAACCTCACATGCCAAACACAACTGATTTCCAATCCGCTGTATCGCCGAATTCCATTCGGCAGATCGTCTGAACGCCCGAAAACGCCGGCATTGGCGAAGGCCTGCGGATTGGAAATCCGCGATACGGCAGGATGGAATCCTGCGCTACGAGCGTCTTCGCCGGGCAAGACAGAGGCATTACCTCTCGTCGGCGGGAGCGGGTATCAATCGCAATTCCCGGGCTTTTCGCTTGCTCGACAAGAAGGCATCTGTCCTGAGCCGCTTAACGCATAACCATCAGCACCCGTTCGCCATTCACTTTACGGATTAGATGGCAACGGGCGGCGTGAGCTGGCCGAAGTCGTGCCGCCCAGTTCACGAATACTGACATCCTTGAAGCGCATCTTGAGCCGGTCACCCTTGTGAATTTGCAGCGCGAGGTGGCCGCGCATGCCGACGTTGCGCTCGCGATGCTTGGCGTCGTCCAACACCCCGGCCCCGTCCCAATCCCGCACCACCACACCGTTGAGGATCGCACGCACGCGCGTTCCGCGGGCGCTGATTTCGAGTTCGTTCCACGCGGGCGTGTCATCGCTGTAATACATCACCAGTTTCGGCGGTGCCATTTCCGGTCTGGCATCGCTCACTTTTGGCAGGCTGGGCGCAATCCACTTCTGCACGCCCCGCGTTTCGTCGTAGATAAATCCCGTGCGCCACGGTCCAGGCGGGTGAATATCCAGTTGCGGTCCGTCGAGCCAGCCGGCCGCTTCGTCGTAGCGGCTGCGAAACTGCACGCCACTGTTGCCGGGCGAATCGCGAAAGGCCTGGAATTTCAGGCGCAACTCGAAGTCGCCAAACTCCCGTTCCGTTTGCAGCCAGACGTAGTCATGTTTGGAATCGGCCATGGAATCGGCGACGATGCAGCCGTCCTCCACACGCCAGTAAGTCTTCGACCGATCCTCCGGTTTGCATTGGACCTTCCAGCCGGCGAGGTTCGTGCCGTTGAAGAGCGGCTGCCAGTCTGCTGACGCGGCCTTGCTCGGTAGAGGTTGATGCTCGGTGACCACGGCCTGTGGCAGCGTCGCGTCATCCAGTTTTGCGCTGTTGGCTTTGACATCCCACACGCCGGTGGCAGATGATGCGCCAGCGTTGGCTGTCAGCAATACGATCCCGATGATGAGACTCCACGGGGAGACGCGATGGATGTGAGCAGTCATAATGTGGTGCGCGCATGCGGGCAATACGAGGGGTCACGCCGATGGTCAGCGTGGCTGGAGCGAACGCAACGCGGCGAAGCCGCAACCACTTTGGAGTGCGCGGACTTGTCCGCGCTTTTGGCAGGCGACTCGTCGCCGTCAATCGCGAACCGTCGTCCAATCTTCTCCACGAGCCGCTGAATGCGGCTCTGCTTCGCCGACAAGTCGGCAAAGCCACCAAAGCGGTGACAAGTCACCGCACTCCAAAATCCTCGCGGCGTGCGAGAATGCTGACGAACAGCACTGCAAGGGGGCTGGTCCATACGCTTCTTCCTATCCAGGTGGCCATCACTGATGCTCAAATCGTAATTCAGCGGTGCCCGGTGATTTCCGCCAGGAGGTTGAAGAAAGCCCGTTTGCGCTCGGAACTGATCTCCCAATTCACCGGCACGCTTTGAAAGCCTTGGTTGAAGTCCTTCAACTCCTGTTGGTCACGGAAATCGAAGTAACCCCAGGAGGCGTATTCCTTCACGCAGGCGACGAAGTTGTTGCCGTCGGCGCCAAAGCCCTGGTCGGCTCGTCGCCAGGGTTGATCGTCCTCGTTGTTGACGATCGGCTTGGGTGTGTACCCGGCGAGGCCCCGAACGGTGCGCACCATTTGGGTCATGCGCTTCGGATCGCCGACGCCATTCCCATGCAGCAGCACGAAATCGGCTATGCGGACTACGTTCGTTCTGGGAATGGAGCCGCCGTTGTAGCTGACGCTGACCGGCAGCGGGAGCTTGTGCTGGGCGGCGCGTTTTTGGGCCAGCTCAATCAACTCATGCACGCGCGGCGCCTTGATGATGTCGCGATCGTAAGCGGCGTTGTCGCACTCGTTCGCAATTTCGAGCAGCACGTTCCGGTAACCGCGCTGCGCGATCCAGTCCACGGTGTTTTCGACCGCCCGTTTCACTGCCGCTTCGCTTTCGAGCCGTTGATCCTGGCCGAAGTAGAAGATGCCGAGCATGATCACCATGCCCAGTTCGTCTGCGCGGTCCATGATTTTTTCCAACCGGCCCATGAACGGTTCTCGAAGCGAGCCGTCGGCGCTGATGGCGGAATTGTGCCACGGTTGGGCGCGGGAATAACCCTCCGGGCTGCCGCCCTGCAAATTGACGACCGCGCAGAGCAGCCCATGCTTGCGCCAGGTGGGCATGGCTTGAACGAATTCCCGAGTGTTGCGATCCGCATCCCACTGGCCGGTGTCCGGGTAAGCCCAGCGGCTGCGCGTTTCGGGATTCAAATCGTCGAAGATGCCCTGGACGAGCCGGGCATTCATGAGCAGGCCCTCGATTTTGTGCCCCTTCCAAACAACCCCTTTGTAAGTCGGTTCGCCATTGATGAAAAATTGCTCGCCGTGGATGGAAACCACCGTTTGTCGCTTTCCGGCCGCTTCCGCGGTGAAACCAAACAGTGCGAGCGCCGCGGTGAGTAGCGGAATCCATCCGTTGAAAGAAAGAGGCATTCCGGGCGTTGCGCGGTTCAGGGAGAATTGCTTTTGCGGCAGATTCATTGACGGTGAATCTACGCCGGTGTCGGCCGATGACAAGCGCGGTTTGCGTGACATTCCCAGATTCACAAGCCCAGTTCCGCTTTCACTTCAATGAATTGCTCAATCGCGAAAGCGAGGTCCTCGCGCGTGTGCGCGGCGGACATCTGGGTGCGGATGCGCGCCTTGCCCTGCGGCACGACGGGGTAGCTGAACGCAATGACGTACACGCCGCGGGCGAGCATCCGGTCGGCGAACTTGACGGCCAGCGGCGCATCACCAAACATCACCGGAACGATCGGATGTTCGCCCGGCAGAAGGTTGAAACCCGCCTTCGTCATGCCCTCGCGGAAGAATTTTGTGTTCGCCTCCAACCGGTCGCGCAGTTCGGTGGAACGATTCAACAACTCCAGCACCTTGAGCGTGCCGGCGACGATGCTCGGCGCGAGGGTGTTGGAAAAGAGATAGGGCCGCGAGCGCTGGCGCAGGAACTCGATGATCTCCTTGCGGCCACCGGTGTAACCGCCGCTGGCGCCGCCCAGCGCCTTGCCCATCGTGCCGGTGATGAGATCCACGCGCCCCATCACGCCGCAATGTTCGTGCGTGCCGCGACCGTGTTTGCCCATGAAGCCGACCGAGTGCGAATCGTCCACCATCACCAGCGCGTGGTATTTTTCGGCGAGATCACAGATGTCCGGCAGGTTGGCGATGTAGCCATCCATCGAAAACACGCCGTCCGTGGCGATCATTTTGAAGCGGGCTTTGTTCGCATCAGCCTCTTTCAGCTTTGCCTCCAGGTCGGCCATGTCGTTGTTCTTGTACCGGTAGCGCTGCGCCTTGCAGAGCCGGATGCCGTCAATGATCGAGGCGTGGTTCAATTCATCCGAGATCACGGCGTCCTCCGGCCCGAGCAGCGTCTCGAACAAGCCGCCGTTGGCATCAAAGCAGGACGAATAGAGAATCGTGTCCTCCACACCCAGAAACTCACTGAGCTTTGCCTCAAGCTGTTTGTGCGGCGATTGCGTGCCGCAGATGAAGCGCACACTGGCCATGCCGTAGCCCCAATTATCCAGACCGGCTTTGGCGGCGTCGCGCACTTCGGGATCTTGGGCAAGGCCGAGATAATTGTTGGCGCACAGGATCAGCACGGGTTCGCCATCAGCTACGCGCACGCGGGTGCCCTGCGGGGTGCTGATGACGCGCTCGGATTTGTAGAGGCCGGCGCCGCGAATGTCCTGGAGTTGCCGGGTCAGATGTTGTTGCAGCGGTCCAAACATGGCTTTGATTGGGTTGAGATGAAGATCAGGGGATTCGCTCCGCCGTGAACACGACGCGATAGGTTTGGTCCGGTTCGCACGTGCCCGGATTCGGCACCACGATGAAATCATCCGTGATGACCGGTTGGAGGTCCGCGCCTTCGATCACCTTAAAGTTGCGGATGCGTTGCGGCAAAAACGCCACGAAAGGCCGGCCCCCGCGCTGGGAGCCATTGGTGTTAATCGGCTGGAAACTCGCGGCGCCGCGATTGGGCTTGATCGTGAAGGTGAACACGCCTTCAGCTTCAGTCAGCGTCTGTTCAAAAGCCTTTGGCCGGTCAGCCATGCGCGCCTGCCAGGCGGGATCTCCATAGAAGACCACGAAGTCACGATCGAACACCAACCCGCGCGCGTCGTTGGCCGTAAGCCGGGCGGCTTTGGCAGCAGCGCTGGGCGTGGGACGCGTAGTCAGCCGGCCGTTCGCGTCGGTTTTCGCCTCAATCAATTCCGGAAAGAAGGTGGCCAGTCGGTGAATAAGCGCGTGATGATTGGCAAAAAACGCCTCGGTGAGCGTGTAGCGGCCCGGTTGCTCGACAAAGTAATCCAGCAGTCCCCAGCCCATGTAGCCGTACCAGGTAGGCACGGTGTAACCGGGCATCTGAAGGACTCCCGCGCTGTTGAACCACGAGAGCGCCATGCAGTCTGGCTGATCAATGTGTCCCATGAGGCAATTGCCAATGGGAAGATAGACCTTGGGATTCGGCGATTGAATCGGAAAACGTTTCCCTTCTGTGTCGAGCCCATAGAGACGACCGTCCGCGTGCTTGAAGAACCCGTTCTGGTACCGGAAACCGATCATCCAGTCGCGCTCCGTGGCGTGGCCCGAAGTGACAAACAAGTCCGCTTGATACTCGTTCAGCGAATCCACCAGCGCCTTCGTGGTGTCAGCCGGGCCTTTGAGTTCAGCCGCTACGCCGCCAGGTTCCTTGCGCACCATCCGGCCTTGTTTGAGTTCACAATACCAAACGCCCTCCTCGACCATGTCCATCGCCAGTTCCGTTCCCGAGGCCACTTTGCGCACCGTCAGAGGTTCGCGATGCTGCGCGATCTTCAAGGCGTTGGCAGCATCGTAACCTGTGAGGATGCCCCAGAAGCAATCCGCGTAGGGATCATCGTCGAAGCGCCGCGTCAATTGATGCACCCGCACGCCGAACTCGCGGGTGGCTTCCCTGGGTTGTGCCACAAAGCAAACAAACCGCGGAAACTGCTCCCGCAAAGCCGGCAGGGTTTCCTCCAGTTCTTTCTCAAACGTCAAAACCGTCGCTCCATGCTTTTCGCGCAAGGCGTCCACCACTTTGGCCCAGGCAGCATCAGCCTGGGTTTCCCGCGAAACGACCACGGCATACCGGGCGCTGTCCGCAGTCGCCGATGCGAGAGAAGCAATGCCAGACAGAAACACGCCCGTCAGCAGGCTGAGGCAGCGGAGTTGATTCCTCATGAAATAAGCAGTCGTTGTGTACCGTTTCAATTCCTCCCCGCCTCGAAGATCGGCAGGGAAATCTTCCAGCGGATGCCCAGCAACCGCAGCAGCAGCACCACGCCAATCCCTGCTCCCGTGACCGCCACGCCCCGGATGCCTGCGTACTTCAGCGCCATAAAAACACTTGCGCCCGCCAAAGCTGCCGTGGCGTAGAGATGAATCTGGGGCTGGAATACCAGTGGCACTTCCCCCAGCAAGATGTCCCGAACGATACCGCCCGCCACGCCCGTAATTACGCCCAGCAATACGCAGACAGGAGCGGAAAGTCCGAGTGCATGCCCTTTGGCGGTGCCGATGACGGTGAACAATGCCAGCGCAAACGCGTCCGCCACCAGCAACGCACGCTTCGGCAGCGACCACAATCGCACGACCCCAAAAGTGACCAGCGCCGTGACCGTTCCATTGATCAGGTAATCTGGCACCCGCAACCAGACGACCGGCAAATCGCCCACCAGAACATCGCGCACGGTACCGCCACCAAACGAAGTCGCCAGCGCCAGCACGACCACGCCAAAGAGGTCTATGCGTTTGCCCCGCGCCGCCAGCACGCCGCCCATCGCCGAAACCGAAATGGCCGCGTGCTCGACCACTGTCTGGACCAACGGCGTGTTCATTCCGCTCCGGCCAAGCCCGGTGTCGCGGGCAACTTTATGACCGGCGGTTTACCGAGCGCAGGTCGCGTGAACTTTTCACCAAACTGCGTGAGGCCGGCCACGAATCCGCCGTGACTCAGGAAGAACTGGCCATTCTCGACGCCCATGAAGCGATCCAGGCGATCCTGCCGCCCGGTCGGGTCGTGACTGAAGGTGGCCGTGGTGAGTTCAATCCATTCGCCCGCCGGCGTGCGAATCCATTGGTTGCCATAAAGCGCCTTGCGCAGCACATGACCGGTGCTGCCCCAGAAATTCTCGCTGAAGCTGTGCGGACGCCGCAACCAGCCTCCCTCTTTCGGCGCTTTCCAGGACGAGATCAGCATCCACTCCTGTTTGTCGGGATGGAAATAGTAGCCCGAGAAAATCGTGTAGGTTTCATTTGTCGGCTGGGCCGTAACGACGAAACGCTGCTTCTCGCCGGTCTTCCACAAATACTTCAAGTGACTGTGGCCGCCCGTGCCTTCGTTGCCAAAATCACCCGTGTAAACATCCTCGCCCTTGCCCATGAGTTTGACACGGTTGTCGTCGGCGACTTTCTTCCGATCCACCGCTTCGCCACCACTGTCCCACACGCTGAAGATGATCCGGCGCTCGGTCAGGCTGTTGACCTGCATTCCGAAATAGCCGCGATGCCAGCCACACGCCATGTAGAAGGTGGTGACCGGTTCTTCGACGGCTGTCACTTCGCAATAAAAAGCAGCGACGTCCGTCCCCGACGGCACCGGATAAGCCAGATGCACGGAGGCCGCGTTCCGGCGTTCCTTGAGATTAAAATGTGCGTCCGCCAAAGCCGCCCCATCGAGCAGCAATGCTTCAAGATCGCCGAATGGCTTTCCGCGTTCGTTCAATGATTCGAGCATGAATCGTTGGTAGCCCGGCTGCTGAATGGTGAAGGCACCGAAGTCGGCCGTCACTGGGGTATCACTACCCGCACCTATCACGCTGGTTTCCCGTGACTGTCCGGCAACCGTCAACTTGAGTTTCGATTCCGCATCTGCGGGGAGCTCCAACGTCAGCCGCGCCGTTACTTCACCGGTTTGCTTGAACTCGCCAAACCACACCACCTTTAAGTCCGGGTCGGTCCACCGCGTCACGCCACCGCGCTGCGAAACCCGGGCGCCATCCGCATTTGGCTCCAGATACGCGGTGTAAGCCGGCACGCGGAGTTCGGCCGCGGCGGCGGTTGTGGTCAGGGCCGCGGCACCAATCAATGCCCCGGAAATAAAACATCCAATGCGCTTCATGTTGATCAATTCTTCCAGTCAAGAATGACTTTGCCCGACATGCCGGTCTTCATCACTTCAAAGCCTTTTTCAAACTCCGTGTGATGAAAACGATGCGTGATCACCGGTTTGATGTCGAGGCCGCTCTGTAGCATCACGGTCATCTTGTACCACGTGTCGTACATTTCCCGGCCGTAAATCCCTTTGATCGTAAGCATGTTAAAAATGACCTGATTCCAATCAATCGTCATCGCGTCCGGCGGAATGCCCAACATCGCGATTTTGCCGCCATGCGCCATGTTCACGATCATGTCACTGAAGGCCCGCGCGTTGCCGGACATTTCCAACCCCACATCGAAGCCCTCTGCCATGCCAAGCTGCTTCTGAATCTGCTTCAGGTCGCCGTTCCTTGCGACGTTCACCGCCAGCGTCGCTCCCATTTGCCGGGCCAGGTCGAGCCGGTAATCATTCACATCCGTCACCACCACATAGCGCGCGCCGGCGTGCTTCGCAATGGCCACCGCCATGATGCCAATCGGACCGGCGCCAGTGATTAACACGTCCTCGCCCAGTGTCGGAAACGACAGCGCCGTATGAACCGCGTTGCCGAACGGATCAAAAATCGAAGCCACATCGAGGTCAATCTCCGGCGCGTGATGCCAGACATTGGTCATGGGAAGAGATAGCAACTCCGCGAACGCGCCGGCCCGGTTCACGCCCACGCCCTTGGTGTCCGCGCACAGATGCCGCCGCCCGGCCATACAATTCCGGCAACGCCCGCACACCACGTGACCCTCGCCGCTGACAATATCTCCCGGCTTGAAATCATAAACATTGGCGCCCACCGCCACAATCCGGCCAACGAATTCATGGCCCACGACCATTGGCACGGGAATCGTCTTCTGCGCCCACGCGTCCCATTTGTAAATGTGCAGATCCGTGCCGCAGATTCCGGTGCGGTCCACGCGGATCAACACGTCATTGATGCCGATGGTGGGTTCGGGTACGTCCTCCAGCCACAAACCGGGCCGGGCTTCTTTCTTGACCAGAGCTTTCATTGTCGTGCCATGCTTTATTTGTTTTCCCGCGCGCCGAGCCTGAACTTTCCGCAAGATCAAAAGGATTGCCAGGCGACCGGCGCGGCGGCATCATTTCCAGCATAATGGAAATTGCCTCCAGCATCTTAGAGACATGATTCCACTATGCAAGAACTCTTTCCGATATACTGCACAATACCATGAAATCGAAACGGACCGCCCCGACTGCCAAAGCCACTGCCCCGGAGGAAACCGCCGACGCCATCAACCGCCATCTGGGGGCGCGCGTTAAACAACTGCGGACCGAGCGGGACTGGTCGTTGGAAGACCTGGCCGGCGCCAGCGGGGTAAGCCGCTCCATGCTCAGCCAGATCGAACGCGAACAGGCCAATCCCACCCTGGCCGTCACGCAGCGCATCGCCCAATCATTCAGCATGAGCCTTGGGGATCTGCTGGAAAGCCCCGGGGCGACCTCCTCCATCACAGTGATCCGCGCCGAGGACCGCGCGTATCATTACCGTTCCGACAAGAACTGCCGCATCCGCACGCTCTCGCCGCTCAACCTTGAGAAAGATGTGGAGTTCTACGAAGTGCAATTGCAGCCCGGCGGGGCGTTACGCAGCGCACCGCACTTCGAGGGCACGCGAGAATTCCTCACGGTCGAAGGCGGCCAGGTGCGGGTGGAATCCGGGAGCGACGCGGAGACGCTCCATCGCGGAGATTCCGTCAGCTACCGCGCCGATGTGCCCCATGCCATCGTGAACGTCGGCCGCACCGAGGCTTCAGTTTTCCTTGTTGATATTTACCGCTGAACTCTCGAAGTGGAATCCTGCGGCATGGCAGAATATATCTTCGCCAGTTCGAGCATCAGGTTTTCCAGCCGCCGGTAATACTCGTCCGCGGCAAAAGTTGCCTTGGATTCCCGCAAGCGGGCGACCGCCAACTCCAGTTCGTCCCGCCGCGCGCGGATTTCCGCGGGCATCTGCTGTTCCTGCTCACTCCGAATGAGATGAATCTGATGAGCGCGCAAACCATCCACCGTGCCACCACCGGCGGGTTCCTTTACCGCGCGCGCGCCCCGAAAAAAATCAGCCGGCGTGCCCAACCCATCGCCGTTGTCATCGAGCAGTGCGGTTTCCGTGGCGAGGCGACCTTCCGTCGCGTAAAATTCCGCCACCTGCCGCGACGCCATAATGAACGCTTCCAGCAACGAAGTCTGACCGTCCTTGTCGAGATCCGCCTTCAAATCGGTCATCGCTTCAGCGATGAATTTCCCGAAGCGCGCAAAACTTTCTTCGTAACCACTTTTCGTCGCCGTCACGATGATGCGCTCCGGGCCGGAGAGTTTGTTGAGAAACGGACTGCTGGAAGACGCGCTGTTGATGACGATGACGGGCCGCCGAAACGACTTCAACCATTCCGCGAGTTCCGTCGCGGACAAATCCGGCCCGCGCAGGTTGAACTTGGCTTCCTTGCCATCAAAGGTGCCGTGCCCAATCAAGACCAACCAAAGTTCCGCCGTCGTGTTGGTGGGTTCGTTGCTCAGGATTTCTTTCAGTTGCGCCAGATCAGTAATCGCGTTGGTCGGCCCAATTCCGACGACTTGATGTATAGCCCCAGCCTGCTCCGTTGCCTTGCGCCATTGCTCGGTCCATTTGGCAAACTCCACCCCAAACTCCGCTTCCCCCGCCGCTCCGACGACAACAATAACCGTGGGCTGCCCATTCGTCCCACGAGTCGCATAGGTCCCATTGGCAAATGCCAAACCCGTCAGGCACACCAGAAGGATTGTTGTAAGCAGCCGTAACTTCATGCCATTCCCTTCCAGCGCCGCAGTCCCCATTCAGCAGCGAAGCACGCCAACGCCAGTAAAAACACCAACGGCTGATGCCACAGCGGTATGGTCACGTTTTCCGTGATCGGCGCATTCCGGGCCGGCAGTTTAGCCACGAATGCCGCGAGCTGCTCCACCGCCAACACTTCCCCGCCCGTCTGGCGCGCGAGTTGTTCCAGCAACGCGCGATTCGGTTTGAGCGATCGAAATTCTTCGGCGGCCGGATCTGCTGACCAACCGGCCTGCGCGCGCCCCACTTCCACTCCGTCCGCATCCGTGACCACCGCCTCGGCGAGATAACCACCCGTCACGCGCGGGACATACTGCGCTTCATAAAGCCCCGCCTCCGTCAAAGCCGCTTCCGCATTAAGTCGAACACTGCTGTTCGTCCCATAAGTCGTATCGGTCCCATCCCGCACCGTGATCTGCACCGTCGCATTATCCAGTGGTTTGAACTCCTTGTCCCGCACCCGCACCTGTAACGACAGCGCCTGGTTTGGATCATCGCGTTTCGCTTCGGCAAGAAATTGAATCCGCTCCGGCACATCCGAAATCAGCCACCGCACCATTTGCCGCCACGCTTTGTCCTGATCACTCCGGGCGACCTCATCGCGCAAACCCGAGCGCCAGAAATCACCGAGCAACAACGCGCCGACGCGACCATTGCCAAACCGTTGCGCCACGAGTGCCGGATGTTTGCCGCCGCTCTCGTCCACCACTTCGGCAATGACGCTTGCCCCAGGTTTCACATCGCGCACGCGGTTCACCACCTGCATCGCCGGCATCTCGGTGAGCCGCTTGCGTTCGGCGGCCTCATTATCGCGCAACCGCGCCCACGGTTGCAGCCAGCCTTCGCGCGAAAGATTGAGCCGCAAATTCGCCACCGGCCGGGCCTCTCGCGGAAAATCCAGATACACCGGGAGCATTTCGCCGATCGCCGTGTGCGCGTATTTGCCCTGATGAAACGACTCCGCGCCGCCCAGCATCAACAAACCGCCGCCGCGCTCGGACACAAATTTTTGCAGCAGCGACATTTGATCGCGCGTGAAAAACTCCGCCTCCAAATCGTCGAGGATCACGGCGTGATACCCGTTCAACACATCCACCGTTTTGGGAAAACCGCCCGCCAGTTCCGTCGCATCCTTCGTGTTCAGCCGAATCAACACCGGTTGATCGTAACCCTCCGTGTCTTCCGTCGTGCGATCAAACCCGCGAAAGAGCGGATTGGCCGATTCGCCCGGACGACTGCGAAATTCAAACTGGCCAAAACCCTTCTCGCGTTTCGCCAGCCGGATCAATCCGACCAGTTCCACCTGCTCATCTTCCGCCAGCGCGCGATTCAGAAACTTGAACTCCCAGTTCGGTCGTCCGCTCACATAGAGAATTCGATACGGCCCCTTACCGCGATCCACCGTCACGATTTGCGCGTTGTTCGCCAGCGTGGCCTCGACGGAAGTCTCCGGTTGCGCGAACTGGCCCAGTTCGTCCCGGGCCGAAACGCGCACGCGATAGAACGAGACGCCCGTTTTTTCCGGGCGCACTTGAAAGCGAAAAACGTCCGTGTCCCGCGTCGCGCGCTGATGCAATTCCTGAACCACCTTGCCATCGGGATCGAGCAATTGCGCCGTGACCATGCGCCCGGAATAACCGCCCGCGAACACCTCCGCCTGCACCGTCACCGGCTGATCCTCAAAGGCCGTCTGGCTCACGGCAACTTTCTGAATCGCGATGTCGTTGATCAGATTCTCGCGTCCAATGACGACGGGATAAATCGGCGGCAGTCCGGTCACATCAATTTTTCCGTCCGGCAGATCGGTGGCGTTCCCATCCGTCAGCAACACCACCCCCGCAAGCGGCTGACCGCGAAAGCGCTCGCTGAGTGTGCGCAACGCCCCGCCGATGGCCGAAGCCCGACCCTCGAAGCCGAGTTCGGAAAAGTCCTTCGTGCTCTGGAGACGCGAATCAAAAACATAGCGGCGCACCTGAAACGTGTTTTCCAATTTCGCCTGCCAGTCGCCGGGCCGCGGAGCGAGCAGGTTGGTGAGAGCGGCCCCCCGAGTAAAGGTGTCCCCGCGATCCTTGATGCCCAGGCCTTGGCTGTTATCCGCGACGATCGCGAGAAAATTCGCCCCGGGCCGCGTCCGTTGCGAAGTCCAGAGCGGATCAAGCAAACACGCCAGCAGCGCCGCCAAGCCGAGCAGTTTCAAGAACGCACAGGTGGTGCGGAGCTTCTTGTCCACATGCGCCCGGCGATAAGTCCAGACGAGCAGCCCAATCGCGACCAGGAGAAACCCGGCAGCAGGCCAAACCCATTCACGTCCTGAAATGACAATGGCGGCGAACATCATTTCTCTTCAACCGTAGCAGCCGACGTAAGGAGGCTCAAACTCATCGGCCATTGGCGATCGGCCATTGGAAATCCAGTTCGAACGCTTTTCGAAAATGGAGCGCGGCTGTGTCGAAGACCAGCCGCAGTGGGTGAAAGTCTCCGAATGCTTCGGAATTGTGGACGTGCTGCGGCTGGTCGGGAGCGACACATCCGCGCTCCGGGATTTTTAAAACCCGCTCTTCGAGCCCCCTCACGTCGGCTGCTACGAAATGGAAATTTTGTGTTACGCCCGCCCTCACCCCCGCCCTCTCCCCCAGGAGAGGGAGAAACGCACGCCGTCTTTTGACGGTATGGACGACTCAATTCACCGTGCGGCTGTCGGCAAGAACTGGAAAGGAGCGGCGATTGCAACCACGACCATCGCATTAACTGAGCGTACCGAATCGCCCTCCCTCTCCCCGGGGGAGAGGGCCGGGGTGAGGGCGGGCGCAACACCAAATTTGCCGGGCGTTTCGAATCGTGCATCACTCAAAACTCCCCGGCTTTGCTTCGTTTGCTGGAGCGGACTCGCTCCGGCCCAATTGTTCGTAATACCGCCGCACCAATTCCGAATAACGCGTCGGGACCGGGTCGCGGTCAATCGGCACCAACGCCTCCTTCGATTCGCGGCGGGCCAACTCCTCGGCCACTCGCGTCCGCAACTCGACCAGCGGCCCGGCAATTTCCATCTTCACCAAATCCCATTGCGGCTCGACGGAATTACGACGCATGTCCTGCCGTAAGTTGCGGGCGCGATCGCGAATTCGCGCTGCTTCAGCCCGCAGTTCCGGCTGGTCGAGCATCTCTTCGACGTCGCGCAACCGATCCGACCATTGCGAATATTCCGCACCTGTAATGGGGCCGCCCGCAAAACTGCCACCATCCGCGCCACCAAGTTGATCCAGAAAACCACCGCCGCCGCGCTGCCCCCCGGAACGCCGATCTCCGGATCGGCCAGTTTCAGAAGTCGGCCTATCATCGAGCCGATCTGGAGATCGGCGCTCCGATGCTCGGTCCGCCGCCGCCAAATCCTGCTGTCCGCCTTGGCCCTGCCCGCCTTGGCCCGGCTGGCCGGATTGAGCCTGTTGCCCGGGCTGATTACCTAGTTGTCCTTGACCCGTTTGCTGCGACTCGCCCGGCTGGCCTCGTCCTGGTTGAGATTGATTCTGCGCCTGACGCTGGCCTTCGCCTGATGGTTGGCCCTCGCGTCCGCCTTGCGCGTTGGCCGATTGCTGTGATTGCTCTGATGGCTCGCCTTGATTGGCCCCGCGTTGCGCTTCACCGCGCTCAGCCAGTTCGCCGCGTCCCGCGCCCGTCCGATTCGTGTACGACTGCCGCTGCGCTTGCGCCAGTTCTCGTTCAAGCTGCCGGCTCAATTCATCCAGTTCGCTCCGCGCCAGCCGCAACGCCTCGGTATCATCGCCGAGCACACTTTCCGCCGCACGTTCGACCCCGGTGCGCAATTGATTAATGCTCTCGCGGGCGCGCTCTTCAAGATTGTTCGCTTCCGCGGAGAAACCTTCGCGCAACAAATCCGCCGTGACTTCCACCGCCGTGCGACCTTCGCGTCGCCCTGTCTGTAATCGGTCATAAACATTCCGAAACATGCGCCCTTCGCTCAACAAATCCTCGGTCGTCTCCTGCAAATTCTTCGCGTCGTCCTGCGTCGCTTTGCGCAACGTGTCGTAGAGTTGGCGCGACAACAACGGTTCGACCGGTTCGGCTTTTTGCGTAACCTCCGTGGCTTGTCTCACCAGTTCATCCATGCGCTTCTTCTGCTCGTCGAGTTGCGTTGCGAGTTCTTTGCGCTCCTCGGAATCGGTCAGAGTTTTGCGCTGCGCCGAATCGTTGAGCGCATCGAGTTGCTGGCCGATTTGTTCCTGTTGCTGCGACAACTCGCGCGCCTGACTGCGCAGATCGCGCATGTCCTCGGCGAACTGACTGGAATTTTGCCGGCGAAAATCATCGCGCATCTCCTGCAAATCCCGTTGTGCCCGCGTGCCGGATGACAACGCCTGCGAAACCTCGCCGCGTTCCATCGCCTCGGATGCTTGTTGAACTTGTTCGCGCGTCTGGTCCAGTTGCTCCCGCGCCTCGGCCATCTGCGACTGGTTCTCGGGGCGCTCCATGCGCTGGCGTAATTCGTCCACGTCCGCGAGCATTTGTTGCTGCTCTTCCTGCAATCGTTTGAGTTGCTGCCGCAACTCCTCGCGTTCGGCTTCGTTGCGCGCCGCCTGCAACGCGGCCTGCAATTCCCGCAACCGCTCGTTCACGTCTTGCTGGCGCTGCGCCAACTCTTTCAAACGATTGAACGCCTGCAATTGCTCGCGCTCCTGAGGATTCTGCGGGGGCGCTGCCTGACGTTCCGTCTGATAACGATTTTCCGACTGGCGCAAGTTGAGTTGATCCATCTGACGCTGGGCCCGCTGCCCGCGACTGCTCTGCCCCGGCTGACCGGGTTGACCTTGCGCCACTTGAGTTTCGCGGGAAGCCATGCGCAACAACGCTTGATAGGCGGATTGCTCGGAAGATAGCGCCGGCGACAGCGTTTTTGCTAGATTGTCATCCACCGCCTCGGCGAGCTGTTCGACGGCCTTCGCCATTTCCGTTTCCACCGTTTCGAGCAACGCCTTCGTCCGTGGATCTTCCACTTCGCCCAAACGTTCGCGCACCTGTTCCAGCGCGTTCTCCTGCGATTCTTTCACCGTCTCAACGTCCTGCTTGAAATTGGCCGATGGCGCGGGCGCATTTTCGCGACGTTGAATATTCCAGGTGGCAGCGATGATTTGCTTCTGCAACTCCGCCAGTCGCTCGGCTTGGTTCTGGCCTTGCTGGCCCTGTTGCTGCTGCTGTTGTTGATTCGGGTCCTGCGCCTGGCCTTCGCGGAAGATTTCCTCGAAGGGTCGCACTTCGGCAAAAAACATGTCGCTGGCCGTGCGGCGCGGATTGCCGTCCGGGCCGATGTCATCTGCCCAAAGAAAATAACTCAACAATTGATCAACTTGCGCGCCGAGATCTTCGAGCGGCACGAGATGATTAAAAGCGCGCTTCTCATGCGGCCCCGCGTCTTTCCCCAGTTCGACGAACTTCGTTTCCTCACCGGCGATATTGTAGGCGAACCCGTAGGCCTTGAGGCCGAAATCGTCCGACGCTTCCGCTTGAAACGCGATTTCCTCCAGCGCGGACACACGCTGATCTCCGCGCGGAAAGGCGAACTTCAACTCCGGCGCGCGATTGGTGAGCGCATCCAGGACAAAGAGCGGCGGGACTTTGTTGGTGCGCCCGGCGTCGTCCACAAGGATGAGTTCGTAACGCCCGCTTTGTTTGAGTTGAAAATTGGAAACGTAAACGTTGGGACGATTCGTGTCGGCAATCAACGTGTAGCCGCCGACGTGAGGAGGCGGATTGGGTTGGTTGGTCGCGTCCGCCTCGTTACCTCGGCGGCTACGCAAGGGCACGAGCGTGGCGGACTTCACCGGCTTGTTCAGGTGAAACGTGTATCCCAGCGCGCTGCCTTCCACGGCACTGACGCGGCGCGTGTCTTCAATCGTCTTCTCCGCCAGCCCGGTGTATTCGGGATACGTCACCTTGGCATCGGCACGTTCGAGCCGCGGAAACTCAAACGTGGTCACTTTGAAATCGCGGGTCGTTTCACCGCCATATTCGACGCGATAGGTCAAAGCCTCTTTGATGTCCGGCAAACTCGTGCCGAAGATCGGGTCATCGAGATTTTTCATCAACGGAATGCGCCGTTCCGGTTCATTCGCCGGTCGCACGACGAGCACCGCTTCCGCCGGCACTTCTCCAGTGAATTTCGCCAGCACGACCAGACTCCCGCCCTTTTCGATGCTGGTGTCGCCCGGGGTCACGGAAACTTCGCGACTCAGAATATCGGTCAACATCGCCACGCGCGGCGGGGCGGCGTGATACAAATTAGCCAGCGCCGCCACCAGAAACACCAGCGCCGTGACGCTACCAAGTTGGGCGAAGTGGAGTTGCTTTGCCGCACGTTTACGCCAGAGACTATTCCGATCTTCAGCCAACGCCTCGCGAATGACCCGGTCCTGGAGGTAATTCAGTTCGTGCGTGGTCGCGTCCGGCTGCTGCTCAACAGCCGTCAATAAGAGCATGTGTAGTTTTGGATTCTCCGCCTCGATGTTGCGCGCTATGGTATGAAAATCCAACGAGACGCGCTTACTCCGTCGCCACGCAATGAACGTCCAAATCAACGCAGCCATGCCCAGCAACACAAATGGCCACGAGGAAATCGAACCCGTTGTGCGATGCAGCAGAATAAAAAACAAGCCTGCCCCCGCCGTCGCCAGCCAGCCGCACGCAAGGGATTTGAGCAACCGCGCGCGCCGTTCCGCCCGAGCGACGGGTTCGAGATGAATCTGGAGCAGGCGATCAATCATGCGGTTGCCTCTACGGGTGCGGCGGAACGGCGGGTAATCCAGCCGGCCAGCCAAGTTTCGACCAACAATACTGCCAGCGCTGCGACAATCAACCACCGCCACAACTTTTGGCGCGCCTCCAGTTCCGTGTTGTGCTGGGTCTGCAATTGCGCGGCCTGAAACGCGGGGGTCACGACATCGGATTTCATCGGCACTCCAAGTCGTTCCAATTCATCAGACGGCAGCGGCGCGGTTCGGCTTTCGGCGGCATCGAGATTCACCGCGAACGTTGTAGGTGTGGCGATGCCTTGCACTTCGTAAACCCCGGGTTGATCGGTCTGGGTGAAGCGCGTTTCGCCCGACGCAAGTTGAACTTGCGCTCCATCGGGTTTGCGCACCGACAAGTTTGCCGCGTTGTTTTGGACCGTGAGCGCACCGAGTTCCACCGCATCGCCCACGCGAAATTGCGCGAGTTGCGAGGTGAGACCGCCCGCTTGATCCAACAACGAGTAAAGCATGGGCACGAACTTCGACGAGAGCGCAAACTGACTATCCGCCGGACGCCATGAAAACGTGAAAACAAAAATGCGTCCGCGCCCGACCGGAACTTCAAGAATCGCCGGATCATTGTTGTCATAACTCGCGATGACGCGCGCCCCGGGCAATTGATCAGGCGAAAGCTGGCGATGTTTCCAAAAGCGAATCTTGGTGAAGTCGCCAAAGCGCGGATCGGAAAATGGCGCGAGCAGCGGATGCGTGAAGTCCATCGCGCCGAACATGGCGTAATTGCCCACGGACGCCTCATTGGCACTGACAGCAGGATTGCCGGTCAAGTGGCCGAGAGTTTGGGTAATTTGCGGATCATTAATCACCAATAGAGCCGTACCACCGTTGGTGAGGTATTGACGCATTTCGTTGCTGCGCTCTTCGGACAAAGTGCTGGTGATGATTGCGAGGCGGGAGCCGTCAGAGCGACGATCTCCAGATCGGCTCGTTTCCGGCGCGATGGTATCATCGAGCCGATTCGGAGTTCGGCGCTCCAAGCGCACCGCTTGCCGGCGCGTGTCTTGAAACGCGCGCGTCAAATAATAAAGCGATTGCGCCGAATCAGTCTCCAACTCGCTGCCGAGATAAAGAACGTTCACATCCTCGGCTTTGGGTGAGACGACGTAAACGGTGTTATCGAAATCATCGTCGTCGCCGCTCAAAGTGATTCGTGTCGCCACGGCATTGGTTGGAACTTTCGGGGCGGGCACAATGCGGCTTTGGCCGGGTGGAACGTAAGCATCGAGCGAGGCCGCCTCCGCCACCCCGACCCAGCGAATTCGAAACTGCTCGCGTTCGGCATCAGCGGAATTGCTGACGCGAATCCGCACCGGCGACTCGGCGGCAACACTCGCGGAATCCTCGGCGTCCAGCACCCATTGCAACCCGGCATTCGTGGGGCGTTTAGATTTGGCGGGTTCGACGACAACTTCCAAACCGCGCGGCCATTCGTAGCCCTGCAAACCATCCAGTCGGCTGCCG
Organism: Verrucomicrobiota bacterium; assembly: GCA_014860005.1. Next base: position 73,947 of record JACZKP010000201.1, on the reverse strand, counting down.
TCCTGCATGTCGGTGATGAGAATGATGCGACGCGGGCCCGTATGTTGTTCGCGTTTCTCAGCGTCCTCAATCACTTCGGCGGCAGCGATGAGAGCGTTACTAAGATGCGTCGCATGCCAGGTCGGTTTGCTCTCTGCCAGGCGTTGGTTTGCCAGCGCGGTGCGATCGGAAAAATTTATTGCGGCCCATTGTTCGAAGCTGATCACGGTGCGCACTTGATCATCGAAAGTGAGGATTGCGACCTGATCGGCGGTGGTGGTTTGCTCCAATGCTGCGTTAGCTTTTATGAGTGCTTCCGCCCAAACGCCGTCGCGCTTCATGCTCGCGCTGGTGTCAATGAGCAGCACGATTTGCGCGCCTGTGGTGTTTGCGGGCGTGGCAGCCATGGGTTTTTGAAAAAACGGGCGGGCAAATCCCAGTGCCAGAATGCAAATCGCCAGACAGCGGAGCAGGAGGAGGAAAATATTCTCGAGCCGATTGCGTCGCGTCATGCGCGGCGGTGTGGGCTTGAGGAACATAAGCGAACTGAACATCTGCTTCTCGCGCGACGAACGACGCACCAGGTGAAACACCACCGGCAACGCGACAGCGAGTCCGCCCAGCAAAAATAATGGCGCAAGGAAACTCATGGTTTATGTCTCATACTGCCAGCTTGCGCGTAATTTGGATTCACGCCATCTTGGCGGCATGAAGACCGCCAGTGTCCAGCAGTTGCCACAGCAATGGCCGGAAATCCTCCGTTGGGTTGCCGATGGCGAAGAGGTGCAAGTGACCCAGCAGGACAAGGTGATCGCGCGAGTCGTCCCACCCAGGTCGGCTTCGCAGCCGGATTTTCTGGCGCGAGCCAAGGCGATTTGGGGCGAGCAACCTTCGGGCAAGCCACTTAGCGCCATGATCTCGGAGGCGCGGGGAGGACAATCGTGATCTATCTGGACACGGGTTGTTTCGTCAAACTTTACTACCCTGAAACCGACAGCGCCAAAGTCATCGCCCTCATCCACGGCAAGCCTGTCTGTTACACCCCGCTGCACGAGTTGGAATCCGTAAATGCGCTCCAATTGAAAGTTTTCCTCAAGAACGCCACGGCCACCCAGGCAGCCGCCGCGCGCTCGCTGATCGAAGCCGACGCAAAATCTGGGGTGTTGATGTCCGTCACTGCTGAATGGAACGACATTTTTCGCGAAGCGGTGAACCTGGCGGAACTTTATTCTGCCTCGCTCGGCTGCCGTTCGCTGGACGTTCTCCATTGCGCGGCGGCGAGGGTCTTGGCCGCAAGCGAATTTGTGAGCACGGACGCCCGCCAGAAAAGTCTTGCGACCGCGATGGGGCTGAACCTCGTCACTTTCTAAATTCCTTGGCGTCGGAGCTTTCATGATCCCCTCCTCGATCGTGCAAAGCGATTGCCGGTTTTGCTCCGCTGATGGCGCTCGCGTAGGAAATCAAACATGGCCAATTCCAGCGCGCGGTCCGTGCTGAACGAACGGCAACCCGCGCCGAGTCGCTGACACGTGGCGCGCACGGCTTCGTTGTGGGAGTTCAGGCGCTGGAGGTATTCTTTGCGCGCGGTGGCCGGATCAATAAACAGGTCGCGACCGGACTCCACATCTCGGAACATCACGGCGCGATCGAAGTTAAACGCGAGTTCAGCCGGATCCAGAACTTGGAACAGCATCACTTCATGGTCGGAAGCGGTGAGCGTGGTAAGGTTTTTCTCCAGCGCTTCAATGGGCGCGAGGAAATCCGAAATCAAAACCATAAGCGAACGCTTGCGGACAATTTCAACAATGCGCTTCAAAGGCGCGACGAGGTCGGTGGCGGTGCCGGCAGTGGCTTGTTCCAGTTGCAACATAAGCCGGCGCAAATGGCCGATGCGATTACGCGCCGGAAGGTATTCGCGGATTTGCTCATCAAAAGTGAGCAGGCCGACGGCGTCGCCTTGCTGGTGCAAGAAATAAGCAAGCGTGGCGGCGAGGGTGTTGGCGTATTCGGATTTGGTCCAGCCGACCGAGCCGAAGTCCATCGAGCGGCTGTGGTCCACGAGCAGGTAGCAACGGAGATTCGTTTCGTCCTCGAATTTCTTGATGTAGTATCGGTCGCTGCGCGCGTAGAGCCGCCAGTCCAGATAACGCGGATCGTCTCCGGGCGAATACTGGCGATACTCGGTGAACTCGACGGAGAACCCGTGATACGGACTGCGATGAATGCCGTGCCAAAAACCCTCGACCACGATGCGGGCGCGGAGTTCGAGGTTTTTGATGGCCATCAAGGTCTGGGGGGAAATCAGTTTGGAAGAATGGCCGCTAGCGGTCACGCTCGGGTTCTGCTTTGCGAAACTTTGTGTGGCCGGTGCGCTCATGAGTTCGCGACCCGGATGAAGTTTGTTTGACGCTCGCCCTCACCCCCGAGGAGAAGCAGATGCAATCGGTGCGTCGCAGCGATTCTAGAGTCAACGTTGCATTCGTCGCTCCAAGTTGCGCCCGCTTTACCTTGGACGGCGGTGACAGGGCAATCCCAACGGGATTGAGTCCTACAGCCCAAGGTTGCGAGGCACGAGCTAGCTTGGGTAAACACGGCAAAATATTCGCCAACCCCAACGGGGTTATGCCTTTTGTGCCAACCAAACGCCGCAACCCCTTTGGGGTTGATGCATCTCTGCAACCCAAACCCAGGGTAGCTCGTTCCTCGCAACCCTGGGCTGAAAGCCGGAATCCCTTTGGGATTCTGGCGCTCGCGGGCGCAGTAGTTTGAGATAACAACAACCATCGGCTTCAAATTGTTATTTGACCCCGACACCCTTGACCGCTTCCACGAGTTTTCCGATCACGGTTTCCACCGTCACACCTTCCGCCTCCGCGCGGTAGTTCAGGAGAATGCGGTGGCGCAGCGTCGGGTAAGCAAGGGTCTGAATGTCCTCGATGGTCACATGAGCGCGGCCTTGCAGAAGGGCGCGAACTTTCGCGCCAAGCACGAGGAATTGTCCGGCGCGCAGGCCGGCGCCCCAACTGATCCATTCGTTGACGAAATCCGGCGCGTTTGGTTGCTTCGGGCGCGAAGCAGCAGCGAGTCGCACGGCATAGCGAATCAAATCCTGGGCGATAGGCACTTTGCGGACGATGTCGTGAAAACGCAGCACGTCTTCGCCGGTGAACAATGCTTCGATCGGCGCGGGTTTGCCGCTGGTGGTTTGTTTGACGACTTCGACTTCGTCATCCTCGGGCAGGTAATCAATCACCACGTTGAACATGAAGCGGTCCAGTTGCGCTTCGGGCAGCGGATACGTGCCTTCCATCTCGATGGGATTCTGCGTGGCGAGAACGAAGAACGGCTCGGGCAACGCGTGCCGCACACCGGCGGCGGTGACCTGATGTTCCTGCATCGCTTCGAGCAACGCAGCCTGCGTCTTCGGCGGCGTGCGATTGATTTCGTCGGCGAGAATCATGTTGGCGAACACCGGGCCGGGAACAAAGGCGAGTTTTCGTTCACCGCCGGTGTCCTGCAAAATTTCCGTGCCGGTAATGTCAGCAGGCATGAGGTCAGGCGTGAACTGGACACGTTGGAATTTGAGATGAAAAATCTGCGCGATGGATTTCACCAGCAGCGTCTTGGCGAGTCCAGGCGCGCCAGTGATCAAACAATGTCCGCCAGCAAACAGCGCGATGAGCAATTGCTCAATAACATCTTTCTGGCCAACGATAACCTTGGAAAGTTCATTCTGGATGCGCGTGCGACCAGCTTTGATTTGTTCGACGGTTTGTTCTTCGGTGATTGAGGGAGTGGTGGATGATGACAAGGGATTCCTTAGTTAAATTGTAGCCGCCGACGTAAGGAGGCGGACGGGTTCATTGGCACGAAAATCCGCCTCCTTACGTCGGCGGCTACGAGACTTTGGTGATGAGGTTCAATCTCCATCTTAGTGCGTCATCGCGTAAAAAATAATGTTAATGCCCATCGGGTAGGCTTTCTTCTCGGCGTATTCGCGGAAGTAGTATTCGTCTTCACCTTCGCGTTCCCAACCGTCGCCGAGGTCGGTATTGTGACAAATGATGACCATCATGCGGCCCTTTTCATCAAAGATGGCGCGGTAATTGGCACCTTGAGCATCCGGGCGTTCGTAACTTTCGTAGGGCGTGCCGCGATACTGCCGGACGTGGTGCATGCTGGGTAGTTGCGGTTTTTCTTTGAGATCAAAAACACAGTGAAAAATCGGATGCTCCAATGGCAGGTCCACCGGCTCGCGCTCGGGGAAGACACGTTTGATTTCGTCGTAAAGATTCGCGTACTCCCGTTCGCCCCAGAAATCATCCACCATCAGAAAGCCGCCACTCAACAAATAGCGCCGCAACGCTTTCACTTCCTCATCGTCAAACTGCAGCCGGCCAGGTTCGACCATGTAAATGAACGGGTAGTTGAACAACTCGGGATCCGTCAGGCGGAGGGTCTTCCCTTGCGGATCCACTTTGAGGGCGGTCAATTGTTGGAGGCGATACGAAAAATTCAAATCGGCGGCGGGCCAATCCGTGTCCCAGTCCCGTCCCCCACCCCGCCCCCAGCCGCGTCCGCGTCCCGAGTCGTAAATTACGCGCACAAAGGTAAACACGTCCTTCTCGAAGCCCGGCTCGTTCGACCATGTCGGAATGCCACCGCGATCACCAGAATCAAAACGCCGCCAGCCACGTTGTGCTAGCACGACCGTGGCGATAATAGCGACCAGCGCCACGACTAGAATCCATTTTCGGTGCTTGCTCATGGGTGCGTGATTGAGGGGGCGTTGGTTGACGTTGCCTCCGCTTTCGCCAGTTCCAGCAACAAGCGATGCGCCTCGCGAAAACGAGGCGCTTCTTCCAATGCCTGCAAGACCTGACGCTTGGCAGCGGGGTCGTTATTCGAGTGCATCAGTCGCGCGAGCCGAAAATGCACATCTGCCGGATCGGCGGGATCGAGCAGCAGGAGTTTTTGATAAGCACCGATGGCCGGCTGGGTTTCTCCGAGTTCCTCACTGGCGCGGCTCAGAAAGCGATACGGTTGCGGCAACAATGGATTTACCGCCAGAAATCTCTGAGCATTCTGCGAGACGGCTTGCCAATCCTTTGCCCCCTCAGCCAGTTCCATCGAACGGAGATAGGCATCCAGCGCGTCGGCTTCGCTTGCGGTCCATTGCTCCAGCGCGGCGCGTTCCTCCGCGGTTTCGTTCAAACCGCGATGCACCGTGGCTAACAACCCGTAGGCGTTGTTCGGGCCGGATTGATCGGGGTAATGCGCGATGAGGGTCTGTAATGGCGCTTTGGCCGCAGCCCAGTCTTTGTCGGACATGGCCGTGGCGGCTTGTTGAAGCAAAGTCCAGTAATTCGGCTTGGAGGAGGAACGTGCGGACGGCGCGGATGGCGCCGAAGCAACCGGCGGCAGGGGCGACGGAGGCGAGGCTTCGTGGAGATTGTTGGTCGGAGTTTCGGCGATCTGCGGTGTGGGTTGCGGTTTGCGGCTGCTTTTCTCCTCGCTGGTCGAAGCAGACGCCCGGCGCAGACCCAGGCGACTCAACAAGCCTCTTTCCGCTTCAAGTTTCTCCCAGTCCAGTCCTGGCCCCAGCGCCTCGGCCTTCGCCTTCGCGAACGCGGCAAACTCTTTCTCAATCTGCTTCATCGGCGCGGTGTGCTTTTGAATCGCGTCGTTAATGTCCGCGCCCTCACCCAGGTCGCGCAGGATGGCTCTGAGCTTGTCGAAGCCGAACTTGCCCACGAGATACTCGACGACCAGCGCGGATTGATAATAAGCAAACTGCACGTGCAGATCGCTCTGGGCCGTCATGAACACGCTGCTCAGTTCGCTCACCGGTGTAAGGTCATCGCCCAACACCATTTCGCGATACTGCGGATTCATGCGCTGGCCCCACGCCGGATTTGCCTGAAGTTCCTCATACACGGAAATTCCTTCGCTCAACCAGCGCGGCATTTTGTTTTTCGTCATTTGCAGCGTGATGACGTGACAGAACTCATGCCACAGCACGGCCTCCCAGTTCGAGGGACTGCCGCCCTGCGACGCCGGGCTGTTGGCCGTGACGACGTGCCCAAAGCACACGCCCAGAAAACCGGGATTGTGCGGCATGCCGAACGTGCGCACGGCAAAGTCCTTTTGTTCGGGAAAGATTTCGACCGTGGTTGGCCGCTCAAGCTGGATACCGTATTTCTCCGTCAACCGGTCCCGTGCCCGTTGCAACAAAGCCAGCGCACGGTCACCGTAAATCGCGGCCTCATGCGCGCTCATCCGCAGAATAAAATGCTCGTTCGTGAGCGTCTGGAATTTCCGCATCGTGCCCTGCAACGTCACCAGATTGTAGGCCGTCACGTCGTAAGCGTCCTTCCGATGCACTGCTTCCGCGAGTTTCCAGCCGTCCGCGTGATCGCCCAAACGCAGGAGATCCTCGGCGAGTTGCATTTGTGCCGGCAAATACTCCGGATCGAACGTCAGCGCCCGGCGCTGATACGCCGAGCCTTCGGCGAATCGGTACTTCTGCGAGAGCTTCAAACCGATCAGATGATCCACACGCGGGTTGGTGGGCCAAAACCGCAAACCCTTCTGCCGCGCTTCCTGTTCGCCGGGGGCATCGTTGCGCAAATGCGCGAGCACGGCGCGATAAGCCCACGCCTCCGGATGCCACGGGTTCACCCGCAGCGCGCGGTTCAACATCTTGTCCGCCTCCGCGTAGGCCTCGGCGGCCACCAGATGATCCGCGAGCAGCAACATGCTGGGCACGTGGTTTTCATTGTGCTTCAACGCCGTCTCTGAAAGCTCCAGCATCCGGCCCCGCGCGTTCGGTTCATACGCGCGCGCCAGTCCATGGAGAAATTCCGGATCGTCGGGAAATTTCTTCAGCGCCTCGGTGAACGTCTTGGCGGCCAGCGCATAATCGTGTTTGTCCAATGCCAGCCGGCCGCTGGACAGGGGAACGTCCCGCAGACTCGGGTCAGCCTTCTGCGCGGTGCCGAAAAACCGTTCGAGCACCGTCTTCGGGTCCACGCCCATCAACAACGCCGCGCGCCCCAGCGCGACAAAGTCCGGCGGGTCGCGATACGCCCACGCCCGGGCGACGACGAGATCGTTGATTTCCTGAAGGTGCAACCGCGCGCGACCGGGGTTGCCGCTGGCATTGGCAGTGTCGTAGCCGAGCACGCGCAGGCGGAGGCTGTTGGGCGCGCGTTTGAGTCCGTGGCTGACCGCTGCCTCAGCTTCCGGGTAAAGCCCGACTGCGAGCAGCGCCTCCGCGCGGATAAGCTGCCAGGCCTCGGCGCGGTAATCGTCCGTGTCGCCTTTTTCACAGGCGCGCAGGCACTCCTCGTATTTGCCCGCGAGCAGCAGGGCGCGGGCGTCCGGCAAGCTGGGGATGGCCGCGTGCGCAGCGAGTGCAAGGCAGAGCGCCGCCACTATTCCGCAAGGAAGTGCGGAACGCTGGGAGATTCCCGGTTGGCGGTGCATGACAACATCTAAGCCCAGTGTCACTTGGGCGCAAGCTTGAGGTTCACCACGGGACAGAATTCCTGCGCGAGCGCAACACGGGTTGAGCGGGGGTAATGGCGTTGCAGAAGTAATTGTCAAGAGTCGTCACCGGAGTGACCCATCGAGCAATGCTTTCGCGGTCGGTTCGTTCGAACTCCGAACAAAGACTGAGTACATTCGCTCCTCCGTAGGAGCTTGGCCTTGAATCTTCAGCGGACAGATTGCGGCTTGAACGCCTTGGGTTTCCAGTTCCCGCCGTGCGCTCATCGCGGCAAGCGCGTCCCGATACCTCCGGACTTCGCTGATCTGCGTGTTGGTCAGCACCGTAACCGCGGTGGCCGCGAGGTCGCGCGGGACCTTCAACTCATAGCGCACGGGTTGCCCTGAAAGCTCCGGGCCTCTGACAGGACGGAGGACGGCACTGTTGATTCCCGACAAGTTGATCGCTGCCATCGCCAACTGTGCTTGATTGAACTCTTGATACGTTTGAATGCAGTGGTCCGCAGCCTCGAACTTGCGGACCAGCGCCACATCAAGGGAGGCACCGAGGTTTTCGCGCTGCAGTGTTTGAATCACGCCCTGGCCAAGTGATTGCACCGTCCGGTAGGAAGCCGAATTGGATGAAACCAATCGTTGAGCAAGCCCCTCCGTGGAATGGACCACGCGCGTGGCTGTTTCCAGGTTGGCCTGCGATCGCTTCAACCGCGCTTCGGCGTCGGCGGCCGCGTGCCCTCCCGGACGGAAGAGCCACGACACCAAAGGGAGCGAGAGAGCAAGCAAGGCAACAAGAAGCAGTGCCCACGCACTTCGGCTGAGTGCTGGTCTGGCGCGGTTGCTGTCAGAGTTGCCTGGCATGATCTTATCGTTAGTTCAGTGAGCGGCTTTGGCCATAGGTCATGTTCCGTTCTACCCTTAACCTTTGGCAAAGGCTATCAGAATGAAACCCACAATCCCACTGGCGACTACTGCCACCGCCAGCAACGAAACGGCCTGTTGCCTTCAGGCGTCCGAAATCGTGATCCCAGCCGAGGGGCAGCCGCTTAACGGCAGCATTCCGGTCACATCATTTGCGCAGTCAACCAGATTTTCCCTCACCCAATCCTCGGGCTCGCGCCAGATTCTCACCGCATCGCCACCGGCTTTGGCGCCCTCGAAGCTGAAAACCAGAAAACCAGGAAGCCGCAAACCGCGGATTCCTGGTTTCCGAAAGGCGGGCTATCGTTGCTATTTGCGAATGACCCGGTAAAAGCCCACCGGCCCGGTGGCGCCGTTGTCTTGAAGGGTTTGCGGCGTGCCGTCTCCCCAAGCCCAAGCCATTGGCCACCACGACTGATCGAGCAGGCTGATGGATTTGTGGAGTTCGTATTGGACATCCTGCTCGGTTTGAATGGCGAGTGAAAAAACGCCGGTAGTCGGATTTTGGATGGGCGCGCCAACGATTTCCGTCGGTGGGGGCGGCACGTCCGTCGGAGTCAGGAAGAAGTTCACCTGACTGGCAATTTGATTGGCCTGCACGGAGACGGCCTGGGCCTCGGCAAAGTTGCTGGCATTCGGAAACCATTGCGGGTCGGGCAGGTTGCCGCCGTAACCCTCCGGCACCCAGCGCAGCTTGAAAAGGCCCGGCGCGATGTGGGGGGCCAAGTAGTCATTACTAAACTCCCAAATATGCCGTGCGAACACTTTGTTGCCCGACGTGGCATCATAGAACTCCAGCATTCCGCTGGCGCCGTGCCCATGCATATCACCGCCCCGCTGGGCGACATGGCCGCGCACCATGCCCGTGGTCGGGGCGTTGACCACTTGGAGCCGGCGACGGGTGGTGATGTTTTGACCTCCCACCTTGGCTGCGGCGTTAAACATGTAATCCCCCGGCTTGACCGTCTCGTTCAAAACAAACGTGCCGGAGTAAGAGGTGTTCCCGCCCCCCCAATCGCCACCTTCAATGGTGGCCCCCAGGGTCGTGTAACCCCAACTCACTTCCGACATGTCGCCGCTGGCCACAAAGGTAAAACGATTGGTGGTTGCCGGCGAGTTGACCATCGGGAGGTCCAGGAAGCCAGCGCTGATGAAGGAAGGATGAGCCGGGATGGTGGCGCTAACCGATGCGGTCCACGGGGTGCCGTCGGGCGTATTTGCCGTCAGGATCGCCGTGCCCGTGCCATGCACCAGCAGGGAGTTGCCGCCCCACGGAGTCGGGTCCACAAACATCTCCAGCGCGCTCGGATTCGAACTCGTCACCGGCAACCGTGGAACGTCCCACGTGATGTCGTTCGCGTTGGTGTCGGTGATGAGCACGACGATGCCGATGGACCCTTGGGCGGTAAAGTGGGCGCCAGCCACTGGGATTTCGACGCTGCTTTGGTAATAGACCATCGCCACGTTCCCTACCGGGCGCAGGTCAATCCGGAAGGTTGCGGTGCGGGGCAGCAACCCGCCGCCGCTCCCTTGGACAGTCAATTCATGCACCCCCGGTGTCAGCGCGGCGGTATCGAACGTCATCAGGGTGCCGCCCTTTTTCAGCACCGGATTGGCCGAGAATTTGACGACCTCGCCGGTGTATCCCGGTACCGAAAACTCAATTCCTCCCGCCGGCTCAAAACCATTGCGGAACCCGGCAAACACCGCGAACTGCAGCTTCTGGCCGGGGATTGCAATCACAGTGTCGGTTTGTCCGCCGAGGCTGTCTGTTTGCACGTTGAGGGTGTAGTACGGACTGGAAATCGCGACGCTGCGTGGTTGCCAGGTGCGGACACCAGCTGCTTCCACAATCAGTTTGCCGCCCGCGCAGGGGTCGTTGACCACGACCACAATTTGATGTTGCGACCACGATTGGACGGTCACTCCATTGGTGCGACCGCCGATGGTCACGAGTCCCGGAACGAGTCCGAAGTGATTGCCCTGGATGACAACGCTGCCGCCATAAGCCACCGCCGAGGGGCTGACCGTGGTCAGTTGTGGCACCGGAGCACCAGCGGCGGGCGACAATACCTCCACGTTGTCGGCAAAGAAATAACCATCCCCCTCCATGTCCAAGGTGATCCCCACCAGCCTGGTCATCCCCGCCGCCGGAGTGTGTTGCCCATTGAAGGTGGACCACGACGAGCCGCTGATTTCGCTGTTGGTCGGATTGAGCACCCGCACTCGGTGCCGGGTGGACGAAGCGTCCAAGTATTCGAGATAGACGGCAACCGAGTTACCCTCGGACGGAGCTGACGACGCGCGCAAATCCACTGAGACGTCCAACGTGTCGCCTGCCGCCAACGGCACGGACAACGGTTGGCAAAGTATGATGCCCCGATACGAGTAATTTACTCCATCAGGGCGGAGGTCTGCGGCTCCGTGCTCCGGGGAATAGGGGATCACGTTCCCCAGCGCCTCCGGCAGAGACCAGCCGACGAGGACTTCATTGAAATTGCCGTTGCGGACTACTTCGGCCGCCCGGGCCGAGAGTGCAAATAGCGAAAGGATTGCGGTTGTTGTAATGAGGAGGTTTCTTTTCATAAAGCATCAAACTGAAAAAAAGCGATCAGTCCTGCGCAGACTTCCATTCCGACAGCGGCAGGCGGTTTAAACGCAGACAACGTTGGTGCCGCGATTCTGTCCGATGACCACTCTTGGGTGACCGTCCTCTTTTCGCCGCAGTTCGCTTGTCTTACGCTAGAAGTTGCGCCGCAATGCGTTGTGTTTTGGATCCGGGGTGAAAAGGCCGCTTCCATCTGCTCCAACTTATCTCACTACCAAGAGCGTCTGTCTATACGGCTTTACCCAGAGATGGAAATTGCGCGCAGCACACCAACGGATGTGGATCACGCGAACGTCAGGGCAGGAAAGGCAAAAAGGAGCAGCAACCATGCAGATTGGCCGAGTCCTGATCTGGCAGGGTTGCTTAACATGGCGCTATTGTTATTTGAGTGAGCGGTTTCAGCCATAGGTCATGTTCGATTCTAGCCCTTGGCGAAGACTATCAGAATGAAAGCCACAATTCCACTGGCGACCACTGCCACCGCCAGCAACACGAGGCTGAACCATTTCATCCACCGGGGTCTGTGATGCCCATTTGTTTGCAGAGACGTCGCGCAGTCAGGTAATCGCGCACCAGACCCGTCCCCAACATCCAGTGGGCAGCGAATCCCGCGGATCGAAAGCCGTGTCTTCCTATGAATGGGGCTATCCAAATGCCATGGATCAGCAGGGACGTAATAAAAACGGCGAAGTACGCTCCAATAACAACCAAGATCAAAATGGCTTCAAGTGGCATATCCAGCTATTGGCAGAACAGAGTGACGCCGTCCACCCGCATTGGCTCCCGTACTTTAGATGCTTCCATATTCGATGACTTCGAAAGTCCACCGCAACAGAGGCCGACGGAAACGCAGGACGACAGCCCACCCGGCCAGCGCCACGATACCGAAAAGCCAGTCTCCCGTGTAGAGGGCGAGAATTGCATAAATGGGTGGCACTACGAACGCAGCCAGGACCAACAGAAGCAAAGCCAACCCGAGGATCCAAACGATCGGCCCAAGGATCAAAATGCGCCAAAGCACGGACCAAAGTCCTCGCCAGTCATTCTTTGTCAAGCCGGGCATAGCACGATCAATTTACCATTGGTGATCCTTCCGTGACTGCCGAACCGCCAGGCGGCGTTGCGGGGCCGCTATTCGATCCAGGGCCTTCGGTCATGCTCTGCTGGCCGGCGAATGACACATAGGCAGAAAGCAAACAGAGTGTCGCAAAAGCCGCGATTACATCCGCCAACAACGCGGTAGCCGCGTCAACGAGCCAGTGATCCAGCGCAGGGATGAGGATGATGGGCAGAACAACGCAAGCCATGGCAGCGATGATCAGTCCCCAGAACACGAGTCCCAAAAAGAAGACCTGCCAAAAATGCCCACGTGTGAGTTCAAAGCTCCGGCGCATAGCGGTCGAACCTGAAACGCGCTCGCAGACTGCAATCGGTTCGACCAGGGCTAATCGGACGAGCAGGTAGATTCCCGGGATGATCAAGAGCAGGAACCCAAGCACCAGCACCAGGCCTCTCAGAAACCGCGTCCACCACATCCGTCCCCAAGATCTCACTCCGACATCCAGGGCGTCGCGAAATGAAGGACGCTGTCCGATCCAGGAAGTGTAGCCGATAGAAATGACACCCGCCGTGGCGATGATTCCAACAAAGTTGTCCAGAAGGCGGGCGAACTTGAACGACTTTCGGAAGTCGTCTGGATCGAATACAAAGTAGTCCATGTAGCTACTCAGCAGGTCCAGCGGCAGCCAGATGACAACGACGACAGCCGCGACAACGCCGAAGTGCTGCCGATACAAGTCCCAAGCGTGTTTAAGAATTGCGGTGATCATGGGTCAGGCAGATGAATACTCTTGGGACAACGCTGCGGCCGAAGACAAAGTTGAAACTGACCCTTCATCAAGGCCAACCTTACCCCGGTCGTGTGGCGTGGCAAGGTTGATTTCAGGTTGATTTCAGGAGGTTGTGGTGCGGGGCGGCTGGGATGGACACGGCGCGAGTGGCCTTGGCATTGTCCCATCGGTCCAACAGCAGCCAAAGGCGCTGCCAACTTCAAAACTGTAGGCGACGACGTGAGGAGTCGCTGAAATTCTCCAGCAAGCAGTCTCGTTACGTCGGAGCGCCGACCTCCGATCCGGCGCGTGGCAGCGAGAGACGAGCCGGTTTGGAAACCGGCACTCCGGTTCCTGTGGAAGGCGGGCGACAAGTCCATCTTCACCTGGCCTCATCACCTGCCCCCTCGTCAGCTTTTTCGCCGATTGTTTTCAGTGTTGTCGAGAACGCCGTCCCCGGCCTACGCTCCGGTGACATGAGGGCACGACATGGATGCAGCTTAAATTAAGCGAAACGCAATCTTTACATTCACCCGCTTCGGCAACACCTGACCGTCCATGAAAACCAAATCAAAGAAGCTGGTAAGCCAGCCCGCGCTTCAGATGAACCGCATCCTGGTGCCGGTGGATTTCTCCGCGCCGTCCAAGAAACTGGTCCCTTACGCGGCCGCACTCGCCCGGAAGTCGGGCGCATCGTTGATCCTGCTGCACGTGGTGGAACACATCAACGTCCCGACGCGCGTGGCCTACGCAGCGACGGGTTTGCAGGATATTGTGCTGGCACGCGGGCGAAGGTTGCTGGCGGAATTCGCAGCTCGCCTTGCGCCCACCGGCGTAAAGACCACGGAAATCGTGCGGGTGGGCCGGCCCTGGCAGGAGATTACCCGGACTGCCCGCAGTGAACGGGCCGATATGATTGTCATCGCCACGCACGGACACACCGGCCTCCAGCGGTTCATTTTGGGCAGCACCGCCGAGCGCGTGCTGCGGCACGCTGCCTGTCCAGTGCTGGTGGTGCGGTAAACCAACCATCACCGTCCTGATCATGAAGGCCAAATCTCAACCCACTCCGGCACGAACCACCTCGCGGCCGGTGCTCGAAGTGAAAACGATTCTCGTGCCCGTGGATTTTTCCCCGCGTTCGCGCGGCGCGACGCAGTACGCAGCAGCCCTGGCGCAAAAGTTTGACGCCGCCCTGGAACTCTTGTTTGCCTTGGAACCGTTGCCGGCTGATTCAATGCTGGAACGGCCACAGCGAACCCACGGCAACAAGGAACTCGCCCGCCGCGCGGAAACCATGCTGCGCGAACTGGCGCAAACCGAAGTTCCGTCCGGTATTCGCGTGACCACGCGCGTCCTGCGCGGCAAGGCCGCCGCGGAAATCATCGCGGCCGCGCAAAAACAGCGATCCGACCTCATCGTGCTTTCCACACATGGTTATTCCGGCGTGCAGCGGTTGTTGCTTGGCAGCACCGCCGAGCAGGTCATCCGCCACGCACCCTGCGCCGTACTCACGTTGCGCGACCGCGCCGCGGACCCGACGCGCATCCGGCGGATTCTGGCGCCGGTGGATTTTTCGCCGCCCTCGCTGGAGGCATTGCGCTATGCGGTGGAATTTGCCGGCGCTTTTGACGCCGACCTGACGGTGTTTCACGCGGTGCTTTCGCTTCCGCCGCCCCGTCGTCTGGCGGCCTTCGCGCGGGGACTGGAAGTGGAAGCGCTGAAACAAGCCCGCGAAGATCTCACCGCACTGGTCAAGGCTGAAGTTCGCGGTGCGGTACCGGTTTCCACCAAAATCGCTGCGGGGATTCCGCGCGACGCGATCGTGCAGGTAGCCGGGCGATTGAAAGCGGACCTGATCATCGTGGCCACGCACGGGCGGACCGGGTTGGAACGTTGGATGATGGGCAGCACGGCGGAACGGGTGGTCCGCCACGCGCCTTGTCCCGTGCTAGTGATGCGGCGCAGTTGAACCACACCGATGCCAGGCCCTCGGTGAGGTTGTGTATCGCGCAAGCCCCGAAGCAAAACACCGGCCCTGCTACTGCTCGGCTTTCCCCTCGTCCTGGGAAATTTCGTAGGCGAGGAGATAACTTCTCCCGCCCTTGACCCATTTCACCGAGCCATCGCACATCTGCATGTTCACCCCGTGCGCGCCGTGGTTGTCATTGCGATCGGGATAATTGTTTCTGGCGCCGGGCCCTTTGCGGTCGCCATCGAACATCAGGTAAATGTCCGACGGGCCAAACACCATGCCGCGCAAACCAAAGGTGTTGTATTGATGCACCCAACGGCTGACGGAGCGCTCGGTCTTGCGGGTGGTCCAGTTCATGAACGCGTTGATTTCATAACTGACGCCGCGCAGGTCCAAGTCGGCCGAACGGGAGCTTTGCGCGCGTTTGTAATCCGCCTGGCGGGTCAAATCCGCCAGGACTATCCGGCCGGTATAATTGGCCCCCCGGTTGGTGCTGATAAAATTGTCGGTGGATGGACAGACAAAGACCGAACGCGCGAGGGCGCCGGAGATGTATTGCGGATACAACCACGTCAGGTCATCACTGCCGTCGGTCGGGGTGCCTGACAGCCAACCGCCGGCGTTGTCCGCGGCATACATCAGCGAACCGAGTCCCATCTGTTTGAGATTGCTGCGGCAGACGGTGCGTTTGGTTTTTTCCTTCGCCCCGGCGAGGGTCGGCAACAGCATCGCGGCGAGAATGGCGATGATGGCAATGACTACCAGCAATTCGATCAAGGTGAAGGCGCGATTGCCGGTCAGTGGCATCCGAACGGCACCGCAGCGGAGATGAGGATTCGACTTTTGCATGATTTACAATTGGCAAAGAGCACGGGCTGGTTGCTCGGCAACTTCATTAATATGCTGGCGCCCCAGCTTGTGCGCCAGCCGGCGCTTTTTGTCAATTGCAGATAATGCCGTCGCAGATAATGCTGTAAATGAAAACTTATGCCTCTCAGAACCAGGCCAGGTCCAGTTTGATGTCCGCGTGTTTCCACACGGTGTCCAGTTGCCGCCTGACCACGCCGGCCAATTGGTCCTTGCCCTGCGCACGGAGACTCTGTTCGAGGCCGAATAAGCCCCAGCCATTCCGCGGAAAACGCTCCAGGTCTTCGCGGAAGATCTGCTCGGCGCGCGCGGCGTCGCCGGATTGCACCAGTGCGGCGCCCAAGGCAGGCCGCGTGGGAAATGGCCAGAAAGCCGGCTCCATGTAGGGCATCGCATCTTCAGCCGCAACGGCTTTTTCCAAGTAGGCAATCATCGCGCGCCGGTCGCCCTGGACACCTGCCACTTTGCCCGCCAGCCAGTGGTCCGCGATGGCCAGCACGGCGGTGGCCGGAAATTGCGGGTTATCGAGTTCCTTGGCTGCGTCGCTCTGCGCGAGCCGGGTCAGTTCGGCGTGTTCACGCGCGGCGTCCTCGGCCTGATCCCGCGCCGCGAACGCGAGACCGCGCGCAAAATGCCACAGGGCGCGATCCATCAGGAAATCGTTGGTGCCGGCCGGCTGCGGGACCTTGAGCACCTCGTTCCAGCGGCCAAACCGCGCCGAGGTGATCCATGGCAGATGCCGGAGACGTGGAGCTTCCACCGCCTTATTGGGGCCGCAGTAGTTTTCATTTGCATACTGCGCCGCCTGCCGGGCCGCGCGCAACGCTTCCGCACTGCGACCTTCAAACAGCAGGGCATACCAGAGAAAGTGCAGGTTGTGCGGATAATACGCGCCCGGATAGAAACCCTGCGCCGCGCATTGCCGGATGTAAGCGCGGTCCGCTTTCGCCGCCTTTTCATTCGCGAGCGTCGCGTCGTGATACTGCCCAACGCGCATGTAAATGTGCGAGGGCATGTGAACGAGGTGTCCGGCCTGCGGCGCAAAACCGCCCAACCGGTCTGCCGCGGGCAAACCCAGTTCCGGATTCGATCCGGCCTCGACCGCGTGAATGTAAAAATGATTCGCGCCCGGATGATCGGGATTGCGGGCCATGACGTAGCGCAGCGCGGCAATGGCTTCCTCGGTTTCCGGTTTGGGCGAACGATCTTTGAGCCAGTAATCCCACGGCATCGTGTTCATGAGCGATTCAGCAAACAACGTTTGCGCATCGAGATCATCGGGATATTCCTTCACCACCTCGCGCATCGCCGATGCGAAAGCTTTGTCGAGCGACGAACGATTTTCGGGCAGTTCCGCTTGATAGCGTTTCGCCAGCGCGTTGATGTAAGCGCGTTCGTGCGGAGTGACTTTGCCAATATGCACGAGCGCCTGCTGCAACGCGGTCCACGCCTGATCGTTGTCTTCCTTGCTCATCGGCTTGTTCACGTGCGGCCCGCTGGCGTATGAGACGCCCCACCACGCCATGGCGCATGCCGGATCAATTTTCGCCGCCGACCGAAACGAGCGGATGGCTTCCTTGTGATTAAACGCGTAGAGCAGAATGAAGCCCTGATCAAAATAGCGCTGGGCCGTCTTGGAACTCGTAGTGACGGGATGATGCAGATTCCCGAGGCCGTCGAGCAATGGGCCGGGCAGTTTCTCAGAGGCGGTGGCGTGCAAGCCCAAACCGGCAGCCAGCACAAGCAGGATGGTCTTCAATTTCATGGTTCTCATGGTTGTTCGTGGTCAAAAGCGAAGGGCGATTCTGCCCGTCGCCGTGAGAAACGTCTATGGAACTAAAGTGCTAATGTGCCGCTGGTGAACAAGCATCTCGTACCACGGCTTTCCCCTGGCCGCAATTCAACATAACAACTCCGGTTCGACCGTTTCTCGCCGACGGAACAATAGTGTTTGGAAATTGATCGTACTCCGTGTCGGCTTGCTCTCCACGTCTCTTCCCTGATACACAGCTTGCGGAAGATCGCCATGTCCGAACTCGCAAATATCGAACACCTTGAAACTGACCTGTGGGATGCTGCCGATAATCTTCGCGCCAACTCCAAGCTGACTGCGGGCGAATACTGTATGCCGGTGCTCGGCGTCATCTTCCTGCGGCACGCGACGAACCGCTACAACGATGCTCTGCGCGAAATTCAGGCCGATCAAGCCGCTGGGAAAATGCCGAAGCGACCGCTCACCGCCGCCGATTTCAAGAAACGCCGCGCGCTGATGCTGCCGAAAGAGGCCCGCTATGACGCTTTGCTGGCGTTGCCCAAAGGCTCAAACCTCGGCACGGCGCTGGTGGAGGCGATGAACGCGGTTGAGCGCGACTTCACGCCGCTGCTCAATCAGCTTCCCAAGGATTACGCCAAGTTCGAGAACACGCTGCTGGAGGATTTGCTCCGCGTGTTCGACAGCGAGACGCTCCGCACCGCCAGCGGCGACGTCTTCGGGCGCATCAACGAATACTTCCTGATGAAGTTCGCCATGCAGGGCGCGCAGGACAACGGCGAGTTCTTCACCCCGCCCTCGCTCGTGCAGGTCATCGTCAACGTCATCGAACCGGACCATGGCGTTGTGTTCGATCCCGCTGCCGGGTCGGGCGGCATGTTCGTGCAAACCGGCCACTTCATGGCGCAGCGCGGACTGAGCGCGGCGCATCGCGTCACTTTTTTTGGGCAGGAATACAAAACCAGCAACCTGCGCCTCGCCAAGATGAACCTCGCCGTTCATGCACTGGAGGGCGAAATCGTCGAGGCCAACACGTTTTACCAGGACGTGCATGAGTTGTTCGGCAAGTGCGACCGCGTGATGGCCAATCCGCCGTTCAACGTGGACAAGGTGGACGCCGAAAAAGTGAAGGATGACCGCCGCCTGCCGTTCGGCCTGCCGGGCGTGAACAAGGAGAAGAAAGTCTCCAACGGCAATTACCTTTGGATTTCCTACTTCTGGAGCTACCTGAACAAAACAGGCCGCGCCGGATTCGTCATGTCCTCGCAGGCCAGCAGCGCCGGGCACGGCGAAGCCGAAGTCCGCCGGAAAATTGTCGAGACGGGCGCGGTGGACGTGATGATTTCCATCCGCTCCAATTTCTTCTACACCCGCACCGTGCCGTGCGAGTTGTGGCATTTCGACAAGGGCAAGCCCGCCGAGCGCCGCGACAAGGTGCTGATGATTGATGCGCGGAACATCTACCGGAAGGTCACGCGCAAGATTTACGATTTCACGCCGGAGCAACTGCAAAACCTTACCGCCATCGTCTGGTTGTATCGCGGGCAATCCGACCGGTTCGTTACCCTCGTCCAGCAACACCTCGAACGCACGCTGAAAGAAGCCGCCAGCATTGCGGGCAAAGCCGCCGCGTTCCGCCAGAGTTACGACGCGTTGGTTGCAGCCATCCCCTCACCCGTCCTGCGGACACCCTCTCCCCATCGGATGGGGAGAGGGCAGGGAGAGGGGCAATCGTTGCGCGAACTTGTGAAGGAGCGCGACGACACGGCCAAGGCGTGCTTCGCGGCGTTGGACAAATGGACGGCGCGAATTGCGAAACAATGGATGAAACCGTGCGACGCGAAACTGAGCGCGCAAAAGAAGCTGCTCGCCGAACTGGACGACCTCGCCACGGCTTGCCGCGATCTCGTGAAGGACGTTGATCTTGTTTTCAAACTGGCGGCGCGGGTGGTGGACGCACTGGGCACACAACGCGAGCGCCTCCTCTCCCCAGCCCTCTCCTCCATTCCGAATGGAAGAGAGGGAGAAGAACCGCGAACGGCGACGCGCGCTTCGGAACTCCCTCTCCCCGCGAAGAATGAGCGGGGAGAGGGCCGGGGAGAGGGGCAGCCCGAACTCAACCTGCGCGCCATTGGCAAGCTGGAGAAGGAACTGGACGCGCGGCGCAAGGAAGCGGTGGAACAACTCAAGGCTGCCGCGTATTTCGAGCGGCAGGCGCACTGGCTGCTCTCGCGGTTTCCCGACGCGAAACTCGTGGCCGTGCCCGGTCTGGTGAAGCTGGTGGACCGGAAGGAAATTGAAGCCGCCGATTGGAGTCTGACGCCGGGCCGCTACGTGGGCGTTGCGCCGCCGGAAGTGGATGAGGATTTCGATTTCGAGCAAACCTTGGGCGACATCCACGTTGAACTGGCCGACTTGAATCAGGAAGCCGTCGCGCTGGCAAAGAAGATTCAGAAAAACTTTGAGGAGTTGGGCGTATGACGAGCGCACGCTACACAGCACGTCCCCTCCCTCTCCTCCCGCCGAGGGAGGAGAGGGCCGGGGAGAGGAGGGTTCTGGGGCGTGCGGGATTGCCCCTCTCCCCAGCCCTCTCCCCGCTCCTGCGTCACGGGGAGAGGGAGTCGGCAGCGCGGCGCGGCCACGTTGAACTGGCCGGTTTGAATCAGGAAGCCGCCGCGCTGGCGAAGACGAGTCAGAAAAACTTTGAGGGGCTGGGTATATGAAAGCGATACCGGAACGAGTTCCAGTCGAATCGCTGTGTCGCAATGTGACGAGCGGCGGAACTCCGTCACGCGCGAACACCCGCTTCTGGGAGGATGGACTTATCCCTTGGTTCAAGAGCGGTGAATTGCACGACTGGTATGTCGAAAAAGCCGAAGAACAAATTACAGAGGAGGGATTGGAAAACTCAGCGGCCAAGATTTTCCCGCCAAACACAATTCTGATGGCGATGTATGGTGACGGCAAAACGATTACCAGCCTCGGCATCCTTCGAGCAGAAGCAGCGACCAATCAAGCTTGTTGCGCGCTAATGGCTGATCCTGGAAAATGCCATTTTCTCTATTTGTTCTACGCCTTGAAGCACCATCGGCACGAGCTATTAAAGTTAGTAGTGGCGGGTGCGCAGAGGAACTTGACTGGTGGCATCATTCGCAACTTCAAGATCACGCGGCATCCACTTCGGGTTCAGCAAGGAATTGTAGAGACGCTTTCCGCTTACGACGAGTTGATGGAGAACAACCGGCGGCGTATGGAGTTGTTGGAGGAGTCGGCGCGGCTGCTTTACCGGGAGTGGTTCGTCCGCCTCCGCTTCCCCGGCCACGAACACACCCGCATCACCAACGGCATCCCGGAAGGCTGGGAGCGCCGCCGTATCGGAGACATCGCTGATTGCGTTGGCGGTGGAACGCCTTCGACAACCGTTCCAGCCTATTGGGAGGAAGGCGACATCACATGGGTCACGCCGACCGATGTAACGCGGAACAAGCACTTCGTCCTGCTTGATGCGGAAAAGAAAATAACTGAGGCAGGACTCCAGAACAGTTCGGCCAAGCTCGTGCCGCCTCACGCCGTTTTGATGACGAGTCGAGCATCCGTCGGTTTCTTTGCCCTCGCTGGCCGCGAAGTCTGCACAAACCAAGGATTTATTTGCGTCGTCCCGCCAGACGCAGTGTTGTCGGCGTTCCTGCTGTTTCAACTGAGCGAGCGCGTGGAAGAAATTCGGACGATGGGCAGCGGCAGCACATATCCCGAAGTGAGTCGTGGCAAGTTTCGCGAGTTTCAGATTCTTATCCCCCCGCGAAGATTCGTAGTGGATTTCGACGAGCAAGCGACACTCCTGCTCAAACAGATTCGAGTCCTCAAACAGCAAAACCAAAAACTCCGCGCTGCGCGCGACCTGCTGCTGCCGCGCCTGATGAGCGGGAAGATTGCGGTGTGAGTGAAGCAAACCTCCTCTCCCCGGCCCTCTCCCCCGCTCCGAGCGGGAGGGAGGGAGAAGAATCGCGCGCGATTGACGTGCCCATGAAGGACATCGCCAGGTGCGGTGGCTTTCTCCCTCTCCTCCATTCGGAATGGAGGAGAGGGCCGGGGAGAGGAGGCGCGTGGTTGCCTGCCAGCATCCGAAACGTGTAACCTGCCCGCATGAATCCCACCGCCATCGCCCGCCGCCTCCGTCGCGACCAGACGGACGAGGAAAAACAATTGTGGCGCGCATTGAAGGCGGGGCGTTTCGCGGGTTTCAAATTCCGCCGCCAGCATCCGCAGGGGAAATACTTCCTGGACTTCTACTGTCCGACGGCGCGGCTGTCCGTGGAATTGGACGGTTTTCAGCACGGCTTGCCGGAACATCTTCAGCGCGATGAGGAGCGGGCCAAGTTTCTCGCAGCGGAAGGCATCGAAGAGTTGCGGTTCTGGAATCATCAATGGCGCAAGAACCGCGAAGGCGTGCTGTTGGAAATATGGGAGGCGCTGCATCGCCGAACGGGTTGCGTGAAGGTGATGCGGAAGGAGCAGAATCATCGCTTCGTGCCGCCGAAGCCGGAGCAAATGATTGCGAAGCCGGAGAAACCGCCGATGTATCGTCCACGCCCATGAAACAAAGCACCTCCTCTCCCCGGCCCTCTCCTCCATCGGATGGAGGAGAGGGAGTGATCCGCGCCGCGCGCGACCTGCTGCTGCCGCGCCTGATGAGCGGGGAGTTTGCGGTGTGAGCCGTGTGGTGGAGGGGTGGTTGCCAAACACTGCCGGTTCTGGCAGGATGCAGGCCATGAGCACGTTACTGGAAATCGAGCAAGCGACCGTGAAACTGCCCGCCGAGGAGCAGAAGCGGTTGCTGCGTTTCCTGCTCCGCATCCTGCCCGTCAATGAAGCGGAACTGCCCGAGGCTCGCATTTTCTCCGATGAAGAAATCCAGGGCTGGCTCGCGGAAGATGAGGCGGGCATGCGCCGTTTCCGCGAGGGGACGTGAAATTATTCATTGACGCGAGCGTGGCGCTGGCCGCGGCCGGCCAGAAGACGGGCGCGTCGCGCGCCATTTTCGACGCCGCGCCGGCGATGGGTTGGGAGTTGCAGGCCAGCAACTACGTCTTGCGGGAAATCGCCGCAAACCTTCATCGTTTTCCACCGCTCGCGGCGCAGGAGTGGCCGGGCCTGGCACAACGGCTGGTGATCGTGCGTGATCTCACCAGTTTTGAGTATCCAGCGGTCTTTTCGCCGGGGAAGGATCGCCCGGTGCTGTTCACGGCAGCCGGCTGGGCCGACGTGCTGTTGACGCTGGATCGCCAGCACTTCGGGCGGTTCTTCCAGTCGGGATTCTATTCGCTGCGGGTGTCGCCGCCCGGCGATTTTCTCGCGGCGGAGCGCAAGGCCGGACGGCTGTCGCTATCTTGACGCCCATGGCCTTCACCGACATCAACAGCGAGGACAGGCTCGTCCAAAAGACGTTCGCCGAGCATCTGCGCCACCTGCTGCTGCCGCGGCTGATGAGCGGGGAGATTGCCGTTTAGCGCCATGTCTGAACCGTATTCCATCTTTGAGATTCAGCCGGAATGGGTGCTTGAGCCGGAGGGGATGGGCAGCAAGGAAAAGTTCTGGTATCGCGCCAAGGACGGCGAGCCGGAGTGGTTGTTCAAGTTTCCGCAGCCGAACACCGGCCAGCATTGGGCGGAGAAAATTGCGGCGGAAGTCGCCGCTTGCATGGATGTCCTCCACGGCGTGGTCGAACTGGCGGTTTTCCAAGGCACGCGCGGTTCGGCCACAGAATCATTCGCGCGCGACGGGCGCGAACTGTTTCACGGCAACCAGATTCTCGCGGGCAAAGTTCACGGCTATGACCCATCCACAAAATTCCGCCACTGCGACCATACGCTGGCGAACATCTTTCTCGGCTTGGAGCGGACCTTCA
Source organism: Verrucomicrobiota bacterium (assembly GCA_014860005.1). The sequence goes on along the minus strand of JACZKP010000201.1, from coordinate 50,589 downwards.
TAAAACCGGAGGGCGCACACCGGGCGAAGGTGCTGCTCGCGGAATATCTCGTGTTGGACGCCGTAGTCGGAAACACTGACCGGCATCACGAGAATTGGGGAATCATGCGCAGACAGGTGGGCGACCGCTGGCAAGGGTTGGTCGCGCCGAGCTTCGATCACGCGTCATCCCTCGGGCGTGAATTGCGGGATCTGGGCGAGGGCAAGTCACGGAAACAGATTTTGGGACAACACCGGATCAGCAACTACTCGGAGAAAGCGCCGGGGGCGATTTATTGGGACAAGCAGGACAAGCGCGGCCTCAGTCCCTTGGAGTTGGTGCGGCGCGGTGCGGCGTTGCACCCGGAATTGTTCAAGTCCGGCCTGGCCAAGCAGGCCAAATTGGAACGGCCGTTGCTGGAAGGAATTATCGCCCGCGTTCCGGCAGACTGGATGTCGCCGCTGGCTCGCGAATTTGCGGTTGCGCTGATGTGTTACAATTTAGAAGAATTACGAAAGATTCAGGTATGAAAAACCGAACGCTCTTCCTGGCCTGGCAGGACAAGGCCCGCACTCGCAACTGGTTTCCCGTGGGGCGACTGGACGTGGGCGAGGCGGCTTCGCCCTACCGCTTCCGTTACGTGCATGGAGCGGAACGCGCCCATGAGGAAACCGGCTTTGAGCCGCTGGTGGACTTTCCCGATTTCCACAAGACTTACGATTCGTCCGAACTGTTTCCCCTTTTCAAGAATCGCGTGCTGACGCCGGGGCGAAAGGATTTTGACGAATATCTCCGATTGCTGCAATTGCACGGGGATGCTGATCCGATTGAGATTCTGTCCGTAGATGGCGGGTATCGCGCGACGGACAGCTTTGAGGTGTTTCCAAAAATCGAGCGGCGGCCTGATGGGGCGTTCCGTTGCCGATTCTTTCTGCATGGTTGGCGGCATGTGAGCCAGTTGGCACAGGAACGGTTGCAGTCACTTCAACCCGGTGAGAAGCTTTACGTGGCGATTGAGTTGACGAATCCCACTTCGCAGTTGGCGGTCCAGATTCAGACCGAGGATTATCATGTCATCGGCTGGTCGCCACGATACCTCGTTTCCGACCTCGTCAATGCCATCGCCAAAGCGCCGGGGGATTATCAAGCCAAGGTTGTTCAGGTTAATCCCGTGCCTGCTCCGGCCAAGCAGCGGTTGCTGGTCGAGCTGCGCGGTCATTGGCCAGATTACGAGCCGATGACGAAAGATGACTTCGCACCGTTGGTAAATTGAGCCTTCTACTACCGGTCTGACGCGTGTTCACCGACATCAACAGCGAAGACCGGCTCGTCCAAAAGACGTTCGCCGAGCATCTGCGCGAACAGTTGGGCTGGGAAAGCGTCTATGCGTGGAACAATGAAGTGTTCGGAACACTTCAACCCTCACCCCATCCCTCTCCCAGTGGGAGAGGGAGCGAGGGAGAGGGTGTCGCTTGCGACTTGGGTCGTACGGACACGCGCGAGGTGGTGCTCACGCGCGACTTGCGCGCGGCGTTGGGGCGGTTGAATCCGCTGTTGCCGCCTGCCGCCATCGCCGAGGCGGTGCAGGAAATCACGCGGCACGATTTCACGCGGTCGTTGCTCCAGCACAATCAGGCATTTTACAAACTCATCCGCGACGGTGTGCCGGTGAGTTACAAGGACGCCAATGGAGAGCAACGCGACGCGCGGGCGCGGGTGATTGATTTCAAGAATGGGCGGGGCGCGGACGGGAAGCCGAACAACCGTTTCCTCGCCGTGCGGGAGTTGAAGATTACCGGTTTGCGCACGCCGGGCTACAACCGTCGCGCCGACCTCGTGCTTTTCGTCAACGGGCTGCCGCTGGTGTTCATCGAGTTGAAGGCGATTTATCGGAACATCCGCCGGGGCTTCGACGACAATCTGCGGGACTACATGCAGCAGGACACGATTCCGCACGCGTTCCATCACAACGCGTTTCTCATCGTCAGCAACGGGCATCGCGCCCGCTACGGCTCGATCACGAGCGGTTGGGAGCATTTCGCCGAATGGAAGCGGCTGGCGGAATCCGACAAGGGCAGCGTGGAGGCGGAGGTGTTGCTCAACGGGATGCTGGCGCACGAGCGGTTGCTGGACATCGTGGAGAATTTCATTCTGTTCGATAGCAGCAAGTCCGGCGGCACGCGCAAGATCATCGGCTCGAATCATCAGGTGTTGGGCGTGAACAATGCCGTGGCGTCGGTGCGGCGGCAGGAGGAATTGCGGCGGCAGTTTCCGGCGGACAAGCGGCTGACGTATCGCGTGGTGGAATTGCCGGAGGATGAGGCGACGGATGCGGATTTACTCAGCGCCTCCTCTCCCCATCCCTCTCCTCCACTCGGAGTGGAAGCGAGGGTGTCCGAAACCAATCCCCCTCTCCTCCCGCAGCGGGAGGAGAGGGCCGGGGAGAGGAGGCTCACCCTGATCGAGTCGGCGCATCCCGACCTCGGCAAGCTGGGTGTGTTTTGGCACACGCAAGGCAGCGGCAAATCGTATTCGATGGCGTTCTTTGCCGAGAAGGTGCGGCGGGAGATTTCCGGGAAGTTCACCTTCCTGCTGATGACTGACCGCAACGATTTGGACGGGCAACTCTACAAAACTTTCGTTGGCTGCGGATTCGTTGACCCCAAGACCACGCCACGCGCCAGTTCAGGCAAAGACCTGGAGCGGTTGCTCAAGGAGAATCACCGCTACATTTTCAGCCTGATTCACAAATTCAATCAGGACGTGAACCCGCGCGAACCTTACAGCAGGCGGGACGACATTATTGTGATTTCCGACGAGGCGCATCGGACGCAGGCGGGCAGGCTCGCGCGCAACATGCGGCTGGCGTTGCCGAACGCTGCGTTCATCGGTTTCACGGGCACGCCGTTGTTCAAACACGATCACCTGACCAAGCGCATCTTCGGCGGTTACGTGTCGAAGTATGATTTCAAGCGGTCGGAGCAGGACGGCGCGACGGTGAAACTGGTTTATGAGAATCGCGGTGAGAAACTCGGCATCGCGCGGCTCGATCTCAACGACCGCATCGCCGACGCCATCGCGCGGGCGGAGCTTGACCCGGACAAGGAGGCGTTGCTGGAGAAGTTGCTGGGGCAGGATTACGAGGTCATCACCGCCGACGACCGGCTGGACAAACTGGCGATTGATTTTGTGGAGCATTGCGCGACGCGCTGGGAATCCGGGAAGTCCATGCTGGTGTGCATAGACAAGATCACCTGCGGGCGGATGTATCAGCGCATCATCCCGCGCTGGAAAGAGAAGCTGGCGAAAGCGCGGGGCTACGCGTTGCTCAAACAGTCGGAACTGGCGACGACGATTGAAGAAGGCCGGCGTGAGGGGCTGGCCAAGGAAGCGGCATGGCTGCAAGGCCAGGCGAAGTGGATGGAGGAAACGCTCATCGAGATCATCGTCAGCGAGGGCCAGAACGAAATTGCCGATTTCCAGAAGTGGGGCGTGGACATCATCCCGCATCGCGTCCTGATGAAACAGGGTTTCGAGCTTGCGGGCGGCAAGACGTTGGATGTGGAGTCAGCTTTCAAGAATCCTGAGCATCCTTTTCGCGTCGCCATTGTCTGCGCGATGTGGCTGACGGGCTTCGACGTGGAATGTCTCTCGACGCTCTACGTGGACAAGCCGATGAAGGCGCACACGCTCATGCAGGCGATTGCCCGCGCAAACCGGCGTTATCCGGGCAAGGACTTTGGCCTGATCGTGGATTACAACGGGATGCTCAAGAGCCTGCGCGCGGCACTGGCGCAATACGCGCTCGGCGACGAAGGCGGCAGCGGTGGGGAGGAAATCGTTGCGCCCATCGAGGAACGCGTGAAGGCGTTGCTCTCGGCCATCGAAGAAACGGAGAAGCATTTGCGCGGGCTGGGATTCGAGCCGAACCGCTTGACGGGGGCGAAAGGATTCGCACGGATTCAGGCGATTGCCGACGGCGCGGAGGCGGTCGTCAATGCACGCGACGAGGGGAAGCGGCGGTTTGAGATTCTGGCGCGGCAGGTATTTATCCGATTCAAGGCGCTGGTCGCGGAGCCGTCGGCGTATGCCTACGCGGCGCGGCACGACAACATCGGGGCGATTTACAAGAAGCTGGAGGAACGACGCGACACGGCGGACGTATCGGATTTGCTCAAGGAGTTGCATCGCATCGTCAACGAGGCCATCCGCGCCGCCGAGCCAGGCGACGATCAGATGGACGCGAAGCTGTTCGACATGAGCACGATTGACCTGGAGAAACTCCGCGACGAATTCGCCAAGAAGGTGAAGCGGAAGGCGTCGGCGGTGGAGGACATCCGGCAGGTGGTGGAAAAGAAGCTGGCGCAGATGCTCGCACGCAATCCGATGCGGATGGATTACTACAAAAAGTATTCCGAGATCATCGCCGACTACAACCGCGACAAGGACCGCGTGAGCATTGAGGATACTTTCGCGGCGCTCGTGGATTTCATGAAAGGACTCGACGCCGAAGATCATCGCGCCGCCGAAGAAGGTTTGACCGAGGATGAATACGCGCTGTTCTGTTTGCTGCAAAAGGAAAATCTAGCCAAGACGGAGCGCGAACGCGTGAAGCAGGCGAGCCAAGGGTTGCTTGACGCGTTGCGCAAACTCATCGCGCAACGCGAGCGTTGGACCGAGAAGGAAGAAACCAAGGCTGAGGTCGAGGTGCTTATCTTGAACGAACTGTTCACCGTGTTACCCACGCCGCCGTTCACCGAGGACGAGAAAGCGACGATGGCGCAGCGGGTGTATCAACACATCTGGCAGCAAAGCACGAGCGGGATTTTTGCCGCCAAGGCAGCTTGACCGGTATCGGCGGGTCGGAATCATGGAGCAACCTGCCAGCGACCAGGTAATTTAATCAAAAAGCGGCAACTGCGACGCTCCTGGCCGTCGAAAGGCCGCGGTCGAAAGGTTGATTTCGTTTTCGGCAATACCGGTTTTGCGGCAGGCTACGTCGAACATTTGGCCCATTTGCTCCGCGAAAATCCCCTCGCCGCGCATTCGCTTGCCGAACTCTGCTTCGTAGAGTTTGCCCCCACGCAATGCGCGCAGGCGATTCAGGACTTTCTCCTTCCTGTTCGGGAAATGGTTTTCGAGCCATTGCTCGAACAACGGCGCGACGGCATGCGGCAAGCGTAGCGGGACGTACCCGGCAAACCTTGCGCCTGCTTCAACCGCAGCCTGGACGAGCGATGGGATTTCGTGGTCAGTCAATCCGGGAATCACCGGCGCGATCAGCACACCGACGGGAACACCCGCCTGCGCAAGCTTGGTGATGGTGGCGAGCCGGGCCGCCGGCGGAGCCGTGCGCGGCTCCATGACTGTGCGGAGTCCGGGGTCGAGGGTGGTAAGCGAGATGAAGACGGCCGCCGCGTTGTGGCGTGCCAGTTCACCTAACAAATCAAGGTCGCGCGCGACCAGTAGATTCTTGGTCACGATGGAAACCGGGTTGCGAAACTCGGCCAGCACTTCCAGGCAGCCGCGGGTGATCTTCAATCGCCGCTCGATGGGTTGATACGGATCAGTGACACCGCTCATGGCCAGGACCTTGGGTTGCCACTTTGGCGAGGACAGTTCTACGCGCAAAAGCTTTGGCGCGTCCTCCTTGACCATGATCTTGGTCTCGAAGTCCAGGCCAGACGAAAAACCAAGATACTCGTGAAATGGCCGGGCGTAACAATAGACACAGCCATGCTCGCAGCCGCGATACGGGTTGAGGCTGGCTTCGAATGGAATGTCCGGACTTTCGTTATAGGCAATGATCGTGCGGCTGTGGTCCTTGAAAAACTGCGTGCGGGGTAACGGGTCGTCTTCCGGATTCCATTCCGCGTCGCGTTCAAGCTGAATTTGCTCGAAGCGATTGGGCGGATTGCTCATGGCGCCGCGGGCGCTGGCTTTTGGCACAATGGTCTTCATGGGAAACGCGTGGTTGTTATCAGAGCAACGCTCACCCTGGGGAATAAACTTCGCAAGCACCAACCTTCACTTCCAGTTAAGCTGACGGCAAACGCGGTGAAACGCAGTATGATCCGGAGGCAAAACCGGAAGGCGGTACTTTATTGCCCGGACATTCCCGCTTCGAGGGCTGCCGTGATTCGGTCAACATCGAAGACGCAGCCGCCCCAGGTTCCGCCGCTGGCACGCTGCAACGCCGCCCAAAGGCGCGTGTCATCGGGCAGGCGGGGATGCGGCGCGAGATCTGGCCGCACGCTGCGGGCCGCCAGGATTCTCGTTCCGGCCTCCGCGTCGAAACCGTGCGCGCCTTCCCCCACCAGATCAACGCTGGCTTCAAGATGTATCCGATCCACCACGATGCGGATCATGTCCCCGTCGCGCACCTTCCCAATTGGCCCGCCCGCCAGCGCTTCCGGCCCCACATGACCGATGCACGCGCCCGTTGAGACCCCCGAGAAACGCGCGTCGGTGATGAGCGCGACGTGCTTGCCGAACGGCAGATGCTGCAACGCTGACGTGACCTGATACGTTTCCTCCATGCCCGTTCCCATCGGACCCAACCCGGCCAACACCATGACGTCGCCCGCCCTTATTTCGTTGCGTTTGATGGCCGCGATCACCGCCGCCTCGCTGGTGAAAACACGCGCCGGTCCTTCCTTCCGATAAATGCCATCCGCATCCATGACCGATGGATCCATCGCCGCGCTTTTGATGACCGCGCCTTCGGGCGCGAGATTGCCGCGCGGGAAGGTCACGGTGGAAGTCATGCCGCAGTCACGCGCTTTCTCCGGCGGGAGAATGACGTCATCGGCATTCACACCATCCTGGGCTTGCAGGATGGCCCGGAAACGTTCGCGCCGTTCCGAGGTTCGCCAGGCATCCAGCGATTCGCCCAAAGTCGTGCCCGCGACCGTGCGCACATCGGTATCGAGCAAACCGAGGTCGCGCAGATGCAGCATCACTTCCGGAACTCCGCCCGCGAGAAAGGCACGCACTGTGGGGTGATGCACCGGCCCGTTGGGCAGCACGCTTACCAGCCGCGGTGTGCGGCGGTTGACTTCCATCCAATCTTCCACTGTGGGCCGCCGCAATCCGGCCGCGTGGGCAATGGCCGGGATGTGCAGCAACAAATTCGTTGAACCGCCGAACGCGGCGTGAACCACCATTGCATTGCGGATGCTGGCATCGGTGAGCACGTCGCGCGTGTGCCAGCCGCGCCGCTCCAATTCCACCACCGCTTTCGCGGAACGGATCGCCATCTCCGTCCACACCGGTTGACCCGAGGGCGCGAGCGCCGTGTGCGGCAACGAAAGTCCCAGCGCCTCGCCGACAACCTGCGCCGTGGCGGCCGTGCCCAGGAATTGACAGCCACCGCCCGGCGAACCGCACGCGCGACAACCGAGGTCCGCCGCTTCCTGCAACGAGATCAGCCCGTGCGCGAATCGGGCGCCGAGCGTTTGTACCGCGCCGGCGTTCTCGCCATCCTCGGGCGGGAGCGTTACGCCGCCGGGCACGAGCACGCACGGCAACTCGCTCATGCTGGCCAGCGCCATCATCATTGCTGGGAGCCCCTTGTCGCAAGTGGCCACGCCGATGACCCCCGAACGAACCGGCAGTGAGCGGATCAACCGGCGGAAAATCTGCGCGGCATCGTTGCGATACGGCAGGCTGTCGAACATGCCGGTGGTTCCCTGCGTGCGGCCATCGCAGGGGTCCGAGCAGTACGCCGCAAAGGGAATGGTTTTCAAACGGCGCAGCTCGCGCGCCGCTGCCTCCACCAGCAAACCGATTTCCCAATGCCCGGTGTGATAACCCAGCGCCACGGGACTCCCGTCCGCCGCGCGCAGGCCGCCTTGGGTGCTGAGGATGAGAAATTGTTTCCGTCCAAGTTCGGCGGGATTCCAACCCATGCCGGCGTTTTGCGTGAGGCCAAACAAATTCCCGCTTGGTTGCTCCAACAGCATCGCGGCGTCAATGGGCAGTTGGCCCGCCGGCCCGGGCGCCCGGGTGCGCACTTGGTAAACTTCCGGCGAAGTCGCGGGGAACAGATCGCTTTCGTGCATGGGGTGATTGAATCAGGCTCAACCCAGCCGACAAGGGGATTCCACGCCGGTCCTGCAATCAGTTGTGGTAATGCCTCAGTCTTGCCCGGCGAACACGCTCGTAGCGCAGGATTCCATCCTCCCGTATCGCGGATTTCCAATCCGCAGGCCTTCGCCAGCACGGGCGTCTCCGAGCGTTCGTCCGGTCTGCCGAATGGAGTTCGGCGATACAGCAGATTGGAAATCTGCGCTACAGCCGGGCAAGACTGGGGCATCTCCAGTCGTGTGATTTTTACCTTCGCGCATTTGCCGGTCGCCGCTAAACTGCGAGCCATTGCTTGTGACAACCTACAAAAACTTCATCAACGGCGAAGGGCTGGCCGCGCAATCGGGCCGGACGTATCAGACGGTTAACCCGGCAGACACACGCGAAATCGTTGCGGAACATCCCTTGAGCGATCAAGCGGACGCGCGCGCCGCCGTGGAAGCTGCTACGCGGGCTTACCCGGCCTGGGCGACGACTACTCCCGTGGCGCGCGGACGAATTCTCAGCAAAGCTTCGCAGCTCATTGAAACGCGCAAAGCCGAACTCGCGCGGTTGCTCACGCGCGAGGAGGGAAAAACTCTGATCGAGAGCACCGGGGAGGTGCAGCGCGCGGCGGACATTTTCCGTTTCTTTGGCGGATTAAGTTATCAGCTTGGCGGCCAGACCATCCCGCACGATTTGCCCGGCAACCTGCTCTACACGCGGCGCGAGCCATTGGGCGTGGTGGCTTTGGTGACGCCTTGGAATTTTCCACTCGCCATCCCGGCGTGGAAGCTCGCCCCCGCGCTGGTCAGCGGCAACACCGTGGTGCTCAAGCCGGCTTCCCAAGCCCCGGCCCTGACCCTGGAACTGGCGAAGCTGCTCGCAGAGGCGGGCTTGCCCAAAGGCGTCTTCAACGTGGTGATCGGCGAAGGTCGCGCCGTGGGTGGTGAACTGGCGGCTCATCCATCCGTCGCCGCGCTTTCCTTCACCGGCTCATACACGGTGGGTCAGACAATTTACCACCAACTCGCGTCGCGCATGGCCCGCGCGCAGATGGAAATGGGCGGAAAGAATCCCACGATTGTGCTGGCCGATGCGGACCTGGACCTGGCCGCGCGGTTGGTGGCCATTGCCGGCTTTGGCCTGACCGGCCAGGCTTGCACCGCCACGAGCCGGGTCATTGTGGAACGTAGTGTCGCGGATGCCTTCACTGAGAAACTCATCGCCCGCGCGCAAGCCATCAAGGTGGGCAACGGTTTGCAGGACGGCATCACGATGGGGCCAGCCGTGAACCAGGCGGAACTCGACGGCAACTTCGAGCACATTGCTGCCGCGCAACGCGAGGGCGCAAAGCTGCTTTGGGGCGGGCAGCGCTTGACCGATGGCGAACTCGCACACGGTCATTTCATGTCGCCCGCCGTGCTGGGCGGCGTGACCCCCGAAATGCGGCTCGCGCGCGAAGAAGTGTTCGGGCCGGTGGTCGGGATCATCGCGGTGGACAATTTTGATGAAGCCCTCTCGGTGGCAAATGGCTTGGAAGTCGGCCTCTCGGCTTCCATCGTCACGCGCGATTTGAAAAAGGCCATGCTCTACACCGAACGCATCCAGGCTGGCGTTGTTAAAGTGAATCAGATTTCCACCGGCCTTGCGCTGCAGGCTCCATTTGGCGGCGTCAAGAAGTCCAGCACGGACTCATTCAAGGAACAAGGACCGGGGGCGATTGAATTCTACACCCGGCTCAAGACGGTGTATCTGGATTACTCGGCTTGAAGGCGAAACGCTGACACCTGGCTTCCGGCTTTTTTTCGAGCGCATGAAACTTTGTCGTTTTGAATTGGCTTCGGGCCGCGTTTGTCCCGGCCTGCTGGCGGATGAAGCGACCGTGCTCGACCTGAGCGGCGAAGTCAAAACCTTGACCGGCCTGTTGGAGGACGGGGATTTGAAGGCCATGCTTGGTGCATTGGCGCAACAGAACCTTCCGCGGCACGCCTTGAGCGCCGTGCGCCTGCTCACCCCCGTCGAGCGCCAGGAGGTGTGGGCCGCCGGGGTGACTTACCTGCGCAGCAAGAAGGCGCGGATGGACGAATCCGATTTCAGCGCGACGGCCTACGACAAGGTTTATGCCGCGCCGCGGCCGGAATTGTTCTTCAAATCGCTGCCGGAAAAAGTCGCCGGCCCGGGCGATCCGGTCGGCATTCGGGCGGACGCAACCTGGAGCGTGCCCGAGCCGGAACTGGCGCTCGTCATCAACTCACGCGGGGAGCTTGCCGGTTTCACCATTGGCAATGACATGAGTTCCCGCGACCTGGAGGGGGAGAATCTTCTCTATTTGCCGCAGGCCAAAATCTATGAACACTCCTGCGCGCTGGGGCCGGTTATCAGCGTGGCGGCTGGCGAAGCCGAAGCGCGCACCTGGACGATCCGGCTGACGATTACGCGCAACTGCCAACCGGTTTTTCAGGGGGAAACTTCCGTCGGCCAGATCAAACGCTCTTTTACCGAATTGGTGGATTACCTTTGCCGCAGTCAGCATTTTCCTCACGGAGTGGTCCTGCTCACGGGCACGGGAATTGTCCCGCCAGACGATTTCACCCTGCGGCCGAACGATGAGATCACGATCGGTATTTCCGGCGTGGGCACTTTGACGAACGTGGTCGCGAGCGTGTGAGCCATTGGCGTCGAAGGGAACTCACTTGCGGTGCGATCGGTCCCGCCGGCGCGCGTCCAGCCATTTCTTGAATTCCACCGCCACTGCGAAGCGCGGCGACGAGGTGTTGACCGTGGCGTCCACCGCCGGCTTGCGCGTCGGGCGGGAGGTTGAAATCTCTGTGACCGACACGCCGGACAACACTTTGGCGGCACATTTGTATTCCGAGGATCCCGGCCCGATGGAAAAACTGAAAGGCCGTGCGCGGGCCTCGCTGGTGGCACGGATAACCGCCATCGCCGGCAGCCGCGTCGCCTTTGAACCCGATTACTTCAAGCGCATCCTCAAAACCTGACACGTGTCAGGCCGGCGTTTAACAAGGCAAATAGGGACTGCCGGTTGCCCGCCGTGGTCGCATGGCGAGGTGATGAACAAGACTCAGAACAAGAAATTGGTGTTACTTGCGGAACTGGCCCTCGTCCTCGCGGGCGTTTTTGTTTTTCGCGGCTTGTGGATGCTGCTGGATTTGATGGACTTCATGCACACGCCGCCGGCGCTGTGGTTGTCGTTAATGCTGGGCACGGCCATCACGGTTTGGGCGTTGCGTTGTTTGATGAAGCAGGAAGCGAAGTAGGCCGGGAGACGCGTGTGCGCCGGAAGACAGCCTTCTCGAGTTCCACCAGCAGAAACACGCCGAACCCGACGCCCAACGGGACGAGCCAGTGGCGCAGTTCAAGTGCGGCCGAGCCGAACCAGCGGTGCATGAAGGGCGCATAAACAAACATCAGTTGCAGCACCGCCAGCGCCCCAACCGCCCACCACGCGACGCGATTGGCGAACAGGCGGGCGAACGGCAGGCTGGATTCCCGCAGGTAGCGGCTGTTGAACAAGTAGAACACCTGTCCGCAGACCAGCGTATTGACGGCCAACGTCCGGGCCAGTTCCACCGGCATGCCCAGCCGCATTTCGATCAGAAACACCGCGATGGTTGCGCCGCCGATCAACACGGAGACAAATCCGATCCGCCAGAGAAACGCGCCGCCAAGAATCGGGGCCTTGGGATCGCGGGGCGGGCGACTCATTACGCCCGGCTCGGCCGGCTCAAACGCCAGCGCCAATGCCAGCGTGACGGCGGTGACCATGTTGACCCACAAGATTTGTACCGGAGTGAGCGGCAACACCAGGCCGAACACGATGGCGATCAGAATCACCAGCGCCTCTGCGCCGTTGGTCGGCAGAATGAACAAGATCGCCTTGCGCAGGTTGTCGTAAATGGTGCGGCCTTCTTCGACGGCCCGTTCGATGGAGGTGAAGTTATCGTCCGCGAGCACAATCTCCGCTGCCGCCTTCGTGGCCTCGGTGCCTTTGATGCCCATGGCCACACCCACGTCGGCGCGCTTGAGCGCGGGCGCGTCGTTCACGCCGTCGCCGGTCATGGCCACCACTTCGCCGTTGGCCTGAAGCGCTTTCACGAGCCGCAATTTGTGCTCGGGACTGGTGCGCGCGAAGATGTCATTCTCCCGCACGAAACGCCGCAGGTCTTCATCAGAAGCCGCCTCCAATTCTGCGCCCGTTACCGCGTGCGTGCCGTCGCCAATGCCCATTTCCTTGCCAATGGCTTTGGCCGTGCCGGCGTGATCGCCGGTGATCATCTTCACTCCGATGCCCGCCTGATGACAGGTCTTGATCGCCTCGATGGCTTCGGGGCGGGGTGGATCAATAATGGCGACCAGACCCAGAAACACCATGTCGGATTCGAGATCGCCCAGAGCCAGATCACTTTTGCCGGCGTCCATGTCGCGCGCGGCCGCGGCCAGCACCCGCAAGCCCTGATTGCTGAGTTCCTCGATCTGTTGCTCCCAGTATTCGCGGTCAAGTGGCTCCGGCGCATCGGCACCGGTGCGTTGCTGCGGGCAGCGGTCCAGCAAACGATCGGGCGCGCCCTTGAAAAAAATGCGCGTCCCGCCGCCCGGCACTTGGTTGAGCGTGGCCATGAATTTGTTCTCCGACTCGAAGGGAATTTCCGCCACGCGCTTGTAAGTCTTGCCGTCGAAACCCGCCTTGCGGGCCAGCGTGCGCAAGGCGCCTTCCGTCGGCTCACCGGTGACCTGCCACTGACCCTCCGTTTCGGCAATCTCTGAGTCGTTACATAGGGCCATTACCTCGATCAACGCGCGCAGGTCGTCATGCTGATCCAGCGTGGCCTCCTTTTCGTCGTGGGTGATCTGGCCTTTGGGTTGGTAGCCCGTACCGGACACATCGAAACGGCCCGCGCGCGTAACAGCGTGGCGGGCGGTCATTTCGTTGCGCGTGAGCGTGCCGGTTTTGTCCGAGCAGATCACGGTGACCGAGCCGAGCGTCTCGACGGCGTTGAGTTTGCGTGTGATGGCGTTGCGTCGCGCCATGCGTTGCACGCCCAGCGCCAGCGTGATGGTGAGAATGGCCGGCAGCCCCTCGGGAATGGCGGCGACCGCGAAGCCGATGGCGGCAAGAAACAATTCGCTCGTCGTGAAATCGTGCAGCCACCAGCCGACCAGCCACATCAACACCGCCATGCCCACGATGCCGATGGAGAGAATTTTTCCGAACCGATTCATCTGCCGGGTGAGTGGCGTGGCCAGCGTTTGCACCTCGGAGATCATCTGATTGATGCGGCCCAGTTCGGTGGCCGCGCCGGTGGCAGTAACCACGCCCGTGCCGCGCCCGGCGGCGACCATGGTGCCCGAATACGCCATGCAGTGTCGGTCGCCCACGCCCGCGTCGGCAGTCACTGGATCGGTCTTCTTTGCGGCGGGTACGGATTCGCCGGTGAGCGCCGCTTCCTCAATGCGCAGATTGGTTGCTTCAATGAGCCGCACGTCCGCCGGCACGCGATCGCCGGAGCGCAGTCGCACAATGTCGCCCGGCACGACATCGTCCGCTTCAATCTCCGCCCAATTGCCATCGCGCTGGGCGTGGGCGTGGGGCGAGAGCATTTTGCGGATGCCTTCGAGCGCCTGTTCGGCCTTGCCCTCCTGAAGGAACCCGATGATCGCGTTGACCACAACCACGGCCAGAATGACCACGGTATCAATCCAATGACCCAGTAGCGCCGTGACGACCGCCGCCCCAATCAAAATGTAGATGAGCAAATCGTGGAAATGCTTGAAGAACCGTTTGAGCAATCCTTCCTTCGGTGGTTCGGGCAGGCGGTTCGGGCCGACCGTTTTCAGGCGTTCGGCGGCCTCGGGACCGGTCAGGCCGTCCGCGCGACTGTTGAGTTTTTGCAGAACTTCTTCGGCCGGCGCGGCGTGCGGGGACTTGATTTCGAATTTAGGGTCCGCAGTTGGGTTCATCATTTCGTCTTCTTGGTCAACAGTTGTCGCACCTGCTGCAATTCCTCGCGATGCGCGGCGGTTGGCTCGGGATAACTCAGCGGCAACGTCTTCATCGTTTCCACAATGGCATGGGAGATGATCAGGCGCGCGTTCCGTTTGTCATCGGCGGGGACGACATGCCAGGGCGTGTGCTTCGTGCTGGTCGCGCCCAGACAATCGGCGTAGGCGCTTTGGAAATCATCCCACCGTTCGCGCATCTGGATGTCCGCCGCGCTGAGTTTCCAGTTCTTGTCCGGCTCATCAATGCGCGCCAGGAACCGCTGCCGCTGTTCGTCGTTCGAGAGATGCAGAAAAAATTTGATGACGCGCGTGCCGTTGCGATGCAGGTAATCCTCCAGATTCACAATGTCCCGGAAGCGTTCGCGCCAGAGGGTCTTCGGATTGACGTGTTCTTTGGGTAGCCGCTGTTTGGCGAGCACCTCGGGCAGCACACGCGCGATCAGCACTTCCTCATAATACGAGCGGTTGAAGATGCCAATGCGGCCGCGCTCCGGCAGCCGCTTGTTCGTGCGCCACAGGAAATCATGGCTCAACTCCTCGCTGCTCGGCTGTTTGAAGCTGAACACCTGGCAGCCCTGCGGATTCACGCCCGACATGACATGCCGGATGGCGCCGTCTTTGCCCGCAGTGTCCATGCCCTGGAAAATCAGGAGCACCGCGTACCGGTCGTGGGCGTACATTACGCGCTGCAAATCGCTCAGTTCCTCGCGATATTCCTCAAGCAGCTTGCGATAAACTTTTTTGGAGGTGTAGAGCGACTTCACCTTCGTCGGCCATTTGTTTAGGTTGACGTTTTGCCCGGGGGACACCCGGAAATCGTCGAGGTGGCATTTTAGATTCATGGGATCAAGGGAGATGTGGTTTGGTTCAGGTTCATTCGTCACAGGTGGGACAATTGAAGGTGAACTCTTTCATGGGGGCGCGGCTCCTCTCTTCGCGGGCGGTCTTGATTTGCGTGTCG
Organism: Verrucomicrobiota bacterium; assembly: GCA_014860005.1. The sequence continues at coordinate 35,555 of JACZKP010000201.1, read as the reverse complement.
CCCGGGAAATCCGCACGTCCGGGCTTGTCCCCACGAACGGCGGCGCAATTGTGACGCGCGGCTTCCGGCGGTGACCCTTCCCGGCGGGCTTCTTCTGGTTCGCGCGTTCGCGGCGCTTTCCGGCAGAAGCCGGCTGATCATCAGTCGGGCGCGCCGCGTTTGGTTGTTTGCGCGGTTGAGGTTTGGATGGACCTTTCTCAACCAGTGCCCCGACGGCCGCGCCGGCCACAGCTCCGACCGGCCCGGCAATGATCCCGCCCACAATGGCGCCCACCGCCGCGTTGACGATGGCCTCGGCTTCTTTCTTTTTGCCGGCGTCCCGTTTTTGCAGTCTTTTCGTTTTCATACTTTGGTTTTCACCTTGAGACCGGCGGTCACCGCCTCGTCGCTGTTGTTGCCCAAGGCCGTGTTGATCATGATCATCTCGCTGATGTTTTCGAGTGTGAGCAGGCCGACGATACGTCCGGCGGCGACGACGGGCACAGTGGCGCACTGCCGCGCGTGCATGGACTCGACTGCGCCTTTCAACGGGGCAGCTTCCTCCACGGTTTCACATTGCCGGCACATGATGTCGCTCACGGGCGCGTCGCGGCGCCCGTCGGAAAGCGCCTTGACCAGGTCGTTGCGGCGCAGGATGCCGACGGGCCGTTCGTCTTCCGTCACGGGAAAGTCCTGCTGCGAGCCGGCCAGCAGTTCTTCCACCGCCTTGCTCAACGGGTCGCGCGGCGCGAGCGTGCGGAAGCGCGTCATCATCGCGTTGCGCACGTGCAAGCCCTCGAGTGCGGATTGCATTTCCACCATGCCCGACTCCGCCTGTGCGCCGAGAAAGACAAATATGGCGATGAAGATCAGAAACGGGTTGTAGAGGAAGCCGACGATGCCAAAGAGAATCGCCATGCCCTGGCCGATGTTGGCGGCGATGGCCGTGGCACGTCGGCGGCCCATGGCCACGGCCAGCAGCGCACGCAGCACCCGCCCGCCGTCCATCGGAAACGCGGGCAGAAGATTGAACGCCACGAGGAAGACGTTCACCACCATCAGCCGCTGCCAGAACGAGCCGCCGGTCAGGCTGATCTCCGCCGCCGGACCAAAGCCGTCCGTCACCACCAGCCAGACGAACAGGACGCCAGCAATCACCACGTTCACCGCCGGGCCGGCCAGCGCCACCCAGAATTCCTGCATCGGTTTCTCCGGCATCTTTTCCAGCCGCGCGACACCGCCAATGGGCAGCAGCGTGATGTCGTGCGTCTTGATGCCGTAGCGGCGGGCCATCAACGCGTGCCCCAGTTCGTGCAGCACCACGCACCCGAACAGGGCGACGATGAACCCCACCCCCCGCAGCGCGGCCTCGATGTCCTGCGTGGCGCGCCAGTAGAGGTAGCCGAGAAACGCCAGCAACAGCAGAAACGTGAAGTGCAGGTAAACGTCAATGCCGAGCAGCCGGCCGAGTTTGAGGGACCATTTCATGGGAGTGCGAGAGGCGATTGCCGCACCACCGCCTCGACCGTGCTGCCAAGCAGCAGGCGCTTCAGCCCGTGGTGGCCCTTTGTGCCGAGAACGATTAGGTCCACCGCCCTGTGCTTCGACGCTTGCAGGCGGACAGATGGTGCGGATTTTAGTTTCATGAATTGGTTTGTTTCGAACTGATTGAGTTTGCCTGCCCGGCGGGGTGGCGACAAGGCGATTGGCGCTACAGCGAGAAGGCCAGGCCCGTGCCCAGCACGTGGTCGTGCCGCCATTCGTCCGCGCCGCGCACGGAGCGGATCATGTAGAACACGCTAAAGGTCGCCTTTTCGTGCAACCGGAACCGCAGGCCCACCGGCACGGCACGGTTTTCGGAAATCATTCCGCGGTTGTCAGGTCCATGTATTGTGTGTCGAGCCATTTCAGGGAAACGGTCTGCCAGGTTTGGAAGTCGTCGGCGCGCGCGGTGCTGGCGAGGGTCAGCGCGGCGGCCAGACCCGCCATGCCCAGCAGGCGGATTCTTTTGATTTCAAGATTCACAGGTCGGCTACGGCTGTTTGGCCGCGGAACAACCGCAAACCGGGGGGCGGCCCGACGCCGCCCCCCCCGTCGGTTCCTCCGGCTATTTGAATTTATCCACTGCCTCCTGCCACGCATCGGAATTGCTGGCGAACCAGCCGAGGCCGCCACCCAGCAGCAGGCCCATAACAAGACCGTTGGAGAAGGTTCTCATGGGAATTTGTGGGTTGTGGGTTTTTGCACATGGTGGGTGTGACGACGCGCGTCGCGAACGACACACTGACGTTCAGGACTTGGGCTTGATTACACCGGTGTAAGCGACGAGCAGGCCGAGGACGAAGCCCAATCCGCTGGTGAGCGCCAGCAGCAGGATGAGCGGCATCTCCACGGCCACGAACAGCAGTTGCGCCCGCACCGGCGCGTGGTTCTGGATGATCAACGCGCCCAGCAGCACGACGATGACGATCGTCAGAATAATACGGAAGTGTCTTTTCATGGGTTATGGATGTTTGGTTGAGATGTCGTTTCATTTCACCCGCGCTTCGGCGCGCGGCGCGACGCGGGACGGCGGCCCTCCGATGCCACGGCGCTCTTGATGGTGGGCGGAACTTCATGTGGCGGCAACGCCCCTGATGACGCCGGGGGCGCGGCCTGTGGCGGCGCGATGATCGGCGGCGCACCGGCGGCGCTCCTGGTGGCGGTGAGTTCCGCCTCGGCGCGCAGCCAGAACTCCTGGTCGCGTCCGTCGGGCCGGCCCGCTTGCTCCCACAACTCGTAGGCGCGGCGGGCGATGGTATCAGGTGATGGCGAGGTTTGGTTCATGTGATTCCATTCGTTCGGCTGTTGATGATTGCGTGTTGCCAGTGTTGCCGCGGGCTCCAATCGAGTTCTTGGAGGCATCCTTTCAAGCAACCTCCACCACGCTGACGAGACAGCCCATTGTCCGCGATAGTGGAAGTGGAACTTGCACTACACATCATTGATAGAGGGGGAGAACTGGCCCGCAAGCGAAAAATCGCGTGATGATCGCGCAGTGAATTGAGCGAATAAACCAGCGCAAAGCTCAGTCTCGCCTGCCGCATCTGCCTGACCCGCGGATGTCGGGGGAGACTTCCGTGAGCCGACAGGAAACGCATTCATTGTGGGCTGGCAAACGGATTGGAGTGCCGCACACTGACGGCGCATGAACGACAGTCTGGAAAAAATCTGGGGCCACTTGCGCGGCATCCTCGACTACCCACTGGCCAAGGTGGGCGAGTATCAACTGACCCTCACGAGCCTGCTGTTTCTCACGGTGTTGGTGGTGCTGGTGTTCGTGGCCGAATCGCTGCTGCGCCGGCAGTTGATTCGCCGCGTGCTCCAACGCACGTATCTGTCGGCGTCGCTGCAATATGCCATCGGGCGCATGACGGGCTACCTCTTCATCGCGGTGGGGCTTTATGTCGCACTGAAGATGGTGGGCATTGACCTCGGCTCGCTGGCGTTGGTGGCGGGCGCGATCGGCGTGGGCATCGGCTTTGGCCTGCAAAACATCATCAATAATTTTGTCAGCGGCCTGATCCTGCTGGCCGAGCGGCCAATCGCCCTCGGCGACCGCGTGGAGGTGGACGGCGTGGCCGGGCGAGTGGTGCAGATCAATCTGCGCAGCACGACGGTGGTGACCAACGACAACATCTCCATCATCGTGCCCAACTCGTCATTCATCAGCAGCAAGGTCGTCAACTGGAGTCACGGCGATCCCGAGGTGCGCCTCCGACTGCCAGTCGGCGTGGCCTACGGCAGCGACCCCGAGCAGGTGAATCGGGTGTTGTTGGAGGTCGCCGCCGCCAAATCCCAGGTACTGAAGGCCCCGGAGCCGACCGTTTACTTCGACAGTTTTGGGGATAGCGCGCTGAATTTCGAACTGGCCGTCTGGACGTCGGAAATGTTGAGTTCGCCCCGGCGGTTTCGCAGTGACTTGAACTTTGCCATCGAGAAGGCGCTGCGCGAAAACGGGATTAAGATTCCCTTTCCCCAACGCGACCTCCATCTGCGCTCCGGCGCGCTGGTGGTATCCACCGAACACGGCGAGACGAAGGTGCGGGTGACGGAAGAAAGCGATGCATCGCGTCCAGAACAGGCATGATCTTTCACGCGCAGGTTGAACTCAACCGCGCGAAACTCGGCGCTCTACAACGGCCAGACCAGCAGCAGCATTGGAATGCTGATCGCAATGACCAAAATTTCCAGCGGCAGGCCAAGCTTCCAGTAATCGCCAAAGCGAAAGCCGCCCGGCCCGAGGATGAGGGTGTTGTTCTGATGGCCGATGGGCGTAAGGAAGGCGCACGACGCGCCAATCGCCACGGCCATCAGAAACGAATCGGGCCGGGCCGCCAACTGGGTCGCCGTGCTGATGGCGATGGGACACATCACGGCGGCGGTGGCGGCGTTGTTCATGAAATCCGACAACGTCATCGTCACAATCAGGATCACCGCCAGGGCGAGGATGGCGTTGCCCTGCGCCACATTCTCCAACAACGTCCGGGCCACCAGATCCGCCGCGCCGGTGGTCGCCATCGCTCCGGCTACCGGAATCAACGCGGCCAGCAGCACGATCACCGGCCAGTCCACCGCGTCGTACACCGTCCGCGGCGACACCACCCGCAGCGCCATGGCGGCGAGCACACCGGCGGCAAAGGAGATGGCGGCGGGCAGCAACCCGAACGCCGCGCCCCCCACCGCCGCCGCCATGATCACGGTGGCCGTGATCGCCTGGCGCCGGTTGGGAATGCGGATGGCCCGTTGCGCCAGGGGCACACAACCGAATTCGTTGGCGAAACCCATCACTGCGTCGGGCGTGCCCTGCATGAGCAGCACGTCCCCGGCTTGAATGCGTTCCGAGCGCAACCGCCGGATCGTGCGCCGCCCCTGTCGCGACAACGCCAGCAGGTTGATGCCGAAGCGGGTGCGCAACATCAGGTCGGTGGCCGACCGCCCGATCAAATATGTATCGGGTCGTGCGGCCAGCTCCATCAGCACCACATCCTCCGTATCCGCGGGTTTCTCGGGGTCGGTTTTGGGGGTTGATTTTTCTCCCTTCTTCTTTGAGTCCGCCGAGGGGTCGGCTTCGGGAGTTTCGCTCGCGTTGTCTTTCTGCTCCTGGGGATTCACCGGCACGGCCTCGACCAGCTTGAGGCCCAGGCTCGACAACGCCGAGGCGAGCGATTGCGGTTCGGCCTCAATTACCAGAATGTCGCCGGCCCGCAGCACGCGCCCCGGGCTGGGCGTGCTCACCCGGAATTCGCTGCGCACCAGGCCCACGACTTGCGCGTCCGCTTTTTCCAGCGCCGGGCCAATGTCGCGCAAGGTCTTGCCATTGACTTTGCTGTCCTCGGTGATGCGGGCCTCGGTCAGATACGCGCCCGTGTCAAACCCTTCCACACCCGCCCGCTCGCGCGCCGGCACCAGCCGCCAGCCCACCAACGCCACAAACAAAACGCCGCCCGCCGCCACCGCCAAACCCACCGGCGTGAAGTCGAACATGGCGAACGTGCCCGCGCCGGTTTCGGCCCGGAAGCCGGACACAATCAAGTTGGGCGGCGTGCCGATCAAGGTGGTCATTCCGCCCAGGATGGAGCCGAACGCCAGCGGCATCAGCACCCGGCCCGGCGGCAGCTTCTGTTTGCCGGCCACCTGGAGGGCCACCGGCATCAGCAACGCCAGCGCCCCCACATTATTCATGAACGCCGAGAGCACCGCGCCCAAACCGGTCAAGGCGGCGATGGTGAAGGTGGGTCCCGCCGAAGCCGGCAGCACACGCTGCGTGATCGCATCAACGGCGCCCGAGGTTTGCAGCCCGCGGCTCAACACCAGCACGCACGCCACCGTGATGACGGCGGCATGCCCGAAGCCGGCAAACGCCTCCGTCCGCGGTACCAGCCCCGCGAACACACACGCCAGCAACGCGCCCAGCGCCACCATGTCATGCCGCCAGCGGCCCCACAGGAACATGCCGACTGTGGCGGTAAGGATGACAAGAATTTCGATTTGATCCTGGCTCATGGCGAATCCGGGTGCGGTTGCCGGCGTTCTGTGTCCCGCAAACCCAACCTGGTGTCCAGCCCCGATTGGCCGGCGCGCTCGTCACGGGCAATCCGCCGTAGCAACCGCCCCAACAAGTCCGACCCGGTGATGATGCGACGTCCGGCGTCGGCCCAGACCAGAATCAGATCTTTGTCAATCACATCATCGCCGGGCCGCTCGGGTTGCACCGTCAACCGGCCCAACACCTGACCGAGCGGACGGCTCGCGTCCCGCACGATCAACGGATGATGACACAGCACAAGTGGATTGAAGGCCTCGCCGCCAAACAAAACCGCGCGGATGAAGTTGGGCGCGCTGGCCACCAGGCGCGGTTCGTCGCGCTCGTCGGTAAGCACGACCCACTTCTTGCCCGAGGCGGCCAGTTGGCGCAGGAACAGATCGTCCGCCGCCGGTTTGATTTCGGGAAACACCGGCCGCCCGTCGCGAAACGTCACCCGGATGACGCTCCGCGGATCCAGCGGTTCGCCTTCCTGCCCGACCGGCAGATCGTCCAGTGCGAGGAAATTGACCGCGCCGGTCGCCTCGACGCGTCCGATTTCCGAGCCTTCGCCGCGGGCGTGGTGCTCCAGCATCTCGCGCAACTCGCGCTCGCGATACCACGGCATGCCCTCCGGCCCGATCCAGGCATCGAGCAGTTTTGCCGACGGCCACGCCACCGGCCAAAGCAGCACCTGATAGCCGCGCAGCACGGGAGACAGAAGCGCCGCAACCCGGAGTGCGTTGCGGGAAAAATACGCCTGCGGCGCAATCTCCCCGGCGAGGGTGATGACCACCGTGGAAAACAGGAACGCCGCGACTCCAGCCAGCACCGACTCCGCCAGGAGCGTGAGCAGTACGTTGATCGCGACGTTGCCCCACAGAATGGTGGTCAGCGCAAAGTTCGCGTTGCGGCGCAAGGCCAGCACGCGCCGGGCCTGTCGGTCACCCGCCTGGGCCGCCGCTTCCAAGCGCAGCCGGCTCAGGCTGAACACGGCCAGATTCAGCCCCGAGAACATCGCCGACTGCGAGAGGCACGCGGCAATACCCAGCCAGGTTAACAGGTCGTTCACCCGGCCATGTGTGCCTGCCGGCCCGCGCGCTGACAAGCCGATTTGCCGGAAGCACGAAACATCCAACGTGGTGCGCGGCGCATTCGCGGCGATCCGCTTGAGACGAAAACGCTGCCCCTGTGCTGAAGACCGCGTATGCTGCCGACATGATTGGCCGCTTGCTCAAGCCGGAATTGACGGAGTTGATCCACCAACGCGCGTTCAGCCAGCTCCGCGACATCCTCAGTAGCTTTCCGCCGGAGGACATCGGCGAGATTCTCACCGACCTTGCGCCCGAGGACCGCGCGGTGTTGCTGCGCCTCCTGCCCCAACAACTGGCCGCCGACGTCTTCGAGCAACTGGGCGTCGAGGTACAGGAACGCCTGTTGCACGCGCTCGGCAACGAGCAGGTCGCCCACATCCTCAACGAAATGGAGCCGGACGACCGCACCGCGTTGCTGGAAGAACTTCCCGCCGCGGCCACGCAGAAACTGCTGAACCTGCTGTCCCCGGAAGAACGCAAGATCGCCGTGACGCTGCTGGGTTATCCCGAGGATTCCATCGGCCGGCGCATGACGCCCGAATACGTGGCGGTGAAACAGGATTGGACCGTGGCCGAGGTGCTCGCGCATCTGCGGCAGGTGGGGCAACAGCGCGAAACGCTGAACCAACTGTTCGTCGTGGACCCACAGGCCAAGCTCGCGGGCGTGCTGCGACTACGCAATGTGGTCGTCGCCGAGATGGACGTGCCGGTGGCGGCGCTACTCGATCCCTCGGTCATCACGTTGCGCGCCACGGATGACCAGGAAACCGCCGTGGAAATGTTCCGCAAATACGACCGCACGGTGCTGCCGGTGGTGGATTCGCACGAACGGCTGGTGGGCGTGGTGACCGTGGACGACGTGCTGGACGTCGTTACGGAAGAGGCCACCGAGGACATTCAAAAGATGGGCGCGGTGGAGGCACTCGATGCGCCGTATTTGGAGACGGGACTGCTGGCCATGATCCAAAAACGCGTGGGCTGGTTGATCCTGTTGTTCTTGGGACAGATGCTCACGGCCAGCGCGATGGCGCATTACGAAGCGGACCTGGCCAGCGCCCTGGTGCTCGTGCTGTTCATTCCACTGATCATCAGCAGCGGCGGCAACTCTGGCGCGCAAGCGTCCACACTGGTCATTCGCGCAATGGCCACGGGCGATGTGAAATTGCGGGATTGGCTGCGCGTTTTTCGGCGGGAATCGGTGCTGGGCCTCGCGCTGGGCGGCGTGCTGGCCGTGATCGGCTTCCTGCGCATTGCCCTCTGGCCCAATCGCGCGACGCTTTACACGGACCACTATCAACTCGTGGGGCTGGTGGTGGGATTGAGTCTGGTGGGCGTGGTCGCGTTTGGCAGCCTGGTCGGCGCGATGCTGCCGTTTGGCTTGCGCCGGCTCAAACTCGATCCGGCGACGTGTTCCGCCCCGTTCGTTGCAACGCTGGTGGATGTCAGCGGCCTGATCATCTATTTCAGTATCGCGCAAATCGTGTTAAGCGGCACGCTGCTGTAACCACAGAATCTCCGGCGCATCATTCCAGCGCCCCGGGCGTGAGTTTGTTTTGCCTTTGGCGGAGCGGTGAAGCAACATGCGACATGGCTTCAATCAAACGCACTACCGGACGCCGGATCGCCGCGAAGGCGAAGAAATCCGCTGGCAAGATCAAGACCCAACGTATCGCCAAGACCGGACTGACCAGCCGGGTGCGCGGCCACGTTTCGGCCCGCGGCAAACGCGCCCAAGGCCGGCGCGATTCGAAGTAGCTCAGTCTGCCGGCACAGCCTCCGGTTTGCCGTCGCCGCCGAGGTAATTGCCGATGCGCCAGGTGTGGTAGCCCACGCGATCCAGCCAGCGCATAGCGTCCAAAATCTCGAGAGCTTTTACCGGTTCGCCCCGGCCGGTCGCCGTTTGCTTGAGCACGGTTGGACGTTCTTGGCGGCGCAGTTCGGCCAACGCCGCCGCCGCGCGTTCGACTTGCGCCCCCCAATCCGCCGGCGCCTTGCCCTGCAATCCCGCTTCGCCCAGTTCCAGAATCGCCCGGGCCTGCGCCGCCATCGGGCGGATACGCTCCTCCGCCAACGCGCGTTGCACGTTGGCCTCGGGATGCAGATGCGCCTGCAATCGCGTGAGATGATCTATGGCGTGTAATTGCGCCACGCGCGATTGCGACGGCGGTTCGTCCTCGCTCACGGGCGGGATTTTGGCGAAGAACTCCTGCGTCTGTTCCAGCGCGTGCTGGATTTGAACCCGGCGAAGATCCTCCGGGCCGCTCTTGTGACCGGCGAGGATGGCGCGCACGGCGGCGAACAATTCCCCCGCCGTTTCGCTCAATGCGCGGCGGGTCGCCTCCAACGCCACCGATGGCGCGTGCAACAGCGTCGCATCCAGATGCCGCGTCAACGTCGGTCCCCGCTCCGGCAACCGCCGTTCAATCCACCGCGCAAACGGATGGGCGAAGGGCAGAAAGATCGCCACGCCGACGGCAATGAACACCGTGTGAAACGCCGCGAGACTCGTCGCGCCCGGGTCCAGTCCCGCGTGTTCCTGCGCCCAACCGATGCCCCACAAAAACACCGGCAACAACACCACGGCAATCACCCCCGTGGCCAGATTGAACAAGACGTGAGCGAGGGCCGTGCGCTTGGCCGGCACGCTGCCGCCAATCGCCGCCAGCGCTCCCGTCACCGTCGTGCCGACCGCCGCGCCGATCACCAGCGACGCCGCCTGCTCGAAATTGATCGCGCCGGAGTGCAACGCCGTCAGCGTCGTCGCCACCGCCGCACTGGACGATTGCATGACGACCGTCATCACGATGCCGATGATCATCGCCAGAACATGCCCCCACAATCCGCCGGCCGGCAGGCGCGCGAGATTGAACACGCCCGACAATCCGCGCATGGCGTCCTGCAAGGTTTCGATGCCGATGAAAATCAAACCGAAACCCGCCAGCGCCAGCCCGAGGGATTTCATCCGCCCATGTCCGAGCAATTTCAAAAACGCGCCGACGCCCACCAACGGCAGTGCGTAAAAGCCCAGGCTGATTTTCAATCCCAGCACCGCGACGATCCAGCCCGTGCCGGTCGTGCCCAGACTCGCGCCCATCACCACGCCCACCGCCTGCGGAAACGTGAGCAAGCCCGCACTCACAAAACCAATCACCGTCACCGTCGTCGCGCTGGACGATTGCACCATCGCCGTGACGAGCGCGCCCGAGCCGAACGCCTTGAGCGGCGTGCCCGTGAAGCGCACCAGCGCCCGACGCAACGCGTCACCGGCAAACGCTTTCAACCCATCCGTCAGCAGCACCATGCCCAACAAAAACAGGCCGATGCCGCCGACCAGTTTGAAGATCATCGCCGTCATGTCGGATTGGAGTAGTTCATCAACACGTCCGGGTTATACCATGCTCGCGCGCCCACCGCACGCGCACAGTCAGCAATTCTCATTTTGGAGCGGAGCGCGGCTGTCTCTGAAAGGCCATCCGCAGCACGTCCGCGCCAAACCGGGTATCATGTGCTGCGGCTGATACTTCGCACACCGCCGCGCTCCGCAAATGAGAATTGCTGAGAATACCTCCGGCTCAACCGGCGACGAGGGCGTCGCAGCTACGCATCGCCGGCGACGGAGTGCGGGTTCAGATGAAATTGCCCTTTGCGCCGCCCTCGCGCTGCGATCATGCTGGGTCATGAATAGCAAACGACTGCTCCTGATTTCCGAACTGACTCTCGTTATTGCCGGGGTGTTCGTTTTCCGCAGCTTGTGGATGCTGCTGGATGCGGTGGCCTTCATGCACACGCCGCTGGCGCTTTGGTTGTCGCTGCTCGCCGGCACCGGCGTCACCGTCTGGGCGTTGCGCTGTATCTTGAAATACAAGGGCAAGTAGGCCGGCCTCCAACGTTCTTGCGTTCATCGGAAGACTGCCGTCGCGCGACACCTCCATCTCGTGCCAGTAGCTGTAGAAATTCCACTTGCCCGGCGCTGGAAACGATGCCCACCGCGCGGGTCTTCTCAATCCATTGCTTCGGCGTCAGCGTGAAGCTGTTCAGGCCGGCCTGAAATTTAATCCCGTCGAATTCGACGGGATTAAAATCGGGGTTGTTGAGCCGCTCCCACACACCGAGGAACTCAACCGTATCGCGGGTGCGCAGCCAGTTCCGCACAAGATCATCCGAGCGTTCGGGATTCTTGAACCGTGCAATGTCCGTGAGACAGATGAAATCCTGCTCCTTCTGGGAAAGGACGGTGATGGCAGCGCCCTGAACTTCAATCGTGGTTTTCTTGGCCTTGCTCATGGTTCAGTAAAGCCGGTCTCAAAACCCCTCGCATTCGATGGGTTTAGAACTTGCAACTCCGGCGTGAACTGGCCGCGCCAGCCCCGAAAGCTTTCGAGGTTGCTCCGCGTCTTGTTGACGACATCCAGTTTTTGGCGGTCGAGTGTTTTCATCTCAACGTATCTCACAAGTCGGACGTAATTGAAATTGCCTGTGGCAACCATGCTGACGTGTTGCTCAAGCGAACCAAGGATGCCGCCACCGGCAGGCTTTGAACAAAGCTGTGCGGTTCAACTGCGTTTTCCGATTCGTCCCATATTTCAGCGGCGAGAGCGACACGTTGAGACTGCGGGACGTTGTGCCCGGCTGCGTAGGCCGCAATTTCGGAATAGCTGAACTCCAACACCCAGAAGTCACCCTTCACGACTTTCTTTTCCCGTGCCTTTTCCAACTTCCATGTCCGACGAAACAACGGATAGCCCGCTACTCTTCCACGCGAACCATGTAGGGCATCTGCTTCTGGCCCGGGATGAATCGTTACATTCACGTCGCGACATGACCATTGGTCTTTCGCCGCTGACGATACGGGTGTGTCCCATGCGACGCATAGTTGGAGCTGAGGAGAAGTTGCTTGCTCAACCCAAGACTTTGGAATGGGGAGCTGAACGCGGACAATGTCCTTCTGGTGAGCTATGACACCTTGCCATACAAATCTAGCTCGCTCTTGCATGGGCTTGCGGAATCGTTCGGCTTTGGCGCGGCCGAAACCGATGGTTCGTTTGGCCAATGGCCTAAGAGCTTCGCTGAGTCGCGCTGCGACGTCATCGGCAGTTAGAGCTAGAACCGCCTTTACCGCGCAGGCAAACGGACGCGAATCACCCGGACACTTCGAGCGGAGCTCTTCGAAAACAAACGCTGCTTCACGGGCCAGCAATGGCGCGGCAAAGGACGTGCCGAACCCTTCAAGCGGATAGCCCAGCGTGTTGAATCCCCAGACTCCCGCCCCAGCGAGTCGGCGATAGTTTGCACCGCTGTTTCCCGCTGAATCACACAAGTCAGGCTTTGGGCTAGCGGCGAAACCTGGGCCAACACGGGTGAAAGGGCTGGGCGCGTCAACTTCTGAGGCCAAACCTCCAGCACTCAGGCGCGCGGCTACACCTCCACAAGTCAGTGCGTTGAACGCCCGAGGAAAACTGTGCAGTTGCCATGCGGGGCTGTCGAAATGTCGTGGATAGCTTGGCGAAGGGATTACTCCAGGTTCAGCGTTTCCTGCTGCAACTACCAGCAGGACGTCATGGTCGAACGCAAAATTGTCGATGTCCTCAATGTGCTTGAGCGTTTCCGCGCGTTGCTTTGAGGGCAGGTCGTCCAGTCGCTGCTTACCATCGAAGCTCAGGTTGAAGACTCGCACATCGGGAGCAACGGTAATTGCTCCAGCCAAAGCGCCTGACACACTTTCCGCTCGGATTTCACCACTCCGTCCAGTGCCCACTCGAACTTCCAGAAACCTGCATGAAGCTGGTGGGGGCGATGCCGAATTGCTGAGGTCGAGATCACCAAACACTACTCGCGTGGCAACCATAGACCCGTGATGATCGTTCTCAGTGCTTGCGCAATCTATGCCGACGATAGCCTCGCCTCGCCGATATGCTTTGAGCCAATTGTGTTCCTGCGGCACGGCAGTATCCACCACGGCTACGCAGGGCAGAAGGGCTGGATTCTGTGGCAAACCAGACGGAGGAGCGCCGCCCAGCGATGTCACTTCGGGCGGAATGCTTTCGGTGAAAGCAAAAATCGGCGGGTGGAGGGACTGGATTGATGTGAACTCGTCCGCCAGCTTCCTGACCATTGGAGCATTCAGTTTGGCGCGAAGATAGAATCTCCCGAGATAGCTGCGTCCCTTGCCTGCCAATGCCTGCCCTGTGTGTCCGTGAAATAATTGCTCGATGGCGCGAATTACGAGGTCGGCCTCAATCTCGCTGAGGAGTGGTTGGAGTTTGATGTAGCCTTCGACCGTTTTCTGTCCCATCTCGTCGAGCCATTCTTGGTCGAACTTCAATTTGCCCGGCAACCACTCGAAGTACTCGAACGCAGCAAATCGGGCCTGCTCACGCGCACCCAGTTGTGCAAGCTGACCGGTCTTGCTGATGAGTTGCTCCATACGTTCGGGCGAAGCATGCACTGTTGCCGCTCCATTCGGATGGACTTCAATCAAATCCAAGCCGATTCGCTCGAAAAGCTTTGACTGCTCGCCGCTGAACACAACCGCCTCCAACTTCTTGCCCTGAATGGCATCTTTGGCCTTCGATGCCTTTTCGATCTCCTTCATGCGGTCGGCTACCAGGTAGTATCTCCGTTGGGCCAAAGGGTCACGGGATTGAGTAGCGCGCTGGCTGATTCGCTGCAACGAACCACGAAGGCGCTGACCTCGCTGCGCCCAGTTGACGTTCAGAATGGGAAGCTGCTGACCGCCGCCTTTTTTTGCTTCCACCGAAAGCTCATTACTCTCGTTGAGAAAGTAATTCTTCGGCTTGGTGGTTTGGGAGGGCATAGTTGGTCACATCATCAAGACCCGTCGGCGAGCCTCGGAAATGACCAACTGTTCTGCTTCAGCGTAGGAGGCAGCTTTTCGACATTGCGCCAGCATTTCGGGAGTAGCACGAATCCCAAAATCCCGCGCACGGCATCCGGCAAATCGAGCGAGGTCTTTTCCAGTGGGTTTTGGAAAGGCGACGCGCAAGTCAAAGCGTCGCCAGAGCGCGTCATCGAGAGCTTTGGGCAAGTTCGAGGTCGCAATGATAAACCCGTCCCCGTGCGCGTGCTCCAACTCCTGCATGAACGCGATGACGATGCGGTCAAGTTCACCAACTTCCATCGGGCTGCCACGGCGTTTCGCCAGCGCGTCAACCTCGTCAAACAACAACACGCAGGGAGCCTGCGCAGCGAAGCTGAACAACTCACGAAGCCGCAATGCAGTTTGACCGAGATACGCTCCAATCAATGAATCAAATCGGACCAGGAATCCTGGCAGCTTCATTTCACTGGCAAGCGCTGCCGCTGCTGCGCTCTTTCCGCAGCCAGACGGCCCGTGAAAAAGTAAACGCCATCGGCGAGGAAGGCCGTGCTTGACGAGTTTGTCGCGGGATTTCCATTCCTTGATAACATCGCCGAAGCTCTTCCGAACAGTCGGGGAAAGTTCCAATTGGTCCAAACGCTTTGATGCGGGAAGCGGCATGAGCGTCCCGTTGACGCTCCATGCTGCGTTTAACATTGCAGGCTGGCCGGCAGTCGGCGACTTGGCCATTCCGTTCAGTGCTCCAAGGAGATCCCGTTCAGCACGGTATTGGCCACGCGCGCCCCGCTGTGCAGCCAGCCTTCGAGAAAGAGTCGCCGCTTGCGCAAGGTCGTGTGATCCGATAGCGCGAAACAACTCAATCAATTCTCTGGTCTTGGGCATGGCTTAAATTTTCACTGGAAATAGATTACACCCGACTCTCTTTCATGGCAGCAAGAATGTCGGCCTCACGCCTTCGCGTAAACCACCGCGCCTTTCTCCACGAACTCCTTAGACTTGGCTTCCATGCCTCGCTTGAGAGCCTCTTCCTCGGCAATGCCCTGTTCGGCGGCGTATTTGCGGACGTCTTCGGTGATATTCATCGAGCAAAAATGCGGGCCGTTCATGCGCGGAGTTTAAGAGGCCGGCTCGGAATGGAAAGCGTTTTGCATTGGCGGGTCGCGAAAGGCGCTCAACCGACCAGACAGTGCCTCGCAAATGAAGGCGACCGGTTGTTGGCCTGGCCTCAATGCCTCAAGGATTCGTGAGATTCGGCATCCAGAGTCCCGGTTTGATCTCGGGCCTCTGGCCATCGGCGGGAAACGTGGCTTTCACGGCGGCACGCAATTGAGCGGAGAGCGCGGCGACGGTTTCTGCGTGCGCGGCAACGGCGGCGAGATTTTTCTGTTCCCGCGGATCGGCGTCGTGATCGTAAAGTTCGCGGCCCCGATTACCTTCGTCCCATTCGGTGTAACGCCAGCGCGCGGTGCGCAGCGTGTAACCGAAAAACTGATTGCCACGCGTCACCTGCGTGAGCGCCCAACCGCGTCCCTTCACCGAAGGATTGGCCAGCATGGGCACAAGGCTTTGGCCTTGGAGATTGGCGGGTGTTTTCACACCGCAGAGTTCGGCCAGCGTCGGATAGAGGTCCACCTGGCTGACCGGCGATTTGGCCACCGTGCCGGGCTTCGTCACGCCCGGCGCGACGATCAGCAACGGCACGCGGGCGCTTTCCTCGAAGAGGCTCATTTTTTGCCAGAGCCCATGCTCGCCCATGTGATAACCGTGGTCGCTGGTGAACACGATGATCGTGTTGTCCGCGAGTCCGAGCCGGTCGAGCGCGGCAACCACGCGTCCCACCTGCGCGTCCATGAAACTGATGCTCGCGTAGTAGGCTTGCACACATTCGCGGCGGAGATCGTCCGTCAGTTTTGCCTGTTCCTTCTTGGCGCTGCCCAGCGCGGCGGCGGGCAACTCAGGCGTGCGAAATGTTTCCACGGGCGGAAACACCGGCATCTCTGGTCGGCGATAAAGATCGAAATACGGCTTCGGCGACACATACGGCGTGTGGGGCCGAAAGAATCCGACCGCGAGGAAAAACGGGCGGTCCTTCTGTTTCGCGCAACGTTCGAGCACCCATTCCGCGTCGCTCGCGAGCAAACCGTCAGTGTGAAACCGGTCGCTCTTGGGCGAGGCATACCAACTCAACGTGCCGCCGAATTGCCCCGGCGTGAGCGTGAAAATGTCCGGCTCTTCTTCCAACCGATCCACGCCGACGGGGTTCAACTCCAGTTCCCACGAACCCGGATCATCGTGCCCGTCCGTGCCGATGGAGCGCGGCACGCCGTAGTGATACAGCTTGCCGAGACGCGCGGCAAAGTAGCCGTGCTGCCGGAACGCCTGCGGCAGGCTGACATGCGAGGGAATCGTTTGCCGGAAAATCTCCGCGTTGCGCAGGATGCCCGTGCTGTTGGGATAAAGCCCTGTCAGCATCGAATTGCGACTCGGGCCACAGAGCGGGAACGTGCAATACGCGCGATCAAAGCGCACTCCACGCGCCGCCAGCTTGTCGAGGTTCGGCGTCTTCGCGCGCGGGTCGCCGTAGGCGCCGAGGAAGTTGTTCAAGTCATCCGAGATGATGAACAGGACGTTGGGTTTGGAATTGGCGGCGGCGGGTTGCGGACCAAGGCACGCGCCGAGCAGTGCCAGGACGAGGCCAATAGGTTGAAGGTATGTCTTCATGAGGTGTATCGGGCTGATGGCGGGTTGAAGTTCACTATCATTCCGGGATTGGATCGCTGCGACGAACGGATTTGCCCTCCCAGATTACTTCATCGGTGGCGGGATCGTAAGTGAAGACGCGGTCGGAACTGCGTGGTGCCAGCGGAGCATCCATACGTGGCAGCCACTTACGGTGCGCCGCAAGGACTGCGGCGTGGTCCGGGTCGCCCGCGAGGTTGGTCCATTCGTTCGGATCGCTTCGATGGTCGTAAAGCTCCTCAGCGCCGTCGGCATATTGGATGTAGCGCCAGCGTTCGCTGCGGACGCCGTGATTGCCTTGGTTGTGCGAGGTGATGGCGGGCCGTGCGCGTCCGGTTTGCGCATTTTGGAGTTGCGGCACGAGGCTGAGGCCTTCGAGATCCGTGCGCGGAGTAAGGCCGCACAGTTCGATGAGCGTGGGATAAAGATCGAGCAACTCGGCAGGCTGGGAAGATCGCGCGCCGGTGGTCACGCCCGGCCCGGCGAAAATTAGCGGCACGCGCGTTGAGCGTTCCCAAAGCGTGTTCTTGCCGGTGATGCCCTTCTCACCCAAATGATAGCCGTGATCGCCCCAGACGACGACGACTGTGTTATCGGACAAGCCATCTGCGCCGAGTGCATCCAGCACGCGGCCGATTTGTGCATCCACGAAGCTGGTGCAGGCGAGATAGGAGCGAACCAGGTTGCGCCATTGGTTGTTTTCCTGGACCCACTTCAACCTCGGCTCCGGCAGATGCCAATGCAAGTACCACGAGAATCGCGGTGTGTCGTCGCGGTCATCTTCTCTGACCTTTGGCAGGACGCTGTCGTCGTTCGGGTACAGGTCAAACCACTTCTGCGTGGCGTAACACGGGACATGCGGGAGAAAGAAACCCACGGCGAGGAAAAAGGGCTGCTCCCTGGGCATTGCCTGGAGTTTTTCCACGGCCCAGGAGGCGACCTTGTAATCCTGCTTGTCTTCGTCACGATGCGGAAACACGCCCCAGTCCATGAGCGGATTGTTGCCCATCGGCGTGGGGCCGATGAGTTTCTTTTCCGGCCGCACACCAATGCCGCCCGGCGGTCCCCAGACATCGAACTCGACGGCTTGTTTCTCCGGCCCGCCCACGCCGTGGTGATAAATCTTGCCTGTGGTAAACGTGCGGTAGCCGTGCGCTTTGAAATGTTGCGGCAAGGTCACGCGGTCCTTCCAGGCCTCGACGTTGCGAAACCACGGCGACAACCCGTAGATGCCAGTGGTGGTAGGCCGCAAACCGAGCATGAGACTGGTGCGGGAGGGATTGCAGAGCGGGCTTTGAATGTGGGCGTTCAGAAACGTCGTGCCGCGCTGCGCCAAGCGGTCGAGATGCGGCGTCTTTACCAGCGGATGACCGCCCAGCGGGCCGACCCAGTCGTTCTGATCGTCAATGGCGATGAAGAGAACATTGGGTTTCGAGGCGGCGGCGCAGAGGTGAATTCCCAAAGCGCAAACCCACACCAGCAGGAGTCGGGCAAGGATTTTCATGACGAATCAAGCGGAGTCTGGCAAAGCCCGGGCCGGGTGACAAGCAGAGGCCCGCGTATGCCTCAAAATAGGGCTTGCCAGCGGGCTTCGGGCGGTTATCTTCTGCGCCCTTAATCGAGAGAGGATTTATGGCAGGAATTTGTGAACTGACAGGTAAAGGTCCGCGCAAGGGCAGCATCATCTGGCGCAGCGGCAAATCGAAGAAGACCGGTGGTATCGGCACGCACGTGACCGCCATCACCAAACGGCGTTTTCTGCCCAATTTGCAGCGCGTGAAAGCGATCATTGACGGGGAGGTGCGCTACGTGCGTGTTTCCGCCAAGGCCCTGAAGCAGGGGTTGGTGACCAAAGCGCCCAAGCGGAACTGGAAACCAGCGGAAGCCAAGGCCTGACCGGATCGCAGGCTTTTCAATTGTGCTTAAGCGTTGAGGCGGGGAATCCCGGTTCAACGCTCGTTGTTTTCACGTCAGTCCGCTCAACGAACCCGCCTTCAGTGTCAGGGGATCAATGAGGCGCGTCCAGCGCTCCTGCTCGGCAATGGGGATCAGTCCCCGCTGGACTTTGAGCCAGCCCATCTCACGCAAGGATCGCCAGCCAACCCGCCGCGCGGCCTCGCGCAAGTCGCCGGTTTTGACGCCAGGCAGGATCAAGTCACTGATGGCTTCGTTGAGCAGGAACATTTCATAGACAGCCACGCGTCCGCGATGGCCGCGGTGGTTGCACTCGACGCAACCCCGTCCTCGGAAAGCCCTGACCTCGCCGGCCGGCAGGCCGAGCGCGGTGACCATTTCATCGCGAGTGCCCGCCGGGATGTCGTTGTCCGGCTCGGCGCAATGCCGGCAGATACGGCGGGCGAGGCGTTGCGAAAGACTGCACAGCAGCGAGGAGGAGACCAGATAAGGCTCGATCTTCATCTCCAACAGCCGCGTCACCGCGCCGATGCTGTCGTTGGTGTGCAGCGTGGACAAAACAAGATGTCCGGTCTGCGCGGCGCGCACGGCGATTTCGGCGGTTTCATAGTCGCGGATCTCGCCAACCAGCACGACGTCGGGATCGTGGCGGAGCACGGCGCGCAAGCCGGCGGCAAATGTCAGGCCGATTTGTTCGCGCACTTGAATCTGCACCACGCCGTCGAGCTGGTACTCAATCGGGTCTTCAAAGGTGATGATTTTGCGGCCCTCGTCATTGGCTTGCGCCAGCGCGGCATAAAGGGTGGTGGTCTTGCCGCTGCCCGTCGGACCGGTGAGCAGCACCAAGCCCTGCGGCATTTTCGTCAGTTGGCCAAACACGGCTTCATGTCCTGGCTCCATGCCAAGCTGGCCGAGATCGAAAAACAGACTCTGGCGGCCAAGAATGCGGAGGACCACTGCTTCGCCGTGCTTGGTTGGCACCACCGACACGCGCAGATCGTATTCCTCCTCGCCAGTTTTCATGGCGATGCGGCCATCGTGCGGGAGGCGCTTCTCGGCGATGTTGAGTCCCGCCATGATTTTGAGCCGCGAAATCACGGCCGCGTGCAGATGGCGCATGTCCGCCGGCACGGGAACGGTTTCGAGAATGCCATCCACGCGGTAGCGCAGGCGGATGGAATTAACGTATGGCTCCAGATGAATATCGGTGGCTTTGAGCCGCAACGCTTCCTGCAAAATCTGGTCCACAAACGCGGAGATCGTGGATTCGAGCGCCGAGTCGGTATCCTTGCCCTGCACGTCGAAAACGATTTCACGGTCGAGGTCGGCGCCGCCGCGTTCCTCGCGCAGCTTCTGAATGGTCTCAGCGCCGAGGCCGAAGTTCTTCTTGATGACGGCGTGAACCGCGCTGGGCGTGGCCAGCACCGTTTTGAAACGCTGGTTGAGCATCAGGCGCAGGTTCCCCTGCTCCATCTGCCGGGGCGGTTCGCTGAACGCAAGCGTAACGACGTCACCTTCTGCGCCCACCGGCAGCATTTGATAGTGGAAAATGAACTTGATCGGGACCAATTCGAGAGTCGCGGGCTTTAGCTCGAGCGCGACCGGGTCCACAAATTCCAAGTCGTTCACCTGGGCGAGCGCGCGCCAGGTGTCTTCCTCGGAAGCAAAGTTCAAGTCCACCACGGCGCGGTGCTGGGGGATGTTCAGCCGGCGCTGGCGGCGGCGGACTTGTTCCAACTGCGGCGGGGTAAGCTTGCCCTGATGAAGCAGGACATCGCCCACGTCTTTGGTTGTTGCGCCTGGGTTGGCCGTCATTGGAGAGGAACTTCGACCACTTGTTTGGTGTTCAGTTTCACCACATTGGTTTGCGGGACCGGATTCGTCAACGTCAGGTTCGTGAAGGTGGCCTCGGCCACGTAGAGATTGGTCGCCAGGCGGGCGCCAATGGTGCTGACCACCAGCGCGCTGTCCAGTTGGACAAAGACGCGCTTGGGATTGTCTCCCGTCTGGTAGAATCCCTGATAGGTCACCTCAAACTTGCGGGTGGTGGGCGGCGGCGGCGGGATCACGGTGGGGATAAAATGGCGCGTGGCAAACGGGTTGACGCCGTTAGTGGGGGCGAGGTGGCCCGTGAGGGTTTCGGGAGTAAAGAGGCTTTCCAGCCGGGCAACGGGCACCGGGCTGTAAGCGGGTGTGGTATGCGAGGTGGTTTCTTGGTACTCCGGCGCCGTCCCGCGCAGGCGGTAAAGGGTCAGGGCAAGGATCACCCACAACCCCACATGCAGGGTGGTTACGAACCAGCGGCTTCTTATTGTCTGACCCAGCATCATAATGCTTTGATTTGGCCCTCGCCCCTTGCCGGACCTCCCCCCTCACAAACTGCCCGGCGGGTGAGGAGGTGGAGGGGGTCGGGGGCGACTGGCATTTTGCCTACTCGCGAAACACGAAACCCACAATCTGGAACGAGGCGCGGATTTCCTCGGGTTTCTCGGGCGATTGTTTGCGGAGAACCATCCGGTCCAAAAACAAGGCCGGTTTGTTGGTGGTAGTGGCCGGCAGCCCGGCGGCCTCCAGTTCCCCGGCGCGCAGCGGCAGGCGCTTCAGGAATCGGGCGACTTTCCCCGCCTCCCCAACCAGTTCAATTTGAAGGGGGATCTCGGTCAACGCCCGCTGCCCGCCAAGCGGCGGCGGGTTCGTCAGCACGGTGGGCACACTCAAGGCTTGAATGCCGGACACTTGACCCTGAATCGCCGCCGTTAACAACTCCTGGACAAACGCCAATTGCACCCAGAGCAAGGTGGGTTGGCGCACGTCCGTCGTGTGCGCGGGAAAGCCGTCAAACACCGCCGGAGCGACCGTCACCTTGTGCTTGGCGGCCAGCTTGCGCAACGAATCCTGCAAGGCACCGCGCTCATTCTCGTAGTCCACCAACTGGAAGGGCGCGTTCATCCGTTCGCGCAGTTCCACGTCCAACGCACTGCGCGACGCGGCGCGTTGGCGGGCCGTTTCAAGCGCCACAACCGCCTGGCGGGTGGCGTCTATCTGGTTGGTGAGGCCGACGAAATCAATGCTCATGTTGTTGGTCTGACCCAGTGAGGCGGAAAGAGTGCGCCAGGCCTTGTTGAGCGGTTCATTCAACTGATCCGCCCGCCGGCCCAAAGGCAGCAACACGAACAGGTAGCCGGCAGCCAGGGCCAGCACCACCACTGGAATCAGGTGTCGCCGCCGGCGTTCGTTGAGCAGGAAGGAAAACATAAGCGACTTCAGGGAGCTTTGCCCGACTCACCGCCTTCGGGCGTGCCAAGGAGAGTCCGCCGACCGGATCGGCCGGGCCCGCTGAACGCCTCCGGCGGGCGGGTGCGGCGGGAAAGCGGCGATTGATGAAACTCCGCTGCCGCGAAGTCGAGCGCCAGGGCAAAGTGGCGTCCCGGGAGAATCACTTTGGGGTCGGCATTGTCGCGCCGCAGATCATCTGAAAGCAGGTCCACCTTGGTGAACAGCGGGCTTTGCTTGAGATCATTAACGATCTGGCTCAAGACCCGCCGCGCGCCTTCGACATCCTCGGGCACGCAGAGTTCAGCGATCAATCCGGGCTTGGCCGGAGAAAGCTCCTGACCGCTTCCGCCTGCCAGGGCGTCGTGGTCCGGTGGCGGCAAGGGGCCGATGAACGGCGCGAACCCGTTGGTACGTCCCAAGCGGTTGGTGATCGCAAACCCGCCGGGCGTGAAATAACTCTGCTGGTCGGCGAGCAGAACGTACCAAAAAGTGCGGTTGCTGCGGGATTCCTGGAGCAATGCCAGCGTCGCCAGCGTGTCCACGGTGTTCTGCTGCCATTCAAACAGTGGCCGCAGACGCTCGTAATCAGCCATCAGGTTGGCTGTCAGCAATTGGTTGGCCTGCAGGGCATCCGCCCCCGCCTGCACTTTTGCCAGCAACTCGCTCTTGCTTTGGATAAGCGACAGCTTGTGCCAGATTCCGAACCCCAATGCCAGGAAGCAGACAGCCAGCAGCGCCACGTTGGCCAGTTCAATCTTGCGAGTGGTGAGCCGCCGCTTCCAGGCGGCGCGCCGGGCGGTGGGCAAAAGCGAAACGGGTTGCGAGGTGAGACTCAGGGCTTGCAGTGCGGTACCGTAGGCGATCTCAAATCCATGCGCTGGGAGGCCCGGGTGAACCGGCCAGGGCCGCAAACTCAAGGCGGCGCGCTGGTTGAGGTATTCCAGCAGGCCGGGCTGGTCGAACGCTGCCCCGCCAACGATGACCGGAAAGGCGGCCAGGTCCACCGGCGGGCCGGAACGGCTTGCGAGCCAGTCGCTGAACTGCCGCTTGATTTCGGAGACCCAGCTATCCACAAATTCCGCAAAGCCTGGCAGGGCTTCGGGACCGGCCAGCACATTGGTCTGGCGCTTGAACGCTTCAGCATCCTCGAAGGAGCAGCCACGCGCCTTGGCGACGGCGCGGGTGAAGGAATCGCTGCCGACCGTGAAGCTGGCGGCGAAGACGGCATGCCCTCCATCCAAAACGACCAGCAGAGTGTTTTGGGCGCCGAGATGCACCAGCAGCGCGTCCGTCGCCTGCGGTTCGGCGGCGCGATAAGCGGCGACGAGGGCATTGGCGGCCGTGGTGACATCGCACAAATCATCCGCCGCCAGGCCCAGTTGCTGAACGCGCTCTTCGATGTCCCGCTCCTTGCACAACGTGACCCAGAACTGCTGGCGGTTCGGCGACGGCGACGGCACCTGCACAAAGTCGTGAACAATCGCGCTGTCGCTCACCCCGCTCAGCTTGACGGTTTCATCCTCAATGAGCCGGCGTACCTCACTTTCCGGCGTCTGCGGCAGTTCGATGATCTGCGACGTGGACAAGTGTTGCGAAAGGGTCAAGGCAAGGGGCGGCCAGCCGCAGTCCTCGAGGATGTCGTGCAGATGGCTCTTCAGTTCCTCGGTGTTGACCAATCCCTCCTCGTGCAAGTCCACCGACTCTTCGCGGAGAATCTCGCCGCGCCCAAAGCTGCTTTTGACCAGCATGAGCTTCAGCCGGCGACTGCCGGCATCCACCGCCAGGACGCGTCGCACCGGGTCGGGTTTGAGCATGGAAAGGGACCGCATCACACTAATTGCTGGCCGGGGCCGGGGGCTTGTCGTAAATGAGGAACTCGCCAGAGTCCGTCACAATCGTCGCGGTTACAAACACCAGGAGATAGCGGGGCCGGTCCACTTCGGTGCGGCGGCGGAACAAGGTGCCAATGATGGGAATGCTGCCCAAGACCGGAACCGCTTCCACGTAAGTTGATCGGTCTCGTTCCAAGACCCCGCCCATGACCACGGTCTGGCCTGACTTGACCGCGACGCGGGTCATTAGCTCCTGGGTGCGATACTGGGGCAGATTGATGTCAAAAGTGCTCTGCAATCGGCCGTTTACGTCATAATCACTGAGGGTGGCGTACTTCACGAGCTGGACATCCGTGTTCACCCGGGGATTCAGCGCCAGCAGGATGTTGTTGCCGTCACCGCTGATGCTGGCCATCACGTTCAATTCGGCCCCGGCGGTGATCTTGGTGGGCTTGCCGCTGGGCACGAAAGACGAGGAGGTGTAGTACTGTTGAACGATGGATTTGACCGAATATTCCTCGTAATAGTATTGAACCTTCCCGTCAGCAATCTTAGCGGGCCGGTTGTTCAACACCGTGAGGCGGGGCGCGCTCAAGGTCTGGCTTTCGCCACTCTGCTCCAGTGCGGTAATTGTGGCGCTCAAGGTTCCACTGCCCAGGATATTGGTAAACGTTTCCTGAATCCCGATGCCTAAGCTGGCGATGTTCTGGCTGCCCAACAATCCGGTAGCATCCAACGGCACGCGGCCCGCCTGTATCGCGCGGTCGGTTTCCCACAGCACGCCCAATCGCAGAAACGCAGGCTTCGAAATGGTAACGAAGCGGGCTTCAATCAAGACTTGCTGGACTGGGCGATCAAATTCGCGGATGATGTTTTCCAGCACCTCCAGTTGTTCCGGCGTGCCGGTCGCCACAATCAGGTTGCGTTCGTAATCAATAAACCACTTGGAGCCGGTGAACAGGTTGGTAATGGCTTTCTCAATGGAGGGTTGGGCGGGGGCGTCATCATTGACGAAATTATTGAATTTCTGCGTTTGGGTTTCCGTTCGCACGTTGCCAGCCGTGACTACCTGGCGGACCATGTCTTCGGCGCCGAATTGGGCCGGCAGCACGAAGCCCTTTTTCAAACGGTAAAAGCGGGTTTCCTCCATCAATCGTTTGGGGTCCTTTGCATCCACGACCCAGACCAGTTCGTCGCCCACTTGAAACTGCAACTCGTAGTTGCGCCCAATGTAACGCAACAATTCACCCAGTCGCACCTTGTCCAGATTGACGCTGAGCGTTTGCTTGAGGGCCGGCAGTGATTTGTCGGCGACGATGTTGACCCCGGCAGTCCGGCTGAGGTTCACGATGATCGCTTCCAGCGGAACATTGTCCAAATGGATGGACACTTCGGTGTCGAGCATCTTGGCCATGGGGCCGCGAGCGCTGTCCAAATCGAAGAGCGGCCCCTGCTCCCGGATGATCTTGCCGTAGGTTTCCGGGATGTACGGCGCGTTCTCGATGGCATCAACGGCATCGCGCACATCTTTGGTCGCTGGCAGCCCGCGGTCCTTCTGTTCCAGCAACAAATCGGGAATCGTGGGATTGAAAACCGAATTTTTGGCGTCCACCTCGCGGATTTTATCCTCCAACGCCTGCTCGCGATGCTTCTGGCCTTGTTGCAGCACCCAGGTGTGAACGCGCTGAACCATGGGATTCATCGGATCCTTTTCGTGCAGTTCATCAATGTGCTGGCGCGCCTCCTCCCAGCGGCCGCGTTCCGCCAGATACATCACGTTGTTGATCTCCCAGTCGTGGACCTCGCTATATCGGACTTTGGGTGGCGCCCCGGTCGCCGACGGGGCATTGGGATGTTGGCAGCCGGTCAGGACAACCGCTCCCGCAGCGACAATTAGCAGCAGTCTAAACATATTCCACACTCTTGCCGGATTCATTCTCAACATGAAATTGACGCGATAATTGTGGCCTAATTCAAGCATCGCATCCATTTAGACGCAATCCCTACAGATCGTCCAGCTTTCACTGAAAATCTTTGCGTGAGGTTTCCGAGCCGAACACTGTCCTCGCATGGTCGCGGAGAGATCAATCCACCGCCCGCAGCCCGGACTACTTGCTGCGCAACCGGTGCATTGTGGCTCGCTTGAGTTCCCGGTCGGATTCGCGGCGCTTCAGATCCTCGCGTTTGTCGAACTGCGCCTTGCCCCGGCCGACCGCCAGCGCGACCTTGACCTTGCCATTCTTCCAATACAGCGACAACGGCACCAGGGCGTTTCCCTTGACCGAGGATAATTCAAACAGCTTGCGAATCTCCGATTTGTGCAGCAGCAATTTGCGCGGGGCTTTGGGCAGGTGATTCTGGAGATTGCCGTGCGCGTATTCGTCAATGTGGGCGTTGTGAAGAAACACCTCCTCGTTGTCCACCCGGGCAAAGGCATCACCGATCTGGCCTTTGCCCGCGCGCAACGCCTTGACCTCCGTGCCGCGCAATACCAGGCCCGCCTCGAAAGTTTCAAGGATGTGATAATCCCGCCGGGCCTTTGCGTTGGTCACAATGTCAGACATAAACCGCGACAGCCAGAAGGTTGCCCCTCTGGCTGTGGTATCAAATCAAATCCAACCCGCCTGCATGGCCAAAGCCGCTCCCGCGCGGCGAAGGTCCGGCTGACCGGGACTAGTGCTTCTTGCGTTTCTTGGCGGTGGGCCGCACCAGTTCAACCAGTTCGGGCATCTCCCAACCGATCTTCTCTTCGATGATCTCCCGCAGTGCGATGTCTGCCGCGCCGAGATTGGTTGCGTCGAGGACCAGCGGACGGCACAGGCCGCCCGCGCCCGAATTAAGCTGGCGCACACGACGTGACACCAGGTTGATCAGCACGTGGGGATTTCCCACCTTGTCCAAGGCTTTCTTGCAGAGTTCAGAGTTCACAAGTTTCTTCAGTCAAATCGAGCGCGACAGAATAACGGCTGTCGGCCCGCGCGCAATAGAAAAAACGAATCCACTTGCACCTTAATCAGCCTTTCCCTACAAAACCCCGCATGTCGGTTATCCGCTCCAATCGCCCGCCCGCCTTTGATCTGCAAGGCTTTCTGGATTCCTGTACCACAGCGGTCAATGCTGCGCTGGATCATTTCCTGCCGCCCGCCAGCGCCAAGCCGGCCACGATCCACCGGGCGATGCGTTATTCGTTGTTTGCCGGCGGCAAACGCATGCGCCCCGCCTTGTGCCTGGCGGCCGCGGCGGCCTGTGGCGGCCGGGGGTCAGATGCTATCCCGCTGGCCTGCGCCGTGGAATGTATCCACACTTATTCGCTGATTCACGACGATCTGCCCGCGATGGATAACGATGATTTCCGGCGCGGCAAACCGACGAACCACAAAGTCTTTGGCGAAGGCATCGCCGTGCTGGCAGGTGACGCGTTGCTGACCCAGGCATTCGAGATCGCCGCGCAGGCCAAAGACTGGCCGCGTTTCTCACATCGGGACATCATCCGCGAAATCGCATGGGCCAGTGGCTCGCTGCAATTGATCGCCGGGCAGGTGGCCGATCTGGAGGGTGAAGGGAAGAAAACTTCCGCTGCCCAGCTTCGTTACATTCACGAGCGCAAGACCTCCGCGCTGCTCTGCTGCTCGGTGCGTCTGGGCGGCATGAGCGCCAATTGCCCTCCCGCCCAACTCAAGGCGCTTACTGAATTCGGCTATCACGTCGGCCTTGCGTTTCAGGTGATTGACGACATTCTCGATGTGACGCAGACGAGTGAGCAACTCGGCAAAACCGCCGGCAAGGACACGCAGGCGCAGAAGGCCACCTACCCGTCAATTGTTGGCCTGAAGCGCTCGCGCAGGATAGCGGAAGAGTTGACGGATAAAGCCTTCGCCGCGTTGAAGCCATTCAAAGGACAGGCCGTGGCGCTGGAGGCGTTGGCGGAATTCTTGTTGAAGCGGGATCGGTAATCAGGACTCTGCGGACTCAGTTCATTCCGACGAGAGCATTTCTGCCCCGCCTGACGTCAGGTGGGTCTTGGCTAAGAATACGGATTGGCCTTCGAACTATCGAACCAGCCCGGTAGCTGTTAAACGCCTTCCCCAAACAGATTTGCCAACCGCGCCGCGAGTTTGCGCCGGACGACGGAATAGGAAAAGTATTTCACGCCAAGCTGGAAGTTGGTTTCCGCCCACTCGGCGCGCATTTTTTCATCGGTCAACACCTGGTGGGTCTGGTCCACCACTTCCCGGGTCACCAGTTGCGACATCTCAATGGTCTTGAAGCCCAGCGGGTCAATGTCCCGCGCGTAAACCGCATAGGTATTCACCACCACGGGTTTGCCGAAATAGATCGCTTCGAGGAATGCATTGCCAAAACCCTCGTAGTGGCTGGGGTAGGTGACAAGATCCGCGTGCGGATAAATGTCGAACAGGGTATAAACTTTGCGGCCTTCCGCGTTTGTGCCGCGCTCTTCCCCCACGCGGTCATCAATGAACCCCACGTCAATCTTCGCGTCGTCAATGCGGTCGCGCAGCATCTGGAGATAGGCGTTGCCCTCGTCGCCCGCCGGGTGCGAAATAACGAGCTTGGCCCGCGGATCGTGGAGGCGGCGAACCAGTTCGATGGCGTGCTCGATGCCCTTGCGCGCCACCACGCGGGTGGGTTGCAGGATGAAAATATCGTCGGCGCGCAGGCCGATTTCCCGGCGCAGGTCGGCGCTGTAATCGTCAATGCCCGGGGGCGGCGTTTCAAAATCCAGCACGTTGGGAATCACGACCGAAGGCAGGCCGAAACGGCGGGCCAGTTCCTTTTGCGCCATGGAGTTGATGACCACATGCTCCACGCGGGGCAGGGAAGGCGGGAAGGCGGCTTGCAGATAATCGTTCACGCCATTGAGTGTAAACCGTTCGCGTTCCCAGGCAAAATCGTGGTGGTGCGCAATGGTGGCCAGGCCGGTTTCCGCGATGACTTCGGTCATCGCCAGGCCCAGCGGGACGTGCATGGGAATGGCGAGGATGTTCTGCGGGATGAGCACCTCGATCTGAAACTTCTCAATGAACCGATAAAGCTCGTCCTTGAGTTGATCCTTCTGCACCTGGATGCGGGTGGTGACGGCGCGCGTGCGGGTGGTCGTGCCGAACAACTCCTTTTGCACGGCGGCCACTTCGGGATGGTTGAAATAAGCGAGGGGCGCGTGATAACTGATGTCTTCCGGCGTGTCCAGCAAACCGCCCATCCAGAAACAAGTGTGCCCCATGGTGGCCAGAATCTGCGCCCATTTGTCGGCTTCCAGCGTGACGCCATCGGTGCCGTGAAACCGTGTGGAAATGAAACCAATGCGCTTGGGCGCGCCGGTGGTGAGAATGCAGGTGCTCATTGGATGGGTGAATTTACTTTCCGTGCGGCGGATTTTCGGTTGCGCGCGTTTGTTCTGTTTCCTTGTGTGGTATTGGTGTCGCCGGTGCGGCGTCTGGTGCGTGGCATGCCCTTTTCCACCATGGCACCCACGGCCGCGCCGGCCACGGCGCCGACCGGGCCGCCGACCACGGCGCCAATCACGGCCCCAGTCGCGAGGTTGCCAAAGCGTTCGGCGGGCGGCGTTCCGATGCGGGGCTTGCCATGTTTTTCGCGCTTCATGTCTTTCAATTAACGCTTCATGGTGCGCAGGTCAACCGGACAAGCGCCCAAGCGATTTCAAAACGGCCAGAATTTCGGAATGAACCAGACGGCCAGCACCCAGAAAATCACGTTCAGCGGCACGCCCACCTTGGTGAAATCCGTGAACCGGTAACCGCCCGCGCCATACACCATGGTGTTCGTCTGATAACCGACCGGCGTGGCGAAACACGTCGGGACGGTGAAGTGCCTTTGCCATGCCAAGAGCAGCAGCGGGAGACTGCTCGCGCTGACAAGGATTTCCAAAGGCTGGCCGGCTTCTCACAGAAGAAAAACTCCTTGCTAGTTCCGCCGCATTGCGTTCAATCCGCCTGCTACCGCATCATGGAACAC
Source organism: Verrucomicrobiota bacterium (assembly GCA_014860005.1). The sequence goes on along the minus strand of JACZKP010000201.1, from coordinate 5,825 downwards.
TACTTAATCTTGGGTTTGATCGGCCTCGCGCTCCTGTTGTTCGCACTGGAGGTCACGCGCCCGGACATCGTGGCCATCGGGGTGACGCTCACCCTGCTGCTAACGGGAACCGTGAGCATTGACGAAGGGTTTTCCGGCTTCAGCAATCCGGCGGTGATCACGGTGCTGGCGATGTTCATTCTGAGTTCGGGACTGGTGCGCACCGGCGTCGCGGACCATCTAGCCGCGCTCATCACCAAAATGGGCGGCGGCCATCCTTTGTGGTTGACGGTGGCGGTGATGCTGACCGTGGGCGTGATGTCGGCGTTCATGAACAACATCGGCGCCGTGGCGATTCTGCTGCCGACGATGTTTGTGATCGCGCAAAAGTCGGACTATCCGGTCACGAAGTTGCTGATTCCTTTGTCGTTCGGATCGTTGTTGGGCGGACTGACCACGCTGATCGGGACACCGCCGAATTTGTTGTGCTCGATGGCGCTGGAGGCCGCCGGCTTTCGCGGGTTTCGCATGTTCGATTTTCTGCCGACCGGTCTGGCGGTGATGGGCGCGGGGGCATTGTACATGGGGTTGGTCGGCCGGTTCTTGATTCCCGCGCGCAAGGAATCGGGAAGCCTGACGCAGCAGTACCAGTTGCAGGACTATCTCACGGAAGTGGTCGTGCCGGAGAAAAGCCCGCTGGTCGGCAAGTCGCTCGCCGACTCTGCCTTTCGCAAGGAAACCGGTTTGAGCGTGCTGCGCATCCGGCGGGCCGCCAATCCGAAAAGAGCCTCCCTGCCGTCGCCGGCCACGATCTTGCAACCGGGGGACCGCCTAATCGTCGAAGGCAATCTCGAACAGTTGATCAAGAGCAAGGAAGGCGGGCCGCTCAAGATTTACGCCGAGACAAAATTTGACGACAAAGCCCTTACCGGGGACAACGTGGAATTGGCGGAAGTGGCCGTCGCACCCCGCTCGACGTTGATGGGCAAGTCCATCAATCAAGGTCATCTGCACCGGCGGTTCAACGTGCTGGTGCTGGCGTTGCGCCGCCGGGGACGGACGCTGCAAAAACAGTTCACTTCCGTGCCGCTGGCCGTGGGGGACGTACTGCTGGTGCAAGGCTCGCCCGAGGCCATCGGGGAAATGGCGAGCAGTCCGGAGTTTTTGGTGGCCAACCGCTTGGAACACGAGGCGCGTGACTCGAAGCGGGCCTGGCTGGCGCTGGGCATCATGGCCGTGGCCATTGCCAGCGCCGCCACCGGCCTGCTGCACATTTCCGTGGCGGGCCTGTTGGGGGTTCTGCTGATGGCGGTCACCGGTTGCGTGCGGATCCAGGACATGTATCAAGACGTGGAGTGGCGGGTGATTTTTCTGATCGCCTGCATGATGCCGCTGGGCATCGCAATGAACGACGAGCACACCGGCACCGCGCGCTGGCTGGCCGATCACGTGGTACAGTGGACGGGCGGTTATGGGCCGCTGGTGGTGATGGCCAGCCTGTTTATCTTCACCACGCTGATCACGGAAGTGATGTCCAACGCCGCCGCCGCCGTGTTGCTGGCGCCGATCGGGGTGGCGATTGCCGTGGGCCTAGGTCTGGAGCCTTATCCGTTCCTGATGGCGATTGCGATGGGGGCGTCCACGACGTTTCTAACGCCCATTGGCCACCAAGCCAATGTGCTGGTCTATGGCGTCGGCAATTACCGCTTTGCGGATTTCCCGCGCGTGGGCTTGCTGTTGAACGTGCTGATTTTCATCGTGACGCTGGTGGTCGTTCCACTCGTGTGGCCCTTCACTCCGTTGCCGCTGCTAGGATCCACGTCAGTCAGTTGAGGATGCGGGATGGCCATCAAACATGCCCGGGATCAAGTTCCTCGGCGAAATGGCAACTTCCTCGCACGCACTGCGTCATGCCCTTGTATGGCTTACGCATTGGCGTTCTCACTTGGGGCGAAGCAATGACCGAGGGAAGCAGTCCGCCGGGCAGGAAGACAAACCGTGATTCCAGCGGGTATCACCGATCACTTTCCCCGCACCGTCAGCACCGGACACGGGGCGTGACGCACCACGCGTTCCGCAGTGCTGCCGAGCAACACGTGCTTGAGTCCCGTGTAACCATGCGTCGTCAGGACGATCAAGTCCGCCTTGAGCCGGCGTGCCGTCCTCGCGATTTCTTCATACGGCCGGCCCATGCAGACCAGCACCCGGCCGCGCAAACTGGCGGGGATCAATTTTTCGGCCAGCGTCACCAATTCCTTGCGGGATGCCTGCATGGTGCGTTCCTGGTGAACCACTACCGTGCCCATTTCCGTGGGATAGACCGGCAGTTCAACGACGTGCAACAGGGTGATTTTTGCGCCGAACCCGGTCGCGAGGGGAACCGCGTGCCGCAAGGCCTGGCGCGCGAAATCCGAGAAATCCATCGGCACCAGAATGTGGCGGATTTGCAGTTGGGCCGGAGCAACGCTCTTTCGTGGGGAATTTGGTTTCATGGTTTCATGGCCTCATGCTGTCAAACTTGGAATTGTGCCTGAATCTCGTGAGCGACAAACCCGACTTACGCCTCATGGAACTCAGTGTGGCGTTCGGGTGCTGGCTCCACGTCCTGCGGCGGCCAGCGGGGTTCAATCATCACCGGCTCGCGATCCGGCTCAGGCCACCTGCCGCACCGCGTTCTGACTGCCGTAAGGATTCGACACGTGCAGGCTGCATTCCGGGTCATCCCGCCACTGCCCGTCCACGAGGAAACGGTAGTGATGGGTGCCCGGTTGGAGTTCCACGCTGGCACGCCAGACGCCGTCCGCGCTTTTCTGCAGGTTGACGGGGCGCTGTTGCCAATGCGTGAAGTCGCCCACCAACTGCACGCTCATCGCATCCGGAGCCGTGAACGAGAACACCTGTTTCTTTGCGCCGGTTGATTGAGTTACAGATTTTTTTGCCATAGTCACCTCTGCTACGAAATCAATCTAGCACTCTCCGGCTCCTGCGCAATGGAGCACGAACATCAATGATGTGCGCTTCCTGACAAGTCTGGCGCACCCGGCGACATCGGCAGCCGCCGCCTCGTTCATCCGCCTTCCGGGTTCTTCTCGCTCGTAATGTCCGGCTGGTCACCCAAAGGGCCTTCCTGCGCTTTTGCCTGCGGGCGCGAAGTGCCGAGTTTGAATACAAACTCGAACAGATCCGAGCGGCGGTCCAGGCGCGGAGTCACGGTGCCGCCACCGCGAGCTTCGTGCAAATCATCCAGGTCAAGGTCGCAAACCAGAACGGTTTCCTCGTTGGAATCCGCTTCGGCGGCGATGCCGTCGCGAGCGAACGCGAAATCGGACGGCGTAAGCACGGCCGCTTGGCCGTATTGGACGTCCATGTTGGAAACGTCGGGCAGATTGCCCACGTTGCCAGCCAGCGCCACGTATATCTGATTCTCAATGGCCCGCGCCTGCGCACAGTAGCGCACGCGCAGGTAACCCTGGCGATTGTCCGTGCAGAACGGCACAAAGAGAATTTCCGCACCCTGGTCGGCGAGATAACGCACGGCTTCCGGAAACTCGACGTCGTAACAGATGAGCACGCCAATTTTTGCGCGCGGCGTTTCAATGGCGGTCAACGACCGCCCACCGCTGATGCCCCACCATTTGCGCTCGTTGGGCGTGACGTGGAGCTTGGGCTGTTGGACCATCGAACCGTCGGGCAGGCAGACGAAACTTACATTCAGCAACCGGTCACCCTCCAGCACCGGATGACTGCCGGCAATGATGGTCAGGCCGAATTTTTTCGCGAGTTCGACCATCAGCTTCGTGAACTTCGGCGTGAACGCGGCCAGTTTGCGCATCGCCTCCTGCGGTGACAGGGCATCCACGTGGGAAAGCAGTTGCACGGAAAACAACTCAGGCAGGAGCACGAAATCCGAACCGTAATCGGAGGCGATATCAATGAAATAAGTGACCTGCCGGGCGAACTCGGCAAACGAGGCGACACGGCGCATCTGGTATTGCACGCACGCCACGCGCACCTTGCGCGCCTCATCTCCCGGGGGCTTGTAATCCGGGTTCAACCATTCAATCAGGCTGGCGTGATTGTGACTGCGCTTGTCGCGCAGGTAGTTTGGCACCACGCCGCGCAGCACAAATCCTTCACGCAATTGAAAACTCAGGACGAGATCGCGGATTTCTCCCGCCATGACGCGTTGGGCGTACTCCTCCGGTGAGTACTGACTGGCATGGTCCTGGTAATTCCACAGGCGGCCGCCGGCAAGTATGCGCCGCAGGTTCAATCGTTTGCACAGTTGTCGCCGTGCTTCGTACAACGCCGCGCCGACGCCTTTGCCGCGCGTGTCCGGATGCACATAAACATCCGCGCCGTAGAGCGTGTCGCCGCGCGGATCGTGATTGGTGAAATAACCGCTGTCCGTGATGCCGGACCAGGTGTGGAGGCGCAACGGATCGGGGCCAAGATTCACGATTAACGACGACGCCGCGCCGAGAATCTTCCCGTTGGTTTCCGCCACCAACTGGCCCTGGGGGAAAACCCGCAAGTGACTGAGCAGGTGCGATTCACCCCAGACGACGTTTTCCTCGGCCATGGTCGGATACGAGGCGCGGTTCAGTTCGACCAATGCCGGTATGTCCTGACGCGAAGCTTCGCGGACCCTCACGGATATTTTCTTTTGCGTCGGCATTTGCCTTTGATTAAGCGTTCATCGTTCGCCCGCGGCAAGCCGGAATGTTGCGTCGCCGGAAAAACCGGCTGGTCCTGATGGTCTCGATTGAGACTCGATCCACCATCAATCCAGCGCCGGCAACGAAGCAGATTCCATCCGGCTTTACAAAGCCAAACCACTTTATCAGGTTGGCCTCACGAACCGGTCGTTTGTTTCGGCTTGGTTTGTATCGTGCGCTGAAGGCAAATTGGATAAAGTCCGCACCGGCACATTGAGAGTCTAGTATCATCAAACCAGAGCCATCCATGAGTAAAAGACCAAATCCGTTGCGGACCAACCGGCATAGCTTCCGACCGAAGCGGGTTCCGGCTTCGCCTGGCGGCTTTTCGCTCTCGACCCCATCCCCGGCATGAATCAAACCACGCCCATCTATCTGGAGGAATTCCTCAAGCTCCATCCCGCTGACTTCGCTGACCGGTTGCAGCGCCTGCCGCAGGAAGAAGCCATCGCCTTGCTTCAGAAATTGCCCGCGGAAACCGCCGCCGCCGTCCTGGCGGAAGTCGAGCAGGAGAAGCTGCCGGATTTCCTCCCGGTCTTTCCCGTGCCGCAACTGGCGGAAATCTTTCAGCGCCTCCCTTCCGACGAAGTCGTGGATTTGCTGCAACATCTGTCGGCGACGCGCCGGCGCGAGGCGTTGGCGGCGCTTCCATCCGACCGCGCGGGTGAGATCAAGTCGCTGCTGCGATATGCCGAGGACAGTGCGGGCGGCATCATGGACAACCGGTTCATCACCGTGCGCGACGACATGACCATCGAGCAAACGCGCGAACTGCTCCGCTCCCGCGCCCAGGAGGAACGCGTCGAGGATGTTGCCTATCTTTATGTGACCGACGCGGAACGACGCCTCGTGGGCATTGTGTCGTTGCGCGACCTGGTTTTCCGCCGCGCCGAGCGCCGCATTGGTGAAATCATGAACCGCGAGGTGAAGTTTCTGCGCGCCAGCGATGACCAGGAGTCCGTGGCGCGGCAGTTCGAGCACTATCATTAGTGGTCGTAAGGAAACGCTGGCTCCCTGCGTTGTCCTTGGTTATGGCGTGGAAATGCGCGTGTGAATGTTGGGGCGGTGATTGAATGTTTGTGGGGATTTCGGTGTCTCAACCCGCAACATTCGCCGCTGTTCTCCACC
>JACZKP010000200.1 GCA_014860005.1 Verrucomicrobiota bacterium | reverse complement strand
CAGGCCCACGCAAAGAAAAAGAGGGTTGGTCTGCACTACAGCACATTTGAGAAATCCGCAGCCACATGGGCAACAACTTACGAAACAAAGACCCCGAAAAATCGCTGTTTCCCCAGTCGAATAGCGGAAGTCGGGTTAACATGCGCGACGGCTGCCCTGGCGCTGACGCCGTTTCCTCTCGCCGTAGCAATGATGCGTCACGCGGCATGGCTTAAAGATTTTTCATTCGCGCCATGAGCATGCCAGGCCGGTTCGGTCAGGCACATATTTGCCCCGCGCATGTTGGCAACTTCAGCCGGCAATACTGGTCGCGGAATTGGGCGCTGCTGAATCTCCAATCCTCCGGCTTTCGGCACAGTTTGGCATTCAGCGGATTGTTCTCGATGTAGCGAATGGCTTTCCGTTCTTGCGCCTCATCGCGCATAAACGTGTCCCAGTATTCGCGTTCCCAGCGTAGCGTTTGGAGCGCCGCTCTCCGAGCCGGCACGTTGGCATTGGCAGAAACACGCCGGGTCGGAGACCGGCGCTCCGGGGACTACGCATTCGCCACCAACTGCCGCAACACATACGGCAGGATTCCGCCGTGCTGGTAATAATCAATCTCGATGGGTGTATCAATGCGGCAGCGCACGGCCACTTCATCGGATGTTCCGTCCTTGCGGGTGATGCGGAGGGCAAGGTCCTGCTGCGGTTTGATTCCCGCAGTGAGACCGACGATGTCGTAGGTTTCCGTGCCGTCGAGCTTCAGCGATTGCGCGGTGGTCGCGTCTTTGAATTGCAGCGGCAGCACACCCATGCCCACCAGATTACTGCGGTGGATGCGCTCGAAGCTCTGGGCAATGACCGCCCGCACGCCCAGCAACGCCGTTCCTTTGGCCGCCCAATCACGCGAACTGCCCGTGCCGTATTCCTGACCGGCCAGCACCACGAGAGGCGTCTTCGATTTCGCGTATTCCATGGCCGCGTGGTAAATGCTCGTCTGTTCGCCGCCGGGCTGGAGTTTCGTCACCCCGCCTTCAACACCGGGCACCATGAGATTCTTGATCCGCACATTGGCGAACGTGCCACGCGTCATCACGCGGTCGTTGCCCCGGCGCGAACCGTAGCTGTTGAAATCCACCGGCAGCACGCCGTGCTTCATCAGGTAATTTCCCGCCGGGGAAGTCTTCTTGATCGAGCCAGCCGGCGAAATGTGATCCGTGGTGACACTGTCGCCGAAAATCGCCAGCGCCCGGGCGTTCTTGATCTCGCGAATTTCACCGGCTTGCAGGGAGAAATTCTCAAAAAATGGCGGCTCTTGAATGTAGGTCGAATTCTGATCCCACTCGTAAACGTTCCCGACGGACGAGGGAATTTCGTTCCACTTGGGATTCTGGGCGGCGAAGTCTTGATACAGCCGGCGGAACACTTCCGGTTGCAGCGCCGCCTGCATCAGGTCGCGCACCTCGCGCAAACTGGGCCAGAGGTCGCGCAGGTTAACCGGCTTGCCATCCTTGCCGGTGCCAAGGGGTTCGTTGGCCAGATCAATGTCCACCCGGCCCGCCAGTGCGAACGCCACGACGAGCGGCGGCGACATGAGGAAATTCGCCTTGATGCTTTGATGCACGCGCGCCTCGAAGTTGCGATTGCCCGACAACACTGAGGCGGCAATCAGATCATACTTGTTGATCGCGTCCTCGACGGGAGACGACAGCGGGCCGGAATTGCCGATGCAGGTGGTGCAACCGTAGCCCACCAGATTGAAGCCGAGCTTGTCGAGATATGGCTGCAATCCGGTCTGGTTCAAATAATCCGTGACCACCCGCGAACCGGGTGCGAGCGACGCCTTCACAACCGGATTCACCGTCAGACCGCGCTCCACCGCCTTCTTCGCCACGAGTCCCGCCGCCAGCATCACGCTGGGATTCGAGGTGTTGGTGCAACTGGTGATCGCCGCGATCAATACGCTGCCGTGGTGCAATTCGCTCTCGGCTTTCGGGAACGAGCCGGGCGGCAGTTGCTCGGGTGTGTCCGGCGAGGGGTGCTGATCGCGCATTTCGGATTCGCTCGCCTCGACGCCCAGCTTGCGATGGCCGTAGCTGTGGTCAATCAACGGATGCACATCACTGGCGGTGTTGACGCGCGCCATCGTGCGCAGTTCTTCTGGTTTCTTGCCGAAACCATTTTCCGTGACGGGCCGGGTAAGCGAGCCGAGAAATTCCTCCTTCAGTTTCGGTAGTTCGATGCGGTCCTGGGGCCGTTTCGGGCCGGCGACACTCGGCACGACCGTCCCAAGATCGAATTCGAGTTCCTGCGAGTAGGCAATGTCTCCCTTCGCCGGAATGCCGAACAATCCTTGCGCGCGATAGTAATTCTCGTAGATCCGGCAGTGCTCTTCGCTGCGACCGGTGGCGCGGAGATAGTTCACGCACTCACCGTCAATCGGGAAAAAACCCATCGTGGCGCCGTATTCGGGCGCCATGTTCGCAATGGTCGCACGATCCACCACGGGCAGCGCGGTGGCGCCCGGTCCGAAGAATTCAACAAACTTGCCCACCACCTTCGCCTTGCGCAGCAGTTGCGTGATCGTCAGCGCGAGGTCGGTGGCCGTCACGCCCTCACGCAATGCACCCGTCAAATGAACGCCCACCACGTCCGGTGTGAGAAAATATACCGGCTGCCCCAGCATGCCGGCCTCCGCTTCAATGCCGCCCACGCCCCAGCCCACGATGCCAAGGCCGTTGATCATGGTGGTATGTGAATCGGTGCCGACGAGTGTGTCGGGGAAGAAAACGGTTGATGGTTGATGGTTGATGGTTGATGGAGCGGACAGCACGCCTTTCGCCAGATACTCGAGATTCACCTGATGCACGATTCCGATGCCGGGCGGAACGACTTTGAAGGTTTCAAACGCCTGCATGCCCCACTTCAGAAACTGGTAGCGCTCCCGATTGCGTTGAAATTCCATCTCCAGATTCTTCTGCAACGCCTCCGCCGATCCGGAAAAATCCACCTGCACGGAATGGTCCACCACGAGGTCCACCGGTACGAGCGGTTCGATGATCTTGGGATTCTTGCCGAGTTTGGCCACGGCGGATCGCATCGCCGCGAGATCCACCAGAAGGGGCACACCGGTGAAATCCTGCAAGACGATGCGCGCGACGACAAACGGGATTTCCTCCGTGCGCGGTTCGTTGGGCCTCCAATTCGCCAATGCGCGGACAGCAGCTTCGCTCACGCGTTTGCCGTCACAATTGCGAAGGACGGATTCCAGCACCAGGCGAATGGAGACGGGCAGTTTTGAAACCGGGCCGATGCCGGCTTGTTCCAGCGCGGGTAATGAATGGATATGACCCTCGCGGCCATTGCCCAAGTCAAAAGTTTGTAACGTGCCAAATGGATTGTGTGTTTCGCTCATAAAAAACGCCGTGCCCAACGAGTCCTGCGGCGGTCAAAACAGTGGAGGCAGACCGCGCGGGCGTCAAGCCTCCGGGGTGTGAGGGTGCGAACCTGCCGGGATGCATGCGTTTTCTCAAAGCCGGCGGGCAATATCCAAACCCGCGAGCGACCAAACGCCAACCGAGCCTTTCCGCTCATTCTGCGCATTCCAATGTCCCTGGGCATCTGAGAGATTGCCAAGGGCGGCGGCTTGCGCTAAACCGCTTCCGCTACGCCAGACCGACTATGGCCGACGAGTTCCAATACGACGTATTTCTGAGTCACAGCGCGAAGGACAAGGCGGTGGTGCGCCCGCTGGCGGAGCGGTTGCAGGCAGACGGGCTGAAGGTGTGGTTCGATGAATGGGTGCTCAAGCCCGGCGACAGCATCCTGGCGAAGATCGAGGAAGGGCTGGAGCACTCGCGCATGCTGGCGCTCTGCATGTCGGCCAATGCTTTCGGCTCGGACTGGGCGCAGTTGGAGGCGGGCACGTTCCGGTTTCGCGACCCGCTAAATAAGGAGCGCCGCTTCATTCCCGTGCGGCTCGACGACGCCCCCATCAAAGGCTCCTTGGCGCAATTTTTTACATCAACTGGCGCCCGGGAGACAGGGAGGAGGGTTATGTCAGGCTTGTTGAAGCCTTGCGCTCTTCGACGCTGAAAACCGAGGTTGATGACGCTATAACTGCTAAATGCCGCGTTTATGCAGGACACATTGACTTCGTGAATTGCGTTTCCTTTAGCGCTGATGGCAAGCGCGCCATTTCGGGTTCTTGGGACAGGACAATGAGGCTTTGGAATGTAGGTAGCGGTAGATGCCTGCGACTCTTCAAGGGGCATACGAATAGCGTGAAGTGTGTTGCCATGACTACTGATGGAAAGTTTGCCGTCTCCGGGTCGGGTGATAAGCCGATTTGCGTATGGAACTTGGCGAGCGGAGAGTGCATTCGCAAACTGAAAGGCCATTCCGCCACCGTTTATAGCATCAAGTTGAGTCCCGACAATCATTGGGCAGTCTCGGGGGCGGGCGACAGAACAATAAGGATTTGGGACATGGAGACTGGCAAGTGCTGTCAGGTGCTGACAGGCCATAAGAACATCGTTTACGGCGTAGATTTGAGCGAGGATAGAAGTTTAGCCCTGTCTGGTTCTGGAGATAAGACAATGAAGTTGTGGGATGTGGAAACTGGATTTGAAATGCGAACATTTTCAGGCCATACCGGAAGCGTAGAGGGTGTTATGTTTTCCCCTAATTATCGTTACGCGTTGTCCTGTTCTTCAGACACTACACTTCGATATTGGAATGTGCGAAGCGGTCAGTGTGTCCGCGTGTTCGAAGGCCACTCGGACGCCGTTCATGCCGTCGCGATGAGCCCAGACGGTCGCCACGCGATTTCTGCCTCTGGCGATAAAACACTCCGCATCTGGGATCTGATGAGCGGCCAGTGTCTATATGTCTTCCGAGGTCATGAGATGGGCGTGTATGGAGTAAGTTTTAGTCCAAGTGGACTGGCCACTCTTTCAGCTTCTTGGGACAGGACGATTCGCTTGTGGGACCTGTCGGAGTTCGTGGCCAAACACCGAGCACCGCAGATCACCGTGCCGCTCTCGCCGATCACGCCGGTGCAAGTTCATTACACGAACGCCAAAGTCCTGCTCGTCGGCGAGAGCGGCGTGGGCAAGACGGGTCTCTCCAACTACCTCGCCCACGGCATCAAGGTCGAAGACGCCAAACCGCTTCCTTCCACCGACGGAGCCTGGGCGACCCACTGGCCGTTGCGACATGACCAGAAGGAAGCCGGCGTGGAGCGCGAAATTTGGCTGTGGGATTTCGCGGGGCAGGTGGATTATCGCCTGGTGCATCAGCTCTTCATGGATGATACCGCGGCAGCGGTGCTGGTGTTCAATCCGCAGAACGAAAATCCTTTTGAGGGGCTGGGTCATTGGGACCGCGACCTCCAGAAGGCGGCGCGGAAACCGTTTGCCAAGCTGCTGCTGCCGCGCGCACTGATCGCGGCGGCCTCGTGGTCAGCGCCGCCAGCATGAAGAAGTTCATGGGGGAACGCCGCTTCCTTGGCCCGCTGCATGAGACGAGCGCGAAGACCGGAAAAGGATGCGACCAACTCCGCGAAGCCATCGTGCTGGCAATTGATTGGAAGAGCATCCCGGAGACAACGTCGCCCGCGCTCTATCACCGGCTGAAGCAGGAAATCCTGAGCTTGCGCGACAGCGGCCTGGTCCTGATCCGCCTGGCCGAATTGAAGCAGCGGATGGAGATGACGCTGCGCGGGGAGCATTTCGAGCTGGCGGAGTTGGAGGCGGTGGTGGGCCTGCTGGCCGGGCCGGGCATGATCCAGCGGCTGGACTTTGGCGGCTTCATCCTACTGCGGCCGGAGGTGCTCAGCCGCTACGCCGCCGCCGTGGTGCGGAAGGTACGCAAACATCCGCAGGAGTTGGGCTGCATCCGCGAGGACGAACTGCTGGTCGGGGATTTGGATTACCAGGATTTCAAACGCCTGCCGCGCGAGGACGAGCCAGTGGTGTTGCGCACGCTGCTGGAAAGGTTTGGTCAGCCCGGTAGGGCGAAAGAAAATAGCCCAGCGATTCATCGCTGGGTTCTCGGGCGACGGGGGAACGAGTCCCGTCAGGGACGAAAGAAGTGATCGCCACCTTGCGCATGTCTTCTTTCGCCCCCACGGGGCTTGAACCGATTGTTTGGCCGTCTTCCCAGCGATGAATCGCTGGGCTATGTTCGGTCGTCCGTGACGGGACTTTTCACAGGCGAAGATCGCCAAGGCGCTGGCTCCCGGCGGCAAGGGGAAGGTGTTCTGTCCGGATTGCGGCAAACCGATCCTGCTGCGTGATGTGATCGAGGAGAAGTTCGAGTCGCCGGCGGTGAAGGAGCAGGTGCGCGAGATGCAGAGCGAGGGGCAGGCGGTGATTGACAACGAGAGCCGCGAATTGCTGGCGGTGCATCACACGGGATTCATCGTGGCCGAAGCCGGGCAAATCTACCGCGGTTACGCGAACAGCGATCACGGGATGGATGGCGAGATCGAGTTCAAGGACGACCAGGGCCGCGCCTCCGGGAAGCGTCTCTATGTGCAGCTCAAGTCTGGCGATTCCTACCTCAAGAAACGCCAGCGCGATGGCGCGGAGGTGTTTCAGATCAAGAACCGGCGCTGGGCCGATTACTGGCAGCAGCAGGCTTACGCCGTCATGCTGGTCATCCGCACGTCAGATGGCGAAATCCGCTGGATGGACGTGAGCGCTTACTTGAAAGGGGCGAGTGCCGACGGAGAGACCGTGAAGCAGATCGTCTTCGAGGGCGAGCGGTTCGACGCGATGAGCGTGCAGAATTGGCGGAAGAAGGTGTTGGGCGGGAAGCCCTCGACGTGACAGCCCAGCAGGGCGGAAGACAATAGCCCAGCGATTTATCGCTGGGTTTCCGGCCGGAAGGGGAACGAGTCCCGTCAGGGACGAAAGCGATGATCGCCGGCTTGTTCAATGATCTCTTTCGCCCCCACGGGGCTTGGCCGGATTTGTTGGCCGTTGTCCCAGCGATAAATCGCTGGGCTATTTTCCCTCGTCCCTACGGGGCTTTCCAACTGAAGTCCTCGTCGGGGCTGGTTACGTATCGCTTCGACGGTCCGGCGGACGCAGTAGATCATCCGTGTCCTTGGCAGTTACCGTCAGAACTTTGCCAGCAAAACACCGCTGGGAGGGCAGGTCCAAATGATCCACGTGCGCGTACGAAAGCAGGAGCACATATCGTGGCATGGCCCAGCCCGCACAGCGTGATGGCGTTGTCCGGCCATTCGTCAGGTCGTGGCTTAAAGGGCGCGGGCAGCCTCTTGCGGCCGGAATCCTTCGCCACATGGCGCGCCCAACGGGTGGGCCAACCAGCCCCCTACGGCGGCGAGAGCGCGGCCCCGCAGACAAGTCACCATCTGCAACTCAGACTCCCGCCAGCTTCCAAGGCTTGCGGTAGGTGCGAGTCAGCAGCTTGCTCGCTTCCGCGTCGCCAACGATGACTTCCTTCTTCGCATCCCACTTGAGCTTGCGCCCAACCATCATGGCGATGAGACCGAGGTGTCCGGGGATCGCCGAGGAATGCGCGGTCTCGACCGGCGTAATCGTGGGTTTCCGGAATTTGATGCAGTCGAGGAAATTCCGGGAATGGTCGCTGGATTCGTACAGCTTCACCTTGCGCACGTCGTCCGGCAACCGGCGTGATTCCGCCCAATCAGGATTGGAGGATTCAAACGCATTGCCGCGATTCACCCACACCCAGCCGTCGGTGCCGATCCATTTGGTCCCACCGCGAATGTCGCCGTGTCCCCCGGCAAGCACCATCTCGACATCTCCCGGATACTTGGCCGTGATGCGATACTTAGAGCAGGTGTTCCAGATGGCGTTCTTCGCGGGGAATTCGCCGATGCCTTCCACTTCGGTGGGGCCGGAGCTGTCGCAATCCATGCCCCAATGCGCGATGTCGCAGTGATGACCGATCCAGTCGAGTAATTGGCCGCCGCCTACGTTGTAGTTCCAGCGCCAGTTCATGAAGACGCGCGCCTCGATGTGCGGCTCCATCTGCGACGGGCCCACCCACATTTCATAATCGAGGTCCGCAGGTGGTGGCGTCACTGCCAGGTCCCATGCCGGCGTGCCCGGCACGATCTTGGTAAGGTCCCTGGGTTTGTCTGGTAATTGAGCCAGCTTTGCGATCAGTCCCTTGGACGTGCCCGCGAAATCATGATGACCGCTGGGCAGACCGACTTCCACCCGCTTGAGTTTTCCGATCAAGCCATTGCGAACGATCTCCGAGCCATAATGGAAATTGCGCTCTGACCGCTGCCACGAACCGGTCTGCCAGATGCGCTGGTTGCGTTGGACAGCTTTCACAATGGCCTGCTGCTCGGCAATGGTGCGCGCCAGCGGCTTCTCGCCATAAATGTCTTTCTTGTTGTTTGCCGCCTCGACGGCCATGAGCGCGTGCCAGTTGTCGGGCACAGCCAGCATGACGGCATCAATGTCCTTCCGGGCCATCATTTCACGATAATCATGGTAACCTTTGCAGTCCTGGTTCTTGTAGTGACCGTTGATCGTGCCCAAGCAGGCTTTCAGGTGCTGCTTGTGAATGTTGCAGGCGGCCACAACCTGGCAGTCGGCGTGGTTCATCAGGGCCCGCGTGTTGCCCGGCCCCTGCATGCCCCAGCCCACGACGCCCAGGGTAATCCGGTTGGACGGCGCGCCGGCACCGCCCCGGCCCAGCACGCTGGCGGGAACGAAAGCCGGTGCGGCCAGGGCCAGGCTGGTGGTGGCCAGAAACTGACGGCGGGTGAATTTGGAACTGCGCGAGATACTTTTCATAATGTTGGGTGACGATTCAATTGTGGCGCGGATTCAAGTAGAGCGGGGCGATCTACTCAAAAAGTGCCGGCCTGCCAGCCTTCACGATATTTCCGCCGCAGCAGCGAGTTGGCGTGGGCGTGATTCGTGACCTTCATGGCGTTGTGATCCCATTGAAGCTTCTGGCCCGGAACCCGCACCGCCACCGTACCGAGCAGAATAGCTTCGGTCATCGGCCCGGTCTGGGTGAAATGGGATTCATTCTTCGCCAGTCCCAGGCAGGCGTCCACGAAATGATGATAATGATCACGCGGTTCGAGCTTCGGGCGCGGCTGGTTCTCGAATTTCTTTTCGGGCAACAGAATCGGGCTGCGGCCCAGTTCATAAAGCAGCGCACCCTCGGTGCCGATGAGCATTGCCGACTCCGACGGGTAATCCTTGACCGAGTAAAGCGCGCGAATGGCTTCCGGCGGGAAGTATTCGCCGTCATACCATTCCACGGGAAGGGTCCTGCCCTGCGTGAGTTCGTTGCCGGGAAACGTCCAGGTAATGTGCTGTCCCTGTGGCCAGGTGTCAGCACGGCGCGCGGGCGAGTTCTGCCACGACTCCTGCACCTTCGCGATCACGTCGAGCGCGGGTTGCAGGCCTAGCCCCTTCCACACAGCGTCAAAAATGTGGCAGCCAATGTCACCCGACCAGCCCGTGCCGAAATCCAGCCAGGCACGCCATTTCACTGGATGATAAATGTCCGGCGCATAAGGGCGAACCGGCGCCGTGCCGAGCCAGTGATCCCATTTCAGATGCGCCGGCGGCGGGCCACCGGCGGCGGGGCGCGGTCCGACAAGCCGGTAATGTTCCACCGCACCCGGCCGGTTTGCGCAGAGATAGACGTGCTTGATCTTGCCGATGACCCCGGTCTTGAGCATCAGCACCATCGTACGCTCGCCAAGGCTGGCGGCCATCTGCGTGCCGAGTTGCGTCATCACCTTTTTCGCCTCGGCGGCCTGGGTGAGCGCACGCACCTCCGCAACATCGTGACACATGGGCTTCTGGCAATACACATGTTTGCCCCGCTGAATCGCGTTGTAGGCGATGGGAAAGTGCATGTGATCCGGCACCGTGACATTGACCGAATCAATTCGATCACCCTCCGTCGCCAACAACTCCCGCCAGTCTGAATAGTTCCGGGCGCTACGGAAATCCTTTGCCGCGTTGTCGAGGGCGTTGGCATCCACGTCGCACAACGCGACGATCTGCAGCTTTGAGTGCCGGGCGAAGGTGCCCCGGTCGCCCACGCCCATGCCGCCCACGCCAATGCAGGCGTGGTTCAATTTTGAATTCGGCGCGGCGGCGCGCAAACCTGAAGGCAGCAGCAACGGCGCCGCCAAAGTCGTCAGCGCGGCGGTGCGCAGAAACTGCCGCCGCGAATAAGCGTGAGCATTGGAATTGACCGTCGTGCGGGATGGGAGAGAACTTTTCTTCATAGCCAAGGGCAGCATGACGCGCGCAACCGTAAATTCAAGCGCGATTCTTCTTCAGATCGCGATGGCATGACCGCCTTCGTTCTGCTAAAAGCGTCCGTATGAGAGTTGCATCATTCCTCGCCATCGGTTGTCTCCTGTTAGCCAGCCTGCCGCTGCGTTGCGTCGCCGCCTCCTGGGGCATGGAAGAATTGTATCGTTTGGATCGTCTGCCCGCCTTCAAGTCTTCAACCAAAATTGGCGCGGTCACCAGCTACGACCGCTCCGGCGGCAACGACGACGGCTTCTCCGGCCGGTATTCCTTCGTGCGCAAGGATGCCGAGGGACTCGTGCTAGCGGATTTGAAAGGACCAGGTGTGATTTACCGCATCTGGACGCCAACCCCGACCGATGACGTCTTGGAATTTCTGTTCGACGGCGAAACCAAGCCGCGCATCGAAGTGAAGTTTCGGGAGTTGTTCCTGGGCGAGCATGCGGCGTTTCCGCGTCCGCTGGTCGGCTTCGGAGCGGGCGGTTATTACTGTTACGTTCCCCTGCCCTTTGAGAAATCCTGTGTCGTGCGCATCCGCGCGCCCAGGGTACAGTTTTATCAAATCAACTATGCGCTGTACGAGGCAGACGCCGGCGTGACCACGTTCAATCCGAAGCCTTCGCCTGCGGACCTGAGCGCTTATCAAAAGGTAGCAGAACTTTTCTCGCGTTCAGGATCAGATATCAGCCAATTCACCACGCCACCCGGCGCCAAGGTGGAGATCACCCAGGCCGCCGTGAAACTTGAACCGAATTCAACGAAGACGCTCTTCAAGACCAGCACCGGCGGGCGCATTGTCGGCCTGCGAATCTCGCCAACCGACGCGCTGACCAGCAAAGCCCGCGATCTATTGTTGAAGATCAGCTTTGACGGTGAACCACCCGCGGTGCTTTGTCCGCTCGGGGATTTCTTTGGCTACGCCTGGGGGCAACCGGCCATGCAATCCCTGCTTGTCGGCACCACCGCCGACATCAATTACTGCTACTTCCCCATGCCGTTCGACCGTAGCGCCGTCATCGAAGTCGTCTCGGAGCGGACCACGCCCGTCGAACTTCGCGCGGAAGTCCTGCACGCCGCCGTGGCGCGCCAAACGAACGAAGGCAAGTTCTACGCCCTGTGGCGGCGCGAGAATCCCACCAGGCTGGGCGAGCCTTACACGTTCATTGAAACTCAGGGACGCGGCCATCTCGTGGGTGCGGTGCTGCAATCACAAGGATTCGAGTCTGGCAAAACGCTCTTTTTCGAGGGCGACGACCAAACAACGATTGATGGCGAACTGGTGATCCACGGCACTGGTTCGGAGGATTTTTTCAACGGCGGTTGGTATGACATTCCAGATCGCTGGGAGAAACGTATTTCCTTCCCATTGAGTGGCTGCCTTGGCTACGCCAAACATCTTGGACGCACGGGTGGTTATCGTTTCTTCCTTGGCGATGCCTATCCGTTCCGCCAGAGCCTCCGCCAAACGATTGAGCACGCGGGCGAGAAGAATAACATCCTCACGGACTATTGCAGTGTCACCTACCTTTACTCAGAGCGCCGGCCAACAGCGGAGTTGTCGGTGCCGCCGCTGAAGGAACGCGCCGTCAACGATCTCCAGGAAGTGATCTTCCCCGCAGGGTGGCAGACGCCGATCTATGCGTGGTCATTTGAGCGGGCAAGCCTGACGCGCAAAAAAACGCGGCTTGGCGATGAAGAAATCCGCTATCTCTCACTCACAGCAGAGGGTAACGACTGGTTCGGACCGCACTTTCTCTCGCCGGTGTGCGATCTGCCCGTCGCCGGCCGATATGCCATCTACATTGAGGTGGTGAAAGGACCGGCGCAGGCAAAGGTGCAACTGTTCCAGAACGAAAATCCAGTCGCCGCGCCAGTGGATCTTTATTCCGAAAAGCCCGAACGCAGCGGGCGGTTGTTGCTCGGCAAACTGAACCTGCCCGCCGGGCCAAACAACCTGATGTTCAAACTGATTGGCCAGAATGAGAAGTCGGCCGGTCTGGGATTGGATTTGATCAATGTGATCTGCGTGCGGGAACCATAACGCCCGATGGAGCGCCGGTCTCCCGACCCGGCGAGTTGGTGGGCAAACGCAGGTTCGCGCCGGGTCGGAGACCGGCGCTCCGGTTCAAGGGGAGCCTCGACCTCCAAATCTGGACACGCATTGATACCATGAACGCAGCAGTGGTATGGGCATCCTGCCCGTTCGTTTCCATTCGAACAGGCGAGACGCCTGTGCCACTACCCGGTTCATGCTGAATCTCCACGATTTCGGGACCGCGCATTCAGGGCATGAAAAAGGACGCCGTTGCCGGCGTCCGTGCAAATCCGACTTGTGGCTGCGCGTCAGCCCAACTTCCCGAGCGCAGCCTTGATCGCCTCGAAGTTGGGCAGATCTTTCGGCGTGGGCGTTTGCTCGCTGTATTGCACGACGCCCTGCTTATCAATCACGAACGCCGCGCGGGCGGCCGTGTCCCCCACCCCGGCCAGCATCGGGAACACCACGTCATACTGCTTGATGACTTCCTTGTTCAAATCGCTGGCGAGTTTGACGCCGATTTTCTCCTTCTGCGCCCACGCCTGCTGCGCGAACGGACTGTCCACACTGACGGCAATCACGTCGGCATTGAGGCCGGCGTAAGCGCCAAGGCCGGCGGTGATGTCGCACATTTCCGTGGTGCAAACGCCCGTGAAAGCCAGCGGGAAGAACAGCAGCACGGTGTTTTTCTTGCCGAAGTTGTCGCTCAATTTAACGTCCGCATCCACGGGCGACTTGGACTTGAGCGTGAAGTCCGGCGCTTTCGTTCCAACTGCAATTGCCATAATTCGTAATTCCTTTGTTCGATGGTTAACGGGTTTCGAGTTACGCCGGAAAGAATTGTTCACATCGCCCGCCGTGTCAAATCGCGATTCCGTCAACCGCACCATCCGCTTCGCCAGGGAAGCCAGGCACCACACCAGCAAAAGCGCCGACAAACAGACGTTTTGGAATGAAATCTTCGGTGTGTTCGGAATCTCCCGCAAGACCATCGCCAGCTTCGAAGTGCCCGTCCTGAAAACCAAGCGTCACCGTCGCGATACATTTAACGTGCGGACGGCAGCACGCTCCAAAGTGCTGCCGTGCCTCTGGCCAAAGACAAACCCAATTTGTCTTTGCCCCTCCGCAGCGCAAGCCTCAAATCTCCGCCAACGCATCCTGCGCCTGCAAGAACGCCGCGGAACAAATCTTCAAAACAAGGCTTGTCAGCCAAGCCGGTCAGGCGTAGAACCGTCCCATGAGTCGAACCTGTCAGTTGACCAATGGCCAACGGGTCCCGGACAATCAATACTGTTAGGCATCCATGAGAGCGCTCCTCCTAGCTCTGGGGTTCGTTTTGGCTTTCGCTGGCTGCGAGAAGGCGAGAACTCCGTGCGTTTATGAGATTCCAGAGGGATTCACTGGCTGGGTTCTGATTGAGTTTGGTAGGACCAATTGTCCGCCACTTAGCAAGAGAGACGGGAAAGTAGTTTTTCAGATAGGCAGTGACGGGCGCTGTTGCACCAGTTCAGCCCTTGAGTTTGGATGGGCGAAGGACACATATGTTTACGTCGGAAAATCTCGCGCCGAGATTCCGAGCACAGTCTCGGGCGGTGGCGGTCTCATTTGGGGAGGAGGGACAGGTAGTGTGCAGACGAAGAGTGTAGAGAAGACGTATGCGAATTTTTTTGTGGGGACAGAGCAGCAATTTACAAATGCACCAGACCAGCCGAGACCGGAGTAGGATGCCTAACCAGAGCGCTGCAGCGAACCGCCGCCTCGCTGGGCAGTCGGACGGTGCGGGTAATTTGGCCGCGATTGTTGCAGCCGACCGGGCGCTTCCGGCGGCGGTCGCTGAGCTTGGTCGTAGGCGGCTAACCATGCATCTGCCCTATGAGCTCTTTGACCGCCAAGGCGCTAATCAGCTTCGTCAAAAAACTCCTTGCCGTCAGCTTGCTCGTGTTCGTTTCAGCGGCATCATTGAAGTTTTGGGAGGGGTGGGTGTTCCTGATAGTGTATTTCGTCCCGCAGTTGCTAACGACTATCCATCTTCTAAATAATGATCCCGAGCTCATGCAACGTCGATTGAAGGGCGGACCGCGAACTGAGATCAGAGTCAGTCAAAAGGTCATAATGTTGCTGGTAAACATCTTCCTTATTTTGACGGTGCTCATATCCGCGTTTGATCACCGCTTGGGTTGGTCGTCCATTCCGCCGGTGGTTGTGATCGGAGCGGACATCGCGGTGCTGCTCGGTTTCTTCGTTCAGTTTCAAGCCTTCAAAGAAAACAGTTTTGCATCACAGATTGTTGCGATCCTTCCCGAACAGAAGGTGATTTCCACCGGGCCATACGGCATCGTCCGGCATCCGATGTATTCAGGCGCTCTCCTGGTGGTTCTCTTTACTCCGCTCGCCTTGGGGTCGTGGTGGGGATTGCCTTTCGCCCTTGCATGGCTGATCTTAATCATCCTAAGACTCCTTGACGAAGAAAAGTTTCTCAGCGAACGCCTTCCCGGCTATGGCGACTATTGCCAGAAAGTCCATTATAGATTCGCACCTCATATCTGGTGAGAACATGATATCTCCGCCGCCTAATCGCCAAAGGATTGGAAAGGGCCGAGGCGCGTGGGAGTCGTCCGTTTTGACCTGTGGGGTGATCGCGCCGAGCGTCCTTTCCATCCGGCTTGCCCGTGGGAAAGCCGGATGAAGGCGCGGTGCCACTGCTGAGTCTCCGTTGCGTTGGGGCATACAGCAACGCTGGGCCGGAGCTTATGGGCGGACAGCGCGGTGTTGTTGCGGACGATGCCTTGGCTGGACACTCCGGCGTAAGCGGCGCTGCTGGCCGGCTTGCAAGCGCGTCAGTTGGAATTGGGCCTGCCGGCTGAAAGATGAGCCGCCAAGGAAAAACGAGGTTTCACCCGCAAATCCTCAAATTCAGCAACTGACTTACGGAACACACTCTTAAAGCGCCGCCAGCACTTCTGCCGCATGTTCCTCCGGCTTCACCTTAGGCCAGATTTTCTTGATCCGGCCATCCGGACCAATGAGGAACGTGACACGATGGGTGCCCAGGTATTTTCGACCCATGAAAGATTTCTGTCCCCACACGCCGTAGGCCTCGACGATTTTCTTGTCGTCGTCAGCAAGCAGCGTGAACGGCAGATTGAATTTCTCCACGAATTTGTCATGCGACTTCACGGGGTCGGTGCTGACGCCGAGCACCACCGCGCCTTTCTTTTTGAATGCGGCGAAGTGATCGCGGAAAGCGCACGCTTCCTTCGTACAGCCGGGCGTGTCGTCTTTTGGGTAGAAATACAGAATGACGTGCTGGCCCTGGAAATCCGCGAGCGAGATCTTACCGCCGCCGCTCGTCGCAGCGGTAAACGCAGGGGCTTGGTCGCCTTCCTTGAGGGTGAGTTTAAGTTCAGTGGCCATAGTATTGGTTCAGAATTGAGTGAAGTTAGCGGCAGTTGAGCCGGGCGCAAACGAACCGGTCAAGTTTTTGGGGGCGGTGACTTGGCCAGACTGCTGGGGCTGGCACTCAACTGACGCACGCCATCCCAGACATAGAGCAAACCGGACACGCCCGTGCAAATCGCCGCCCCAACCGTCAGCCACACGAGCAAGTGCGCTCCCCAGCCGGCATCCCATCGCAATAGAATCCAGAGCACGGAAACCATTTGCAGCACGGTCGCCACCTTGCCCAGGATGCGCGGGCGCACGTGGACTTTGCCGACGGTCAATTGGATGACCACCAGCCCGATTAACAACAGCACATCGCGTCCAATAATTGTACCGGTCAACCACAGTGGTATCTGGCCCAGCAGCGGGCCGTGATCGAAGCTCAGCAGCACGACGGCCGACACCAGAAGCAGTTTGTCAGCGAGCGGATCGAGCATGGTGCCCAGTTCGCTGATCTGGTTATAGCGCCGCGCGATATAACCGTCCACGCCATCGCAAATGGAGGCCACTGCAAACGTGAACAACGCGGCGATCAAGTGCAGTTCGTTGCCGGATTTGACGTAATACAGCACTTCAACGACAAAAAACGGAATCAACAGAATCCGCAGAATGGTGACTTTGTTCGCCGTGGTCATGCCGTGGGGAATGGAACGCGCGATGGGTGACAGGTGACAAGCGAAAAGTCGAGGCTCGCCGCTGACTTTCGTCCCTGTTCAGCCGCAGGTTAAACTTCCCGCCGGCAAACCAAGCCGCGTTAACTCGCGGCGTTTGGCGTGTTGGTTGGTTTGAGCAGTCCCGGGGCTTACTTGAGTTCCTTGACCTTAAGGTTGCGGAACTCGATCCGGTAGCCTTCCCCCTCCAATCCCACCAAGCCTCGCGGACTGCCGCAGTTCTCGAACTGGCACGTAACCGCGCCGTTGATCCATAATGTCAGGACCTTGCCCCGCGCCGTGATTTCAAGTGTGTTCCACTCCCCCGCCGGCTTCACGCGGCCATCCGTCACGTCCTTCCTGGTGGTGAAGAACTTTTTCTTTCCATCCGCTCCCGGGGTTTCCCCGAACAGGAATCCGTCCTTGCCGTCGCCGAACTGCGCTTGATGCCAGATCGCGCCGTCCTTGGAGTTGCGCACGTACGCGCCGCTGTTGTAACCAGTCTTTCCTTCGATCTTCGTGTAGCGGAATTCGAGGTGGAACACTGCGTCGCCGAATTCGCGGTCATACAACAGCATGTCGTGCCCGCCGTCGCCGTCGCAGACCAGCACCCTGCCGGAATCGTCCAGGTGCCATTGGGGCCGGCCCAGCGGCGCGCTCGGCGGAACCGGGACACGCGACCAGCCCTTCAACTCACTGGCAGGCATCAAGTCCACCCAGCCAGAGGGATCCGTCTCCCAGGCGCTAGGCGTTGGCTCCGCAGCCGGCATGTATCCCGCGGTTGTGACGGCCAGTAACAGCCAGACAAATCTTTCCCGCAACCAGCCCAGTCCCAGTACCCTTGGAGAATCAATCATGCCGCACGCTAGACCGGAAGCCGGGGGAAGATCAAGCTCCGTGCGGGCAGATTGGAATGTTCTACATGGGCACGCCTGCCAAAGTCGCCCCGTTCCGAGACTCCGCCGAGTGAAGCGGACTGAGGCCTGCGCCGGAGCGCAGCTTTCATCTCGATTCAGTGAGCGGCAGTTCGGGGCGTGTCGAAAACTTTATGCGTAGCCAGCGCGGAATTTTGTTTTCCCCAACCGCGAGTTGTTTTATATCAACGCTACCAACTGAACCAACACCGAGATGAAAGACATGGAAACGAAACCTTTGGCCAGCATATTGATGGGCAGCGATTCCGATTGGCCCGTAATGAAGGCTGCCGCCGAGGCGCTCAAGGAATTCGGCATCGCGTCGGAAGCGAAAGTGATATCCGCCCACCGCACGCCGCGCGACTTGGAACAATACGCCAGCGGCGCGCGGGATCGCGGACTGCGTGTGTTCATCTGCGGCGCCGGCGGCGCGGCGCATTTGCCAGGAGTCACGGCGGCATTCACCACCCTGCCAGTCATCGGCGTACCGATTCAGGGCAAGGCACTCGACGGGATGGACTCATTGCTTTCCATCGTCCAGATGCCACCCGGCGTGCCGGTGGCCACGGTGGGAATTAACGCCGCGCGAAACGCCGGCCTGCTCGCGGCGCAAATCATCGGCAGCGGCGATGCAGCGTTGCAGCAGAAGCTCGACGAGTTCAAATTGAGGCTGGCCGAGGAATCGCGCGCGAAGAACAAGACCCTCGCCGCCTGACGTGATCCGGCCACGACCGATTCACCGCGCAACAGAGTCCGCCTCCTCACGTCGGCGGCTACGGAACGGATCTAATGCAAAAACTTGTTGAAGGGGTTCACCGGTTTCAAGCGGAGGAGTTTGGCCGTTACCGGAACCTCTTCCGCAAGCTGGCCCGCGAAGGTCAGAAGCCACACACCTTGTTTATCACCTGTTCAGACTCGCGCGTGCTGGCGGAATTGATCACCCAAAGCGAGCCGGGCGATTTGTTCGTGGTCAAGAACGTGGGCAACATCGTCCCGCCGGGGCACGTCACCGGGAGCACCAATTCCACCGCCGCCGCCATTGAATTCGCCGTGGAGGTCCTGCGCGTCAACGACATCGTCGTCTGCGGCCATTCACAATGCGGTGCCATGGACACCCTCATGCAGCCCAACGAGCGAATCAGCACCATGCCCCACCTCGAGGAGTGGTTGCGCGTGGCCGACCCGGTGAAGCAAATCATCCAAACCGAGTATAAGCACCTGACGAACGACACGGAACGATCCACCGCCGCCGCCGAGGAAAACGTGTTGTTTGCACTGGAGAATCTGCACTCGTATCCATCCGTGCAGCAACGACTGGCCGACGGTTCCCTCCACCTGCACGGCTGGTTCTTCAAAATTGCGACGGCGCAGTTATTCGCCTACGACCCTGGGACGCGTCAGTTCATTCCGCTTTGATGCAACTGCGCTTTTTGCACGAGCACAACCATCGTATCCACCAGCTCCTGTACCGCTCTTCAGCGAGCCACTCTTCAAGGCCCGTTGTGTCCATAAAGTGAGCGTGTCTTGCTGGACACAAAAGACAACGGGTAGTCATTCTTGCGGCTGCGGTGTCGAATCAGCCCTGCTTTCGAGTGTCCAACTGTGAAAAGTGGGCGCCCCGTATCTGGCCCGCTCCCTGCTTTCACCGTGACGGAACACAGCGAACACTTGAGTCTCTGAAACAAGGAAGGTAGAAGCATGAAAGAAACATACCGCAATATCCTTTGCCGTGCCCTGGCGGCGACTTTGATCCTGGTTGCCACCAGTATCCCAGCCAACGAAACGGGGAACGCAACCATTACCAAAATGCCTACTTTTGGGGGAACATATGGCGCGATCGTTTACGGCATGAATGCCACCGGCCAGTTGACCGGCTACTCCTACCTCCCCGGAGACACTGCCACCCACGCATTTCGTTATGACAGCGGCAGCGTGGCGGACTTGGGCACCTTGGGCGGTACCATCAGTATAGGCTTCGCAATAAACGCCGCGGGCCAGGTCGCCGGGGAAGCCAATCTCAATGAAGACTTGGCAACTCATGCCGCCCTGTTTGCCGACGGAACGGTGGTGGACCTTGGTACGCTCGGAGGCACGTTCAGCAGCGCGACGGCAATCAATGCCCTGGGCCAGATTGTCGGGTATTCATGGAGTATGGGCAATGAGGGCATGGAGGCTTTCCTGTATTCGGATGAGCAGATGGTCAGCCTCGGCACGCTCGGAGGCAGTTACAGCACCGCCGTGGCCATCAATGATTCCGGCACCGTAATCGGTGACTCGACGACCGGCAACTTCGTGAACCACGCGTTCCTTTTCGCCAACGGCGTCATGACTGATCTCGGCACGCTTGGAGGTAGCTACAGTTCAGCCTCCGCGGTAAACAACGCCGGGCTGGTCGTGGGCGAGTCCGAACTTGATAACTACGAGACGCATGCCTTTGTCTTTGCCAACGGCGTCATGACCGACCTCGGAACGCTGGGAGGCACCTACTCTACGGCGTACAGACTCAATGAGCTCGGCCAAGTCATCGGCTTCGCCAACACGGCTGACGGGGAGCTGCACGGTTTCATCTACGACAACGGAACGCTGACCGACCTGGGTACACTAGGAGGCGATTACAGCGTTCCGACTGCAATCAACAACCTCGGCCAAGTCGTCGGCCACTCGACAACCATCAATGGCAATCTGCTCGCGTTTCTCTGGCAAGACGGTGTCATGATGGACCTGAACAGCCTGTTGCCGTCTGATTCCGGTTGGGAATTGATGAGCGCGGAATTCATCAATGATTCAGGACGGATCGCCGGGTACGGCATCTACGAAGAGAATCTTGAGTGGTTCATTCTGGAACTCACCACCGGAGCAAATCAACCGCCGGTGGCAAAGGCCGGTCCCGATCAAACCACGGAATGCTCCGAACCTGTAAAGCTTGATGGCAGCCTTTCCTCCGATCCCGATGGCGATCCTCTCACCTTTGAGTGGAGCATGAACGGCAATGTGGTTGGCAACGAAGCTCAACTTACCGCCTATTTTCTTCCCGGCACGCATCTACTCACGCTCACGGTGAGAGATCCGCACGGCGCGTCCGCCCAGGATGAAGTGGTGGTGACGAGTGCCGACCTGACCGCACCGGTCATCGTGAACAGCCCGGTGGCGCTGGTAGTTCCGGCCAACGCAGATTGTGCGGGTAGCGTTCCCAGCATCGTGGCCAGTATTGTGGCCACCGATAACTGCACTCCCGCCGAAGCGCTGCTCATCACCCAAAACCCGGTCGTCGGTTCGCTCCTCAGCCTGGGCAATCACACGATCACCGTGACCGTGAGGGATGCATCGGGCAATGAAGCCACCACCGGAGTGGCGCTGACGATCGCGGACACCACGCCGCCCGGCATCAGTTCCGTGACGGCGAGCCCGAACGTGCTGACGCCGCCGAATAACAAGCTCGTGCGGGTTCTGATCTCGGTGGTCGCAACTGATTCCTGCGACCCGGCACCGATGTCCCGGATTCTCTCAATAACCGCCAACCAACCGGTGGCGCCCGGCGACATTGCAATCACCGGCGACCTTACGGCAAACCTCGCGGCCAGGAAGAATTCGGATGGGAGCGAACGCAGTTACACGATTACGATCATTTGCAGCGATGTGGCCGGCAACAGTTCAACGGGTATCGTGACGGTGAGGGTTCCGCAGAACGCTGGTGAAGGCAAAGGCAAAGGCAAGGCCAAGTGACCGGTCGCCGATGGGAGCACCAACCAATTTGCACACCGCCCTGCGCGTGGGAATAACCAACTGACTGGACGACGCGCGCTGGCGCGTGTCCAGTCGAACCTCGTGGGCCTCGCTGGTGACTTATACACGCAGGGAAGCGAATCAATTTGCGTCCGCTTCCGCTCAATGCTCACTCAAACAGCCAGCGAATGATCTTGCTCCTTACGGAAGCGATCCCTTTGTAACACGCCATCGCCCCCGGCATCGTTTCCAACGCGCGACCCAACCGAACCCGCGCCACCGGGTCGGCCTTCACTTGCAGAAACGGAAGCCTGAAACCGTTCCACTATCGCGCCAGTTGAGCCGCTTCCTCCAGCAGCCGCTCGCCCGGCGGCAACAGCGCCGCGTAAACGTCTGGTTCACCTAGCAGCCAGCGCCGACGCTCGGCGATCAGGGCCTCGTGCTCAGTCGTTGCGGCGAAGAATTCAACTGGCACGCTCCGCTGGAAGCGCAAATGGAACCGGAAATCCTCGTCAGGAAACAAATCGGCGAGATTCAACAGCATCGTTGGGCATCGTTGCCCGGAAAGCGTTCCCCATCCGACGCGACTCATCATTCGGATGCTTTCGGATTCTTTCCTGTTGATGCGCCGCCCGGTTTTGCCTACAGCTAACGCACTTCGACGCCATGAGCACGCTGACTGACAGCCCACAACCGGAATCCTCTCCGGCGGGGCGATCCACTTCCCGACGCCTCATGGCGCTGGACGCGCTGCGCGGATTCGACATGTTTTGGATCATCGGCGCCGACGCCCTTGTCGCGGCGCTCAACCAAATGAGCCAGAGCGCGCCTACGCGTTTCCTCGCTTATCAACTGACCCATGCCGAGTGGGAGGGCTTTCGTTTCTACGACCTGATTTTTCCGCTGTTCATCTTCATCGTCGGCGTCTCGCTGGTTTTTTCGCTGAACAAGACACTGCAACAGGCAGGACGGGCGGCCGCGGTGAAACGTTTGGGGCGCCGCAGCCTGCTGTTGTTTGGAGCGGGCTTGATTTATTCCAATGGGTTCAGTCTGGCCTGGCCGGACATCCGGTTGATGGGGGTGCTAAACCGGATCGCGCTGGTTTATTTTTGCGTGGGACTGCTGTTCTGTTTCCTTAAACCACGCACTTTGCTTGCGGTGGGCATAGCCTTGCTGACCGGCTATTGGGCGCTGATGACGTTCGTGCCGGTTCGCAATATCCAATTAACCAACCAGAATCTGGCGGCGCTGGCGGATCAAGCTGGCGAGACTGACACTGCAGCATTATTCCGCGAGCGGGCAAATCCCTCCAGAAACCCAAATGGTCCGGCTTGGATGGCGGCCAGGGAGATGTTCCACGCCACCACCAACCGGGTCACGGCCAAGTATGACCCCGGACTCAACGTCTCGGATCATCTGGATTTCCAGTACCTGCCGGGGCGGAAGTATGACAATTATTTTGACCCCGAGGGCTATCTCAGCACCCTCCCCGCGCTGGTCACGGGCTTGCTTGGAGTTTTCGCGGGACTGTTGCTGGCGAATCAATCCGTGCGGGACGGGCGCAAACTCATCCTGCTCGTTTCATTTGGCCTCGCCGGAATCGCGCTGGGCTGGGTGTGGAATGTGCAGTTTCCAGTGATCAAAAAAATCTGGACCTCCTCCTTCGTGCTGGTGGCCGGCGGCTACAGCGCAATCCTGCTGGCAGCGTTTTATTGGGTCGTGGATGTTTTGCGATTCCAGCGCTGGTGTCAGCCCTTCGTCTGGATGGGCATGAACTCCATCACCATTTACCTCGCATCCAAGGTGATTGACTGGTTCAGCGAGTCCGCGTGGGGGCTTATCGGCAAGGATGCCCATGCCTGGCTCGAACAAAACATCGCCCAAGGCTTCGGCCAGTTGTTGATCGCGGTGACAAGTCTGTTGCTGGCCTTCGGTCTGGTATATTGGCTGTACCGGCGCCGGATATTCTTGAGATTGTGACCTGTGTTTGCTGCCATTCCGCGTGCCGCCCCATGAGTGATACCATCGTGAAACCGCTGACCCGGCGCGGCGCGGACCTGCGCCGTTTCCTGCGGCTGAGTCACGTGATCTACCGGGACGACCCGCTTTGGGTGGCGCCGCTGACGATGGATTTCTCAAAAATCTTCAGCCAGGCGAATCCGCTCTTTGAACACGCCGAAATGCAGTTGTGGATGGCCGAACGCGATGGCCGCGACGTGGGCCGCATTGCCGGTGTCGTGGACCGGCATTACAACGAATTTCACCGGGAGCAATCCGCATTTTTCGGTTTCTTTGAGTGTGTCAATGATGCCAAGGTCAGTCACCAACTCTTCACCGCAGCCACGGAGTGGGCCCGCGACAAAGGAATGACACGCGTGCTGGGACCATTGAACCCGACCACCAATGAGGAAAGCGGCTTGCTGGTGGAGGGCTTCGATTCGTCGCCCGTGTTCATGATGACCTACAATCCGCCGTATTACGCGGACCTCCTCGCGGCGGAAGGTTTCGTTAAAGCCAAGGACCTGTTCGCCTACGCCTTCGATCTCGTGAATGCGCCGCTGGACCGCTTCGAGCGCATCGCCGCCAAACTGAACCATCGGTCCCCGGATGTTACCATCGTGCCGGTAACGCGGCGGAACCTGGAACAGTCGCTCAGCGAAGTGAAAGAAATCTACAATGAAGCGTGGCAGGCCAACTGGGGTTTTGTGCCCATGACCAACGCGGAAATCAATTTCCTGGCGGCGCGATTGAAACCGCTGTTGACGGAAGGTCTGGCCTACGTTGCCCGAAATGCTCACGGACCGGCGGGTTTTCTTCTGGCCATGCCGGACTTCAACCAGGCGATCAAACCGCTCAAGGGACGATTGTTCACGCCACGGCTGCTTGGGTTTATACCCTACTTCCTGGGCTGGAAAATTCCGGACGCGTGCCGGGTCGTTACGCTCGGAGTGAAAGCAAAATATCAGGGTCGCGGCATCGAATCAGCCATGCTGGCCGAAGGCTTGCGCACGGGATTCAGGTTGGGCTTTCGCAACATCGAGGCCTCGTGGATCCTCGAAGACAACACTGCCGTGCAACGCCTCATCCAGTTGTTCGGCGGTAAACCTTACAAGACTTACCGCATCTACGAGCGAAAGCTCTAAACTTCCTCGACAGAAACCGTCAGCCTTGCCGTGGCCGTGGTTTCTGCCGGCCGACGGTAGCGAAAGTAGAGCCAGTTGCCCAGCGGCACCAGCAAGGCCGCCGTCAGAATGCCCGCCGCAACATCCACCACGTAATGGTAACGGCAATACACTGTGGACAGGCACAGCAGCACCGCCATCACCAGGTGAGTGAAACGAATTCGCGGCAAATAGCGCCAGGAAAAGTAAAGGGTGGTCAGCGCCACCGCCACGTGACTGCTGGGAAACGCCGCGCCGGACGACTCGAAGTTTTCGTAAATCCAGGCCATGAGTTGAAAGAACGGCCCGGCTTGCACAGCGGCAGGAAAATCGGGGAGCACCTCCGGATGAAATTCTGCCGGCAGGGCGTAACCGTCAATCACGCGATAGAAAATCCGCGGCCCGGTGACCGGGGTAAAGATGTAAGTCAGGTAGCAGACATAGAACACGAATGAGACCACCGAGACGTAATGGAAAAACTGCTGCCGGTCGCGCAAATACAGAGCGAGGCCGACGCCCGTGATCATCACATAATAGGAGAAGTAGGAGGCATAGAAGAGTTCGCTCACCGGCCAGTACGGGAGATTATCCATGAAAGTTAGACTCGGTTGCGCGCCAAAGATCTGTTCCTCCAGTCGGATGAAAACCGGATCCAGGAAGCCCGAAGCAAACATCTGGTTCAATTCGCCGGTTTCGCGAAAGAAACCCACATAAAGCAACACTGGGTAAAAGTGCCGCAGGAATGCCAAGCTTCGATTTCCCGGGCAGCGCGCATGGCCCCGAATCAGCCAATGAACCAGAATCATTCCAGACAAATGCGCACTGACCAGCCAAGGCCAGGCCGGCACTGCCCCTCCGTGGAAAACCAGGATCAGGACGGCCACAACCACAAGGTAACCTTGTGTGACGTAATCAATGAAGGTGTAGTGCTTCATCCACCAGCAGGCTACCGATCCCAAGAGACTTTGGCCACTCAACCGATAAATGGCCTTAATTCACGAAACTGCCAGGGAAGGGTTTCACTTGTCGCCGCCCAACTGCTTGGAATTAAGTATTTGACGCTGGCAAGGTCATCTGATATAAGTTGCATCAAGTTTGGAACTAACGCCGATCATTTTAGAACTTGTATGAGAATACTTACCGTCACAACCCTCGCTGTTGCGCTGTTGAGCCAGTGCATGACTGCCTCTGCCGCCTCCACCAGAAAGGCCCTTGCCAGATCGACAGTTGCTGAGGTCCCGGCCAAAGCGGCCGACTTAGTGGCTGAAGCCAAGGTATCAGAGCGCGATGCTGTAACCACCGATGTGGTGAAATGGGCTGTCAAATCTCATCCCAGTGTCACCCCGGCGGTGGTCGGTGCCATCGCGCGCAAAACCCCGGGAGCAGCATCTGTTGCTGCCTCCGTCGCCGCTGCGCTCCAACCGAAACAGGCAAAGTTGATCGCGCAAGCCGCAGTTGCCGCTGCACCCGATCAAGCGGGTCAAGTAGTCAAGGCTGTCTGCAAGGCAGTTCCGTCCGCCTATCGCGAAGTCGCGACGGCTGCTTCTGCCGCAGCGCCGTCAGCAAACCGGGAAATTCTGTTGGGTGTTGCTGCCGCTCTGCCAAACTTACAGGGCAAAATTGATTCATCGCTCGCAGCTTTCGGCACCACCACACCTTCTGTCACGGCGGTGCTCGATTCCACCAGCGGTGCTACCTCGGTCGCTTCGGTAAATCCTGCCCCCGTTCGTGGGCCAACCATCGGTGGTCCGTATGTGCCATTGTCCGGGACAGCTACAAATGCGCCTCCGGGAAACAACCTGCCGCCGGGTGGACGCGACTACGCAGCTCCTTAATACATTTTATCCCCACAAAGCCCATCTCGACTTGAGATGGGCTTTTTTGTTCCTCAAGCCAGCAAGCTATGAGGATTGAGAAACACTCGTCATCAGTAGCGCCAGTCTTCGCCGTACAGCGATACCAAAGATATGTTTGAAACCTCATGAACTTCCCCTTCGCGACATACTAAAGAGCAAGGCGCAAAGCACCAGAAACAGCAGCACAATCGAATAAATCTGGAACGGCAAATCAAATCGTGCATGAACCAGACAGCCGGTCAACGCGATCCAAATGAGGGCCACGAAGCGGCGGCCACTGTGAATGCCTCCGGGCAAGAACCATCGCCCCAAGACGCATAGGAATGCGGCCGCAATCATCAGACTGCCCGCGCGACCAAAGGTGATACGGGTTTCGAGCCAGTCGTTGTGTAACTGCGCCGGCCAGTATTCGTCTGGTGAAGCACGATAAAGTTGAAAAATCGGATTGAAGGTGCCTGGGCCTGTGCCAAACCATCGGTAATCTTCAGCCATGCCCCTGGCAGTCTGATTGATCATCTCCCGGCCCACGAAGCCCTGCTCCAGTTCCGCCATGCGCGCCTCCAAAGTGCCCCATCCGAAAGTGGAACCCAATGCAAGCGCCCCAACAAAAAAGCCGACCAGCAGGACGAATGTCAGGATCCCGGTCAATGGGGAATTGCGCGACGATGAGGGCAGCCACAGGGAAAATGACAGGAACACCAGCGCTGTCAGCACAAAGAGACCGGCGGCCACCAGGGCGCCGCCACGGGCCGAGGAAATGATGGGACAGGCAGCCATGATGACGCCGCAAAGCAGCAACCAGTGATGTGTCCACCTTCGCAACCCGGCATGGTGATGCAGAGTCCACCAAAAGCCCAAACAGACCGGCCAGATCAAATTGAAATAGGCAGCTGCGTTAGCCCGGTAGGCGTACGGTCCGAATTGAGTTTCCGGCGCCTTGTTTATGCGCGGCTCCACCAACCAAAGCAGCTTACCCACGTCGCTCACCCTCTGGGCAATGCCCTGCAAGCCAAGTAACGCCCCGTTCAGACAGAGCAGCCAGAGCAGCGTGCGCAGGCGGGCCGGCAACGGCAGTGCCGTTCCGCCGCTTTGCGCATGTGCGCGCCGTTCAGCGCGTTCCTCACTGGGCGTCTTGCCCAGCAACCAGTCCCAGGTCCCCCAAAACAAGAAGGCCAGCGCAGTGTAGTTCCAAAAAATCCGCCACGTCCCCGCGCGATCGTAACTATGAGGAAGCCAGGAAATGACTTCGTGATATTGAAAACCCAGACTCTCTGGCAGCCAGGTGGAACGGGCATTCAGCGCGCTGATCAAGCAGTAGAGTAGAACCATTACCGTCAGCCCGAATAACAGCCCGGCCAGGAGATGCTGTCGGCGGGCCCGCGTCGGCGCATGATCAAAGTCCGGTTGCCAGCGAAGCGGTTGATAACCCAATCCTCGACGCAAGCACCATTTGAAGCCCAGCAACCCACCGAGCAAATAACCAGTGACGTTCATGGTCCAGATGGACCAAAGCTGGGTGGTGCCAAACGCCCACGGGCTGAACACCACCGCAAAGTAAATGAGCCAGCCGGACAGTTGATCGCTCAACCGATACGCCACCACCGCGCGCAAGGTGGTTGAAATCCGGCGACCACTGCGCGCTGCGGGCTCATTGCTCTTTGGGAACGCCATGCGCGGGGATTGAACCGGTTCAGCCCCGGTATCTCAAGCTTGACCTGAACCACCGGACGGTTAAGCTTTGCCAAGCCGATGGAACGCTCCCCAAATGATGAGCCACTACGGCGTTGAGAATCGTGATGTATTGCCTTGATTTCGATTCACTTTCGACCGCGGCCCAAACCCTTTGGTCGGCATCCCGCCGCCATTAGTTTTCACTCCCGTGCCTTTCGGTATTACCCCGCCGCCTCAGCACACTCTCGCGTGTCATGTGCGGAGACAACCCTGGCTGACGCCGGTAATGTTGTGGCTGTTGCTCGCACCAGTGCTGTCTTCCGATGGGTGGGCGCAGGAAGCCTTCCGCGCATCCCTGGCTGGTCAAGCCGCTGCCGAAGCCCGTCAATTGGCCGCCGCCAATCAACGATTCAATTTGAAACTGGGGCCGGCATCGTTCCGCTTCAGATCGGGCCTCACTACTGAAGCCACCGACAACGTGCGGAATTCTTCGGATGACGAAGAGGCGGACCTTTCCGTCCGTTCTCTATTTGGTGTCGAGGGTGTCTGGCTGGTGACTGACCGGAATAGCCTGTCGTTTTCGCTGGGCGTGGGTTACTCGAAATACCTCAACGCCACGGAATACGACGGTTTGTTTGTTGCACCCGGATCGGACCTCGCTTTTGATATTTACATCAAAGACGCCAAACTCACGTTGTATGACCGTTTTTCGTTCTCCCAGGATGTGACTGGCGACCCCACAGTCAGCGGCATCGGCGGGTTGGACCGGTTTGAAAACGCAGCCGGGTTGACCCTGATGTGGGACTTGAACAAAGCCGTGATTGGCGCTGGCTACGAATACAATATATTCCTGCCAACAGACGACCTCTACGAGAACCAGCGGCGCAGTTCTCATCTGTTCAGCACCAGTGCGGCATTGATATTGGGCACAACGGCACGAGCCGGATTGCAGGTTGGCGGGGGTTTTACCGATTACGAGTTGGAGGATTACTCTGACAACCAGCACATTTCGGTCGGTCCCTTCGCCAGTGTGCAGCCGAGCGAGTATCTGAGCGTGCGTCTGGCCGGCGGCTACGTGATGTATTTCTTTGATCCCTCGCTGTCGGTCCCGAATTCCGAGGACCTGGATGCTTTTTACGCCGACCTTTCAGTTAACCATCGCCTCTCAGCGGTGCTTACCCACGCGCTTTCGGTGGGCCACCAGCTTCAGGCAGGCTACCTTTCCGACAGCCAGAAACTCCTCTACGCCCGGCACAGCGCCAGTTGGAGACTCTTTCTCAAGACGAGCCTCCAGACCTCGCTCTCTTACGAGTATGTGGAGCAAACTCGCGAGCCAGGAGAGATAGCGAACCGTTATGGTGTGGGTCTTGGGCTGACCCGCCCCTTGATGCAGCGGCTCAGGGGCAGTCTGCGCTATCAGTATTATTTCAAGGATTCCGACCTCGAAAACCGTGGCTACACACAGAATCGGCTTGTGTTGGACTTGCAGTATTCATTTTAATGTAGGCGAACGATGAAGACTTTGTGGCAGCATTGCGCGATGGGCCTGATCTGGATTTCCAGTGCAGGTCTTGAAGTTCAGGCCCAGGAACAAACCCGGGAACCGGGCGGTTTCCTGCCAATGATCACGGCCGAACCAGCCGTCGCCCCCCCTCCTACCAACACGCCAGCCCCGAACACCACCTCAGGGTATGTTCTGGACGATAAACGGCGGCTCCTGCCCGGAGATCGCGTCAGCTTCCAAATTCTCGAAGATCGCACCAACGCCGTCAGCCTGCTGGTTACGGAATCCACAGAGCTGGACATTCCCTACATCGGCCGGCTGAATGTGGAAGGCAGGACGTGCCGCGAACTCGCCGAAGAGATCAAAACGCTTCTGGAGAAGGACTATTACTACCGCGCCACCGTCATCATTGGTCTCGATGCGCTCGCCAAGGTATTGGGCAAGGTTTATGTCTGGGGGCCCGTCCGCATCCAGGGCCCCATCGACATCCCCGCCAACGAAGTTTTCACCGCGGGCAAGGCCATCCTGCGAGCCGGTGGATTTGGCGACTTCGCCAATAAGAAAGATGTTCGGGTCGTGCGTAAGACGCCCACTGGCACGGAGACCTTTAAGGTGAACATGATCGAAGTGTTCGAGAAGGGTAATACCGATGCCGACGTGGTTCTCCAACCGGAGGACTTCATCATCGTGCCGCAACGGGCCATCAATTTTTGAACTCGCCAATGCAAGACCAAACGCCGCGCCCCCACGATCGTTCCACGCGCTCCGCCCAGTTCTTCAACTACCTTCACCGTTACGCGGCCTTGCTGCGCAAGTGCTGGTGGGTGCTGGCCCTGACCCTGATCGCTGGACTCGGCATCCAGGGCTATCGCCTCTACACCGCGCCGGTGACTTACTTGTCCGTCGCCCGGATGATCGTGAGCATCAAGATTCAGAACCTGCCAGCCGGGGCCGTGTACACCGAGGAATTAAGCAACTTCCTTGGCACCCAACAGGCGCTCATGAAGAGCGGCACAGTGGTTGATCGCGCCATGTCACGGGTTCGTGCGGCGTTGCCAAACCTGAACGCCTCGCC
Source organism: Verrucomicrobiota bacterium (assembly GCA_014860005.1). Next base: position 16,766 of record JACZKP010000200.1, on the reverse strand, counting down.
CGTGGACCTCCAGATCAATGTCTCGCCCAAGACGACCATCTTCAATCTCATTGCGACGGGTGGCGAACCCGAATATACCCGCGCCTTTCTCGATGCCTGCATTGAGGAATACGGCAATCTGAAAAAAGAAATGCGCATGTCCACCTCGGATACCACCCTTGCGGGTATCCTGGCACAGCTCATCAGCCTCGAACGCGACCTCATGAAACAAGAGGCGGAGCTTTTGGACTTCCAAGCCTCCAACAGCGTGGTCTTCTTGCAGGAACAGGGCAACAGCGCCGGCAGCTACCTCGTCCAGTTGAACCAACGGCATGCTTTGCTTAAAACCGAACTCCAACTGCTCAACCTGCTGGACCTGGACCAGAATCTTGACCGGCAGCAACGGGAAGGCACTCAGTTGACGGCGAGTGATGCTTCCTGGACCGATGGAAAATCCGTCGTCCCGCTCCATGCGGATTATCTGAAAGCCCGTCAGGAGATTCAATTGCGCAAGGCCGAACTTCAGGAGTGGTCCGAGTTCCTCCGGCCCAAGCATCCGCGCATTATTGCCCTGAACGAGGAAATTGCCCGCCGCGAACGGCTTCTGGAGATTTTCAAACAACAGAGCCTTGAACAACTGGACAATCGTCGCAATTCCCTGACGCTCCAGATGGAAAACCTTGAACGCGAGATCGAGGAATGGAAGGTCAAGTCCCTCGAAATCAGCGGCAAAATGGCCGAGTATGAGCGCCTGCGAGCCAAGAAACAACGCACCCAAGGCCTCTATGATCGCCTGCTTGCGGCGCGGCAGACGTTGGATGTGGACAAGGATATCAGCCAGGAGAGCGTGACGGTCCTGGAGCGTGCCTCCATCGCCCGGCCCGCGCGCGGCAACGCCCTTCAATCCATGACCATTGCCGGCTTGTTGGGCCTCCTGGCAGGCGTGGCGATCCTTCTGCTGGTGGATCGCTTCGACGACCGCCCAGCCTCGTTCACCGATCTTCAGGACATGTTCGACGAACATGTCCTCGGCCAGATCCCGTTGCAGGCAGTGTCGAATGCCAAGGCGGGCGTTCTGCTCATCCAGCCCAACGATGACCGGCACACCTTCGTGGAATCGTATCGCAACGTCCGCTCCTCGCTGCTCTACATGGCCACTGAAGGCAAGCGACCCCGCACCATCGTTGTCACCAGCGCCATCCCTGGAGAAGGCAAGTCCCTCACCGCCGCCAACCTTGCCATCACCATGGCCCAAGCCGGCTCTCGCGTGCTTCTCATGGACGCCGACCTGCGTAAGGGCCAACTCCACCAGCGTTTCAAAGTCAACGCCTCCCCTGGTCTGGAGGAAATCCTCTCTGAGGGCGCCACGTTGGTTGAAGCGGTGCAACCCACCCCCGTCGCCAACCTGATGTTTCTGCCGCGCGGCAAGATCTCGCGCAATCCGGGAGAGTTGTTTCTCGGCCAGGTCACGCTCAACCTCCTCAAGGAACTTTCAGCGCAGTACGATTACGTCGTCATTGACTCCGCGCCCGTGATGGCGGTGGACGATGTGACCAGTCTCGCCCACCACGCGGAAGGCGTTGTTTTTGTGCTGCGGGCCAGCTTCACGTCGGCTCGCGTGGCTCGCGCTGCGCTGGAGTTGCTCTATCAACGCGAAGTGGATGTGCTGGGCCTGGTCTTCAACGGCGTGCAAATAGGCCGCTCTGACTACTATTATTACAAGTACAAGGAATACTATACCGAGTACCGCTCCGCTTGAGCCATGTGGCCTGCCGTTCTCAGTTGTGCGAGGGAACATGCGGGTGCGCGAGAAAATCAGATCTCGCTAGTGAACCGCAAAGCACGGGACTTTCGTGGTGAGCCGACCGCACCGGACGCCAGTGGGCTGCCGGCTTGAAACCGTCATGGATGCTATTCCGCCTGATCGGCACGTTCATCACACCGAATCGCCTTTCGCGTGGTTCTGCCTGAAAAGCCGGCCGAAACACGAACACATCGCGGCACGGCATTTGGCGGGCATGGACGGGGTGGAAACGTTTCTACCCCGCATCCGTTTCCGACGCAAGACCCGGCAGGGACCGGCTTGGGTCACGGAGGCGCTTTTCCCAGGTTACCTGTTCGCCCGCTTCGATTGGCACGCCTCTCTGCGCCGCGTTCATCACGCGCCAGGCGTCGCCGGCGTCGTCCATTTCGGCGACAAATGGCCGACCCTCGCCGCCGCCGCCATTGCGGAACTACGTGAACTTTGCGGCCCGGATGAACTCCGCATTCTGTCTGCCGACATGGAAGTGGGCGACGCCGTGGAGATTGCTGCCGGGGCGTTTCAGGGACTTCAAGCCGTAGTCACGCGGGTCATGCCCGCAAAAGCCAGAATCGCCGTGCTGCTTGGTTTTCTAGGCCGCCAGACCCAAGTCGAATTGCCGCAGGACGCTGTCATCCGCCAGGATGACGTGCGGACTCGTCTCCCTTGACCCCCAAACCGGCCGGCGGCTCTCCCCTGCCCCGGTGATTCACGCGGCACAAGTTCCAACCACCAAATCAACCGGCCCGTGAAGCAAGCGCATCGCTTCACGGGCCGGCACAAATCTGCAACCGCGCGCACACCCAACATTATCAAGGCGCACGCCGCATCACCTCTGGCGGTTCAATCCTCCATGAATCTCGAACGCAGCTTACTCGGCCTCATCGCACTCGTTTGCCCTCAGCGGCAATTTTCAATTTCCTCCACAAATCGAGGCAGCCAGTTTTGCTGTGAAAACGCGGCTGCCGTTTTCCGCTGGTTCTTCGAGTTGCGGGATGGCAACTGCCCGGCCAGCCGGCGAATTTGTCCAACACAGTCATCAATATCACCATGATCCACACGGGCGCAAAGGGTGGCCTCAAGGCTGTCGAGCACCTCCGACACATGACTGGGCTGCGGCCCCACATAAAGCACCGGCGCGCCCACGCTCAACACATTGTAGATTTTGCAGGGATGGATGGTGCCCACAAACGGATTGCCCATCACGACCACGTGCAAATCCGCGGCGGACAGTGACGCAGAAAGCTCGTTAAGCGGCTGGTACGGCAGACAAAGCAGATTGCCGCCGTTGCCCTGCTCTGCAATTCGCTGCTGGATTCTGCGGAACTCACTGCCGCCGCCCACAAATACAAATTTGAAGCGCGGGTCCGCCTGCAGACGCTCGGCTGCCGCCAGAACCGTGTCCAGCGGATGACACGGGCTGTGGTTGCCGGAATACATCACCACAAATTTTCCGGCAAGGCCGTGTTGCTCACGAAAACGCTCCCGGCCCGGCTCATCAAACTGCACCGCGTCACCGTGCGACCATGGCGGAATGATCGTCACTCGCTCTGCGGGGATGTTCTTCGTCAGGACCAACTCGCGCATGAAACGATCCAGCACCAATATCCGGCTGGCATGCCGGAGACTGAACCGCGAGCAACTTTCCAGGCCGCGCGCCGCGAACGAATCCCGCCGCAGCCAGCCCGCCGCAAGGGCCTCGTCAGGATTGAAATCCATGACCCAATAAACCAGCCGGCTGCCACGCACGCGCGCCAGCCAGGCACCGATGAACGAGATCAACGGGGGCGAAGTGAGGGCCACTACCACGTCTGATCGCGGCAAGCAGACAAGCCGCCCACAGCAACACAGCAGATAGCTTGCGAAATCCACCGCCCGTCGCCACTTGGCCCCTTTGCCAAACCGGGTGGACCAGACGCGAAAGACTTTCACTCCCTCCCACGTTTCGCGCGGGGCAAAGGTCCGTGCCGGATCATCGTAAGCACGACGGCTGGCAACGACCGTGACCTCATGTCCGCGCTCCGTCAACGCGGTCGTCACTTGCGCCAGATATTGCGCCGTTGCCACCACGTCCGGGTGAAACGTCTGATTGAGGAAAAGGATTCGCAAACGGGACGACTGCTGCGATCTACTCTGGCAGCGAATTTGAAAACTAGGAGGTCGTGGGAGCGGGTTGCGGGTCAGGCGAAGCAGTTGTTGCAGATTCGACGGAGTCGCTGGCCTTGGCGGTGAACTGGGCAGCCTGCCCGGTTTCGACGCACCAACGGGTTGACGACTTCGCCCAAGCCTCCGCCGCCAGTTCCGCCATGTGTTCGAACAACTGTTGCGTCATTTCGTCGGCATGCGCCTCGACCGTCACCTGAACTGTGCCGCCTCCGGCAAGATGGTAACTGCACTCGCGCCGCTTGTCCGCCGCCGGCTGGTCGTCACGTTTCCACGTGCGCTCCAAGCCATTCAGTTTCAGGCGCACCTGCGTCAAGCCCAGCTTGCGGATCACGAAGGTATATTCGTCCCAGAGTTGTTCGAGGGAAGGCACGCGTTGCGCCTCCAGTTCAAGCCAGTGGGACAGGGCCAGGCCGTATTGGATTTCGCGCCGCATATCCAGCGAATTTCCCAGCACGCGGCCCACGGAAAACCAGTTGCGGCTGAAACTGAACGAGCGCGCCGCCAGCAACAGGATCAAGCAGGCGAAGCCAAAGAAAATCGGCACCCACCGGCCCTGCGACCAGAACACCCCAAAAGCCATGAGCAGGAACACCACCGAAATCCCGTAGAGCACCAGCACCGCGCGCGTGCGGGTCAGGCCCGAATTCACGAGCTTGTGATGCAGGTGGCCGCGATCCGCCCGGAACAGCGGCAGCCCCTTGAGCGCACGCCGCACAATCGCCAGCGTCACATCCAGCACCGGCAGCGCCAGCGCAAACAGCGGAGCGAGCAGCGCCGCCATCACCGAGCCTTTGTGCGAATTGATCAACGACAACGCGCCAATCAGGAACCCCAGGAAATACGCCCCGCCATCGCCCATGTAGATTTTCGCGGGCGGGAAATTGAAACGCAGGAAACCCACAAGGGCGCCGACCATGGCCGCCGCCGCGAGCAACGGGAAACCCAGTTGCCAGGAGTTCCCCACGTAAACCAGCAGCGCCATCAACATCAGCGCGATGCCGCCCGCCAGACCGTCTATCCCGTCAATGAGGTTTATTAGATTGGTCAACCCGACCAGCCAAAGGACCGAGAGCACGGGACCAATCCAAAACAGTTGATAACTGCCGCCAAAAACCCCGGTGACGTTTCCAATTTGCAGACCAAACGCGCACGCCACGCCGGAAATCACCACCTGGCCCAGCAATTTCTTCCTGGCGCCCAGCGGCTTGAGGTCGTCCCACAACCCCAGCCCGAACATCGCCAGTGAAGTACCGTAGATGACCCAGTGTAGCTTCGCTTGCGCCGGGTCCAAGGGATACAGCAGCAACGCCAGCAAGCCGACCACCGCAAAAGCAGCCGCCAGCGCCACGCCGCCAAGCCGTGGCATTGGCTGCCGGTGCGTGTGGTGAAAGGAGCACTGGGCTTTGGCGGCGCCCGCCGACATCCGGGCAATGATCACAGGAATTGCAGCCAGCGAGGTCAGCAACCCGACAATCGCCGCCACGAGAATTGGAACGTATTCCATGCCTTATTTATTCCTGTCGTTCCGGGCCCACCCATCATCCAGCCAAGTGGTCTTGATGGTACCAAAACCGCGACCGTTGTCCATTCCATACCATAGCTCCGCTTCTGGTTCCTGCTGTTGCGGCGCCAAGCGACTCGTCAGGTCACACCCACCGGCGCGAACCCGACCTTGACGCAGCCTGCGCGTCTCGTCGTGACATGACACGACGCCGGCAATCAATTGCGATGGGGTGGATGGCTTGCCATTCCATGGCCGTCGCCCCCGGTTGTTTGTCTGGCGTCTACCGCTTATCATTGATCATTCATCCTCTCACTGCCTGATTCGTCACCAATCACAATGAGTTTCTCCAACTGCGCCTGCAATGCCGCCTCCGCCGCCGCTTCATCGGGGATTCCGGCCACCGCGATTTCAAGCATGCGCAGGCCATAGTTCCGGCTCCCGGCCAACACCGCCGCCACGCGTCGCGCGGTGTTTTCGCGATAACTGGTGACAAACTCCGGCGCCGCCGAATCCTCATACTGGCCATAGAAAACCCGCAACACCTGGCCGTTGGCTTCGAAGACGTACCGTCCGAGCGAATAACTCGTGTTGCCCACTCGATAGGTGCCGAGGCCCAGGTCAGCCACCAACCTCATGCCACCGGCGGAGAGGCAATGCTCGGGCCGGTGGGTCTTGTTCAAATGGCTGCGCACCCGCGGATAGAGCGAGCGCGATGGTTGCCAGCGAAAATACAACAGTTGCCAGTAACTTCCGTCCGCCTCCGGCCACGCGCACTGGCCGCCCGACTCAAAGAAAATCTGCCGTTTCACCGAATCCGACAACTCGATCCAGCGAAAAGCCGGCCGCTCCTCCGGCCAACGCACCGTCCAAGACTGCGCAGAGGCGGCGCGGATTTCGTGCGAGCGATACCAGATTTCCACCCCAACCTCAACCAGCACCAGCCAGACGAGCAGCGCGATTGCAGGAACAGCAACTGCCCGCAGTCTGGACATCGAGGGCGAAACCGAAGCGTCGTGATGCTCCGCGCCAGTTGTTGGCAGTCCAGCATTTGGTTTACCACCGCCCCCACCCTCCCCGCCATCCTGTCCCTTGCGCAACCACAGGCCCGTCAGCCACAGCCCGATGAAGCAACCCACAAGAATCGTGACGCCGGCGGGATCGTGCCATTTGTCAATCGCCGCCACGCCGTCCCGCGCCGCCACCCAGGTCAACAACCCGGTGCGTCCAACATTGAATAGAAATGACAATGCGAATCCGGCCACCAGACACACGACCCTGCGTGGAAGGCTCAGCGCATACATCTCCCCCAGAAACAGGGCAATCATCAGGGTGGCTTGAAATGAGCGAATGCCGCTGCATGCCTCGTCCACGCCCACCACGCCGGTGCTGATTTCGATGACATTGCCATGCTGGACCGCCGGGACGCCCAGCAAGCCGAGAATCTCAATGGTTGTCGTCGTGTTCCAACGGGTCAGCGTCTGGATCAGTTGACTTTCCAGACCGGACGGCCACGGCACCGCCACGACAAAGAATGCCACCGGGAACGCAAAGTGCCGCAACCAACGGACGCCTCCGACAAGGTACAGCATCGCCAGCGTGAGGCTGATGATCTCCAAGGTCCAGAGCAGGCTTGTGAGCCGCCAGACCGGATTCGCCTCATGCAGCAACCGGGTGGGCAGGAACAGCAGCGCGGCCAACCCCACCACCGCCAACGCCAACCCCGTTCTCCGGGGCGTTTCGGCCGGTGGCCTGGTACCAAAGCGCAGCCAGAACAGGTAGGCGCCCAGTAACGGTACCGCCCAGCCGTAGTTGTACTGTTCATAGGCCGACCATTGGGCGCCAAGCTGGTAAACGAGCAGCAGCCAATAGCCGGCCAATGGGATTAGCCACCAGCCTGCTCTGATCCATGGATGAAGTTCAGCGCGCATCAAGAAAACATGGGACTGCAAGGTCGCCGCCGCGTTCTTCAGGGAGGGGTTTGGAATTCATCTGCGGGGATTCAACTGAATCTACCAGTTCCCAATGCTTGGACCTCCAGAAACAAGGTATTCGACATTCATTCCCTTGCCCAATTCACAGTTGATTTATGCCGTCAACTACCATTCAAGTGGCCTTCCCAGGTTTGGCGGTCACGAACGGCCCCAGGCACAATGCGTCTAGGTCTGTGCGCACAAAACAATCCACGGCTTGCTGCGGTGTGTCCACAATTGGCTCGTTCTCATTGAAACTGGTGTTGAGCACCACGGGCGTGCCACTCTTGGCAGCAAACGCCTTGATCACGCCGTGATACAACTCGTTCTGGGAGGGCTTCACCGTGTGCAATCGCCCGGTCGCATCCTCATGACAGACCGCCGCCAGCGCCTGCCGCTGCTCCGGCCGAATCTTGACGACATGCATCATAAACGGGCTTTCCACGGTCTGCTCGAAATAGCGGCCCGTCTCTTCGGCCAGGATCGTCGGCGCGAAGGGACGGAACGCCTCGCGCCGTTTGATCTTGGCATTGATCAAGTCCTTCATCCCCGGCCAGCCGGGATGGGCGAGAATGGAACGATTTCCCAACGCGCGTGGCCCCCACTCGCTGCGACCTTGATACCAACCCATGACATGCCCCCCGTTGAGCTGCGCCGCCGCCCGTTCCAACAACAAGGGCCGTTCGCAACGTTCGAATGGCAGCCGTGCCCGCCGCAGTGCCGCCTCCATGTCCGCCTCCGAATGTTCCGTTCCCCAGTAGGCGTGATCAATAATTCCTGCACGAGGTTGCTTCAGGATTGAGTTCCAGACATACAGAGCCGCGCCGATGCCAGTGCCGTCGTCCGAGGCTGCGCACTGGATGTAGGATCGCTTGAACGGTGTCTCGCGGAGAATCCTGGCGTTGCAAACCCCGTTTAACGCGCAACCGCCGGCAGTAACCAGATTCTCGGTCGGCACCAAACTGTACAAGTGGCTCAGGCAACCCAGCACCGCTTCCTCAAAATGTGCCTGACACGATGCCGCAATATCCTTTTCCTGTTGCGTGATCTCCACGCTCCGCAACCGGGGTTCGCCCAGCCGCCTCACCAGTTCCGGCGAGTACAACGGCGGCAGCACAATCTCGCCGTGTTCATCCGTACATTCCTCAAGATTCCGGCCAAGCGGGACGAAATAGTCCCGGTTCAACCGGTATTTGCCGTCGGCATTCAAAGGCAGCAACTCCCGCATCAACTCCTGGTACTTTGGCTCACCGTAAGCCGCGAGACCCATCACCTTGTATTCCTCGCCGAACTTGTCGAAGCCAATGAACTGGCAGAGCGCCGTGTAGAAATGCCCCAGCGAATCCGGCATGAACACGCGGTCCAGGATCTCAATCCGGTTGCCCTCACACCGCGCGAACATCGCCGAAACAAAATCGCCCGCCGCATCGTAGCTGAAGCCGGCGGCGCAATCAAAATCGCTGGCGTAATAGGAACTGGCGATGTGCGCCAGGTGATGCTCGACGCGCACCACCTCGAACCGGCAGTCCGCTTCCGCCACCCCGCAGGCCTCCGCGACGAGTTGCTGCATGGATTGCAGCCTGGCGCGCCTTTGAAAATGCGTGACGACCCCGCGCGCCGATTTGACCGGCGCGCGCAAGACGTGCCTGGCCTTCGCGCCCAGGTTGGCGTTGCTGTCGTTGCCGATGGCGAGGTAGTCAATCTCCCGCACCGTCGCGCCGGCCATTTGGAGCACGGCTTGCAGGGCCCGGCCGGGGAAGCCCGCAACGTGTTTGCGCCGCGCCCCAAGCCGTTCTTCGGCCACTGCGGCAACCAGTCTGCCATCCACCACCGCACAAGCGGAGGAATCCGGGTGAAAGGCGTTAAGCCCAATGATCAAGCTCATAAATGACAAAAGGTGAAAGACTGAAATCGAAGGTTGGCGGGCAGAGGGCTGGTGCCGGAGGCCGTCTCTGGTTTGATTTGGTTTGACTTACCTTGGTTTGCCTTGATGGGGACTGATTCATCGTTGCTCTGGAACTCTTTGCAAAAGTCTTGGGCGACTGCGGCGGCGGCCTGTGACCGCCGTGGCTTCGCCTCCGGCGCTCGCAGCGCGCTGCGATAGGACTTTGGCTGAGATTCCGTTACGGTTGATGGTTCAGCCTTTCAGCTTTTCAGTTTTTGCTCAAGCAGGCGAAGTGAAAGCATCATCTCCGCCAAGGTCCGCTGCAGGACGTAATACCAGCCAGGCCAGCCGTCCAGGATCAAGCCTCTGACCAAGAGCGTGTAAAAGAGTACCAGAATTGGAGCAGGTATAATCATTCTTCTCACCCGGTCCGGTAGCGCCAGACGCTCGACCGATGTGGTTAGAAGTTTTTTCACCTCCAATTTGGTGTAACGATCCTGTGCTTGCAGCCAATTAGAAAACGGCTTGCGATCATCGTGTAGGATGAAGCCGGGCAAAGAGCCGACGGCCCGCGGAACTGCAAGTCGCTGTGTGTGGCCGTCCGAGTGATAGCGGTAACGGGCGGGACGGAATAACACGGGACGCGCCGGATACAATGACCCTCGCAACGGTCGGCCGGCCACGCAGTACCGGAATAAAGCGTTGTAGGCATCGGCCTGATCTGGCTGCCACAGCGGAAGCGCCTCATTCAACGCATCGTTTAGCACGTAATCCGCATCCAACGTGAGCACCCATTCCGTCCTGATCTGGTCGAGCCCGAAATTCCACTGGTTGGTATGATTGTCAAACGGCCGCTGGATGAACTCCACCTGCGGATATTTCCGACAAATGGCCTTGGTTTCATCTGTGCTAAAGCTGTCTACCACGACAATCCGCCTCGCCCAAAGCAGACGATCCAGCACCCGTTCAATGTTCGGTGCTTCATTGAACGTGAGGATCAGCGGAGTGATTTGAGCGAGCATTGGCAACAGCCTTCGAACTCCTAACTATTGATGGAAACGCAGCCCGGTTTCTCTCCCGTTCCCAGCATCCAACGGTAAACCGACAGCATTTGTTCCGCGGCGGAAGTCCAACTGTATTTCCCCTCAACGAGTTTTCTTCCGCGCTGACCCATCTCGCGCCGCGCGTCATCCGAAAGTGCCATCGCTTCGCGCAAAGCCACGGTCAACGGTTTAACTCCGATGAGCGTCCACCAACCGCACTGCTGCGTCACCAACTCCTCCCACGGCGTGCCGTGCGTGGTAATCACCGGCACCCCGCACGCCAGGGCCTCCGCCACCACAATGCCAAAGTTTTCGGAGTGGCTGGGCAGAATGAACAAATCCGCCTGACGATACAAAGCCCATTTTGCCTCGCCCGCCACCGGCCCGACGAACTGAAAGTCCGGTTCTACTTTCTGCCTTCTACATTCTGCTTTGATCTCGTCCAAATACCCACCCTCGTCAGCCCCCGCCAGCACGACGCGCCAGCCGGCCGGCCGCAGTTTTGCCCATGCTCTCACCAGGTCCAGCAAACCCTTGATCGGATGAATGCGCCCGAGGAAGAGCACGGTGCGGGTTTCAGATTGCCGATTGCTGATTTCTGATTTCCGTTCTCCAGGCGGAAGTTCCACCCCATTGGGAATCATGGCCACCGGCTGGTTCAACCCGGCCCGGCGGAAATCCTGGACCTCTGCCGGCGACGTCGCGTGCAACACGGAAGCCGTTTCCAGATCGCGCCGCTGATAGAGCCACCAGGCCATGGCTTTTTTCCACCCGCGATGCCGACGCGACCACGCGGTCAACATGCCGCGCGGACTCACCAAACGCGGCACGCCCAGCGCCTGCGCCGCCCGGGCAACGGCGTGATTGTTCGGCAACCACAGGCCGTGATCGTGAATCAACCAGTCGCCCGGCGCCCGGCTCCGTTCATGCAATGCCTTCGCAAAATCGTTCGTTCGCGTCCACCAGCGGCGCGCACGGTTCGCGCGGGGAACAAGCTGTACTCTCACTTGCCCGGCGGGCGGCAGCAACGGCGCGGCCTGGCCGGGTGCGGATTCGCAGGTGACCAATTCCACCGTCACGCCACGCGCCGCGAGCGCGCCAGCCAGTGCGGGCACACTGCGCGAAGGCCCGCCATATTCCGGCTGCAATCCCGCAATGGTGAAAACCGCCGTCATCCGCCTGCCATATCTTGGAGATCGAAACCTCCCATGAAATCTCCCCTTTATCGTCGCCGAGGTAATGCGGTGGATCAGACTGCCCCCCTTTCCGCCTCCGCACGTCGTCGGCTACAGTTCCGGGATTCAAAGCGCGCACTCTTCAATCCCCTGCTTTTCGCCTTTGCCTGCTTTGCCTGCTCCGCGATCGAGTGATCTCCGCGTCTCCCATCGGCCGGACTGTCGGCTCGTCCTCTGCGCTTTCGTGAGTTACGCCTCTGCCCTTCGCGAGTTCACGACGCGGACGCAGCGTTCCCCCGGGATTGGTCACCAACCGCCAGACCCATTCGCCGGCCACCTTGTGAAAGAGTGCCATGACCAGGAATGCCATTACATTCCCGCCCACCAGTTTGACATTTGAGGTTTCCAGATTGTAGGCCCCGAAGATCAGAATCGCCGTGGCGAAGGCGTAGCCCAGCACCGCATGTCTGGAGCTATGCACGAAGAACCGATAGATCCCGCCATAGAACAATCCCAACAGCAAGATTGGGGCGAACATGCCCGCCCGCCCGAAATCAATGTAACTCTCTCCCATGTAGCCGATGCTGATGGAGGTACCCTGTTCCGCCCCGGCCACCATCATCCCGGTGTAGTAGGACGTACGCGCGGAATCATCCAGCACCGGTTTATCAGGGAAAAGCATGCGCGGCATCAGGACGTGCTTCACCGCACCCAACCAGAGTTGGCCGCGTTCGTGCGGGAGGTTGTGCGGCACATTCACAAGCGTGAGTGCGAAATAGTTTACATATCCCACCCGCAGAATGAGGTTATCCAACCCTTCCTCCATCGCGTGCAAGTTCAAACCGCTTACCAAGTCCTGAAGCTTGGCGACGCGCTCCGGCACAGGCACCAGGACCACCTGCTGCCCGGAGCCTTGATTCAGAAACTCGCGGTAATCCGCCTTGATCACGGTCCACACCAGGGCCAGCGCCAGCACGATGGCAGCAGCGGCGCTGAACTGGGCCAAATGCCAGCCCCGGAGGATCAAATGCGCGCTGGGCAACACCACCAACAGCACGAAAAACACCCCTTTGAATCCGCTGAAGAAACCCAGAATGCCGGTAAAGAATTCCAACGCCACGGCAATCGCCAACAAACCATAAGCCCGGTGCTGCCTCGCCACCGCGTACGCGAGCAGAAACACCAACACCCACTTCAGGGAACCTGATGCCACCAGTACCTGTCTCAATCCCGGAACGAGGAGCGCAACCTTGCCCACGAAGTACAGTCCGGTATAGGCCGCGAGGTACAAGGCGAATATCGCCCCTGGCCGAAGCTGCCCGGATTCGGACGCCGCCTGCTCCGCAACTTTGGTACTTCGCTTCACCAACGCCAACCTCATCCCCGTGCCCAGCACCAGGATCCCGAGCAGACTCAACCACGTGGCCTGTACCAATTGCGGACCACTGGACCCGAGGGAAATCCCGTAAAAATCTGTGTAGAAAATGGCCACCGACGCCTGGAGCCATTGATAGTAACAGGCGAACAGCAATACGGGCGGTTCACCTTGAAACCACAGCAGGCTGGCCAGCACCGGCAGCATGAGAATGCTGAACGGTGTCAGGACCGGATTGGAACTGAACACCCCCAGGAACGCCAGCCCCGACGTCACCACCCAAACCCACAGCGGTAGAGGTTGAAAGAAACCCCTTGGCGCACCAGTCGCGCGGGGGCGGTCAGCCCACCGCCGAACTCGGCTACGGGATTTCTGCCGGGAACTCACGTCACCCACCGCTGCGTGGGTACTGGTTTCCGTCGTATCCGTTTTGGTCACTTCCATCATCGGTCTGCGTCTATGGTCGTATTTTCCGGAGATTTCCACCAACCACTTCGCCCGGCGAAACTCTGAACCCTGGCTGACTGCGGAACGCCGGTCTCCGACCCGGCTCGCCTCTGCAACATCGAAGATGTATCAGGGCCACAGAATTCGATATCACAGCGCCGACCTGCGACCGGCGCGGAGCGACCAAACGCTACTCCGAGCCGCGCCAGGAGGCCGGCGCTCCGGTGCGTGAAACAAACAGGCGGCAACTCCGGCTTTCCCGCGCCAGGTCCGCCTCCAGCCCACCGTCGCCCGCAATACTCCGCTCCGTCTCATATTTCAGCATTTCAGAGTTTCAGCTTTTCCTTGGCCCGTGAAGTCTGGAATTTGTTACTTCACCGGGCAGCATTTCAGCATTCCTCTCTTTCCCTCGCCCCCGCCGTGCTCTGAAAAACTTCGGCCCACTGCCGCTGAAATCGCCGCTCGCCAAACTTCTCCTGCAAACTTCGCCGCGCCGCCTCCCCCGCCCGCTTTCGCTCCTCCGGGTGATCCAGAAACCATTCAATACCCTCCACCAACGACTCCACCGTTTTGTCCCGACAAATGAAACCATCCACCTGGTGTTCGATCAGTTCTGACAATCCGCCGTCGGGAAAGACGACCGACGGTATCCCTTGCGCCTTGGCTTCCAACACCACATTTCCCAAAGCCTCTCGGCACATTGACGGGCAGACATGCAGGCTGGACGCCCGCAACAACGCCGGAACGTTCTCCTGGTAACCGAGGAATTGAATCCGGCCTTCCAGTCCTTCGGCTTTGATTCCGGCCATTAGGGCTTCAGCCATTGGATTCTGCCAAGAGTAGTCCCCGGCCAGACACATAGATAGATTTCGGCCTGTCGAAAGACACCGGCGAGCGGCCTCAACCAGGACAGGCACTCCTTTTTCAGCGGAAATCTGGCCTACATAGCTCAGCCGCATCGCTCCCGGCGGACTTTGGACGGAAGCGTCCGCGAGATGCCCGGGTCGGTGCGGCGGTAGGTTGTAAATCACCTGTGAGCTACGTGGCGTGCCTCCGGACTGCCTCAGTTCGCTATGGATGAATTCTGATATGCAGACCACAGAATTTGCTCGGCGGCAGATCAGCCGCCACAACCACCGGTGCAGAAAGGTGCTTTGTGGCGGACAATCCCCCAGCCGGTAAATCATCGGAATCCGCAACAGGAACAGCAGTGGCGTCGCGTAGAGCACATACAGCCAGTTCATGCAATGGAGGTGGGTCGGACGCCAGCCGCGCACCTCCCGCCACAACACCCAGTTGGTGCGTAACATGCCGTAAAGACTCCGGAAAATATCCGGGCCGAAAAGATTTTTCCCCATCAACGGACCGAACGGCGCGGTGGTCCATTTCAGCTCCAGCCGGTCCAACTCCGGCTGGACTGCAAGGTGTCCCCATTGGCGATGCGTGATAAACCTCGCCTTCAAACCCAATCCGGCCAGTGCGCGAAACACCTCAATGTTCCCCCGCTCCTGTCCATGCAAGGGAATCGCCCCGAACAACACCAGCACCCGCACACCGTCCAGGCGGGGCAAAGAAGGTGAGTCGCTCATCTAGCTAAAACGCTGAAACGCTGACATGACGGAACAAGAAGCTGAAACGCTGAAATACTGAAAAGCTGAGTTCGTCCACCGCAAATGAAACAACCCCAAAGGCAATGAACCGGATAATCTTCGCGCAAGCGTTTGGAGTGCGGTGACTTCAGCACCGCTTTGGCATCAGGGACAAAGGCTGAATGATAACTGACGACTGCGAAAGGGTTGAAACACCAGTGTGCAGAACCACCGCTATCACGAAACAACCGGCCCCTCAGCAGGCCACAGCGGCGGTGAACGCGCCGCACTCCCAGACGCTCCGCGCGGCACGCAGCCGCTTGATCCTCGCGTCAGCGTTTGGAGGGACAAAGGTTGCATGATAACTGACGGCTGCGGCAGGGTTGAACACCAGTGTGCCGAACAACCCGCAATCACGAAACAGCCGGCCCTCAGCAGGCCACAGCGGCGGTGAACACGCCGCACTCCAGACGCTTCGCGCGGTCTTACTCCCGTTGGTTATTCCCGCGTCTGCCATTTCAGCATGTCAGCGTTTCAGCTTTTCCTTGGCCCGTGAAGTCTGGAATTTGTTACGTCACCGGGCAGCATTTCAGCATTTCGCTCAGTCAGCTTCCCAACCGCCTTCATCGTCCCCAACACCGCAGCCTCCACGCAGTACCCCAGCAGCTTCCCCGCTAGTGCCGGCCCGAAATCATGTCGACGGCTCTTCATCTCCCCCAAGGCTTGTAGCCGTGCTGCCAGTTGCTCCGTATCTCCGACCGGATACGTAAAGCCCGTGACGCCTTCCTCGATTAAATCCGGCGCGCACCCGACCGCATCCGAAACAATGGCCGGCAACCCGCACGCCATCCCTTCGTTAACCGCCAATCCCCACGTTTCGCTTTCCGAGGGCAGCACCAAGGCATCCGCCGCGGCGTAGATTGCCGGCAATTCGCTCTGGTTCTTAAACCCGGTAAAATGAACCCGCAGTTTTTCTCGCGTGGCTAGGTCGCGGAGTTCCTTCTCCAATTCCCCTGAGCCGACGAAAACGGCGAGCACGTTCGGCACCGCACATTGGAGCGCGGCTGTGTGCGAAGCACCAGCCGCAGAACCTTCGCCAGTGCCGCCTTGCTGCGGCTGGGTCTGCGACCACAGCCGCGCTCCGTTTCCGGCTTCGCCTGCGGAAGTCCGCAATTTCACCATGGCTTGCAGCAAATCGCCTGGCCGTTTGATGGCTTGAAATTTGCCGACGAACAGCGCGACCATCGTCTGTTCATCCGCGCCCCACCCCTTTCTGATTTCAGCTTTCAGCTTTCGTGCTATTTCAGCTTTTCCTTTGAACCACTCATTGTCCACGAAATGCGGCACCCGGAAAATCTTCTCCGGCGGCACGCCATAGTGTTCCAGGTACTCACGGTGCCTTTGTCCCACAGACAGAAAGCCGTCGAACTTCCGCAGCAACCATCGTTGCCGCACCTCCATCGCCAGCCGTTTGAACCGCGGACGCGGGGTGCGGAGTTGGGAATCGCCCCGCACCAATACCGGCACACCCGCCGCCCGGCAGGCCCGCGCCGCTTGCAGGTAGGATTTCAGATACCAACCGCATACGATGACAGCGTCGAAAGGAAAAACGCTGACATGCTGACATGCTGAAACTGGAGTCAGTGGTTTCAGCTTTCAGTTTTTCAGTTTTCAGGTTTTCAAATCTCAGCTTCCCTGAAATGATTTCCTCAATCTCCGGGGTATCACACCCAGCGAAATGGTTGACGCTTGGGTTGGTTGAAACATTCTTCAGAAAGCGATGCTTGTAACCGGAGAGCAAGTCCACGTCCCACTCGAAGGCGACCCCGAAG
>JACZKP010000023.1 GCA_014860005.1 Verrucomicrobiota bacterium | reverse complement strand
AACCGCGTGTTTGATTCACTGGCAGGCGTCAAGAAACAGCTCCGTTCAGGGTTGCGTCGCCTCAAACGTGATGGCGCTTGCATCAAAAGCATCACCCATTGGCCCTGGATAGTTACACTCACCTTGAACGCACGTTAGAATAAGACTGCACCTGGCCGTATTTTAGAGGGCCCTGACTGGCAAAGGAAACGTTCGCCGCGCAAGCCCCGCCTTGTGTGGAGGAATTGGGTTTACTCAGGTTGCGCGTGGTCCACGATCATTACGCGCTCACCTAATTGCGTCCTCATTGAAGCGTCCTCGTGCAAACAGCGCGCACTCTTTCAATCACGCTTTCGCCAGCTCCATTTACGCCGACGATCAATCCTTGCGCTGTTGCGCGCGGTGCGACTCGTGCCGGAGTTGCCGGCGCAGTGCCGGGAGCAACGGCGATTCGGCCAGGGCACGGTTGTACTGCCAATAGGTATCGCCGCAGCCAAGGGCATCAAACTGCTGGACCACGAAGCGGGCCGCGTCCGCTGCCCGACCGTCCAAGTAATAAGCCCCCCACTCGCCCACCAGCATCGGCAGTTGATATCGCTCGGCAAACTCGCCGTGGCGGCGAAAGATCAGGGCCACCCGTTCCTGGCTGGTCAGTTCGAGTGACGAAGTGTCCACCACGATGTCGTAGCCGTGCGGTGCGTAGGCTTGCCGCGGGTCGCGCTGGCCCTGCTCGTCGGTCAACGGCACCAGCGCACTGTGGATGCCCAGATTCGCCGACATGGCGGGCTCGAAAAAGATGAGGTGCTGCGTATTCACTTCGCGGATCGCCTTGCGCACCCGGGCATAAAAGGGTTGGAGTTGGTTTCGATCAAACTCCTGCATGATGGGCGACCCGGCTTCGAGCATTCCCTGGTAGAGGTCCAGATCCGCCAGCCATCCTGTGAGTTGTCTTCTCCCCGATGACGTGCCTTGGATGCCCGCCAACGCTTCGACCGTGAGGGCCGGCACCTCGGGTCGCCGGGTTAGTTGTTCCGCCAACCACGCCAGCATCACCAGTTGCACCCGGCCCGCGTCCCGGCCGGGGATGGGCTCGTTCATCACATCGAAGCCCAACACGGCCGGCTCGTCCTTGAACCGTTCGGCCACGCGCCGCCAGACGCGCGCGTAATGATCCTGCAAACCCACACCGTCCGCAGCCGGACTGTTGGCCCAGAAATGGTCGAACGCCGTTTGCACCGCTTCACTGATGTAATAGGCGTCGCTCCAGACTGCGCCGGTTGTGTGTGGTTTGCCTTCGTCGAGGGTGGCCCACGCCGGGGCGCCATCGCCAAACTTCACACTGTAGAGATCTTGGTGCATGTCGAGCAGCACTAACAAGCCCTCCGTCCGCGCCCAGGCTATCAACTGGGCAATCCGCTCCAAATACCCCTCGTCGATGCGGCCTGGTTCGGGCTCCAACCCGTCCCAGAATATCCCCAGCCGCACACAATTCATGCCCCAGCTTCGGATGGTGGCAAAGTCGTCCGCAGAAAGATCGCCAATGTAACCCTCCGCCTTGGACTTGTTGACGACGTTGATGCCGTGGAGAATCATCGGCTTACCGGCGGCGTCGAGAAACTGCCGGCCGGCGACAGTCACTGGACCGGAAGCAGTTGACGGCTCCGCGAATTCGGAAGCGGGCGTCGCCGTCCGGGCGCGGCAGCCCACCATCCCGCCCAGTATCAGAGCCGTGAGGGTCAATGAGACAGAGTTCATGATTTGATCCGTTGCCGGAAATCTCAGTGGGCAACGCCGCGGAAGCAATCCAGAAAACGCCCCAGCCGACGGACTCCTCCCTACAAAACGAAAAGCCGGACAACAGGTCCGGCTTTTTCACACACGGCGCTGAGAACGCAACGCCAACGTCATGACCCTACCAGATTCCCCGCCCCCGCCCAGTCACCATAACTGGTGACACGTCACGACAGGCGCTCGCGCCGGGTAATGTTTGAACCTCATGCCCGCCCCGGCCTCACCGGATTGCGTTGCCTTATTCGCCACACTGGCTTCGATTCCACAGATTCCTCGCCACTTGCCACTGAAATGGTTGCGCTTCCAATGCGCCAACCGTGCGGTTGAATTCCATAGGCTGACCAAAAACTCCTCCCCATCCGGTCTGAGTTGATTGCGCAAATCCAAGCCCGAACTAACCGCCTCGCTCTTTTTGCTGCGGCCTACTTCTCCAGGTCTTTTCCGTTCAGCGCCGGATTTCCATTTACAGGGTTGTTGCGCACCACAATCCCGGCGTCAAAGCGAACTTGGTAATCGGAAAAGGCCGAATTGGATTCCGGGTAATCCGTGCTGATGAATTGCGCACCGCTGGCCAAGGCCCGTTCCCGCTGCGTCGTATCGTTGAGCCGTGCCTGAAGGGTGTCGGCATCCGCACGGGTGCGAACGAGGAATCCAGCCTTGACCAGTTTCTGGATGCGCTCGAAACCGGAGACCGGATCATTCACCTTCATCCAGGCGGCTGCGGGGTGCGATTCCTCCACGCTGACAAACATCAACCGGCCTTGCAGCGCCGGATGATCTTTGAGGTAGAGGTCGCGGACCATGCCTCCGTTATCCAGTGCGAACAGCACCTTGCCGCGCACGGCATCGAGCCGGGGCCAACCCCGCCGGGTCAGCGCCTCCGGCAGCGTGTTGAATTTCCCGCGTATGTCGTCGGGCTTCAGAATCTGCTCCTGCTTGAACACTGACAGGATTTCCGCCTCCACCGCAGCTAGTTCGTCCGTCCCGAACGGAACGGGCTTTGTGAATTCTGGCGCGATCACTTCATCTTTCAACTCCACGAGGATGCAGAAGGGAAAGTGACGCGGATGGTGCTCCGACCATTCACGAACCTGGCGCAGCGCGGCCACAAACGTCAGCACCGTCGAGCGAAAATCAATGTCCTGAACGTGCAATACCTTGAAGCCTGGCTGGCGGAGCAACCCGGCGGGATCGGGATCGGGGCCGGTGGGCAGTTCCAGCGCGGCGGCAATCTGGTTGCCGCGCGGTTCGGCATAAAGCCCGCCTTGCGGATCGGCGAAGAGGTCCAGTTCAATTTGCCGAATGCCCAAGATTGAAAACTGCTCCGGCAACGGTCGGTGGCTGTATTGCAGCGTTCTGGCCAGTTCCGGGCGCTGCTTCTCCATCAAGGTCAACAGCGAGTCATGCGGCGCCAAGTGGTAGGAATTGTGGGTGCCGATCACCTGCGCCTGGTTGAGCCGGATTATCGGGGAGCATGATGTCGTGATTAATCCGGTGACGGCGGTCACCACAACGATGGTAAGAGGGCGCAACATAAATGGCGGCAGTTTTGCCTGACGGCAACAGCCGTCAGGATAGTTTCATACTCCCGGCGTGCCGGATTCTTTTCAAGGGAAGACTTCTGCCACTTTCCGTCAACGAACCGTGACTGGAGTTGGGGGAGGCGGATAACCGAGTTGGCAAACGTGCGGCGCGCCGCGCAATGTGGGAGAATAATGGCTGGCGTGGGCGTATCTCCTAACTGACTAACCGACTTCACTGTCAACTAACACTCACGTCCACGTCAGCCAATGTGAACCTAAGCCTGATCCCGGAGAATGCAAGGGATGGAATTTCCAAACCAGATGACCACAGCGTTGAACTGATCTTAACGTGCGTGTATGTTTGCCGCCAGTTCGATGAAACCGATTGGATTATTCTTTGCCGTCGCAATGCTCGTGCTGCGCGACAGCGCGAGTGCAGCCTCCTCCGGCGACGCGCCGCCACTGCCCATCACCGGCGTCCGTATCGTGAACGTGGCCACGGAGGCGCAGTTGCAGACCGCGGTGGGGAACCTGCAACACGGCGATACCATTCTCCTCGCCAATGGCGCGTATAATCTAACCAGCAGCCTTTACATCAATGGCCGGAACAGTGTCACCATTCGCGGCACGGCCGGCAGCACCAACGTCGTTCTGACCGGCCGGGGAATGGACAATTCCAATTACGGCAACGTCCCGTTTGGCATCTGGTCCAATGGCACGAACACGACGATTGCCCACCTCACGATCCGCGATACTTGGGACAACGAAATTATCTTCAACTCCGGCGCGCAGTCGCCGCGTGTCTATTGCGTCCGGCTGCTGAATGCCGGCTCGCAATTCATCAAGTCCAACCCCACGGATGTCAACGCCGGCCTCGGCGTGAACAATGGCGTGGTGGAGTATTGCTGGTTTGAATACACCGGCAGTCCGCCGAACGATCACGGCGCGGGCGCGGGCTACTTCAACGGCATTAGCGCCCACGCGGCGCGCAACTGGATCGTGCGTGGCAATCTCTTCAAGAACCTTCACAATCCGGACGGCACCGCCTATCCGTGGAATCCGTCAGTGTTGTTCTGGCGGAATTCATCGAACACGGTGACCGAGCAGAATCTGTTCATCAATGTGGACCGGGCGGTCGCCTACGGTCTGGATAACTCGACGCCTTATCGCGATCACGCCGGCGGAGTGATTCGGAACAACTTCGTTTACCTCGCGCCCGGCTTGATGAGTGCCAGCCGGAAGGCTGGTTCGGATGGTTCAATCATCGCGTGGAATTCGCCCGGCACGCAGATTGATCACAATACCGTCCTGCTCAACGCCAACGAGTTTTACGCAGTCCAATTTCGCTTCGCGACCACGACGAACGTCACCGCTCGCAATAATCTGACCGACTCGCCGATTCATTTGCGCGACGGTGCTGCCGCCACCCTGAGCGGAAACCTGCTTTCCGCCGTGACGGGAATGTTCGTCAATCCGGCGGCGGGTGACCTGCACCTGCTGCCGACGGCAACGAACGCCATTGATAAAGCACCCACCGTGCTCACGGTGACGAACGATTTCGACGGTGAGCGCCGCCCGCGCGGCGCCAGTTCTGACATCGGGGCGGATGAGTTTTCAACGAACGACCGTCCCCTCATCAACAGCATCATGCGGACCGGTAGCGACTTGATAATCGGCTTCACCACGGTGTTGGGTTTGAGCTACAATGTGCAACGCACCGACGAAGTGACCAGCGGGGATTGGGTGGAATTTGTGACCAATGTCCCTGGCTCTGGCAGTCTCCTTGCGATCACGGATACGAATACCGCCGGCCAGGCGCACCGGTTTTATCGTGTGCGGCTGTCACCGTGATTGCGGTGGTATCAACTCAAGGCCCGAGTGGCTGGACCTGCCGAATTGGCCAGGCGTGAGTCGGCCTACACACCCAAGCCGGTTTGTTTCTTCGTAAGTGACTGGCATCTAATGCAATTGCGCCGGGAACGTGACGTGCTAGCGTGGTGGCGGCCCTTGCTCAACCCGCCGGTCAGCAGGTGGAAACCACAGAAACATTTCAACGCGTGACAGATATTCAGAACGTGGTGGTCCGCCATCATCCGGAGGAGTTTACCGCCTGGCCGGCGAACAACGGGCTCTGGAGCTGGGATGCGGGCGCGGAAATTCTGGTGGGTTTCACCTCCGGGCGGTACGTGGAACGAAATGGGCACAAGATCGCAGATGAACACCGCAATGGCCTGGCTCGCAGCACCGATGGGGGATTGACCTGGAGCGCGTTATCGCCAGCCAATTTCGCGGATGACCGCTTGTCGGCCATTCCACTAACAAACGCAATTGATTTCAACGCGCCGGGCTTCGCGTTGCGCGTCTGCGGCATGGGCTACCATGGCAGCACCAGGCTCAAGGCTCCCTGCTTGTATTATTCGTATGATCGCGGAAATACTTGGAAGGGGCCGTTTCTATTCGGGGGACTGGATCGGATGTCTGAGATCGAAGGGAGCACCGCCATCACGCCCCGCACGGATTACTTGGTGTTGGGCCCGCGCGAATGCCTGGTCTTTGCCTCGGCGACTTCGGGACCGTTCCTGGACAAGTCGTTCGTGATCCGCAGCACAGACGGAGGCCTGAGTTTTTCGTTCTGGTCATGGGTGGTGCCCCGCTCCGATCCGTATCGGGCGGTGATGTCCCAGACCGTGCGGACACGTGAAAAGGAACTTATCAGCGTGATGCGACGTCGCGACCGGCCCGGCAAACCCAGCGAATGCTGGATTGATGCCTATGGCTCGATGGACGGGGGAAAGAGCTGGTCATTCCGGTCGCGGGTTGCCTACACCGGCTTCGGCAACAGCAACGGAAATCCGCCGGCCATGACGCGGCTGCGGGACGGCCGACTGCTGGTGGTTTATGGCAACCGGTCATTGCAGATGATTCTGTGCCGGTTGAGCGCTGACGGCGGCAGAACCTGGGGTCAGGAAATCATTCTCCGCGATGATTTTCTCAAAGGAGACAATGACTTCGCGGATTTCGGCTACCCACGAGTCGTGCAACGCGCGGACGGGAAGGTTGTGGCCCTGTATTACTTTGCCACCGAGAAGCGTCGCGAGCAGCACATCGCCTGTTCCATTTTCTCCCTCGACAATCTCCAGGAGGTTGAAGTCCAGCGCTCCATGACTCCCCCTTGATTCCCCATGTTTCTGCTCCATGCCTTCCGCAAGTCCACCCGGCACCCGTTGTGCAGGCGACGGAGAAACACATTCGTCGAAACCGTGCCGGCGCGCAGGGACGCCAGCAATGATCGGCTTTGGTTTCGTCGATGATTACCAGCGGCAACAACGATTGAAGCGCGGGGTCTTTGATGGCACGCTGCCAGCGCTCTTTGTTCGCCCCGAGCTTGGTTTCGGTTGCGGCTTCGAGGGCGTTGCGCTAGGTGCGCGAAATCTACTACACGGAGAATCACTACCTGAAGTTTTCGTTCTACAGAGTCGTTTAGCAGTGACGCTTAGCGCCGGACGCTACGCTCCGCTCCCACCCCCCGGTGGAGTGAGCTAGTCTTCCCGCTTCCACATCGTCCCGCTCATGCTGTCCCAGAGCGGTCTTAAACCAGAACGGCATGCGGCCGATGAAAACCCGGGCGGCAGAAGAACGTGTTCAGCATGAAGCGCAACTTGTGGAAGATAGACGGCAGGGGCTGCTCCTTTGCCCGAAGCGGCTGAGGCCCTTTATCAAAACGGCATGCACCTCTGGCGTCGCGGAGACAAGCTGAAGGCAATGGCACTACTCAGCCAGGCAGCACGAAACGGTCATGAGCCCGCCCGGATGATGGCGAGAATGCACAATCTTGGCTTAGCCCGCCTCACCCTCGAACGACCCCACAGCCGTCCATCGC
Organism: Verrucomicrobiota bacterium; assembly: GCA_014860005.1. The sequence goes on along the minus strand of JACZKP010000023.1, from coordinate 6,016 downwards.
TGCTGCTCCCGCTGACCACGACCACCGACACGGTCCTGGGTTTCCTCAGAGCATCCGTCACTCATTACCACCTTTGTGCTCGCCAATTTTGCAGCGGGATGTTGAAGTCCAGGAATGTGTATTTGGCGTCTCGCATCCCATTTGAGCGTCATCGGTCTTGGGCTGGCAACCATGAGCCCGCTGGCATTCGCTGCAGGGTCGAATACCGTGAGTTTCTCGCTGCCGATCCTGCTGATTCACTATTTTCCGACCAACGGGACGAACATTGACCGCAGGGTGACAGGGGACTGGGGCGAGTCCCTGGAGTTTACGCGTGCGAAGACGCGACGGCTGACCGGGGAAATCATTCGCGCGCTGGAGGACGGTTCGCGTTATCAGGGCTGGCGCCGCCCGGGCGCGCCACCGAACCTGCGTTACCCGGTGGCCGGCAGCCTCGAATTCCTTTATCCGCTGCCCACCGTGGCCAAGCCCGGGCAGCGCGTGCCGATGACGGATTACAACCGGATCGCGGCAGACGCGGATTTCAAAACCTGGGTCGAACAACGCGGCGTGCGCGAGGTGTGGATTTGGGCTTATCACGGCGGCAAGGTCAACCTGTGGGAATCCAACCTGGCCGGCCCGCACGGCGATGTGAGCAACAGCAGCCGCGATCCGCACGACTTACCGGTCTTCGACCACACCTACACGGTCTATCATTACAACTACCAGCGAGGGGCGGCGGAGGCCGTCGAGAATCACATGCATCAGATCGAGGCCGTGCTGAATCACGTGGATGGCCGCGACCACACCCCGCCGGAGCAGTGGCCGGAGTTGTTGTTTTGGGGACGTTTCGTTGGCAGTGACCGCACGCACAAGATTGTGCGGCCTGGGTGCGGCTGGTCGCACTACCCACCCAACGGCGAGCGGGACTATGACTGGGCCAACCCGCGCGCGGTGTGGACGGACATGAACGACTGGCAGCCAGATGGCACGGGCCGCAAAAAGCTCATGGATTCCACTCCGTGGGGTGGCAACAGCCTCCGCTGGTTCGTTTACTGGATGCAACATCTGCCCGGTCCTGACAATGGGCTGACCTGGCAAGGCCGCCCCCTCCGCAACTGGTGGGTCTTCATGGGAGATTACGACCGCGCCCGCACAGCCGGCTGGATGCTGACGGAATGAATTGGCCGTGTTCGCACGGCTGAATTATTCATTCCACTTCCAATGCGGCGAGCAGTTGCGCCATCAGGCCCATGTGCCCTTCCTGCACTGTCGAAATGAAGAGGGATGTGAGTTTCCTTGCTGGACGGGAGCGCATGGACCTGTTCCGCGATGCGCTGAAACCCCGCTGCGGTGAAACTCCAATCATCGATCTGTATGTCAACGGTCATGAATCTTCACCGGCCATTTCACGGAGCAATCTCGCGCGTGACCAACGTTAGCATTTACGACCGGCTTGAAATCGTGTCAGGCATCGCCGCTCGCGAGGCTGCGCTAACCAATTGCCCTCTTCGCTGTTATCGGGGATCGGTGCTTTTTTGCATCCCGCCCAAGCTTTATCAGGGGCTTTAGGTTTCGTAAATTCAATTGCACTGAAAGACTTCCTTTTTGCTCGCCGCGGCCCAATTGAATTGGAGGAACAATTGCGCAAATTGTTGGCCGTGTGTGGCCATGCGTTTTAAGCTGAGCCAGCGCCAGGTGTAGGGACGATGACATTTGTTCTGGCTCCTTTGGTTATGCCGTGTGATATTTCCTTCCGTCTGACGTATCCTCAGCATGAAGCCGCCGGTGCGCCGGGGTCTTGAACCATGAATACAAAAGCCGTCCATGAATCTGTCCGATTGCTTCCGGAAAACTCCGCTGCCTACCGCCCCAACCCGCCGATCCGCGGTCGCAAGTCAGCGAAGCAACCACTGGCCGCACAAACGCGGTGGGCCGAAGCGACCAACGATCCGCAATGGGCGTGGCGCATTGCACAAGGCTATCACTGGTCGCAGGAGCCACTGCCCGCTTCGATTCACGATCAAAACTTCCGCCGGGCATACCATTACCTCCGGGGTGCGCGTGATGAGCAGATTGCTGTGGCCCTCGGCATCCGCACCTCAAGCCAATACGGCACGACTCGCTCGGTGTTGCAGGGGTTGCTGTGCGCCCGGGACATTTCAATCGAGGACGTTGCCTCGCTGCTCGGCTTGGAAGTTGAAGTCGTGATGCTTTACGAAGGTTTGTTCTTCAACGTCCGCAACCGCGAGGCCACCTTCGCCCTCAACGCCATTTTTCCACAGACCCGGCTGGGTGCCGTGGTGGAAGCAGAGAAAGATTACAACGAGGTGGACCTGATGCTGATGCGGTTGGGTCGGGACTATGGCTGGCGTGAGATCGCTCGGTTTGCTGGGTTAATCACGATGGAGGAGCCGGGGGAGTCAACGGATACAATGCTGACTGATATGGAGCGAACGATCGCGGCGAACGCCCGGATGCTGGCGCGAGCAGGGCATCTCAACCGGAAAGATTCACCCGGCATTCGCCAAGCGAAGGCGTTGATGATGCGGGCGAAGAAGGAAGCGGAGTTGAATGCCCACGATGACCCGGACAGCCGGGTTGGTCTCGGCAGCTTCGGCATGAAGGTCCCGGTGCTGGCGCATTTCAAACGCATGTCGGAAGCCGACATTGATTATCGCCTCGCGCTGCAGCGGCAGGAGGTGATGCGTGAACAGGACGCGGATGCGGGGCGAATGGGATGACGTGAATACTTCTGGTTCAATCGCCGAGAGGTTATGCTCGGCGCGCTCGGGATGCCCCTTCAGCCTGGCCTACTACCGGCAATGCAGCGAGGAAGCGGTGCGCAACTGGAAGAAGATGGACGCGCATGTCCGGCGACGGCTGCGCGCCATCGTGATCCGGCAGAAGAAACGCCCGCGCCACCTCTACCGCCATCTGCTCAGTCGGGACGTGTCCGCCCGCAAGGCGGCCCTGACCGCGTGGAGCAGCCGCGGGGTTTGGCATCGCAGTGCCCGTTCAGGAATGCACCTTGGGTATCGGATCGACTGGTTCATGGAACATCTGGTTTCGTTGACCACCGAATGGTATCGGCACAACCTCCCCAAACTAATCCCACCGGTCTTGGAGCCGCAGCTTGCGCTGTTTGCTACCGAGATAACATCCAAAGAGCCGGATGCGTGACACGCCAGTCCGGTTCTGAGAGAGGGGCGGTCGTGCAAACGACCGCCCCTACTCGACAGCGCAACGCCCGCTCACCGACCGCAGACGGAAGCCCGCTGCGCCTGCGGCTTCCGGCGAATGCCCGCTCGTGACGAGCGCGGTTTGCGGAGTGGAACGGGCGTGGTCGAGAGGGGGCCAGGGCCGACCGGCAGCCCGTGAAGCGCAGCAGAACCGCGTGTTGGTGATGGTGATGGCGATGGTGAATGTGGTGGATGCAAACGTGACTTGGGTTGCAACACTTATTCAGCTTCGTCTTCTTGCTTCGGATGCAGGCCGAATTCCTTGAGCTTCTCGCGCATCTTCAAACGGGTAACACCAAGCCATTGCGCCGCTTTAGTCAAGTTACCGTGGGCACGGCGAATGGCTTGTGAGTAAAGTTCGGGTTCGAGGTCAGCCAGCATTTTGGCGAAAGCATTCTGGGTTTCGCCACGCTCGACTTGATCTATCAGTTCCGTGATGTAGGCTGCCTGGGATTGCTGCGAAGTGGCAACCGGTTCGCGGGCCTTGGCGACGACTTCCTTGACGTGCTCCAGACTGATAGTGTAATCGCGTGCCAGTAACAGGGCTTTGCGCACGGTGTTTTCCAGCTCTCGCACGTTTCCCGGCCAGGTTTGACTCTGTAGAAACGTTATCGCTTCCGGACTGATGGCGGGCGAGGCGACGCCGGCTTCCGGGCCGTAACGCCGCAGGAAGTATCTGACCATATCGGGAATGTCGTCGCTCCGCTGACTCAACGGCGGCAACTTGATGGTGACGACACTCAACCGATAGAACAGGTCCTCGCGGAACAAGCGCTCACGGATTGCCGCCTCCAGATCGCGGTGGGTGGCCGCGATGATCCGCACGTCAACAGGAACGTTTTCCCGACCGCCAACGCGCTGGATCATCTTCTCCTGGAGCACGCGCAAAAGCTTGGCCTGTAGATTGGGGTTCATGTCGCCAATCTCGTCGAGAAAGATGGTACCGCCGTTGGCCTGTTCAAAGCGACCGATCCGTCGGGCATCTGCGCCAGTGAACGAACCATGCTCATGACCGAACAGTTCGCTTTCCAAAAGGGCTTCGGGTATGGCGGCGCAATTGATGGCGATGAAGGGCGCGGCAGCGCGGTCACTGTGCTGATAGATGGCGCGCGCGATGAGTTCTTTGCCTGTGCCGGTGTCGCCACGAATCAGCACGGTAACGGAAGTCGCCGCGATCCGGCCAATTTCCTTGTAAATGACCTGCATGACGCGGCTCTTTCCAACAATAGCGGTGCGACTCGATGCCGCTTCTCCCATCTCAACCGGCTCCGACATCAGCCGACTGCTTTCCAGGGCTTTGGCGGTGAGATCGAGCAATTCGTCCACCTCGAATGGTTTGGGAACATAATCGAATGCACCCCACTTGGTGGCTTCAATTGCGATTTCGGTGGTACCGTGAGCAGTAATCAAGATGATGGGCAGTTTGGGTTTGGCTCGGTGCAACTGACGCACTAAATCGAGTCCGTCGAGACCCGGCAACTTCAAGTCGGTCACGACCACATCGAACTGCTCCGCGAGGGCTCGCTCCAAGCCGATGTCGCCCCGGCTCAAAGCGGTAATGTCATAATCGTTCGCGCGCATCACTTTTTGCAGACCCGTGGCGATGTTCGTGTCGTCCTCGACGAGCAGGATTCTAGGATTCGTTTTCATCATTCGATGGTAGTGGCAGCACGATGCTGAAGGTGGTGCCGCGGTTCAACTGAGTTTGATAGTCAATGATACCACCGTGTTTTTCCACAATACGCGCGGCGATACACAGACCCAGTCCAGTGCCGCTTTCCTTGTTGGTAAAAAACGGATCGAATAACCGCTTTTGCACTTCAGGGGGGATTCCGCTGCCCGTGTCGGTGATTTCCAGCAAAACTACCGGGACGCTGCGGCCTTGCAACGTTTGCTTGTCCAAGCGGGTCCGCAAAGTGATCCTCCCTCCGGTCTCCATGCTGTCCGCCGCATTCTGAATGAAGTTGATCAGCACCTGCTTCATCTTGTCGGCGTCCGCGCGCACGGCTTCCTCGGCGTCCAGGTCCAGTTTAAGCGTGACCGATCGTCTCGCGAGATCGGATGCCAACAAATCGGCTGAGTCGCGAAGCAATTTCGCCGCAGAGATTCTTTGCAAATTCGGTTCCGCCGGTCGGGCAAATTGTAGAAAATCGCGAACGATTCGCTCCAGGCGGTCAATTTCAATTTCGATCACCTCCAGGTCTTCCTGGTCGGAGGTGCCAGGCTGATGGCTTGTCTTGAGGCTGAACACTCGAACCTTGATCGCGGTGAGCGGATTGCGGATCTCGTGAGCAATGCCGGTGGCGAACACGCCGAGCGACGCCAGTTTCTCCTGACGTTCGATGATGGCGCGGCTCTCGGTCAGATTGCTGCGCAAGGGGGCAATCATCCGGCGATAGATCATCACTACCACCACCCCGCCACTAGCCACCAAGCCCAATAGTGACAAGAACAGAAATCTTTGCAGCCGGGTCAGGGTGGTGTCGGTTTCACTTACGAAACGCTCGACCTCGCTTCGGTCAGCGGCAGCCAGGGTTTCAATCCGCTCCACCTGCACCTTCGCTCGCAAAGTGCTAATCTGCTGCCAAGCGGCGCGTTCCGCCCAAATCAGAGCCGCGACCACGATTGCGGCACCAATCAGAAGTTCAGTGAGACGGCAGCAGTTCTCATTTTGAAACTTGGCGGGGCGATGCGTTGAGCGAAGTTGGAGGCAGAAAGCCGATCCCAAAGGACGCCACCGGATTGTTTGCTTTCTGTAACACAATTGTAACTGTACTTTTGGGTACCGTTCCGGC
>JACZKP010000199.1 GCA_014860005.1 Verrucomicrobiota bacterium | reverse complement strand
GACACTGGCGCAGGGACTCGACCGAGGTTGAGGTCGCGGCGGTCAGTTGCGCCCGTTTCACCATCTGAGGATCCATCCGGCGTGGTCTTGCCATGCCGAGACGCTACCACGTTTAATCTCATCTTGAAAGCGAATTAGAATGAGCAAATCCAATCTTCCGCTGGCTGCGTCGAGTTTCGCCAGATGCAACGCCCCCGGCAAATGCACGTCGTGCCCTGCGGGGACTTTTTCAAACGTAAGCACGCTGCCATCCTTTTTCCAATGCGGATTGTATGCACCGCGAACGGTGTGGAGGCGACGACCTTCGGGATCTTCAACGCGCAATTCGCAATCGGTCGTTGTGTAAGCCAACCTCTGGCCGTCCGGCGAGAAGCGCGCGTGATACACGCTCGCGTGGATTTGCCGTTTCCCACCGTTGCCGTCGCGCAGACGCAAATCAAACCCGGTTGGCGCGTCAGAATCGGAACGAAAGTGGGCGTCACGACCTTTGGAAATAAGGAAGCGCGTTCCGCCCGGTGCTTCCTTCCAGTCAAATAAATGATGGTATGGACCTTTTGCCCCAATTGTTTTTGGACCAGCGGAAGCTGCGTGCGATGCCGTCCCGTCGAATACAGTCAAATTTCCGTCGACCAGATAGAAGACGTTCGCGGCGAACGTCGGATGCGCGAGCGCACAAAAGAGAGTTGTGAGGATTGCTCAGCCGCCGGTTTTGTTCCTTGTTTTTGTGTTCATAAAGTTCGTGGTTTGCACCAGGGGTGGCTGTCCGAGCAAAAGGGGCGTGACCTACTCACGCCCCAGAACGGGCACGGGAATGCCCTCACAGGAACGCTTTGGGGCACGCCCGATGTGGGCATGCCTCGTTGCGTGTCCTGTGAGTGAAATTTCCCGTTTCGTTCTGGACAGCAGCCGAAGCCGCAAATCTGTGAATTGTCTTTTGGGTTACATAAGTCTTGTTTGCGAACGAAGATGATTGAACGTCCGTTGCCGCGCGGCAGCAAGAGCAAATTTGAAGCTTTTTGTTATGGCTCAGTCTTGCCTGGCGAGAACGCTCGCCCAGTGGAGTAAGGACCAGAGTTTACTCCCGGCGGCCCCGCAGACATACTCCACGGGGCGAGTAGCGCAGGATTCCATCCTGCTGTATCGCGGATTTCCAATCCGCTGGCGCTCGCAAGCACCGGCGTCTCCGGACGTCTGGCCAATCTACCGAATGGAATTCGGCGATACCGCAGATTGGAAATTTGTATACCGCCAGGCAAGACTAAGGCATTACTCCGACCAGCTTAAGCGCGTCGTGTCAGGCGTTGGTCAGTTCATTTCGGTTGGTCACGTTGAACGTTTGCAAAGAGGCGTTGTTCGTGCGGCGGCTCCAATGCCGTGCCGCCATGCCGCTTACAAATTCAGCAGTCGCAACAATTCCTCCGTCGTCAAGCCGTGGTGGTTTGCCACGCTTTTGAGAATGCCGTTGAACGTTCCACATTTGATCGGGTTGTGATCGGGAACAACTTCGTGGTGCTCTCCGTGCTTCTGCGTCGTCACACGGATGTGCGAACCCTTGCGCCGCGTTTCCTCATAGCCCAATTGACGAAGCGCCTTGACCAGTTCACGGCCGGTCACGTCGCGCGGCAATTTCATCGAGCCAAAACCTCGTCCCGCACAAAGTGAAGCCGGATCAGCTTGGGCGCTTTGGCCGGATCATCAAAGTAACAATCCACGGCCTCGCGGACGTTACGCCGCAACTCCTCCAAACTGTCCGCCTCCGTGTGAATGCCGCCGCTCACGGCCGAAGCGGTGTATCCGCCATCCGCCTCGTCTTCGCGCACCTCGAAGATGATCTCGCTCATGGGCATGAAATTATCCCATCTGGTGGTCGCTGACAAGCGCACGCTCTGACGCTGGGCGTGCCCAACTGCCGTCGGCGCCCGCGTACAGGTTCGCGTTCCCGTCGCTCAAGCCGGTGCTGGTCACGGTCACGGAGACAGGCGGGACGCGCTGTCCCACTACCACTACCCGGCTACCGTGAGCGTCCCGCTGCGGGTGGTGTTGGTCAGTTCATTCGTTTCGCCAGCTTGCAACCGGCGCGGGAAACGCTAATCTGTTGGCCATGAAATTCATTTTGGCGACGGCAGTTTATCTTTTGATGGGGTTGGTGCTGGCCTGGGGCATCCTGTTGATGATGGGCGGCAATCCGTGGCTGCTCATTGTCGCTGGCCTGGCCTATTTGATTGCGTTCTCCAAGATCGGCTGCGCCTCCCACTGATATACCTTCCCGAGATTCAGCGGCTCACGCATCACGCATCACGCATCACGCGGTGACTTCGGCGGGTTGCTATTTGCCCGGCACGGGAAAGTTCTGCTGGATGATGGCTTGAATTTCGTTCCAATTTTTCTGCGTGGTGTCCGCCAGTCCCGCCGCCATCCCGCTGGTGTAAGCCGCCGCCGCCGACGTGCCCCGCACATACCACGGGCGATCACCGTAATAAACCACACTGGCATCCGGCGCGGCCACGTCCACGAAACTGCCGAAGTTCGCGTAGTCTGCAATCCTCCCCTGCTCTCCCGCCGTCACCGCGATGACTTCCGGATACGCTGCGGGATAAAATGGCGTGGCAACCGGTTCGTTGCCCGCGGCCGCATAGATGGGAATTCCGCGCGCCGAGACAGACGTGATCATATCCCGCAACACCGGACTGTCGCCGCCGCCACCGAGACTCAGGTTGATGACGGTCGCCCCGCCATTGACCGCCTCCAGAATCCCGTGCGCGACATTCCAACTGGTGGTTTCGGCGTTCGACCCATAAACGTCCACGGGCAGAATTTGCACGGAGGTGCTGCCCTTGGTCACAATTTCCAGGCTGCGCAGAATCGTTTCCGCCATCGCGGTGCCGTGCGAGGGCGAGTTGGGATTCAACTGGGATTCGCCCGCGACGGAAATCTGTTTCAGGAAAAAGTCCGCAAGGCTGCCGCTGATCGGCTGAACGCCGGTGTCAATCAAGCCCACAACAACCCGGCCAGTGTTGCCGGGAGGCTTGAGTTTAAGCGACAAAGGCGGATTGGAGGCGGCCAACAAGCCCCGTGCGGGCTGGGGTTGATCAATGTAATAATTGTAATCCACTGAGGCGACATCCGAGCCGTTGGACAGTTGCAGGCGGGCGGCATCCGCGGCAGCGGCATCGGGAAACTCCAGCAGGTAGGCGTCCAGTTGCGGAATCCGGCCAATCACTTTCGCACCCAGCATCCGCGCCCAGGCGTCAATGTCCGCCCCGGGTTTGAGGCGGACGATGAGTTGATTGGGCACACGGCGCGGCGGTTCGTCCGCAAAGCCTTCACCGTCGGGACGGATCAATCGCGTGGCCTTGTGCATGCCGGTGCGGAAGACATACAGGCGCGCGGCGGCGTTGGTTTGCGGGACGAGCGCGAAATTCAAATCGCCGAGCAGCGAGCGCAATGCGTCGCCGGAGGCGAGATTCCGGAATTTGACCGAAGCGCGGTGTTGGGTGTCGGGTTCCAGGTAAACCTGCCAGCCCGTTTCCGCCGAAACGCGTTCGAGCAGGCTGGCGAGTTCCCAGCCCCGCACATCCGCGTCCACGCGGTCAGCCTGTTTGTTCCAGACCAGCAGATTCGTGCCCGCCGCCGCTCCAACGGGCAGTAGACCCAGTCCAAGCCAGAGGCAGATCAGCCCCAAACTGCGTTTCAATGCTTTCTGCATGATGTCAATTGACGCTGTAAACACCGGAATCGTCAAAATGTTTCTCCTTCAAGGGGTCGCCCGCACGCGGTAATGGCGCTGCGAAGCGGCATTGTTGGTTTCCGACCACCGGCCGAGTGAGTTTGTCGGGGTAACGGCGCCCCGCAAAGAAAATGCCGTCGCCACGTTGGTTGTGCTCAACACTTCATAACGCCGCCCCGCCGTAGCCGGCCAGGACAACGTAGGTGCCGCGCCTGCCACCGACAACGAGAACGGCGGTTCATTTCCAATGATGCGAACCCATTTTGTATCGGTCCGGTAAGCTGCGCCATCCGCGCGCGTCACCAGGCAGTAAAACGGATGCAGGCCGATGCCCAGTTGACTGGCAGCGACGGAGAATACCGCCGCGGATTGATTCAGGTTTGTTCCCCACGAACCACCCGTGCTGAAGAGTTCGATGCGTGAGATGTCACTCGCGTTGGCGGTTACGGCAAACTGCAACGTCGCTTCCAGCGCGGTGTTCGTGTCGCCCATGAGCGAATCGAAGCTGGCCGCGAGGGTCGTGTTTTGGATGCGCACCAATCGCGAGACCCGGGTTTGCGTGCACACGTGGCTGCCCTCGTATGCGACTGCGGTTAGTTCGTGGAAGCCGTCCGGCAGCGTTGTGGTGTCCAGATTAAATGTGAGGGGCAGTCCCGTGAGGCCGGCAGTGAGGTAAAGATGATTGCGCGGGTGCAGGTCGCTCACGTTTTCGTCCAGCGGAAGATTGTTCGCCGGCAGGATGGCAAAGTTGGCCGAGCCGCTGAGACGCGCCTGAATTTGAGATTCAAGCCAACCGGGTGAGCGTGCCAGCAAATTGAACTCCCCGCCCTGCCGGCCAAACCAAAAATTGTAAGAAACATAATCCTCCACCATCACTCCTTCACTCGTCATCAGGGTTGCGTTCGTATGGATCGCGTCCAGCAACTCCTTCACCAACACGCCCGTGTTGGTGTTGCCCGGCGCATTGGTCACGCTCACCGTTATGATCTCGCCATTCGTTCGGGTGACGGTCATTTGCAGAAAGCTATCCGTCAGCGGCGCGTTGGTGACCGTGAAGTTCCGCCGGCCGAGCGCCGCACTGTCCAGAAAATCGCCCCGGCTGGCGCCGAGGTGCGTGGTCAAGGCAGTCGCCGCGCCGATGGCGTTGCTGACGTTCAAGAAAATCTGTTCGCCGCGCGCGGCCAAGTTCAAACTGCGCAACTCAAGGCGGTCGCCCCGTGCGAACGCGGCCACCTTCGTGGCGTTGCTATAGCTCGTGGTGTTGAGCGTTGCCGCCAAATTGTTGGCCACGGAGCGAAGCGTCGCGCCGCTGGGAACGGGGTAGTTCGTCGAATGACCGTTGATGGTCACGTGGAGTTGATTGCCCTGGCGCGGCGGCAGGTTCGTCAGCGTTTGCGCGAATGTGCCGTTGATGAACAGATCCACCTGCTGAAGCGGTCGCGTGGCGTCCGCCGCCGTGAACTCCACGGTCAAGTTCGTCGCGCCAGTAAGAACGGCGCCCGCCGGCAGATTCTGCCAAGTCGCTTCACCGGGCAGAGCAAAGGGAGCGGCCAGCGGTTCGCCCACCAGCAAGCCTTGATATGGGTTGGTCACACTCAGGTAGTAGGACTCCGCCGCGCTAAAGCCGCGGGCTTGGTAAAAGTAATTGCGCGGCGAAGGGAACTTCTCGAGGTAGTTGCAGGGTTCAACGACGGTTCCGTAACTGGCAGTCGCGCCCGCATTCAAGTAATAGAGCGGCCCGGTGTGTCCGGTGCCTTCAAACAACATTCCGCCAAACGAAGTCAGATTGTCCGCCAGCGCGCCGGGCACGAACAAACCGGCCGGCAGGGAAAACGAAGTCAGCCCGAACTGCGAGCCAACTTGCGGGCCAAGTACACTCGGGGTGTGAATGTTGGTGCGGAGGACGCTGGCAGTCGCGCGAAGGCGGCTGTCGAAAATGCTATCGTCGAACTGCGCGTAGCGCACGCCGCGGAACGGGTCCGCATCGTAGTGGATCAAATACACCTTTTGCGTCGGGAAGGAATAATCGCTGGCCACGCCCCGGTCCACTACGGCCTTTGCTTGTGCGAGATTGCTTGAGGTGATCATCATCACGAGCCACGCGTTGCTGCGGGGACTGATCGGCGGAGTTTCTCGGAACACGCCCTCACTGCCAGCGTAGGCACTGCCGCTCCCGTCGGGCAGACTGCAGGAGGGAATTCCCGCCGGACAAGTTGGACACAAGCCATCTGGTTTGAAGCCGTAATGCAGGGCCGACGTAGTGCTGTTCGTCCCGGAGAACTCGGGCAGGTCGCTGTGCCCCACGCGGTAGGGAATGTCCATGGAGAGCAGCACGAAATCAATTTGGCTGGTCAGTTGCCGTTCGGTAAGCATGGCAAGCAAGGGACTTCGCAGGTGTGTCTCAAACTCGGTTCTGGTCCAACGAGCGTTACCGCCGCTCCAGTTGATGCGCAGCAGGTTTTGAGGCGGCACACGGCGTTGCTCGCAGTAGTAATTTCCGAGTTGCACGGAATTTGTGCTGTTCTGATTCACCACGACGACCACATTTAACCCGCTGCCGCCGCCCGGGAGCTTCAGTGCGGCCAGCATCAGGATAAACAGTCCAACCGTCCAACGCCTCAAGTTGTTCACGGGGCGATTATCGCGCCGGTTGATGAATCCGTAAAGATTAAGCAGGTGGGCGGCAGGTGGAGTTGAATTTATCTACTTCCGCTGGCAGGTCTGACGTGCTTAACTACCAAGCATGAACGTGGACCTCAGCATTTGGGACAAGCTGACGCGAGTGGTGATTTTCCTGTTGCTGGCTGCCGCTGTCGTCGTCGTCGCAGTGTGGTACCTGCCACTCATCAAGGAAAACGAGCGCAAACGCACCGAAGTACTCCGGCTCGACGCCCAAATTCAAAAGGAGGAGGAAACCGCCCGCCAATTGAGAGAATCCGTCAGGGCTTTGCGCGAAGATACCAACGCCGTTGAACGGCTTATGCGCGAACAACTCAGTCTCGCCAAGCCCGACGAAACGGTCATTTACTTCGAACCCTCAGTCACCAACGCGCCCTTGAGTCGCTGACAGCAGGTTCGCCTTCGGGCGGCCGCCACCGCCTTACACCGTCATGATTTCTTTTTCCTTGTGCTCCAGGTGCTGGTCAATCTTCGCGATGTAATCATCGGTCAATTTTTGCAACTGCTTCTCCGCTTGTTTTTCTTCGTCTTCGGTTACTCCGCGATCGTGGGCGTGCTTCTTCAACAAGTCCATGGCATCCCGGCGCACATGGCGGATCGCCACCCGGCCGTCCTCGGCCATCTTCTTGATGATCTTCACGAATTCCTGACGGCGCTCCTGGCTGAGTTCCGGAAAGAAAATGCGGATCACCTTGCCTTGAATGGCGGGATTAAGTCCGAGGTTGGCTTTCTGTATGGCCTTCTCGATCGGGTGAACCGTCGTGGCATCCCATGGTTGGATGGACAAGGTCCGCGGTTCGGGTGTGGTGATGCCCGCGAGTTCACGGATGCGCATGTTTGAACCGTAAACCTCGACAATGATGTTCTCCACCAACGCGGCGGAGGCTTTGCCGGTTCGCACACCCGAAAACTCGTTCACCACCACCCGCTCCGTCTTCTCCATCTTTTCTTCCGCCTCTAAAAGAATGTCGTCCAGTGTCATAAGTGCGTTAAACCTAACAAGACCGGGCCTGACTGTATAGGGCCAAGTCAGCCGTACAGAAACTTCCAAAGAGGCTGCCACCAGTGCGGTGTCCCACTGGTTCGGATGGTTGCAATTGTGAATTCCGACAACACGCCCGATTCCGCCGAGCCAGTCCAGCGGGGGCGTTGGCATTGAATTGACAGCGCCCGGAGGAATGATGCCTGGCGCTCATTCCGGCCGGGTCTTGCCCCGGTACTCCAGACACTTCACACGCTCCAGCGTCACCAGGCCGCCCCCCATCATCGGGTCAAGCACCGGCAGGAAGGCATTGATCTTCTCCTCGCTGTCCACGATTTCGATGATGATCGGCAGGTCCATGGACAGGCGCAGAATTTTCGCGGTATGCAGGCGGCTGGACTTGCCGTAACCCATTGGCCCGCGCAATACCGTGGCGCCAGCCAGGTGCAGTTCCCGCGCCTTGAGCACGATGGCTTCGTGGAGGGGGCGGTGTTCCCAGCGGTCGCTTTCGCCGATGTAGATCCGGAGCAGGACAGCTTCATGTGGAATTTGCATATCAGTGACCTTTCAGGGATGTGAAACCCGCCGCCAACAGGTGCCCGAGCCACACGGCCACGAGACAGAGCGCCACCGAACCGAGGACATTCCCTCCGGCCCGCAACCACTCCCCGTTTTGCGCCAGCTCCAGAGTCTGCCAGCTAAAGGAGGAGAAGGTTGTGTAACCGCCCAGCACTCCGTAAATGAGAAACTGACGCAAACCCACCGGCGCGAGCCAGCGGCCTTCCGGCGCCGTGAGCGTGGCGATGAAACCAATGGCAAAAGAGCCGCTGATGTTCACGAGGAGCGTCCCCCACGGAAAGGTCTCACCGTGACGACCAGCAACCAGGCCGGATAGCCAGAAGCGCCCCACGCTGCCCAGCGCACCGCCAACCGCCACCCAGAAATATGCGAGCATAGGATTCCTGCGAATGTGATTTCACTCGTAGGAGTCATCAGCCCTGAAACGGTCAGGCGGTTCTCCCATCTTGGGACGGCAAACTCCATTGCCGCGCTCATTCTTATGCTGGGCCGACACCGTTGGCAAACGTCAAAAAGGAGCGCGGAGAATTCTCCGCGCTCCCTGTGTTCAGAGTACGGCCGTCAGTGATGCTTACGGAGCAGCCAGCCGCACGCGATAGTAACGTTCCGTTGGCGGCGAGTTGTCTTCCACCGCAACCACTTCGCCAGTGCCCGGAATCGTGGTTAGTATCTTCCAATCCACAGCCGTCAGACTGTCGGTGTACTCGACCACGTAATCCACGCCCAGTTGCGTGCTCAACGAGAAGCTGAACTTCCCATCAGCGAAACCTGGGCTGGTGAGGGAGATCGGTGCTGTCACTTCGACCGTGACGGTGGCGCTGTTGTTGGCTAGATTCCCATCCGCGCTACCAGAAGTGGCCGTGGCCGTGTTGACCTTGCTGCCACCAGTCGTGGCGGTGGCGTTGATGCTCAGAGTGGCCGAAGCTCCCGCCGCCAGATCACCCACATTCCAGGTCACCGTGCCCGCGGCGTGCGATGCATTGCCCGTGCTGGCGGAACTGCCAACAAAGGTGACACCCGCTGGCAACGGATCCGCCACCACCACGCCCGTTGCCGAGGCAAAACCTGTGTTGGCGACCGTGACGGTGTAGGTGATGGTTCCATTCAACGGAACGACGTCTGCCGCCGCCGTCATCTGCAATCCAACGTCGGCTGCCGGAACCGTAACCGTGAAGTTGCTGAACTGGCCCGTCGCCGTCAGCGCGTTATTATGCGCCGTCAGGGCGAGTCCCAAGTAAACCTGCGCTGGATAATTCGCCGAGGGCGTATAAGTGTGCATGACGACCCAATCCGTGCCATTGGTCATCACCAGCGTTGTGAATGTGTTCCCCTGTCGGACCAAGCGCAGCCAGGCATTGGGATAGGACACGCCTCCCATCGTGGGACTGCTGGCGGAGACACCGGTAGCGACATCGCGCCATTGCGTCTGGTAAACGTTGTTCAAAGGCAGGGGCGTCGCACAGATGAAGACGTTGCGGGCACTGTCGGCGAGGTCCTCACGGGCCATGATACCGGCCTTCGTCCAGACATCGGCCTGTGTCAACGACTCTAACCGCACCCTCGCATCGAAGTCCCCCGACCAGGTCCGGTAGGCGAACTGGCAATCGTCAAATGTGCCCCAGATGTCGGCGCCGCTGCCGACGATTTCGACGGAGTTCCCATCGCACGTAAGGCTGCTCCCGGTAAAGCCCACCACCCCGATGTCCACCGCCGTCAGGCCCATGAAACCACCATTGAGCGTGGTGGAGGCCAGGGTGTTGCCGGCCAGGTCCTGGACACCGCTGATGTTCACAGTGAAGTTGGCAGTGACCGGGCTGGCGAGGGTCAGATAGACTTTGCGTTCATCCACGCCAAACTGCACAAAGGTGACACTGCCGGCCACACCGTTTATCTGGTAATTGCTGGGTGTCAGCGCGGTGCCAGCTTCCGGGAACTCATTGAAACAAATCCCAACCACGTTGCCGTCCACGCTGCCGGCGGAAAGCGCCACGGGCGGGAACGTGTCGGTAATGACCGTGAGGGTCGCGTTGCTACTGACCGCCGCCAGACCGCCGGCATTGGTCACCACCACTGAATAGACTCCGGCATCGGATGGCTGAACCAGCGGAATGATATAGCTCGCAGCATTTGCCCCGCTGATCGGGTTGCCGCCCAATCGCCACTGGAAGCCGTATGGCTCCGGACCACCACCGACCTCCACCGTGAACGTCACGGACTGATTTTGCGTCACGGTTTGACTGACGGGATGCGTGGCAATCTCATTCGGTGTCGGGACGGCGGGGTAGATGTCCACGAAGGCAATCTTGTTGTTGGCCGCACTGGGACCGTTGTTGAGGGTCAGCCGGCCATCGTCCACCTTTACGGTCAGATTGAATTCCCGCCACCAGTTGTTGGCCGCCGGCGTCAATGCCTGACCGATGTACCCTTCCACGTCCCAGTGGAAAACGCTGTCCGTGGCCGTAGCGTCACCTGACACAATGTGAACCAGGTACAGACCGTTGGGCACAGCAATTTCCCAGACCCGCGCGGCAGGCAACGGATCCGTTTTTTGGAGATGGTTGAAGGTGTCGTAGCGACGGTCCGGCGAATTGACCGAATTGCGCAACCGGTCGTGCTGCGCGTTGTCATCGTCCCAGCCGCAACTGTAACCATTGCCCCGGTCACCAAAGATCAATCCAAAGTCATCCAAGTAACCAGGGATGGGATAGTCCGCGACACCGGTCACGGCGGTATCCGCAAAATTGACGTTGATGCCACTGGCCGGAGTCGTGGCGCTCGCAATCTCCGTGTAAGCCGAAAGCCCAGCGCTGTTGGTCGCGCGGACGCGGTAATAGTTGGTGAGATTAGGCGCCAAGCCCACGTCGAAATAGCGATTACCGCCGCCTGTGACGGCCGCCACCTGGCTGAAGCTCGTACCGTTAGCGGATTTCTCCACGAGGGTCGTGGTCGAGGCCGGAAGCTGATCCGCCAGTGTCCAGCGCAACCGGATAACCGTGGCGGCAAACCGCTCGGCCAGAAAATTACCCGGCAGGTTGGGCGCGGTGAACGCCGCAGCCTCATCCGCGTTGGCGCTTTCACCACCCGCGGTCAACAGTGCTGAAAGCGTATAGTAATAGCGCACACCCGCCGGCAAACCAGGGTCCACGTAGCTCGTCTGGTTCAATCCGGTGGCCAGTTCAGTGTACGGTCCGCCGCTCACGTCGGCGCGTTTGACGGTGTAACTGGCCGCGCCGTCCAATGCCGCCCAGGAAAGTGCCACCTGATTTGCTCCTCCCTGCGCCACGAGATTCTCCGGTGCGAGCTTGGGCGTGCCCACCGCTTCTGCGCTGTTGCCGCTTTCGCCGAAAAGACCACGCGCAGAAACCACGTAATAATAATTCTGGTTATTCACCAATCCGGGATCCACATAGCTGGTGGTAGCGTTCGTGGCCACCGGGGTGTAAGGACCACCCTGCGTACTGCTGCGCTTTACCACATATTCTTTGGCGCCAGTTGAGGGAGTCCAATTCAAGGCCAGGCGGGCGTTCAGACTGATGGTATTGAGGCCGGTTGGCACGGCTGGGGAAACGGGCGTAACCACCACACCATACATGTTCTGGCCCGCGGCTGCGGATTCATACAGGGAGATCGCAGGGCTGCCCGGAGCGCCGGGGGAGACAATTTTGTAGTAGATTGCGCCGTACTGCTGAATGCTGTTGCCAGGTCCCACGCCCAGCGGGGTTTCATCGTAGGCTACTTCGTCCGGAAAGGCGACGTTGCCGGCGCGGTTGTAACCAGTGTTGACTGGTTGGAAACCTTCAGTGTGCAGCCAAGTCATCGCCACCCATTGGTCCAAGGGAGCGCCGGCGAAGGGCGGGTCAGTATTTGAAGTCGCCGCCGCTCCCTGCAACAGATCGCCATTGCGCCAGTCAATCAACATGAAGACCACAGCGGGTTGAGCCAGATAGAGGTCGAGTTGGAACGGGTTATTATCGCGATTGTCGTTGCCAATCATGATGTATTCACCTCCCAACAGGTAGCCGGGGATAGGCAAGGCTGCCGTGGCACCGTTCCATTCGTGGGCTCGGTCAACGAACGCGGGCACGTCTTCGCCAAAAAACGGCACCGTGAACGGCGTGCCCACCGGAGTATTCAAGATGGGCTCATTGGCCACCGTGGTATTCCACGTCACGCCCGTCCATTGGGCGACAATTGTGTCGGTGGGTTCATTGTCGCCGCCCGTCTCAACAACGTTGGTCAGGATCGGGAAGGCAATGGCTGGTTGGGAGAACCACACAAACGCCGCCACACCAAAGGCGGCCAGGCTTGCGGCACGATGCCAGGATGCGAATGAGGTTTTCATAGGGTTACTGCATGGAGGGTTGGGTTGACTGGAACGGGTTGAACTGACTTCGTGAAGGGGTTGGCAGAGGAACAGAAATTACCAAACACCCCGGCCCCCCGAAGCTCGCAGGGGTCGCTGACGCTGCATGCTTGCTGATGGGCAACACAGGTCATAGAGAGCAGTCCTCTTCTAGGCCGCAGCGCTTTGAATGGCAAGCGAAATCTGGCAGCAACTTGGAAGCAACTCGACCGACTCCACGACGCTTTCCTTGACTCGGCGGCCATGGTTTCTATCATGCGCCAGCCTCTCGGGGCATCTGAAATTCTCGAAATCGAAATTGAACTATGACCAATATCCAAACCATTCAGGCGCGCGAAATCCTTGATTCGCGCGGTAATCCCACCGTCGAGGTGGACGTGACTTTGAACTGCGGCACCATGGGCCGTGCCGCCGTACCCTCGGGCGCCAGCACGGGCGAACATGAAGCCGTGGAACTGCGCGACGGCGACAAGAAGCGTTACCTCGGCAAGGGCGTCACCAAGGCCGTGGCCAACGTGAACACCAAAATCGCCAAAGCGCTTCAGGGCGTTGATGCGCTGGATCAACTCACGGTTGATTCCACGATGCTCAAGCTCGACGGCACGGAAACCAAGTCCAAACTCGGCGCGAATGCCATTTTGGCAGTCTCGCTCGCCAACGCCCAGGCCGCCGCCAGGTGCCTCGGTCAACCGCTGTTCAAATACATTGGCGGACCGAACGCAAAGGTGCTTCCCGTGCCCATGGCCAATGTCATCAACGGCGGCGCGCATTCGGATGCCCCGATTGATTTCCAGGAATTCATGATCCAGCCGCACGGCCTGCCCACGTTCAGCGAAGGGTTGCGCGCGATCACGGAAACCTTTCACGCGCTCATGGGCGTGCTCAAGCAAAAGGGTTTGAGCACCGCCGTCGGTGACGAAGGCGGCTTCGCCCCGAAACTCAAGAGCGCGGAAGAAGCCCTCGATTGTATCATGCTGGCGATCAAGCAGGCCGGCTACAAGGCGGGCAAGGACATCTTCATTGCGCTCGATCCGGCGGCTTCTGAATTCTACTCCGGCAACAGCACGTACACGTTGAAGAAGAGCACCGGCGAAAAACTCACCGGCGATGAGTTGGTGAATCTCTGGGCCAAACTGGTGGCGAAGTATCCCATCGTCAGCATTGAAGACGGCTGCGGCGAGAGCGATTGGGCCACGTGGAAAAAGCTCACCGACAAACTCGGCGACAAGGTCCAACTCGTCGGCGATGATCTGTTCGTGACGAACGTGAAGTTCCTCCAGAAGGGCATTGATACCGGCACCGCCAACTCGATTCTCGTAAAGGTGAACCAGATTGGCTCACTCACTGAAACACTCGACGCCGTCGAACTCGCGCAGAACAGCGCCTACACCGCCGTCCTCTCACATCGCTCCGGCGAAACCGAAGACGCCACCATCGCCGACATCGCGGTAGCCACGAACTGTGGCCAGATCAAGACCGGCTCGCTCAGCCGCTCGGATCGCCTGGCGAAGTACAACCAGCTTCTGCGCATCGAACAGTTGCTCGGCAAGAACGCCGTTTACGCCGGCACGAGCGCGTTGCCGAAAGCGCGGCGGTAGGACTGCGTAGCGGCGGCTCGGAAGAGCGCCGCTAATCGAGCCACTGGCGGCGGTCTGCTGACCGCCGCTACGGGATTCTCCCTGGAAGTCAGGCGACTGGCTTCCGGGCTTTTCTTTCCGGGTAGGGCAAGCGCGTTGCCTGATTTTCAACATGGGTTCGTTTGGCAAAAGACCGTCTTCACGCTGAGGCCCTTTCCGATACTTCCATCGTCAGCGGGGCGGGAATCGCCTCGCCCTGCCGCATCCGCTGCAGCCGTTCCAGTTGGTTCATCGCGCGGAACATTTGCCGCTCCAGTTTCGTTTCGTAGCGTTGGATCTTCTCCAGCGTCTCCGCCGCGCTTTCCCAGGCAAAAGCTTCAACCGTGTTTGCGCGGGACGCCTCTCCGGACTCCCTTGCACTGGATTCCGAGGCTGGAGTTTTCTTTGCGGTCGCGCGCTTCAGTTTCAGTCCCCCCGGCGATTTCATGAGGTTCGTTTTCGTTCCGCTTGGCTTTTCTTCTCAAGACTGGACGCGGCAACGGCGACCAGGATGGCCGGGAGATTCTCAATCGTGGAGAGCTGGCCTTCTTCGACGAGCTAATGCGGTTTCGCTCCGGGATAGGGTTCGCCTTTCTCGCACAGCTTCTCCAGCGCCTGGCTGGCGGGGACGATTTTCACATAGAGTAGGTCGTCACAAACCAGGGCCACCACCTTCCCCTCGGCATACAGCGCATATTCTCCGAACATTGCCCGCGCAGAAAAACGGCCGCGGTCGCGCAGTTTGTTCAAAATGAACTCGATCGTCTCCTTTTGGGTCGCCATGGGATTCCGGGTTTGTTGTGTGCTTTTCTGCCTCCCGCCATCACTTGCCCTCCACCGGCTTGATACAATCCTTCGTCACCAATTTTGTGGGATCGGGATTTCAAAGGCCGCAACGCCTCGGCGCGCACGCGGCGCAACTCGCGCGCTGCCGCCGCCACGGCGTCAATCTTCGCGATGGCGTCACAGGACAACGCGGCGTTTTTGGGCGCAGCTCCGTCAGGACGGGCATCTTTGTCACCCGCGGTCGGCGATTCCATTTCAGCTCCGTCAGGAGCGAAATCTTTGTAGCTGGCGGTCGTGGATTTGGATTTAGCTCCGTCAGGAGCGGCATATTCCGATGATGTTGCTCCTACGGAGCTACGTCGGTTTTTCACCGGCGGTTCTACAAAGATGTCGCGCCTAGCGGCGCTGGGCGAAACGTCAAACTGCGGCCACGGGAACGTGTCGAAGACGGCTTCAATCCCGATGGTCGATGTCATTTCGTGCGATACGGCGGGCTTTCATCCTTCGCGGAATAAAAATGCGCGGCATCGGCTTCGGCTTGCTCCGGGATTGGCTTTCGCAACGGCGTCGGGTTTGGCGGCTCGTAGGGAGGATAAGTTATGGACTGTGGCCTGATACAATCCTCCGTCACCAGCTTCTTGGGATCGGGATAATGTTTCGGCACGCCGGGGGCGGTGACGGGTGAACCATTCTCAATCCGTGCGGCGACTTCCTGGTTCAGGGCGAGAAGTTGAGCGAGCAAATCCTTTTTGGCGCTGAAGCCGTAGGCGGTGAGGACGGCGGCGTCCAGCGCGGCGTGGGCGTCCTTCAACGGATTCGCGCCGGGCAGTTCGAGGGTGCGATAGAGGGCGCGCAGGCCGCCTTTCAAATTCCGCAACGCCTCGGCGCGCACGC
>JACZKP010000198.1 GCA_014860005.1 Verrucomicrobiota bacterium | reverse complement strand
GCCGGAACGGTACCCAAAAGTACAGTTACAATTGTGTTACAGAAAGCAAACAATCCGGTGGCGTCCTTTGGGATCGGCTTTCTGCCTCCAACTTCGCTCAACGCATCGCCCCGCCAAGTTTCAAAATGAGAACTGCTGCCGATGCACCACATCGCCTTGCGCCAAGGTTTACAGACGTTTTTTTTTAGAATCTGCCGCACACTCTCGCGGTTGATGCTCGCCAGCTTGGGCCGATGACGCGCCGTCACGGTCAAGAGCCGAATCGTCCAGCGCGCCGCCCCTTCCGGCGGTTGGCTGCACGCCAAGGCGACCACCTCCGCTTCCTGGTCGGTGTCATACTTGAGCGGTTGGCCCGAACGCGCCACGTCATACAAGGCGTAATCCAAACCCTTCTCCTCATAGGCCGAGCGGGTGCGCCAAATCACCATGCGGCTGACGCCCAACACCTGTTGAATTGGCACGACGGGCACCCTGTCCGCCAAGGCCAGCAAGATATGGCTGCGGGTCAATTCCCGGGCCAAATGCTCGCCTTGGGAACGAAACTGCTCCAGAAAACGACGGTCGCGGGTGCTCAAGACCAATATTCCAGTTCTCATGTGAAACTGGATATATCGTAACGTTACTTTATTGTCAACATAGTAGTGGCGACGCCGCGTCGCCGCAGGGTGAATGCGACGCCCCCGTCGCAGACGCCTGAGCCACCAAACAGTTTGTCTCCAGAAGTCCGGCGACGGCATCGCCACCCCGCCAAGCGACGAGGCGTCGCTTCTACAGCAACTGTGGCGTGAACAGGATACCTTGGACGGTGGCCGAGCCTGCGCAGCGTGCCGGCCACCGGCTAAGGCTCCTTGTAGAATCCTATGCCCAAATGAATTCACCCTACCCCACCGTCACCGGCATGAGCGTCATTGTGTCGTTGCCGAAAATGTCTATCACCTTCACGGCGACGGTGTAGCGCCCGGCTACTTTGTAGGTGTGGCTGGCGCTTTTTAATTCGAGGTCGCGATCCTGGCGCGTGCGGAAGCTTTGCCATTCGTTCTCGAAAATGTATGCGCCGGTCCAACGTTCCTCGAAATCCAGGAGTTCGCCCGCGTCCGCCGTCCCGGGCAATGCGCCTTCCACGCCGAGGTTCTTCGCCACCTTGATGATTTCCTTGCGGCTCTCGTAATCGAAATCCACCGCCCAATAATCCACCCAGTCCGTCCATTGCTTCGTGAGCACGTCGGGCTTGCCGACAGCGCCGTTCTTGTCCTTCGCGTATTTCACGAGACGGCCCTTTTCGCAGGCGACAAGGCTCTTGCCCTCCTTCAATTCCTTGATGAGTTCTTCAATGTGTCCCTGCGTGTAATGGACGGAAAAATCCGTCAGCTCCACGCTCAGGCTCAACGGGTTCTTTTTGTCAAAACGCGGAGTCACCTCGATGAAACTGATGTCGAAGAACTGCACCTGGCCTTTCTCAACGGCGCGTTTGTCGAAGACCTCCGGCGGAATGTATTTGGGCGCGAGGTCAATGCCCTTTTGCTTCGCCTCGTCCAGCACGGCGGGGAAAAGGCCCATCTCAAACTCGAACGCCAGCACGTCCACGCGCGTCGCTCCGCGCTTGCGACATTCCGTGGTGACTTCCTCGATGAACAATCGGCCAACCGGCAGATTGATCGGGCCAACGACGACCAATCGCCCGCCGGTTTTGCCGTGGAAAAATCCCGCAGCAGGCAATGGTTCGGCGCGATAAGCCTTGAGGATCAAATCGCGGAATTCCTGCTCTTTTCTGGCCAGTGCCTGCTCCTTCCTTTTGGGTGAGTCGCGTGCCGACGTGGAGATACGCCTGACGTTCGTAACGGCCAAGGTTCAACACTTCAAACGCGCGGAATGTCTTGCCCGCTGACTTCAACTCGCGCTGCACCTGGATGAGCCGCTTGCGCGTGGTGTGGATACCGAATTTGCCGAGGTCGGTGGCGATCCATTTACGACCGAGCCTTTCGGCCACCGCGGCGGTCGTGCCACTGCCGCAGAAAAAGTCCGCCACCAAATCGCCTTCGTTGCTGCTGGCTTTGACGATTCGCTCCAACAACACTTCGGGTTTTTGCGTGGGATAATCAACGCGCTCCTCGGCTGCCGAGTTCAGCACTGAAACATCAGTCCAAACATCGTGAACGGCTACGCCCTTGAGTTCGTTCAGCGGCGTCTTGAGTCGCGGTGTTCCGGTTCTCGTGAAAGCGATTCGCCCGCGCGCCATCAAATCATCAATGCCCGCTTGGTCGTAACCCCAATGGCGTCCGGGCGGCGGCTCAATGCTTTTGCCTTTGAATACTCTCGCTGGTCCTGGGCCAGCCCCCGTGAGGTCGGACAAACGATTGAGCGTTCCATCTTCGTCCGTCAGGAAATCGTGGCCACGCGCTGTTTCTTCAGTTTGCTCAACGGCTGGTGGATTCCAGACGAGGCTGCTCCCTTTCGAGTAGAAATAGATTAGGTCGTGAACTCGGCCAAGTTGGTTCACTCCTTTTCGACTTGATGTTCTTTGCCACACGATTTCATTCCGAAAAAGTTCAGTGCCGAAGATTTCATTCATCGCCAGACGGATGAAGCCGTTCACCCTCGGATCGCAATGCACATAGATGCTGCCGTCGCTGTGCATCAAATCGCGCATGAGGATGAGGCGTTCGTAAATCATGGCGATGAAGGAATCCGCGCCGCGCCCCCAGGTGTCGCGGTAGGCAATTTGTTCGAGGAGGTTCGGCTCTTTGTGAAAGGTCTCGCCGCCAATCTCGATGTCCATGCTGAAGTCCGCGCCCACGTCAAACGGCGGGTCAATGTAGATGAGCTTTAGTCCACCCGCGTTCTCGATCTGGCGGCGGAGCGCGCCGGCTTTCAGCGAAGAGAGAATGAGCTTGTTGTCGCCCTAGATGAGTTTGTTGGTCCAGCCTTTGAGCTGGCGTCCGCGAACGTCGAAATTCAGTTCCTCGTCCTCGTGCTTTTCCTTCCGCGGCTCGTCAATGTGTTCCAGGGTTTGAAACGGAAGAATGGCGGTGGCGACTTCGCGGGTTTTGCCGTTCCAGACGAGTTCGACCTCTCGTTTGTCCTCGAACAGGATGAATCGGTATTTCTCCGGCAGCGGCTTGCCGTCGTTGATGAGCTTGATGAGGTCGCGCTTCTCGGCGTCGGTCAGTTCGTAGGCGGATTCGCGGGCCATAGGCTTCCAGTCAATTAACCGTCAATTAAGAAAAGTGCTGCAAAATCGCCAAAGGATTGGAAAGGATTGAGGCGCGCAGGAAGCGTCGCTTGCGGTGAGGGTGTGATCGCGCCGAACATCCTTTCCATCCGTGGTTGAACCCGCCCGGCGAGTTTTTCCAAGCCGTTGTCCCGCCGTCGGTCTCCTTGCCTTTTGCTTTTGCGCCCCGCTGCCGCTTTCTGAGACCGCAACGCGCGGCATCCTCGCCCGGCAGACCCCGCCGCCGGACTTTTCACTCCCCGCCGACATTCCGCGCGTGCGCCGCGACCCCCATCACGCCCGCCGCCGCGCGGCGGAAACCCGCTTTCACCCGGTGCGCCCGCACCCCACCGGTGCGCGTGCCCGCACCACTCGCGCCGGGCACCCGTCCTCTCTCAACCTGCAACCTGCAACCTGCAACTCCCGTTCACGGCGGTTTGCGCGCCACGGAACCGATCCACACCATCACCTGCCCGCAGCCCGGACACTGCGGCGGGGGCAACGGCGCGGGCGGCGCGAGTGCCGGCGCCCGCCAGTCCAGCAACGCGCCGATGCGTGCCCGCTTCGTGTGCGCCGCCGCGCCCAGCCACCCGTAGTGGCGCACACGTTGAAAACCCTTGGGCAACACATGTTGCAACACGCGCCGCACGAACTCCTGCCCGTTCACGGTGCAACGTTTCACGGCGCCGCCGTTCGCCCGGTAACGGAACGTCACCGTCGCAGCGTCCCAGGTTTCAAGCTGGCTTTCGTGCAGTGGCGGCCGGCACAGATAATTGGCCAGATACTTCAGTGCCGCTTCCCCGGAACCCACCGGCTGGATGTCCGCCACCCACTTCACCCACCACACTTGCGGCGGCACGCGCGCGAACAACTCCGGGTGTTGGTCCTTCAGCCATTCCTTGAGCCGCCCTTTGAACCGCGCCGCCAGCTTCACCTGCGGCAGAAAGAACGCCGCGTCCTTGACGCGCACCCACCGCAAGCCATCGGCCGTCAGCCCGCCGCCGGGCACCAACAGATGCACGTGCGGATGATACCGCAAATCCCGCGTCCAGGTCTGGAGCATCGCGGTGAGGCCCAGTTCCGCGCCCAGATGTTTGGGCTGCGCCGCCAGGTCTTGCAATGCGCCCGCCCCTTCCTTGAGCAACGCCCCATACCATTCCTTGCGTGCCGCGCGGATCGGCTCGCGCAACTCCGCCGGCACCGTCAGCGTCACCAGAAAATACGGCACCGGCAGCATGGGCGATAATACGCTTGCCATCGCCTCTGGGTTCGGTCGCGTCGCCTTTGAGTACATTTAACTTTGGAGCCGCTCGTTGCCGCCCGTCCAAAGGAGACACGATGCCGATAATGCGTGGGTAACTCCTTGACGGGTAAGGCGGTATGCCTACGCATTCAACATGGACTTTTCCCAGAGACTCCCAGTTCTCGTCTCCCTTTGCTGTATATCCTATCGCGGTGCAATCTCCAACCATTGTGGCTTTTGGTAACAGCGTCCCCGATGCAACCCGACCCGGCCAGGCTCGTGAAAACACGGTGTAATTGATCTGGTGTCGCGAGGCTAATTCCCCTTTTTCATTTCGTGAAGCCGCAAACATCGCGCATGGTTGCTCGGTCAACCGCACGACGCGCAACAATAGCGCCTCAGTCGAAACATCGTAAGCTGCCCTCAATTTGAGAACGTGGTCAATGTCCGTTGCTTGAGCCTTCAGGTCAGGAAAACTTCCCACCGGCATCAGAAATTCCGCCGCCGCGATGTTGCAAAGCATCTCCAATTGCCAATCATCTGACTTCTGCTCTTGGCGTTGGAGGCGGTAGCGCACAACTTCCCCGCAGTCCTCAAATAGTGTGTGTGCCAAGTCGTGTGCGATTGAATAACGCACGCGACCTCTTGGACGGTTCGGGTTGAATTCGATTTGGAACGCCCCATCCGTCTTCTGGACCACTCGTGCTTCCGAGATGTCTTCACGGGGCACCACCCCGACCTTTAAGTGCTCAGCCAGCTTGAAAGGGTCGAACGGTGGGCCAGACCAACCGGCCTGCATTGCATCGAGAGCAACGGACGAAGCTAGAGCACTGATTCGCTCAATCGGATCGCCCTCCTTAGCCAAAGCCATCACCGAAGGATGCGTCCAGAATTTACTCCGCTTTGTCACCGACGATTTCTCCATAAAACGATTATGCTCCAATTCGATTGCGATAAGTACAGGTTTCAATAATGCAAAACAACTACATGACCACGCGATGCGAACCGACTTCCGAGTCGGCTCGGCAATGGCCACGCGTCACCGTTACAACAGTACAATCTGGTTGCCTCTGGTCTTGCCCGCCCGATCACGGGCGGCGAACGTTTCAACCTCTTCCAAGTCTGCCAGCAGTGCTGCTCGTTCAAATGTCGGCAAGTCGGCCTCGATGGAGGTCCGCAGCCAAGCGGAGAATTCTTCGAGGCGACCCCAGAAAAGATTTTCCAACGCCAGCCGGAATTCCCCTTCGCGCACGTCGCAGCCAATCGTCACCGGCAATGCAAACCGGTTTTGCGCCCAGCCGTGCGGTAACCTACTAAACCCGGCTTTGGGATTCAACGCGAGCCACAGCAATCGCACCAGTGATCCATGCAGGCGCGGCGCATAGCTGCCGAGTGAACCGAACCGGTCCCAGCCGAAGGGAGGCACTTCATGCACGGAGAACTTCACGGCCTGATCCACCAGCCGCCATGTCAGGAACTGTGCCTTGCCGGGCCAGACGCCAGCGCGGTTGAACTTGGGCTTCAGGCGGCGCAACAGTCTGGCTTCGTGCGCGAGCGCGGCGGCTGGTTGTCAGATTCATTTCTCATTGTCGATCCAATCCCCTGCCATCTCGAAAGGCATGTCACGACGACCGCGCAGCAAGCGTTTGAGAATCTGAGCCGTTCCCAGATCAGTATAGACGTAAAATGAAAGCCGCCACGGGGCATGAATTGCGGGCGCTGGAACTGTAAAATTCCCAGACCTGCCGCTGCCAAGCTCCGCATGAAACTGCCGCCACAGATTCGTGTTACCTTGAAAATAGTTGGTGAAGCCGCTCGGTTCTGTCGGTGCCAGTATTTGGATGGTGGGCAGGTAAACCAAGATCGTAAAGGCGCTCAGATTGGTGACGGACATCATTGCCAGCCGCGCTCCAGAAAGGTCGTTCGTGTAGCCGAGCAGCTTGATTGAAAGATCGGGGCGTCCATGACGCGGCAGCAATATGACCCACGCCAACAGAGCGACAAGGCTCAGAGCGAGAATTCGCAGTCCGATCTTCAGCATGGGCTTGGGCATAACCGAGGATGATCTGCCCAGCAGGTTGAAGGTTCGCCCAACCCGCCCGTCGAAAAACTGTGAACTTCGGCTCATGTCGATCAATCCCTGCCGGGGCGGTCATCAGCCGTCATCAGACACCATCGCCTCAATTGTTGCCAAGGAATTTCCTTCGAGCCGGTTGTTGACATAGATGAACGTCTTTCGGTCGGGAGTCTTAATGCCCTCCTGAATCAGTGCCGCCCCGGCCTTCCGGGCTTCCGGGTAGACTTCCTGAGTCTTGTCGTATGGCTGGAACGCTTTCACCGCTTCCTCGTACTTGCGGCCCGGCTTGAGCAGGAAGCGGGCGGCCACCAGAGCCGGGTTCGTCCGGCTGCCCGGCAAGGCCATCTGTTCGCCCACCGGCGCCATCGCATCCCACGAGTTGAAGACGTGCGTGACTCCATGCCGGGCCAGACAACTGAAGTATTCCTCCCGCAGCCAGTGGGCATTACGCATCTCGATGCCGTACGGCCAGCCTTTGGGCAACCTGCCAAGAAACCGGTCGAGGTCCGCGACAAAATCGCGGCCATGCTCGTAGTCGCTGGGCCAGAATCGGGAGAACTCGAACATCAGCAGGCCGACATGGGGCCGGATGTGCTCGCAGGAGGTCAGGAAGGCCGCCGCGAAAAGATCGGCGTTGAGGAAGTTCTCGTTGGGCTTGCCCGCCCGCTCCCCAAAGCGGTCCAGCTTGGGAAACTTCTTAACGGTGATCGCATCCGTCACCTTGAAGGCGAACCGGAAATCATCGGGCACCTGCGCGGCCATGCCTTCCAGATATTTCCGGGTGGGAAAGCTGTAGTAGGCGGCGTCCACGCAGACGGTTTTGAAGACCTCCGCATATTCGCTCAGACACTCACGCTCGAACCGGGTCTTGGCCACCTTGCCGCGATACTCGTACCGCGCAGGGGTGTAGAGTTGATCGAACCACCCTTCGTATTTCCAACTCGACGAGCCGATATACACACCCTGCTGCGCGAGCCGGGCAGCGGCGCTCTGGGTGGTGGCGCGGTCAAATGGCATGACAAACCTATAACCGATTGAATCGAGAAAACCAAGGCCGTCGTGGGCCGTAGCACAACACTGACTGCTCTAAAACCAAGGACTATTTGTAGTGGGATTTCACTGCCGTTCGTGAAATAATCGGGCGTTATGAAGGCACTGATTCTGTTTGTCGGTTGGTGCATCCTGTTCGTGCTCTGCTGGCCGGTGGCGATGCTGGCGTTGATTCTGTTTCCGTTGGTCTGGCTGGTGTCACTGCCTCTGCGTCTGGTTGGAATCACGATGGAAGCGGTATTTGCGCTACTCCGGGCGTTGTTGTTCCTCCCGGCCCGGTTGTTGGGGTGGCGGCGTCCCCGCCACGCGGCTTGAAGTTCTTCGCACGACATGTTGCTGGCACATATCACGAATCAGACGGGTCAGGTAATCCAGAGCGGCATTGGAATGGGTGCTGTGATTGCCGTGGTTTGTTCGTGGCAACGTAACCGCTCTATTTTGTGGGCAATCCTTGCAGGCATTTTCTCTTGGCTTTACGTCCTGTATTTTGCCCTGACCCGCAGACCGGACGAGACGAAATGATCGGGTGGTGGCCGTCCCACTCAATCACGGCGTTCCAACCGAGAAGAAATCAAAATGCAAAAATGGGAATACAAAACCATCAAAGTGGATACGAAAGGCATGTTGGGAGGGATTCTCGACACGACGGCGTTTGACGCTGTGCTTAATCAGGTAGGAGCGGACGGCTGGGAGTTGATTGCGGCGTTTGACACCAACCAGAACTACGGCGCATCCCGTGAGGCGCTTGCCATATTAAAGCGGCCTCGCACTTGAAGTATCAGCGCAAACCCTGCGTTACAGCGGATCGCCATTGCGGCTGTGACGGTTGCGCCGGGGACCGGCGTGGGCGTGGGGCGGAAAGCGCGGGCCATGTGAGAAACTGCTGCTCCCGCTCAATTCTTCGGCATCGTAAACCGGCACTTCGGATATGCCGAGCATCCCCAGAATTGCTTCCCCGCTCCTGCTCCCTTGCCCGCTATCCGCAGCACCATCTCGTTCTCGCACTTCGGGCAGAATTTGCGGGTGTCGTGCAGGATGACGAGCGTCTCCGGGTCAAATCGGGCGTCGGTTGATGCGAGCAACTGCGGCTATGAGGCTGAGTCTCACCACGATTTCTGCGTCACGGGAAGTCCAACCTTGGCGCAAAGCCAGAAACTATCCGCCAGCGGCTGTAGCAGCCGCTGCGGATGCCGCTTCAGCATCGCGTCGTCGTTTCGCCGCCAGCACCGTGGCGTGTTCGGTCGCAATGGTGGCCAGCCCGATGCCAAAGCCTTTGAGCGGGTTCAGCCGGAGCACTTCGATCAGGTGATTCTTGGCATCCTCGGTGTCGCCGGTTTCCGTGGGCAGCGTTGCTCGGAATTCTTCCAGCAGCAGCCGGGGCGGGAGCGGTTCATGGTTCAGGCTCGTGACGATCTGCGCCGGAGGTATCAGCTTGCGGGCCTGCGCGGCAATCGCGTCGCATTCGCCGGGCGTCAGCCGCAGCAGGCACTCGATCCGGCTGCCCACCGATTGTTGCGAGCGCACCCGGCGGCGGCCTTCGGCATCAAACCGGACGCCGCCGCGTGCGGTGGAGATCGTCACTTCGTCGCTGATCGCCAGGACCAGCTTCTCGCCCAGGTTGAATCGTCCACGCTGTTCCGGGTTGGCCTTCTTGGCCGATTCGGCGAACAGCGTGAAGGCATGACTCAGGTCTTTGAACCCATCCGGCGCATCGTCCTCCACCACGAGCCGCGCCCGGTTGCGTCCTTGCACTTCCAGCGTCACGTTGACCGTGGTGACGCCCGGTTCATCCCATGCGTTTTGCACCAATTCAAAGAGCGTGAACTCCTTGCCCTTGCGCTCCAAAATCTGCGCCAGCCCCTGCTTGTCCACTTCAAACCAGCTTGGCCTTTTGTGCTTTCCCGTTGTGCGTTGTGCGTTGGAAATCGAATTCATCATCCCACAATTTTACCAGACGCGGTTTTCCAAAGTGGTGCTTTGGGAGGGTTGCACGTACGCAAGTGCCTGTGGGCACGTGTCGAAAATAAATCCCTTGACGAGATTTTCGGTGATTCTGGCTCAACCCCTGAGCGAGGCTGAAAGAGGGCAAGTTAACGCTTCGTGCCCGTGCTCGAACTTGTCCCTACGGTTCGGCCACTTGCATCCCGTGCGGTGGTGATTGATCCGGTCGGCTGCACCGTGCTCGTCGTGCGGCCACTGGCATCGCGGAACGTGGTGCAACCCGCAGCCTCGGACGCCGTACGCAGCGTGCGACCACTGGCGTCACGGTAAGTGGTGGTCTGACCGCCGGAGCGTGTCCATGTCCAGATTGCAGAAGTAGAGCCAGTAGGGCCACGCCTCGTGGAACGCTGTGTAGAACCGGCGAATCTCCGGGATCGAATGAATCTCACGAGGGTCAGCGTCCCAGCCCTCGATGCCGAACATCATCCCATTCATCATCTCCCCCAGCCGTCTGCCGGTGGGCAGCTTGTCGGGCGCATACAGGCCGAGGAAATGACTGAAGTCACACCGCTCCACCTTTGAGCGGCTGAACTGGTAGAAGATGATGTCGCCTGCCATGCCTGACCGAATCCTAGCGAGGGCACTGCGACTCGGCGACTCGATTCAACCTGCCGGTTTTGTTTCGCCGAAACTGCGGTGGTTCGGCATAATCATCGGCCAGTGAAATTGGTGACGATTCAGATCAACGACCTGTTCGAGTTCGAGGGCCAGCCGGTTCCGGCGCAACGGCCCGACAACGTTGTCATTGAAACGATGGCTCGCCGCCAGTTCGGTTTTCTGAAACAACCCCTCCAGGTCGAAGTCGGCGACAGTACCGTTACCGTCTCGTTCGCCGAGGAATC
This sequence comes from Verrucomicrobiota bacterium, assembly GCA_014860005.1. Next base: position 2,493 of record JACZKP010000198.1, on the reverse strand, counting down.
CCAGAACGCCCAGGATGAAGCCGTGCGTCTCGCCGAGCGGGCGGGCAAACGGGCCGCCGAGGGAAACTACGACAAGGCGATTTCGTTGTGGAAACGGGTGCTCGAACTCCACCCGTCGCTGCACAAGGCTCGGCGTGATCTCGCAATGGGCCTGATGGAAGTTGCCAGCGGCGACGGCTTGCTGCGACGGGCACAGCGTGAAGCGGACATCCGGCTGTACGCAGTGCTGCCGGGCGAAACCGCCACGCTCTACTAGATGGGCATCCCGGTGGTGGAGACGGGTGACAAATGGCACTACGACATCGGTCAGAAGGTGCCGTTGACCCTCGACCGCGAGAATGTGCCGCCGGGTTTTCTGCGGCAGGTGCGCGTGGCCGTGTTCAACCGGATGCACACGCAGCTTGCACCGGAGGACGTAAACAGTGAATGGGCGGAGACAGCCATCGCCTCACCCGACTGCGCAATGGAAGCGGTGCAAAGTTACGTGAACCAACGGTTCGGCATAAAACGCGTGAGCTTCGATCCCTCCGACCCGGAGGCGAACAAGCTCGCGGTCAGTCAGGGCTACACGGTGGTTCACGGCGGAATGATGTCGGCGGGCGCATGGCAGAATGCCAAGAGCGCCAGCGCGATCCTGCCTGCCGGAAAAGTGACGCCCGGCCCGAAGGTCTGGACGGGTGAGGATGACCCGAATGCCGACGTGTTCCGTGACTGGATTCCTGAATCAAACTGGACGGACGGGATGCGTGAGGTCGCCGCCTTCGCCCGGCGCATGGCGGAGAAAGTTCTGTCTCGAACCATCACGGTGAAATTCTGCGCCACGCCACACCATTTAGGCGGCGCCTCCTACGGCCCCGGAGGCGAACTGGTCTTCAACAAATTCCGACTGGGCGCGGACTGGTTCGAGCGCGGCATCGCCGAGGATGTTGTCAGGTTGCTCATCCATGAATTCGGACACGAATACAGCGGGGACCATCTGAGTGCTGATTACCATGAAGCGTTGTGCCGGATTGGGGCAAAGCTCCATGCCCTGTCGCGGCGTAGGGAGTTTTGAGAGCGGGCGGCCCGTGGTCAGCGAACCTTGGAGAGAGAACTCGATGCCAGAATCCGCTCCAAGATCGGAACCGGCTTAATCGCGCCTCGACGCTCAAACCAGGGCGCGGTTAATCGGAAGGCGTTCAAACCTCAACCCGCATTTCGCAATCCAGCAGCCAGGTTCACGGCTCGCTCACAGGCCGCTAACTCATCCCCAAACTCGATTGCCAATTCGGGATGTTGTTCGAGCAAGCCCCTCAGCAGATTCAGGGATCGCGGATCGCTACCATTGACCATCGTGGCCGTGACATAGCACTCCGCCGCCTGCCGATGTAATCCCTGACCGGCCAAGGCGAGGCCGAGGTTCTTGTGAGCGTTGCACCGGCTGCCATCAACTTCGATGGCCTTGCGGCAGTAGCGTTCACCCTCGGTGAAATTTCCCAACTGGTTGAGCGAGTAGCCAAGATTGTTTAAGAGGAAATACCAAGTGAACGTGTGCGCGGGTTCCATCCCAAGCGCCTCCTTGTAGTAGCGCACGGCTGCCACGAAGTCGCCGACCTTCTCCGCCGACTGTCCCATCGTAAAAACGCACTGCGCCTTTTGCTCCACATCAGGCAGTCGTCGCATGAGGTCTCGCAGCCAGGTGAGAGCCTGCTCGTGACGCCCGCTGAGTTTGTACAACTGCGCCAGTTCCCACATAGCTTGGCGCGGATCGTCCTTCTGCTCGACCACTTGCTGGAGGAGCATCCGCTCGGCATCCTGGAACCTCATCTCGACCGGCTCGCCTTCGGGTGGGCGGCGATCCGAGCCGTTGGAGTTTGTCGGGCAGTCTTCGTTCACGACGCAGATGATACATGACAGGGCAAGCTCTGGCGACTTGCGGTTGGCTTTGGATGCCGGTTTGTTAATCTGGCGACGTGAATTGCGACTGCAAGCAACCGTCATCCGTAAGCAGCGGAGACGCTCCCCCATATTACACGCTCAATCCTGCTCCGAGCAGAGGCGCTCCTTCGACTCTTGACGGGTTGTCGGCCTGGCTCACCAAACACAGCCCTTCCGGTAACTGGTTCGGAAAAAATGTATGCCGCTTCGACGATCTGGTGGGATGATGTGAACGGCGTGTTCCGACAGTCGGGTTGCAGCCCAAATTACAAGGCCGGATGGTGGACGCTGGCGCTCAACAACCCGGTGCAATAGTTATCTTGGTTCGTCGCGAAATTCTGCATTGCAGCCCAAACGCGAGCAATAAGAGCAGCCCGGTGATGAAGGTCGTGGGTTCAGGAATCACGACCACGGCGTCGCCTAATTCATTTAGATGTGTCGGGGCGGAAACAAAAGGAGACGGCTGCGAGTTCAAAAGGAGACAAGCGATGGGGCTGTGTTATGTGTCCCTTGGTCGAGGGCTTGAGGAGGCCTGAGCGAAGCGAAGGCCGACGAAAGCCCTCGACCAAGGGACAG
>JACZKP010000197.1 GCA_014860005.1 Verrucomicrobiota bacterium | reverse complement strand
CAGGCCCACGCAAAGAAAAAGAGGGTTGGTCTGCACTACAGCACATTTGAGAAATCCGCAGCCACATGGGCAACAACTTACGAAACAAAGACCCCGAAAAATCGCTGTTTCCCCAGTCGAATAGCGGAAGTCGGGCTAACGCTACAGCCGGTACGAAAACTGTCCGCGTGATAACCCAAACTCGACCGGGGTCGCTTCATGTTGTCCGTATAATCAACCTGCCCGGACAAGGCAACGGTGATTTCCAATCGGGTGCCGGCATTGGTTCAGGCGGCGCACCCAACTTCAATCCTGATTGAGTGACTTGAGTAAGTTTGGACACCGCACCGATGGAGGCATCAACTGGGACGCACAAGGTCGCGCAATCTGGCTCAAGGAAGCGCCACCGTCGTCACCACTGCGCGATGATCCGACGGATACGGCTGCACTACGATGTCCGCGAAAGCCCGGTCCTCCCCAACAAGCTCGCAGGTCTTCACCGTCACGTTCGCGCCACCGACGAAGATGTAATCAATTCGATCATGCCGGTCCTTGGGATCGTCCGTTTCGGTTGTGGGCGTCCACGTCCAGCCAGGCCGCGCGACCTCATCGGGAAACGCAGTGCGAAATGCATCACGCATGCCCGCACGGGTTACGGCGAGAGTTGAGGGAAATGCCACCGGCAAAGGGCATTTGCCCGCTGCCACCGCGCGTTCCGTCCAGTCCTGGTGCGACGGCTCGTTGAAGTCACCCGTCAGAAACACCGGCCCTCCGCCGGCAAACACCGGTTTGAGTTCGCTCAACATTCGCTCCACCTGTCCGCCCCGCGCCTGACGCGCGGCAATCACCGCCTCTTCCGACGTCTTGAGAAACGGCGCGTCAAAGTACGGTATCCGCAGCAACTGATAAGGCTGATACGGCGCGGCGGCGAAGTGGACGTTGAACAGCCACACTTCATTTCCTGACGGCAGGCGTAACTTGACGCCCCATTTGCGCGGGGTGTTGGTGACGATGGGATACCGGCTCAACACACCGGTTCGGTTACCTTGATCGAAATAATGCCAGCCCAGCATTTCTGCGAGCTTGCGTCCGTGGTCGGGGCGCCCGGTGTCTTTCTCCTTCTCGTAACCGTGTGTCTCCTGGAGGCCTACGATGTCTGCCTTGGCCGCAATGATGACTTCCATCGTTTTCGTCAATGGCTGTTTCCCGGCGTCGCCACCGTGCCAGAGGTTAAAACTCATGACCCGAACCGATTCAGCGGCGTGTGTGTGGCAGGTGGCGATGGATATCAAGGCCAGAAGACCAAGGAAACACCGCGGAACAAACGCGCGTAGGTGGAATGGAATTCTCATGGCATAACGACCGAGTATGGTTTGCCTAACGCGTCAGCGCCCCGCCCGCACGCGCGCAACGGATCCGGACGGAGCGCGCATCGCAAGTTCAGTTGGGCCGGACCAGACGGTAGAATGCCGCCGGGTCTGAGGTCGCTTCGTTGACGCTGCTGGCGCCGTCACTGCCGGGAACATCCTGCCAGTCGGGATTGGTCAGGCTGGTAGCTTTCTGGAGTTTCGTTCCCGGCGCTCCATCCCAAGCGATGGTTACAACAGTTCCTTCGCGGACGATGCTGTTGATCTGCATTTGCGCAGTCGCCAAGCTGTAGAACCCGACGTCATCAATGCCGAAATACCAGCTATCCGTGCCGGCGTGCGCGAAGCGCAGACGCACTTTCGGCTGATTGTCCGCCTGCGGTAGGCGGAACAGTTCCACGCGTTTGGAAGCGACCGGGTTATCATCCGCGCGCCGGCTGATGAAGTCGCCAAGGGTGGACCATTGACTCGAGTCCACACCAATGAAGGCGCCATAGTAGCCGCCTTCGATCCCCGTCTCCGGATTGTAGTACGTGGCCACCCCTTCAAAGCCGGCAGGGTGGATCGTTGAAAACGTCGTTGCGGCGTCAATTGTGCCGTCCAAGTTCGTGTACACATCAGAGGTCACCAGCATGTAAACCACCGGCAGCCAGTTGGTCCCACTGTCAATGGAATACTCCACCGCCGCGAGGCTGTCCTGGTTTTGCTCCCAGATACTGTGGAAGGCGAGATGAACATCGGCCTTGCCGGTGAGATCGAAATCGGGTGAGAACAGATACATGACCTGACCCAGATCATCATTGCGATAGCCTGAGTTGGCAAACGCCATGCGACCGCTGGCGAGGTTGCGAAGGAACGCGCCATTGACGACGTTGGAAGGATTGACCGCGAGCACGCGCTGGTAATCCTCCGCATAGCCCGCTGGTTGAGTCAATCCGCTATACAGTTGGCTGTAGGTATCAAACGTGCCGGTGAACCGTGACACGTCCACCGTCGTCCAGTTCGTGTACGCGTCGGAGTCCAGATTGCCGAAGTTAAGGGCTGGCTCGGACACCACCGACTGATTCCTGAGGGTGTCCAGAGTGACAGCCGTCCACCCGGAGGGCAGGCTGCCCTCGGGTGTGCTGTCGAAGTCTTCAAACACAATTGGCGGCGGCAACTGGACGTCAGCGTAAGCCGCCACGATAAACTGAACCTCGTTCGTGTAGCTCTTGGCTGGGGCGCCGTTGTCATCGTACGTCAGCGTATAGCGATTGGTGGAAGCGCTGGGCAGCACCGAGGGCGACAGATAGCTCACGGTCGTTAAATCATCGGCTTGTGAAATCCCCGGCGCGGGCGATACCGGATTGCCGTTGAGTCTTAACTGGATCGTGTTAGTCACCACCGACGTGGTCAGGTTGGTGATACTGGCCCGGTACAACCCGTCCGGGGCCACGCTGATTTGATTGTTCGCGGGGGTAACGGCAATGACCTGCGGACCCACCGAGAGTTCCGATTCGGGCAACTGGGCGAAGGTAATGTCATCCACGGCGATATTGGCGGCGCCACCCTCGATTTCGCCCTCGCCCAGCGTGGAGGCCACTCGCGTAATTCGCAAGGTCAGCGCCTGCCCCGCGGCGCCGGTGTAATTGAAATTCACCGCAACCTTGGTGGATTCGGCAATGAATGTGATGTTGCTGGGACCGCTTAACACGGTTTCCCCGGCGAGAACACTTACGTCGTAAGTGTACCGTTCGGTGGAAAGATAGTAGGGGTGGAAGTTGAAAGACTTGATCACCGCGGCTGCCTGGGGATTGTTGGGAGTGAACACCACTTCGTGGCGGTCTCCCACGCTCGAACTGTCCAACTGACCAGCCGCCCAGATGTCGTCAATGTAGAAATCCCACCTCGCGGCGCCTCCGGCTACTGGAGTGGCCTGCCACGTCAGACCGATATTTGGAGTGCCGAAGCCGGCCACCGTGATGCCGGCGCTGGATGCCACCGCGTTGTCACCGAAAGATTGTATGATCGTTTCGTTCTGACCCTGGCCAGCGGGCAATGAATCAAAATCCAGGATGGTATCGGCTTGGGCGCCATGGCCGAGGAACACGCCCAGCGCGAGCAGCGCCAGTGGGCGGGCCTTTGCGAATTTCTTGATCTTCATACGTCTGAGACTGATTGTGGTTCTGTTTGAGTTTGTTTGAGATTCAGCAAAACTGTAGGCGCATCACGGTGAACAGACAACCGGATACTTGCCGTCCGGACCGGCCACATTCCATTCGGTTAGGATCTTTTCTCCTTGGGGCGTATTGAGCGGATGCCAAGCTTCGTCCTCGACCCGCTTCACCAGGCGGTAGCCGTTGCGGACCCTGGTTGGCAGAGGTTCCGCTTCGCCGGCTCGGACTTTATGGAGGTGTTGTTTCAACTCCGGAGCATATTTCTCCAGGTAAGCGATCGTGCGCGCAGCTTTGTCGTCCGGATTGCTCCCCAATACAATCACCACGGCGCGCACGCCGTCTTCCTCCGCGTCATTGATGCCACGGATGGGCGGCAGCGACTCGCGCGGCGCCGCAAAAAGCTTCTTTTCACTTAAGTCGTAAAAGAATTCATTCTCTCCAACTCCGCCACCCTGCTTCAAGAAGCGTGCGAAAAGGAATCCTGCGCCGCCCAGCAACAACACGGCGAGCGCGACCTTGGCAAGCATGGGTTTGTTCATCGGAATTACTGAGGCGGGTTAATGGGGATCAGCCTTGACCGACCACCAACATTCATTCGCGTTGCAGGGAATGCGACCGGCGTCAAGTGACGAGGCACTGCCGTCGGCCATCGCGTAGTTCGAGCGCCGGCCGTGCCGGACGGCGCCCTTGTCGCCCTGGGCCACTCGATTGAAACCCGGCGCATTTGGCACATCGTATTTCCAGATCCACCAGCGGTCATTAGGCCATTCGCTGCGCACGTCGCTGTGGCCGTCGCCAAACAAAATCATCTGACTGGGCTTCTCGATGCGGGCCGAGCGGCAGAGATTTTTTTCATAAGAACGGCCAAACGGGGGCGGAGCGCCACCCGCCTCCCAATGCACATTCACGGCGCCGATCCCGCTGAGCAGGCGGATTTCACCGTTCACCGGCAATCCGGCCATGTCCGGTGCGGCGGGCAACTGGTGGCGCTTGCCTTGCGCGTACACTTCTTCCTTCTCGGTCGGACAATCATAAACCGCCTTGCTCTTGCCCACGAAATTGAAGAGATAGGATCGCCAGGTGGTTTCATAACCCGCCGGCAGCAATTCCTGAATCGGCGGCAGCCACTGATTGTTATCGTCCACGTAGAGATGTGTTCCCAGGGAAAGCTGCTTCATGTTGTTAAGGCAATAAGTCTGCTGCGCCTTGCCTTTCGCCTTGGCCAGCGCCGGCAAGAGCATCGCCGCCAGAATGGCAATGATCGCGATGACCACCAGCAGTTCAATTAGCGTAAAGCCTGCGGGTCGCCGCCTGCATTTCCAGAGTCCCTCAAGCAACCAGACGGGCGACTCATGGGTTGGCAACGCCAATGAATGATTCTTCATTTTCTCTCCGGGTAACAACGACGCAATTTAAGTCCATGCTGCCCTCCGCGACAACCCCCTGTTTTGAGGGGGACTTCGCTGGCGAGTCCGCTGGTTTGAGGATTGGGTCAGGAATAGCCGTAGGCGCTCAAAACAGGAGACAACCTCTCCAGATACGGCGTCAAATACTTCTCGTAATTTCGCCAACGTCCCGCCGCGCTCTGGTAAACCGGTTTCGTCACTTCGGCATAGCTGGGCGAACGCAGCGGTTTGTTCCGCGCATGTTCATGAAAGCGCATGACCTTCGCGTCCCACTCGACTTCCAGGAATTTGAGCAGCCGCCGGCTCGCACCCTCAAGATCGGCCACCACATCTTCGTAGCGGATTTCCATCCACGCGTTGCTGAGCCGTGGGCGCATGGCGCTCCAGAATCCCATCACCGAGGCGTATTGAGTCACGGTGGTTTCGAGACTCAAGTACGCGGAACTAACCGGGTTCAACGCCAACGGCTGCATGAAACAACTCAAACACACGTCGCGCGGATCGCGGATGGCCACCAGCAACCGGCCTTCGGGAAAAATGCGCGCCACGGCGGGGATGAGGACATTCAACGCCGGATTCTTGTCCACGAGCAGCTTGTTGCCAATCTGCTTGCCAAGGAACGCGGCGGTGAACCGGAAATAATTCTCCCGTGCCTGCTGCAAGCCGCTGACCGGAGCCGCCTCAAGCATCGCCAACACCGAAGTCTCCGGCGAAAAACCGCGGCTGAGCGGCAGGTAAGCCTCATCGTGAAAGATGTGAGTTTCTTCGGCGCTGACGATTTCGTTGTGGGAATCGAGCACTTGCTCAAGCAACGTCGTGCCGGAGCGCGGATGACCGCACAACACCGCGAGTCGGCGCGCGGGTTGCAGCAATTCAAGCGAATCGAACCAACGTTTCAAGACATCGGACGAGATGGTGTTCTCCATTTCTCGCACGCGATCCTGAATTCCGTGCAGGGTAGCCTCATGAGGTGCAGCAACGGGACGCAGAAACGATTTCGCCTCCAACAAGGCGGTCATGGCGTCGTCGTAGCGCGCCTGACGATCCAAGCCAGCCGCCAACTCGTACCACAATCTCACCCGGGTTGACGTCTCGAGCGAGGGCTTTGCCAGGAGCGAACGCAGGCCGGACTCGGCTTCTTCGAGCTTGCCTCGCAGCCGGCTCAGCCGTGCGCGGGTCAGTAATGCCGCCGGATGCTCCGCGTGTGCGGCCAGCGCCCGTTCCACCCATTGCTCCGCCTCATCCAACTGCGCATGGCGTTCGCTGAGTTCCGCCAGCGAGACAAACACGGCCGCCGTCGTCCCGCTCTGCTGCGCCGCTAGATTGAAGTAGCGCCTGGCCATGTCGAAATTCTCAAATTCCTGACTGCGCCGGCCAGCCTCGGCCATGACCTCGGCCCGGTTCGAAGCCACGCGCACGGACTTTTCAAAACAGCGTTCCGCCGCGGCGTAGTCGTAGCGCAATCCGTAAGCGCGACCCAGGTCCAGCAGGATTCTGACATTGGCCGGATCCAAACGCGCGGCACGTTCCAGAGTTTCGATGGTGAGTTGATAGTCCTGTCGCTTCCAGGCTTCCGCCGCTTCATGGAACATCCGGGAGAGTGAAGTTTGCGAGACAAGACGATGCCGTTTCATAACTACAGCAGCGAGGATGTGGAACGCACCGGACCAACGCAAGCGGCCATTGCCGTTAACTCACTCGCGCGAGTACTCAGCCATGCGCTTCGTCCGTCAACAAGCGACTGGGAGAACCCAACTGATTGCATCCTGACGATTGGCACGGATGCAATGTCAGTTGAGCAGGCGTTCACCGCGATCCGGGAACACTTCAGTTTGCAGTCAAACCGGTAGCACGTCGCAAACTGCACGGGCGGGACCATCCCCCTCGTCGAATGACTCGCCATGAACTTTCACCCGGAGCGCGGACAGCCATGTATGCACGAACCAACCGGAACACGGGCCGAGTTGCCCCTTGAACCCTCAGTCGCCGACGCCATCGCCACAGACGTGACCGAAGTTCCGAGCTTCAGTCCCGCGCCAAAATCCGACGCAACCGCATTCCCGCGAGGGCGAGAAGCCCCAACAGACCCAGAGTGACGGTAGAAGGTTCGGGAACTGGGAGAATGCCCTGGGCGTTGGGGCCACCCAGCGCGAGAAGGTCCGCCGGTGAGAGCATCCAGTCAACGACCGCCACGCTGCTGATGTAGAGTTCGTGGGTGTATTGTCCGCTCGTGTCGCCCTCGTTAAACAGGAGGAAGCTTGGTTCCACGTCCTGATTGGAATACAGCGCAAACCTTCCATCAAGCAGCGAGCCGCCTGTCCGGTCATAAACGGACGTTCCGTTCACATAGTAAGAAACCGTGCCGGCAGCGAGGTCTGCCGCGAAGGCAACCCGATACCAGGTATCGGCAGCGATGACGCCGGCGCTGGAGTAGCCCAGCGGGCCAATGCCCAGAGAACCGTCGTCCGCGAGGTAAAAATCCGCGTCGTTGCCATTGTCGTGGGCCGTGTTGAAGAACGGCGTCCAGTTGATGGAACCCGGGCTGAGAATATCGAAGATGATCGTGTATTGATTGACGTAGTCGCCGCCACCGTTAGGTGCGGTATCATTGAGCTTAAGGTGGTAACCGTTGCCCAAATTGGCGAATGCCGGGACATGCATGAACGACGCAACCTCGCCGCCGATGTTTGGCACGCCGCCGCCAGTGTTGCCAAAGCTCGTCAACGTGCCGCTTTCAGCGTCGGCATAAGTCATCGCGCCATTGCCGAGAGTGGGGGCAAGATTCCCGGCGTTGAAGTTCCATTCATAGCTGGCCGTCTGACCGAATTGGGAGCAGGCCATAAAAGCCACCGTTAATGCGATGCCGCGCCAGCAGCGAATTGTGATCGTGTTCATGATTCGGGTTACTGTTTGATGAATAGCCTAACGGGACAGCGGCTTTTCACAACCCCTTCTTTCAGGGGGAAGGCCATGGCTCGGGCCAGCCACAAAAGGCAGGCCAATCGCATGCGTGCATGGCGCAAGCGACACCGACGAGAGGGTCACCCCGGGCGGCCACGCCCTAATTGGGGGTTCTTTTGAGTTCAGACAGCCAGCGTCATTCACGAGGTTCAAGGTTGACGCGCCCTGGCGATTGACGGTTTTATCATCTGGTGTTCAAGCAGCGTCCAAGCAGTCTCCCGGTCGTGCCGACGGAATCGGTAAGCTCCGGCACCTCTGAATCCCAAGTAATTCGCCATTGGCAGCAACGCCTCTTCAAAAACTCCTACACCCGCGCCGGACGCCGTTTCGCTCTCAAGCGTTGGTCGGTGAAAATACAACACGCTGGCCGGCGACATACGTTCTCGCTGGCTGCCCGCGCCAAACCGGCGGCGGCAGTCGAGGCCCGGTCACTTCATGACATGATTGTCGCTGAAGGTTGGGAAGCTGTGTTGCGTCGGCATTCGTCACGGAGCGCTGGCAATGATGATTTTCCGAAAACCGATCCGCGTTACTGGCGACAGCGGCTGCTGTTGCGACGACATCCCTTTCCCGCCGCAGACAAAGCCGCGGAGGATTTGACGGTGCGGATCGAACACGCCGGCGTCGCCCATTTCTTTCCCCTCGGCACCACCGACCTGGATGAAGCGGCAGAGAGCGCCCACTGGATTTACCAGACCATCGTCACCAAAGGCTGGAAGGCGGCGTGCGGCACATTCCCGCGAGAAGTCACTGTGGGTTTCGAGTGGTCGGCCAATCCGCTCATGTGGACGTACATGACTCTTCACACCATGATCAATGCGCCCCGCGGAAATCTGCCGATGGGCCGCGCCAGTATTAGCCGCGTATTGCTGCTGGAATCCGACACCGGGATAAGCCGGGCGTTGAGTTGGGCCATTCATCAGCAAGCCAGGTTCGCGGGGTTCACCTGCGACTCCGCGGAATCACTGCCACGCGCGCTCAAGCGCCATCAACCTCACTTGATTCTCGCCAACCATCTCCTGGCCGAGCAGTGCGGCATCACTGCGGACAGCGAGTTGCCGACCACCAGCCCGGACGCAACCATGGTGACTTACTCGGTGTACGTGGACAGCGACCAGTTGTTCTTGGCCACACCCGGCGGCGTGGGCGTTTATCTGCTGAATCGCGTCGAGCCGGCCAACATACTCGCGCCGCTACTTAACGGCATCGGAGAACCCGACTTGTCCGCAGATGAAATCTCCCGGCGGGTACAGAATTATTTCAAAGGACTGCTGCAACCGCCCGCGACGCGCGGCACGAGCGGCCTGGCCCGGCTCACCCGCCGCGAGCGCGACGTGCTGGCCTTGCTCAGCAAGGGTTACATTGACAAGGAAATCGCGCCCGCCCTTGGCATCAGCACCTGGACGGTGCGCGGACACATCAAGAAAATCTTCGAGCGGCTCAATGTCCACACGCGCACCGAGGCCGTGGTGCAGTATCTGGAAAGGTGAAATCGCCGAAGCCGTTCCTTCCGTTTAATTCCCCATGACTCGAAAGAACATTGCGCCCGCCGCTATCGGCTCACTGAACATTCGTTCGTAGGATGGCGAACTTGCGTTGTCCCATCCGGAGGTAAGGAGGGATGCCGCTCGCTGCACCTGAAACGGGCCTTTACCACCGGCCCAACTCAACCGCAAATCGTCACCGTCGCGCGTGACGGATGCCTTCAACGCTGGTCCCGAAAAAATGCCACTCGCCTTCGGCCCACCCAGCGCTGAAATCTCCGCCGCCGTCAAGGTGCGATCCACAAACGCCCAAGCGCCAAGATACAGTTGATGGGTGTAATTGCCGGAAGTGTCACCCTCATTGAACAACAACAGGTCCGGGCCAGGATCAAGGTTGGAATACAGCGCGAATCGTCCATCGAGCAGCGATGATCCGGTTCGCGTATGCACCGGCGTTCCGTTGACGTAGTACGAAACCGTGCCCGCCCCCAGATCGGCGCTAACGGCAATCCGATACCAGGTATTGGCCGCGATGACGCCGGCGCTGGAGTAGCCCAGCGCAGCGATTCCCACCGAACCATTGCCGGCAATGTAGAAGTCGGCATCGTTGGCGTTGCCGGGATTGGTGTTGAACATCGCCGCCCAGTCCAGCGGCGACGGAACGAGCAGGTCCTGCACGATGGTGTATTGATTGAGGTAAACGCCGCCGCCGTTGGGGCCGCTGTCGGTGAACGTTACCAGATAACCGTTCTGCGGTGACGGCATCTGTGGCACGCGCATGAGCTTCGCAGCCTGACCGCCGACGTGCGGCACGGTTGAACCGTCCGTGGTGCCAAATACTGTCAGATTTGAAGTCGTCGCATCGGTAAACGTGAGCACGCCCTTGCCCAACGCCCCGGTGAGATTGCTCAAGGCAAACGTCCACTCATAAGTTTGCGAAACCACCGCCGCCGTGGTGAATGACCAGACTGCCCCGATGATCGCGCCGCCCGAAGTTGTCGTGTCCACCCGCCAGAAATACGTCGTGCCGGGCAACAGCGAGCCGGGCGAGAAATAACTGTTGGTCGTGTTCACGCGAAATTCGCCGGGGCTGTTTGTGCCGAAGTAAATCGCTTGCGACATCATGTTTGAAGCGGGCAACCAGGTCAGCAGCATGTTGCCGCGAACGTTTGTGGCGTTGTTCGCGGGAAACGGCGCACTCACCGTGCCGCCCAGCGTCGGCGGCGTCAGCGTGAACGTCGTCAATACAGCGCGATGATCCGAGGGCCAGGGGTTCGCACTGTTGCGCGCGTCTAATTCGATGCAATGAGTCGGCGTCGCACCATCACCGAGCGAGTAATACAGGAAATCAATCCGGTCGAAGACGCCTTCCGGCTCCTGATCCGTTCGCGGTGTCCAAGTGATGCCCGGCTCGTCGTAGGCGAACTGACCGGGGAACTTGCGATTGCCCGGATGCATCTCGCGATACGAATCGCCCAGACCGGCTTCCACCGTCACCACGGAGGTTGGCCACGGAAAGTCCGCATAATCCAGGTGCGACGGCGCGTTGAAGTCACCGGTCAGAAAGCACGCATCCGGGCCGGCGAGCCAGGGTTGCATGGCATTGAGCAAGAGATTCAATGGCGGCATTCGGGTCTGATTTTCCTGGTTGATCACGAACGCCTGCGATTGGCCATTCTTCAGGTCATAGGGACCGTAGGGATACGCCGGCAAATGGCAGTTGAACAAATGCAGCCGCTGGCCGGGATGCGGTTCGACGGTAACGCGCGTTGAACTGCCGATGGTCTGCGAGTCCACAATCGGATACCGGCTGACGATGGAACAACCCGACGCGGGCATAACGTGAAAGCCAAGGCTGGTCGCGATGGTCTGCGCCGTGGTGGCATTGCACTCCTGCAATCCCACCAAGTCGGCGTCGCTTGTGCGGATGGCTTCCACCACGTTGCTCAACCCGTGCGCGCCCTGCACCCAGATGTTGAAACTCATTACCTTCACCTGCGTCAACGGCTCGGCCCGGGCGGTTGGCAGGAGCGTTAGGAGCAAGGCGGCAACGCCCCATGTGCGCGTGAGCGGAGATTTGAGCTTCGTTGATTGCTTCATGTCATCGTTAAGTTCGTTCATTGAGGTGTGGAAGTTAATCCGCGAGGAATCATTGCGCCATGCCCTCATTTTGGGGGTGCGGATGCCGGCCAGCGGAGCAAACGACGCTATGGCTTCAGGAATCCGACTTGCCCGGACTCACCATCAGCCACAGCCAACCCACCAGGAAACTGACGCCGCCAATCGGCGTGATCGCGCCCAGCCATTTCAAATTTGTCAGCGCCAAACAGTACAGGGTGCCGGAAAAAATCACGATCCCAGCAAATAAACTCCACCACGGACCGCTCAACACCGGCCTGCGTTGCGCCAACACGAGGAGCACCACCGCGTGAATGAAATGATAGAATACCGCCGTCTCCCATGTCGCCACCCGGTCGTGTCGCGTCAGGATTCCTTCGAGTCCGTGCGCGCCGAAAGCGCCCAACGCTACCGCCAGAAACCCCAGCAGTGCGGCGATGCGAATGGCCAGTACATTTTTCATAAGCCTGGAATTGTAAAGGAGCGGTCAGGTTACACTTTTATGCAAGCACAGCTCGTTTAGTCGCCAGCAAGGCAGGTCATTCCGGTTCGCCACTCTTTGCAGCATTGGCTGCCGAGCGTTGCGTCAACTGCCGAATCAGGAACCGGTCCTCCGTCGCCTGTTGCCAGGCGGAAAACCACAGGTCGCCCAGCATCTGACCACCTTTCACGAGTTGCCCTTCCAGAAACGCGCGGCCCTCCAGTCCCGCTTCACCCTCGCCGGACAACTTGCCCGCCTGGTTAAGTTGATACAGCGGCTCCACCTGCTTGTGGGTATCCCGCAAATACACCATCACCTGCCGGAACAAATCCTCCGGCTTGGTCGGATCACCGACAATCTTTGCGGGCCGGACTTTGCCCGCGAGCGTGGCCGCCTGAATCCCGCCGGTCTTGCGAAAGAAGCCACCGTCAATCCACGAGTGAATGCTGCTGTTGGTGGCGTAGCCGCGCGGATTGGCTCCCACCCAACCGTGATGATGCTTCGTCACGTGCAACGGCTGCGCGCAATCTCCCACGAAATGACCCATCACGCCCATGATGTAGATGATGTTCTGTTGCGCGTTGGCAATCTCCTCCGGCGTGCCGCCGTACTCCTGATACGCCTTGAGATAGGAGAATCCCGATTTTAACTTGCCACAGTACTCGACAATGGCCCACGGAGCGAAGCCTGCCAGTTCGCGCGTGCGGTCACGGTTCTTTGCCGGATCAATGGGCGCAAATTTTTCAGGCCGAGCCGCACGCGCCAGCGTCAGTTGCGCCGTGAATTCATATCGAAAAATCGGCAGCGTGTCCGGCGTCAGACCGTGGTCCTCGAGGTCCTCCAGATCGAAGTAATGATCCGGCCCGTTGAAATGCACCAGCGGCAGTTCGTTGCCCATGTTGCGCCAGCGATCCGGTTCGCCGCCCAGAAACGCGATGCGTTCCCGCGCCGCCGGTGTCCGCACGAACGCGGGAAAATCCGCCGGCAACGCCGCCAGCGCGAGTTGATTGACCGCGCGATGCCCTTCGTAATCCCAGGCGGCGGCGCTGGAAAC
Source organism: Verrucomicrobiota bacterium (assembly GCA_014860005.1). The sequence goes on along the minus strand of JACZKP010000197.1, from coordinate 10,766 downwards.
AAATAATGCGCCCGCCAGAAACCAAGCTGCGCTTGGCTTGAACAACCACTTCATCAAATTGAACCTATTCACGTTGCCGGGACTCTAGTGTCCAATGGGGAAAATGCAAAAAGCAAAATTAGTTCAATCATGCAGAGGCTTGCCAAGATGACGCTCGTAGTGCAGAACTTTCGTAAACGCTATTCAAACTCAGATGAAAACATCCATCGCCGTAACCCTGGTCATCATGGGCGGCTTGTTGGTGGCCGCCCCCATCCTCTCGGACTATCTCCAGCGCGAGCAAGTCGTGGCTGCCATGAGCAAACCGGGCGTGACCTCTATTTCCCTGCGGCCCGAGTTGTCGGAATTGTATCGCTTCGGGTGCTGGTTGACCGGTTCGGCGATGATCGCTGCGGCTATTTATTACTCTCGGCGATCCGCTGGCACTCCGGGACCAACGTGATGCTGCGCCGACCGGCTCATTGATCCTGTCCGGCAGTGCCGCGGGTTTCTGTGTTCGCCATTATCGTCGTGGGCGATGGAGTGTTGTCTCTGGCCTGCTGGTAACAATTTGGATTCCGACCACGGTCGCGATGATGGGATATGTCCTTTGAGCAAGGGACGAACCGGGCTGATCAAGCTGGCCAAGAAAAGCCAGCCCCAAAAGAGGTCTTGGTTCTGTAAACTCATACATTTTCACGACCGCTCCAGTCGTGGTGTCATTCGACCACTGGAAAGTTGCAGCACTCCCAGAATTGTCGGCAACGCATTTCTGCCCGTCCCTCTTTTTCCGTGCCTCCGGAAGCGCCTTTGACCGGGGACTGTTCGGCACCAGAATTCTTGCCCTCACAACGTCCGAATAAATCGCAGCGGCAGATTCCGCTCCTCACCTGCGGGCCGGGGTCAAAACCGGGGAAACAAAGCCGGAGTATCCAAAACCAAGATCCCTTTACGCTCCCTCTACGCTCTGGCTGTCGGTGTTCCCGGCGCTGGCATGGCGCCGGCGTCCGGCCACCTGACGGAGGTGCTCTCCCAGATGCGTGTGGATCTGCTTTCAGTTGTTGAAAGGAGAGCTGGCTGCTCAAGGGCTGGCTTGCACGCGCAGGAATTGCGGTGAATTGCCAAGTGTGGGCAGATTGGTTTCAGTGATGGCACCGGCAGCGCGAATCCAATCCGTGGCCGGCGTCCAGTTGAAGGCATCGGCACTCCGCAGGACGCGGTAGCCGTGACCGGGTGCGGAAGGCCATTGAAGATCGAGACTGCTCCCGCCGGGTGACAGGGTCGGGGTCAGCCGCAACGCGGAGAGTTGATTGGTCGGATTCGTGCCCGCCACATATTCCGCGTAGTCACTCAAACCGTCATCGTCCGTGTCCGTAAGGCTGGTGCGTCCGGGGGAAACGCTTCCAAAATAGACCTGTTCCCAGCCGTCAGGAATCCCATTCGCGTTGGCGTCGGCGAAAGTGTATTGGCCATGGAATGTGATCGTTCCCCCGGCGGTCAGTGTATTGGTTTGCGGGAGGGGTGTGGTGTGATAGGGAACATCGCCAAACTCAATGGCGTATTCGCCGGGCGCTGCATTGGTGATGACGGTCCATTGTCCGCCGCCCACACGTCCGGTGGGGCCGGTGAGCGCGAACACCGCCTGCCAGAGGTCGTTGGTGATTTGCAGGGTGCCGGGTGTGACCGACCCGACCGTGATGGACACATCATCCACCAGCCAGCCCAAGCGGGGCGGGGCGTCGAACGAGAACAGGAAGTGATAGAAGGCGATATACGCGACGTGGCCCATGTAGGGGGTCAGATCAACGGTCATTTCCTCCCAGCCGAAGGAACTGTCCTCCGGCAATTGCCGGAGCAACTGCGGCGAGGTGAGCACATTGGTGATGATGAAAATGCCGGCGAGTTGAAACTCGAATTCTGATTGCGGTAGAAAATCGTAGTTCTGCCAGAAACGTAGCGTGGCGCGGTTGCCGCCACTGAGCAAGACCCCCGGACTGATGAGATAGCTTTCCAACAGACTCACCGGCCCGCCGCCGAGATTGCTGCCCCAGCAATTGACCGGGGAGTTTGCCGTCTCGCCGCCGCCCGGCGTGCCACGGGTCCATTGCGTCTCAGACTCATCGGGTGAGATCACCGACCACAGGAGGCTGTTGGTTTCCATGTTGTCCGACCACGGTGGGCTCAAAGGCTGCAACGTGGTAAAGGTGTAAAACTGGCCGCCGTTGTCGTCCACGGTTGTGTTGCCGGCGCGGTCACGACTGGAAACGCGCAGGTAATACGTGGTGTTCGGTTTCAAACCGGTGAGAAACACTTCGTGATACTGACTGGGCAGCGGATCGTAAGCCGTGAAGTTGATCGGAAAACTGTCCGGCGATTCGCTGTATAGCACAAGCGCATCGGTGGGCTTGGAGGTGGACCAACTCACGATGGCTTCGAGGTAGCCGGGTTCGATGAACACGTCGCTGATGACCGGCGCGTTGGTTTCGATGACTGCGGTGGTCACGCGCGTCTGGCCGGCAGACACGTCAAAATAACTCGCTGTCACCGTGTCATCCGGCGCCACCAGCAGCGTGCCGGGCAGCCCGGTGTTCGTGGGCGTGAAAATCAGGTTGCCGCGGAAAAGCCCGCGTCGGACGGTTTCAAACAAGGCAACTTCGTTGGATTGCTGTGGACTGCTGACCGTCACACTCGTCTGGCCCAGCCCTTGAAGATCGAGGTCCTCCACTTCGATGATGGCGCGGCCCGGCACCGAGTAAACATCGCTGTCGAGGGTGAGTGTGCTGCTGCCTGGTTCGGGCGCGAGAAAGGTCAGAATGTTGTGCAGTAAACCGGCGCGATTGTTGCCGCTGCCGCTGCCTAGCGGCACCGCATCCAGTGGGAACGACAGATAAACCACGCGACCGGGCAGGTCCACGCCGGTCTTGGGTGAACGCACACCAACGACCTGTCCGTCCGCAAGGAGGATGGGGGCGGCATTAGTGGTGGGCACAATCCAGTCCGACGGATCGGTGATTCCCAGAAAGGCGAGAAAGGCCAGCAACTCGTCATAGGGCGTGTAATCGAGCAGGGTATCCATGCCAGCACCGACGGGATCGCCGGGGGCGCCGAGAATTGCGTCCACCGGCTGGTCTTCGGTGTAGGATTGGACCTGGAGAATCGTCGTGTTCATGCTGGCCAAGCCCGCTTCGGTCAGGCGTGTGACCGCTTCCATCGAGGCAATGAGCAACGAACCGCCGCCGTTCACGTAATCGGCAATCTTTTGCGCGAGCGTGACCGGCGGGGCGGAAATTTCATCCATGCGCCAGATCACGGTGCGATACGCCTGCAATTCCGTCAGCGACGGTTCAACTCCACTGCGCGCGTCGAACACGCTGTAGGGCCGACCCAGCACATTCAAGGCGTCCGTGTAACCCGAAAGCGGCGGCGCGGCGATGAACCCGCCGCTGTCCGTGTACGAATCCAGCAGGAAGACGCCGGGCGCGGGCAGGTTGGTGACCGTGAACAGCAAACCGCCGTTGTCATTTGTCGTGCGATTGCCGGCGGCATCCTCGGCCACGGCCATGAATTGAATGACCGTGTCGGGCGGAAAGTTCAGCAGGGCGAATTCATGGGCTGTGTCGAACACGATGTTGGTTTGCGCGAGGCTTGGTGTGCTCACGCCGTAATAGACGATGGCCTTTGTCTCCTCATCCGTTGTCCAGGAAACCAACGGCTGCCCAAAACGGTTGGTGGCTCGCACACCTGCGATAACCGGGGGCACTAAATCGGCCAGTGCGGTGAAGACGCGGTTCGCGGGCGGCGCGGCGTCCGCATAGACGGCTTCGATCACATTGCCGTGGGCGATGTGGAGTTGGCCGATGGCCGGGCTGGTGGCGGTGGCAATTGCCCCGGTGAACAGCCCGCTGGAACCGTGCGCAAAAAGCGTCACGTTCTCCCCCGCCGGCTCGGCCCCGCTGCGCAGCAGCAAGTTCACGCCGGGTTGTCCCGCGAGATCGTAATCCACCAGCGTCAGGCGAATCTGATCCGGCGCGCGATAGACGGGACGATTGAAGGTCACGATGCCCACACCCGGGATGCCGAACGCGCCCGACACCACCAGCGCGAAGTCCTGGTCAATGGCCGCCGTGTCGCGGCGCGCGTCCTGAACCACGCGCCAGGCGCGTACGCGAACAATATACTCGCCGGGCACCGGCGTGAAGAGATGCACCGCTTCGACGTTGTTGATCGTGTCCGCGCCCGCCGCGTCGGGTATGGATTCGCCGAAGTTGAACCGGTTGCCCCGATAGAGGCGGCCATCCGGCGCGACGACTTCCAGATCAAGATCATTGACCAGCGCGATCACCGCGGCGGGATTGCCCGGCACATCCGTGTAGGCGAGCGTGACCTTCAGGGGTTCGTCGGCACTGCCGATCAGAATTCGCTTCTCATAAACGGCATTGTTCGTTAGCAAGGCGGTTTGATCCGTGAAGTCGTAATGGCGCTCGGACGCAATCAACGCCGGCAAGTTTAGTCTTCCCCAGCCTTCGTCGTTGTTGGGTACGGGGTCGGTGTCTTCCGCGTCGTCCATGTCGGTGGCGGAGTTGATCAAGGCGGCTTTGACGAGGGCAGGGGAGGGCGTCGCCCCGCCGTGGTGCGCGCGGTAATACTGCACAAACACTGCGGCCGCGCCGGACACGTGCGGACCGGCCTGGCTCGTGCCGCCCTGATACATATAGCTCCCCGAAATCGGCCACCAAGCGAAGTCGTCGTTGGCATAGATCGAACGCAAAGACGCGATCCAACTGCCGGGCGCAACCAAGTCAGGTTTGATGCGTCCATCTTCGCACGGCCCGCGACTGGAAAAGTCCGCCATGGTTTCCGGGCCAGTGTCGTAAATGGTGAATTCCTCAATCGGCAGATTGCGGCGGTCGTTGTTCGACGCGCCGGTGGCGATGACGTTCTTGGCGACAGCGGGCGTATTGATGGTGCGAGCGCCCGGCCCGGCGTTGCCGGCGGAGAATTCCAAAATGTAGGGCTGGTCGCCCAGCGTAAGCAAATCCGCATCGCGCACCAGTTCATCAAATTCCATGGCGCTGATGTCGTAGCGGCCCTGGGTGTTGTCGCCCCAACTGTTTGAGCCGATTTCCGCCCCGGCGCGTTTGGCGTCCCTCGTCAGTTGCTCGAAGCTCGAGGGTGGCGCATAGCCGCCTTGCGCATCAAACATGCGCTGGCCGATGAGGCTGGCGCCTGGCGCGACTCCGACGCCGTATAGAAAGCCCTGCTCGTCGGTTTCACCCATCGCCCCGTTGCCCGCAATGATGCCGGCGACATGCGTGCCGTGGCTATGCTCATCCGCGGCATCTTCCAGTTGACCGGGCGCCCCGTAGTGAAACAGCGCCGTGACGCGGCCTTGAATGTCCGGATGCATGATGCTGATTTCGCCACTGTCCAGCCCGCTGTCCGCGACCGCCACCGTCACGCCCGTACCGTCGTAGCCCAAAGATTGCATCAAAGTCTGTCCGGGCGGCCCGTCCCCGGCGACGATGCGGCTGGCCACTTCATCCAGCAACCGCATCTGCGGCGCCGGTTCAATCCACAGCACGTAGTCGGAATTGGCCAGGGCCGTCAGCCGTGCCGGATTGAGGCTGCCGCGCAACACGCGCCCAAACCGATGGCGGCCTTCCTGCTGGACCGCGTCCAATGATCGCCTCATCACCGCCGTTTCCGCATCCGTCGCGAGGGGTGACAACAATACCGCCACTCCCACGGACTCGGCGGGGGGTGACGTGACCGCGGTCTGCAAACTCCGGTGCAGCTTGTACTCAGGGCGATATTTTCCAACCCAACGCACAAAGCCAAGTTGGCGGAGCACGCCAGGCCGCGCGCCCTCCAATTTCACGACGAACGCCTGCTCTGGGACGTAATGGAGCAATTCGACACCCAGCCCGCGTAATTGCTCGCGCCATGCCGATTGCGGTGAATCGGTAAACTGAATCAGAAACAAGCCAGAGACGGCAGGCTCAGGCGCGGCGGCCAGGGCGGCGGTTGCGGCCATGGGTGCTTCGGGAGTGATGACTTCGTTGCGCAGGCGGATGGATTGGGCAAACACGCCAATGGTCAGAAAGAAAGAAGCCAGACAGACCAGGATGGAACTGCCAACACGCCGCACAAATCGCCGGAACATCACGTGGTTAGCGTAATCGAAGTTCATGTTGAAAACAAGTGGCGACCCTGATTGGGGCGCACGAAGGTGAGCCATCCGAGCCTGTCCAGACTTGCTGGCGGATTTTTCTGGTTGCCTGGGCACTCCGCAAACGGCTTGCGAGCGGGAAGCGAGGCTGCCATGTTCCAGCACAGCCGAACGGGATGACCCCGGCGGGTTGGCCGTACCTCGGTGATTTAGTTTTGCCATGCAACCGGAGCAACTCAAAGTTCTTTTAATTGAGCACGACGAAGCCTTTGCTCGAGGCGTCAGCGGGATGCTGGAGCAGGTGCGCGATCTCATCGGCTCGGTCAGCATTGCCACCACGCTCGATGAGGGCATTGCCCGGCTGGCGCACGAATCGTTCAGCGTGGTGCTGGTCGAATTCTTCCTCCCGGATGGAGTCGGCTTGCTGAATATTCCCCTGCTTAAAGAGAAAGCGCCGCGCGTGCCCATTATTGTGGTCGGCGCCGAGGATGATGAGATCATCGCGGTGGAGGCGGTTCATGCCGGGGCGCAAGACTATCTGGTGAAAAGCCAGCTCAGTCCGCGCTGGTTGCTCCGTTCCATTCGCTATGCCATCGAGCGGCATCAAGCCGACCTGAGACTGGAAGAGGCCAGGGAACGTTATCGCGGCATTTTTGATCATTTGGTGGAAGGCATTTTTCAAACGACGCCCGACGGCCAGTATTTGCTGGCCAACGCGGCGCTGGCCCGAATTTATGGGTATGCGACGCCCGAGGAGCTCGTGCGCAATCTCACCAACATCGCCGACACCCTTTATGCCGAGCCGGGCCGACGCGAGGAATTCATGCGCCGCATGGAGGAGAAGGACACCATCACCGACTTTGAATCGCGCATATACCGCAAGGATGGAAGCGTGATCTGGATCTCGGAAAACTGCCGCGCGATTCGCGACGCGCGCGGGGTGCTGCGCTACTACGAGGGCACGGTGGAGGATATTACGTTGCGGCGCGAGGCCGAGGCCAGGTTGCGGGATTCCGAAGTGCTGTATCATTCACTGGTGGAAACGCTGCCGCAGAACATTTTCCGCAAGGACTTGCAGGAGCGGTTTACGTTCGCGAACCAGCAGTTCTGCCGCGCGTTGGGCCGCCCGCTGGAGGAGATTCTCGGTAAAACGGACTTTGATTTCTATCCGTCGGAAATGGCGGCGAAGTATCAACGCGACGACCGCCGTGTGCTGGAAACGGGGAAGAGCTTCGAGACGGTGGAGGAGCATCAGTTGCCGGACGGCCAGAAGCTTTATGTGCAGGTGGTGAAGACGCCCTTGCGCGGCGCCTACGCCCAGATCACCGGGTTGCAGGGAATCTTTTGGGACATCACGCCACAAAAGCTGGCCGAGGAACAGACGCGGAAGGCGAATGCGGAACTGGCGCGCAGCCGGGAGCAATTGCGGGTCAAGAATCTTCAAATGGAGGATGATCTCAAGATGGCGCGCGAGATTCAGCTCACGATGCTGCCCCAGACCTATCCGGTGCTGCCGTGCGACGCGGTGCCGGCGGAAAGCGCGTTTCAGTTTACGCACCGCTATCATCCCACTGGCACGGTGGGTGGAGATTTTTTCAGTGTGTCAGCGTTGTCGAATACGGAAGTGGCGGTTTTCATTTGCGACGTGGCGGGCCACGGGGTGCGGTCGGCGCTGGTCACTGCCATGATTCGGGCGCTGGTCGAGGAACTCAAACCGCTGGCCCACGAACCAGGCAACTTCCTCACGAAACTCAATTCTGATCTCTGTGAAATCCTCCGGCACACGGGCACACCGATGCTGACCACGGCGTTTTACCTGGTGGCCAGCGCCACGACCGGCCTTATGCGTTACGCCAATGCGGGTCATCCCAAGCCCTTGCTGCTTCGGCGCAGCGCGCACCGGGTTGAATCGCTGCCCAGCGCGTCCGGCAAAAGCCAGGCGGCGTTGGGTTTGTTTGAGAAGGCGCATTACCGAACCTCCGAAGTCACCCTCTCGCCGCAGGACTTGGTGATGTTGTTCACGGACGGTCTTTACGAAGTGGAGGCGCCGGATGAGACGATGTACAGCCAGGAAATGCTGATGGCAGCGGTCAAGCAACGGTTGCAGTCCCCGGCGGCGAGCTTGTTCGACGATATCCTGCGGGAGGTGGAGGGATTTGCGGGCAGCCGCGGCTTCATGGACGACGTCTGCATGGTCGGGGTGGAGCTGGCGCGGTTGACTCCCGGCTGACACCTGGCGGAAGGGAACCGGATACGACCGGTTAAAAAAGTGGTTTCCTGCCAAAGAAACGCTTTACTGCGCATCTGGTCTGCATAAATTATCGGGCAGTTGAACAGTAATATGCCAATAGCAACATGGACCTGCATCACCCAATCCTGAGAGAGTTTCCCGAACATCGCGACACGATTCAGCGCCTCAAAGGCAGTGACGCGCATTTCCGGAAAATGTACGAGGAATATCACAACCTCGACGATGCGGTGTATCGCATCGAAGAGGAAATTGATTTCGCGACGGACCAGGAAATCGAAGAACTGAAGATGCGGCGGGCGAAGCTGAAGGATTACATCTACCACCTGATCCGTCACGCTCCGGCAGCCTGCCCGACCTGCAACGGTTCGGGTCTGGCTCACTGAATTCGCCGCGCGCGGTTTCCGAGTGGCGCAAAGACATGCGCGACGCAGGATTATTGTTTGGTTCAACCGCCCGAGAGCGGGTCAGTGGTCGTCTTGCTGCCGGTGGCGATGCGCGGCTTCAAATTCGATAAGAGCCAACCTCCGCTGGTGGCCTTTATCATTTCCCCTCAAACGCGTTCACCACGCGGGCGAAGGCTTCCAGATCGCTGAAGTTGCGTTGCCAGGTGGTGTACATCACTCCAATCACACCCGGGACCTCGCGCCCCGTTTCCAACCATTGGCCGATTTGTTCCGGCCCGGCGTCGTAATAGCCTGCGAGGATTTGCTGATGACCGCGTTCGGAGAAAAACTTCAGGCTCTTCGCGCGCTGACCAAAGTTCCAATTCATGATCGTCACGCTCTGGTCGAGTCCCTCCCATGCGCCGCGCAGGTCGTTGCGCACGAGGTAGTAGTTTTCCACGGCGTTGTGGTGCGGATCGAACATGTCGCTCCAGACCAGGATGCGCCCGCCGGGATTGACGCCGCGCAACCAGGCCACACACTTCCGAGCGTTGTCGGCCACGATCTCTCCGGCAGCCAGTCCGCGCTGACGACATGACTCATCCCAACCAAGCACTCGCCACTCATCGTGCGACATCAGATAGCCGCGCGCGTTCCAAGCTGCGTGAACCTCCCGGGCCTGACGTTCCAGCAATTGCTCGAATTTGGGTTCGCTCACACACCCGCAAACCTGACCGTCGTACACGACATGCGGATGGAAATACGAAACGCGCAACCGGGTGCCGTCCGGTTGCCTGATCCTGAGTGCCGGGGCTTCGTGCCAGACTTCGTATTCTCCGGGCCACGGTTGGTTGCCCAGGCGTGGATCGCGCACAGGCTCGAAATCATCGCCTTCCACCAACTCGCGTCCGCCCTCGATACGCACGACCAGCGGGCAGCCTGCGCGGCGCAGAATGTTCACCGGCCCGGCTTCTTCTATCTGCGGGTCGGCCAGCCACAACGAACCAGTGCGCCCGCCCCAGGCGCCGATGTAAACCGCCACGTTGGTGTGTTCCAGCGAATTGAAGGTGACATGGTGTGTCGTCCAGTCCTGCGTTGGCCCGGCTTTCAGGGACGTGTAACTCAGGTTGCGATTGTCGCCCACCAGCGCCTTGATTTCCGGCTGGCCGCGAAAATCGCGGGTCTTGATACGCACCGAAACGTGATACTGCCGGAAGGGCGACACCGGAACGCGCGCCATGATCCGGGCGTTCGCGCCTTGCGGATCGGTCACGCGCAATCCGCCGTCATCAGGTTGGAGATTCTCGTCAATGAAGCCCCAGCGTCGCCGTTCCGCGAGCGGCGGCAGACTGACCGGCGGATCCGCCACGATGCGCGCGACGCCGTTGCTGACAACGAACAGCGCCTCGCGCACCGGCAAACCCTCCGCCAGGTTTGGATCGTGCCAAAGCAGATCGTTGGAATAGCCGACGGGAAAGACTGCGGGCACAATCTCAATGCCCAATTCATCCGCCACCTGCCGGATGCGCTGGAGGTGTTTGTGATAACGCGCATCCAGTTCGGGGATGCGCGTGAACTTGGAGTCCGCGAGTAGAAAGTGCGTGAACCCAAGCGGACGGGCGCGGCGCATCAGCGCTTCAAGGCGTTCGGTTTCGGCCGGCACGAGCAGATTGACTTGCGCATAAACCCAGCGTTCGAGCGGCGCAGCGAGCGATTGGCCGCCGAGGTTCGCGGCCAAAATTAACATGAAGAGCGTGCGCAACATGTCGCCAGCCTGCGCCCGAACCCTTGATGGGTCAATGTCGCGATTGCGGAACTGGCGGATACGACGGGCGAATCGAAGGTGTCGGGGCGGAAACAAAAGGAGACGGCTGCGAGTTCAAAAGGAGACAAGCGATGGGGCTGTGTTATGTGTCCCTTGGTCGAGGGCTTGAGGAGGCCTGAGCGAAGCGAAGGCCGACGAAAGCCCTCGACCAAGGGACAG
>JACZKP010000196.1 GCA_014860005.1 Verrucomicrobiota bacterium | reverse complement strand
GCGTCGTAACTGAAATGAAAGAGCTGGCGGTCGGCAGGAATGGAGTACCCGTCGGCGTTGGCATCAGGATCGTCATCCTGGAGGTAATAATACTTGAAGGCCGCTTCGCCCCAGCGGTCCAGGTGCAAATTGAGGTCCGGCCCGCCGCCCAGCCCACGTTTGACCCGGTAATCCAGATGAAAAGCGCCGTCAATTGCGTCGTTCCAAAACCAGTTGTAGGTGGTCAACAAGAACGGCCCATAGCGGCTGCGATAGCCGGGGGTGAAATTAAAGTTGTTCGCCCGCGCCGCCAGGCTGCGCTTGTAATACGGCAGCCAAAAGACCGGCACGTTGCCGGCATACAGCACCGCGTTACGCGCCTCAAAAGATTTGCCGGGAGTGATCCTGATGTACTTGGCCCGCACCTTCGTCGCCGGTTCCGCAACGTCATCCGTCGTAATGTAGGCATTGCTGGCCGTATAAACTTCATTCGTCAGGTCGCCAGTCAACGCCTCCCCCGCAGCAAACACCGGTGACCGGCCGGTGCGAAAGTGCTCCGCCTCCATCTGCCGGGTGTGGAAGTTGTAGCGGATTTGTTCACCCGCCCAGATTTGCTCGCCCTGCTGGATGCGCACCCGGCCCTCGGCCAGGGCGTCGCCGGTTTCCTGATTCACGGTCGCGCGCTCCGCCACCAGCACGGCATCGCCGTAGCGCACCATTACCCCGTTGGTTGCAACGAATGTGCCCGTCTGGGAATCGTACTCGATGTAGCCGGTCTGCGACTCCAGTTCCATCGAGGGGCGCTGCTGGGCGGTCGCGGTCAGGGCAAGGCCGATGGCAAAAACAAGAGGCGCAAGAAAGATGAAGGGCGGTTTTCGCATTCGGCGAACCCAGCTAAGCAAAACCCATCGGCACTGCCAAGCGGGATTTGGCCTATTCGCTATGCGGCGACGGAGCGGCAGCGTGTCACGAGCATACAAATCGCATGGCATGTGAACTGCGACCTTCTGCTCAAGGACTGGCACATGGCAATGAAAATGAAATTGATGAAGTTTAGGCAGGAGATTCACGGTTATGCCCAGATCACCAACCGTCGTCCGGCTCCCCGCCCGGTGGGTCTCTATCTGATCGCGCTCCGCGAACGTGCCGTGAAAGTTGTCACCCCGAGGCGACGCCTGTCGGTTGTCACCGATCCGCAAGCCGGCGCCAGCGCCCCCCTACCAATCAAAATCAATCACGTTAAATCGGGTCAATCCGATTTCCCGTTCGTCATCTACTGACTTTTTCGGACAAGACTCCGCAGCGCCCGATTGAAGACTTGATAATTCGTTCTCTCCTCGCCGCCGTTCCTTTCCCCGAATCTACTTGAGAAGGCGCAGGACGCGCAGGAAAGTCTAACAGCAACCTTCCCAGCAGACATCCAGCAGCCGGGCTGTCCATCACCTTCCTGTTTTCAGGCGTCACGTGGCCAAGTTTGAGACAGGTTTTAAGCAACCCAAGCGCGGGCGGGCCTGTGGTTGAGCTACGGGACAAATTCCACCACTTCAAATCCCATTTGTTGGAACAAGCTGGTCAGTTGTGCCTTGGCCCGTTCATCTGCATCCTTGAGAATCCCCGCCGTCCGCGCCGCGCGCCGGATATCAGACACCGCGTTTTGGCGCGCGGTTTGTTCCAAATCCTTGTCAAACGCGCGCAACAGACCCGTGGTACGCTCAATAATCCGGGTTTGGCGGTCATCCAGATACATGTCTGTGATTTGCGCGGGTGGCAGGCGGATGGAGACTTTCTTTCCGGTAACCGTCAGGTCTTCCGGTTTGATCTGGCCCAAGTCCACGCCGGCTTTGACGATCCCGTGGGCCAGCATCAGCACGCGGCTCTCGCCGCCCGGATACCATTTCACGTCCTCCAGCACCACGACCTTCTCCATGACGTATTTGACAGTGACAAGTTGCGAGAGCGTCTGCACCTGCCGCAGCACCGTGGATGTCCCGAAAGGGCTGCCGCCGGAGGGAAAAATCCTCAACCAACCCGGCATGACCGAGCCCAGCCAAAGTCCCACGCCCAGGACCATCACCAAAAGAATCGCCCCTGCGATGACGTGCTGTTTCTTCATGGAGTTAATTTAACGGCTTCGCGTACGAAGCAAAGCCTGAACGCGGCCAAAACCAGCCCGGTTGCGGGCCAACCTTGTTCCACTTTCGGCTTTTGGCCTTCCGATACGCCTCCTAAGATGCGGCCATGAATTTACATTCGGCGTCCTCCTTTCCCACGTTTCGTCCGCGACGCTTACGACAATCCGCCGCGCTACGCCGTCTGGTGTGTGAGACGCACCTCAACGTCGCGCAACTGGTCCTGCCGCTCTTTGTGCGCGGCGGGCGCAAATTGCGACGTCCCATCAACGCCATGCCGGGCGTGTTCCAGTTTTCTCCAGACGAAATGCTCCGCGAAGCATCCCGCGCCCACTCACTGGGCGTGCCTGCCATTTTGCTTTTTGGCATACCCGACCGGAAAGACAACCAAGCCTCCGGCGCTTACGCGCGCAACGGCATCGTGCAGCAGGCGGTGCGGATGCTGAAAAAGGAACTCCCCCAACTGCTGGTCATCACCGACGTTTGTCTCTGTGAATACATGGCGCACGGCCATTGCGGCATCGTGCAGCGTGGTAAATCAGGCGCGCGAATCCTGAACGATCCAACCCTGAAACTGCTGGCCCGCGCCGCCGTCAGTCACGCGGAAGCCGGCGCGGACCTCATCGCGCCGAGCGACATGATGGATGGCCGCGTGGCCGCCATCCGCCAGGAATTGGATCGGACGGGCTTTGCCGACACGCCCATCATGTCCTACGCGGCGAAGTTCGCGTCGGCGTTTTACGGTCCGTTTCGCGAGGCGGCGGAATCCACGCCGCAGTTTGGTGACCGTCGCAGCTATCAAATGGATGCCGCCAATGCCAACGAAGCTTTGCGCGAAGTCGCGCTGGACCTTCAGGAAGGCGCGGACATTGTGATGGTCAAACCCGCGCTCGCTTATCTCGACATTTTGCATCGCGTTAAAGCCACATTCGGTTATCCCACCGCGGCCTACGCCGTAAGCGCGGAATACTCAATGGTGAAGGCCGCCGCCGCCCAAGGCTGGATTGATGAACGCGCAGTGACGCTGGAGAGCCTGCTAGCAATGCGCCGCGCGGGGGCGGACATCATCATCACGTACTCCGCCAGCGACGCGGCGGGCTGGTTGAAAGCAGCGCAGTAGAGCGGTGAAGCGGAGATAACGCGCCAGAAACGCACCGAAGCGGAACAGCAGAGAATGAATGGCTAGCCGCCGGGGTTTACTTACCCGAGCCGGCGATGACAAACACGTAAATCAGCAGGACAACGATCACGCACCCCACCGCAATGGCCGCAATCCAGAAGATCTTGTTGACCTTGTCATCTTTCTTGGTGAAGCCCTTGCCCGCCGTGTCAAGACCGCCGCGGGTGCCTTGTTCGAGTTCGTTCAGGCTGACACCGCGTGGAACCACCATGGTGGTTTCAACCGGCTTTTTTGCCGGTGCGCCGGGCGTGCCGGTCTCCAAACGCAATTCAATCTGACCCAATTTCAGCGTCTGGCCGGGTTTCAGCACGGCTTCTGTGACTTTCTCGCCGCCGATAAAAGTCCCGTTGGTGGAATTGAGGTCTTTCACGACGACATCTGTTCCGCGCAACAGAACTTCGCAGTGATGACTCGACACGGAGGGCTCGGCGATTTGAAACGTGTTATCCTCCACGCGGCCGATGGTGGTCTTATCCACCTTCAACTCATGGGAACGCCCGGTCATTCCTTCGCTGAGGATAACGAGTTTGGCCATATTTGATTATGCAAGGGCGATTATCTTCAGCAGGCGGCTCAAGTCAAACGTAAATGTCCGACTGGGCTGTGGTCCGCCGGCCAGGTCGCACCCGTTCCAAGCTGGCAATGCCGATTCTGTTCATCCCCGACCCTGAATCATTTCGCGAAACTGCGCGAATAACGGCGTTGAATCGTGCGGCCCGGGCGACGCCTCGGGATGATACTGCACGCAAAACACCGGTCGCGTCTTGTGCCGCAAACCTTCAACGGTCTGGTCGTTCAGATTGATTCGATTCACCGTCACTTCCGAGGGCAGCGAGGCCGCGTCCACCGCAAACCCATGATTCTGTGACGTGATTTCCACGCGGCCGGAATCCAGATCCTTGACCGGCTGATTGCCGCCGCGGTGGCCGAATTTCAGTTTGAAGGTCCGGCCTCCAAGCGCTTGCCCGAGAATCTGGTGCCCCAAACAAATTCCAAACATCGGCACGCCGGTCTTCACCAGATCGCTCACCGCTTGCACCGCGTAACCAAGCGCCGCCGGATCACCGGGGCCGTTTGAGAGAAAGATTCCCGCCGGCTGGTGCTTGAGTACTTCGGCGGCCGGGGTGGTGGCCGGCACCACCTGCACACGGAAGCCATGCTGTCGCAGGCGGCGGAGGATGTTGTATTTCATCCCGAAATCGTAGGCGACAATCGGGATGTCAGCCGGCGGCAGCGGCTCGCGAAGGTGTCGGGCGTCTGACCCGTCATTGCCGAAAACCAGTCGGAAACGTGCGCTCTGTGTATCCGTTTCGTCCCAGCGGAATGGCTCTTTATGCGTCACGTCCTTGACGAAATCCATGCCCAGCATGCCCGGCCATTCGCGCGCACGGCGGAGGGCCTCCGCCTCCGCCACGTCTTCCGTGGAGATGAATCCATTGAGCGCCCCGCGAACTCTGAGTCTCTTGGTCAATGCTCGGGTATCAATGCCTTGAATGCCGGGGATGCCGTTGCGTTCGAGATATTCTGCGAGCGAATAATCCGCGCGCCAGTTGCTGACCACAGGCGAAAGCTCACGGATGACAAATCCTGCGACATGAGGCCGCCAGGATTCCACGTCCACTTCGTTGACGCCGTAATTACCGATGAGCGGATACGTCATGGTGACGATCTGCCCCTTGTACGAAGGATCCGTGAGAATCTCCTGATAGCCGGTCATCGAAGTGTTGAAACACACCTCGCCACAGGCGGAGGCAGGCGCGCCAAAACCTTCGCCGTGGAAAACCGAACCATCTTCAAGTGCCAAAATCGCTTTCATTCCCGCTTAACAACTGGCGCGATGCTAGGTGCGAACGCGCGGCGGTCAAGCGTGAACCCCGGCCGGCGACCGTCAAGATTCACGCTACGCTCGACTTTTCCCCGGCCATTGCGCGAAATTACCGCGGATGTCGCTGCATAAATCAAATTCACTGATCCGCCCGCTCGTTCGCAGATTGCGCCCCTATGTGCCCGGCGAGCAACCGAAGATTAAAGGGTTGGTCAAACTCAACACCAACGAGAATCCTTATCCCCCTTCACCGCGGGTGCTCATGACGGTCAAAGCCGCGGTGGACGGACGGCTGCGACTGTATCCGAACCCGTCGGCGGAACGCCTGCGGGAGAGACTGGCGAAACTGCATCGCTGCCATCCAGAAAACATCATCGTGGGCAACGGCTCGGATGAGTTGCTGGCGCTGGCGGTGCGGGCGTTTGTCGAACCATCACGCATCACGCATCACGCATCACGCACCACTGTCCAATACTTCACGCCCAGTTATTCACTTTACCCGGTGTTGGCGGAGATTCATGGAGCCGCAAAGAATGCGGTGCCGCTCCGGCCGGATTTTGATTTGCCCAGCGTTCCGGAATTGAAGCGTGGCAACGTGCGCCCCTCTCCCCCCTCCCAGCCGCGCCCCTCGCTATTGGCCCTGCGGGAGAGGGGGGT
>JACZKP010000195.1 GCA_014860005.1 Verrucomicrobiota bacterium | reverse complement strand
TTCCAGAGATCAAAACGGGCGGCCAGGGCGTCGATGAGGATCTGGCCGCCGTGGGAGGAAAGGTTCTCGCCGGTAGCCAGAGCGAGGTGGAAGCGGCAGTTTTTCTTTTTGAAAGCAGGCACGCGACCATAACACCATGCCGGTGATATGCAATCAATCAAAATTTCACCTCAAAGTGATCTTTTGTGCGAGTCGCTAATGTTTTGGGTTGTCTGATTACGCTGGTTTTTGCGACTCGCTCGCAACTTTTGCGAGCCAAGTCGAGGCAGGTTGTGTATGTTATCGCCCGGGCGTTACGCAAAATGAACAGAGTCAACGTAATCACAGGGTGCTGTCGGGCAGTGTCAGGAGGTTCGTCGCGAGGCTTGGGAAGTTGCACGACGACGACGCACACCTTCCTCGGCTCATGGTGGCAATCAGCCGCCCAACAATCCACCCCCTCAAGCAACATGTTTGAAGTTTTCAGAACCAAAAGCCGTCTCGTGCTCCTCACGCTGTTCCTGCTGGCCTGCGGGCCAATGGTGCAATCGGCAAACGCCCAGTCATCCGGCATCTTGCGCGAGGTGTGGTTGAACATTGGCGGCACCGCCGTGGCCGATCTCACCAACAATCCCGCCTTCCCCAACAACCCTTCCTTTGAAGGCGTGCTGACCGACTTTTTCGAGGCGCCGACCGATGTATATGAGGACTACGGTCAACGGCTGATGGCGGTCATCACCGCGCCCACCACCGGCAATTACCAGTTCTGGATCGCCAGCGACGACGGCGGGCAGCTTTTTCTGAGCACTGACGAAACCCCGGCCAACCGGCGACTGATTGCCTGGGTGACGACCTGGACCTCTTCGCGCCAATGGACCAAGGAAGCCAATCAGCAATCCGCCCTCATCCCGCTGCAAGCCGGCCAGCGCTATTACATCGAGGCGCTGATGAAAGAGGGCGGCGGCGGCGACAATCTGGCCGTGCGCTGGCGGCTGCCCAGCGGCACGATTGAAGAACCGATCCCCGCGTCGCGCTGTGTGCCTTACGGCCTGGGACCGCCGCAGATCACGAGTCAGCCGACCAATACCTCGGTGGTCGAGGGCGGCACGGCGACGTTCAGTGTGTCGCTCTCCCGCATGTTGGGCGCCACCTTCCAGTGGAAGCGCAGCGGAGTGAACATCCCGGGCGCGACCGCCAGTGCGTATGCGCTTTCGCCGGTGGTGCTGGGTGACAGCGGCAGCACGTTTTCCTGCGGCATCACCAACGCGTATGGCTGGACGAATAGCACCGCCGCCACGCTGACGGTGTTGGCGGACACGAACCGGCCCACGCTCGTATCAGTGGTCAATCTCGGCGACAACACCCGCGTGACGGTGCTTTACTCCGAACCGGTTGAGGCCGCGAGCGCGACCAATGCGGGTAATTATTCACTCAACCAAAGCGCCACCGTCAGCGCCGCCCGCTTTGGCGGCGATGACCGCACGATTGTGCTGGAAACCTCGGCTCTAGCTGCCGGCCCCACCTATACACTGACCGTCAACAACGTGCGCGACCGCGCTACGACACCCAACACGATTCTGGGGGGCAGCCAGCGCACCTTCTCCCTCACGTTCACTCCGGTGGGCATGAACTTTGTAAAAGGCGCCGCCGAACCGCCTGGCCCCTCGACCCGCCGCACCGGCCTGGCCATCACGGAGATCATGTATCATCCGACCAAACGTCCGGATGGGCGCAATCTCGAGTTCATCGAATTCTTCAATTCCGAGGCCGAGCCGCACAATCTGTCCGGCTATCGTATCTCCGGCGCGGTGGATTACACGTTCCCGCCCGGCACAACCCTGGGCGCGCGAAGCTACCTGGTGGTGGCCGCAGCTCCGGCGGATATTCAGTTCGTCTATGGTATCGGTAATGTCGTCGGCCCGTTCACCGGCAATTTGCCCAATATTTCTGGCCTTCTGCGATTGCGCAATCCGCGCAACGCCATTCTGCTGGAGGTGGAATACTCGGATGCGCCGCCCTGGCCGTTGGCGGCGGATGGCGCGGGACATTCGCTGGTCCTCGCCCGACCCTCGTATGGGGAGGGAGATGTTCGCGCGTGGGCCGCGAGCGATCTGGTCGTCGGCTCGCCGGGCAAAGCGGATACCGCGATCAGCGATCCCTACCGGACCATCGTCATCAACGAACTGCTCATCCACACCGATCTGCCCCAGGAGGATTTCGTTGAACTCTACAATTACGGCAGCCAGGCGGTGGACCTGTCCGGTTGCACCCTGAGTGACCGGCCAGACATTGACAAGTTCACCATTCCCGGCTCAACGGTGATTCCGGCGGGCGGATTTGTTTCGTTCACCGAAACGCAACTCGGTTTTGCGTTCAGCACGCTGGGCGAGGAAGTTTACCTGAAGAATCCCGCTGGCACGCGCGTCATTGACGCTCTTCGTTTTGAAGCCCAGGACAACGGTGTTGCCCTTGGCCGTTACCCCGACGGCGCGCCGAACTTCCACGAATTGACCGACCCGACGCCCGGCGCGGCCAATGCGAAACATCTGGCCCGCAGCGTGGTCATCAACGAACTCATGTTCAGCCCGATGACGGACAACGACCTGGATGAGTATGTCGAACTCCGCAACTTGAGCGGTTCCCCGGTGAATCTCAGCGGCTGGCGTTTCTCCGCTGGCATCAACTACACCTTCCCGACCAACACGACCATCGCGGCCAACGGTTACCTGGTGGTAGCCCGGAATGTGAATCGCCTGCTGACCAACTACCCCGGCCTGAATCCCGCCAACGCCATCGGCAACTTCAGCGGCAATCTCGCCAACGGCGGGGAACGGATTGCGTTGGCGAAGGTGGCACAAACCGTCACCACCAACAACAGCGTGGCCGTCACCAACACCATTTACATCGTCGTGGACGAGGTGGATTACAAAGACGGCGGACGCTGGGCGCGTTGGGCGGACCGCGGCGGCAGCAGCCT
The DNA here is from genome assembly GCA_014860005.1 of Verrucomicrobiota bacterium. Next base: position 65,351 of record JACZKP010000195.1, on the reverse strand, counting down.
TGAGCTTAAGGATGCCCGGAGCGACAACCGGTTGGCGGCGAATTGGGCCGACAGCGACGAAACCGCCAAGAGCAGTTGGATGACGGTGGAACACACCGGGGTGTTGGACAATGGCAATGGTGCCAGCGATGAACTCCACATCATGCTCCTCGGCGCGGGCGAATGTCTGCTGGACAACGTGGAAGTGTTTCTGGCGGGCGGTCCGAATCGGGTGGCCAACAGCACCTTCGAATCCGGCCTGGCCGGTTGGGTGCTCCAGGGCAACCATGTTCAATCGCGCCTGAATACCACCGAGGGCTTTGAGAGCAGCCGCAGTCTTCACCTGCGTGCCAGCGGCGGCGGTGACAATGGCGCCAATCGGATCAAAATCAAGCTCACGAGCGGTTTCGCCAACGGTCAGACCGTAACGCTTCGCACCAAGGCCCGCTGGCTGTCCGGGCAGACGAACCTCCTGCTGCGTCTCAAAGGAAACTATCTCGAAGCGGCTGGCAAGCTGGTCGCTCCGCCAAACCTCGGCACGCCCGGCGCGCCGAACAGTCGTGCCGTGGTCAATGCCGGCCCCGCCATCCACAGTGTGAACCACACGCCCATCCTGCCCACCGGCGGCCAAGCCGTGCAGGTCGTCGCCCAGGTCCATGATCCCGACGGTCTGGCCAGCCTGCAACTGGTCTATCGCGCGGACCCCTCCACCAATCTCAACATTGTCAGCATGGTCTATAGCGGTGCCGGTTTTTACAGCGCCACCATCCCGGGTCAGTCCGCGGGCACGCTGATTGCCTTCCACCTCCGGGCCACCGACGCGCACGTCAGTGCTCCGGCCACGACCCGTTTCCCCGACGACGCCCCGGATCGCGAGTGTCTGGTCCGCTTTGGCGACGCCAGTCCGCCCGGCACGTTCGGCGTTTACCGCTTGTGGATGACCCAGGCCAACATCAACACCTGGGCGGCGCGCGAGAAACTCAGCAACGAGGCCATGGACGGCACGTTCGTCTATGGCAATTTCCGCGCGGTGTACAACGCCGGCGGACGTTATCGCGGCAGTCCGTTCATTCGTCCCGGTTACAACAGTCCGGTGGGCAACCTGTGCGCCTACGTCTGGACCATGCCGAAGGACGACACGGTGCTGGGGGCCGACGAATTCAACTTCGACACCCTCGAACCCGGCCGGGACAACACGCGCCAGCGCGAAAAGACCTCCTTCTGGATCGCTGAACAACTCGGCGTGCCCTTCAGTTATCAGCGCTACGTCCACCTTTACGTCAACGGCAGCAAACGTGGCGACATCTACGCGGATTCCCAGCAACCCAATTCCGATTTCATCCGCAGTTGGTTCCCCAATGACGACCGCGGCGAGATTTTCAAAATTGACGACTGGTTCGAGTTCAACGACAGCGTCACCCGGGAATTCAACATTGATGCGACGCTGCAGAACTTCACCACCACCGGCGGAGCCAAGAAGCAGGCCCGCTACCGCTGGAACTGGGAGAAGAAATCCAATCGCGGTCTTGACGACGACTACACCCGGCTGTTCGCCCTCGTGGACGCCCTGAACACGCCGGGCACGGAAGCCTATACCGAAGCCGTCGAAGCACTGGTGGATGTCGAGCAGTGGCTGCGCGTCTTTGCCGCGCGCCGCATCGTCGCGGACTGGGATGGTTACGGCTATAATCGCGGCAAAAATCAGTTTACCTACAAACCCCAGGCCGATGGATGGAAGATGTTGTTGTGGGACCTGGATTTCTCGCTGGGCGGCGGCAGTGACAGTGCCACGGCCAGCTTGTTCAACGTCAACGACCCGACGATTGGCCGGATGTATCAACACCCGCCTTTCCGCCGCGTCTATCTCCGCGCATTTTACGATGCCGCGAATGGTCCGCTGCTGAGCACCACTTCCGGCCCGGTCATGGACGCGACCTATGCGGCATTGCAGGCGAACAGCATCAGCGCCGCCTCCCCCGCCGACATCAAGACCTGGATCAGCGAGCGCCGGACTTACATTCTGCAACAACTGGCCAGTGTCGCCGCCAACTTCGAGTTCACCGTCAACGGCGGCAACAACTTCAGCACCAGTCAGAACCTCGTCACCCTCACCGGCAACGCGCCCGTGCAGGTCAAGACCATCAAGATCAATGGCGTGGCCTATCCGGTGACCTGGACTGGCCTCACGCAATGGGCGCTCCAATACGCTCTCGGCCCGGGTGCTAACGCGCTCAATCTTCAGGCGTTTGATTCTTACGGCAACCAGATCGGCGGATTATCGGACAGCATTACGATCACCTACACCGGGGTTGCGCAATTGCCGCAGGATCATCTGGTGATCAATGAGATCATGTATAATCCCGCCGCGCCGGATGCCGAATTCATCGAAATTCACAACCGTTCCACGCTCACCGCGTTTGACCTCTCGAACTACCGCCTCAATGGCGTGGGCTTCAACTTCCCGGAGGGCACCATCATCCCACCCAACGGTTACGTGCTGGCGGTGGAGAACCATGCCGCCTTCCTGTCAGCCTACGGTCTCGGCTTGCCGGTCCGCGGCGTCTATTCCGGCGCGCTCGATAATGGCGGCGAAACGCTCCGGCTCATCCGGCCTGGCCTCACGCCCGAACTGGATCTGCTCATTGATGAAGTCACTTACGATGACGATCCGCCCTGGCCCGGCATTGCCGACGGATTTGGCCCGTCGTTACAGCTCATCAATTCTACCTTGGATAATAATCGCGTGGCGAACTGGGCCGCCGTGGCCGGCAGTGGTTCGAGCTTGTCCAATTCCCTGATTGCCATCACCGACTCCTGGAAATACGAGCAATCCGGCACGGACTTGGGCACGAGTTGGCGGCAACCGGGTTACAATGACACCGCTTGGCCATCCGGCGCCGCACTGCTCTACGTCGAGGGCGACCCCCTACCGGCACCGAAAAGCACTCCGCTCACCCTCGGTCGCACCACCTATTACTTCAGAAAGAGCTTCAACTTCACCGGCAATCCCGCTACCACGACGCTCGCCGCGCAATTCGTAATTGACGACGGCGCGGTCGTTTACCTCAACGGCGTCGAGGTCTTGCGCCTGGGAATGCCCACGGGAACAATCACCTACAGCACCTTCGCGAACCGGACCGTGGACAATGCCGTTTACGAAGGGTCATTCGACCTTTCCAGCGCGGCGCTCGTCCAAGGTGTCAACGTGATCGCCGTCGAAGTCCACCAAGTCAACGCGACCAGCAGTGACATCGTCTTTGGCATGACGCTCAACGCCACCTCCTCCGGCGGTTTGCCTTACACGCCCGGCGCCCCGAATTCTGTTGGCACAACTCTCACGACCCTGCCGACACTCTGGCTCAACGAGGTTCAGGCTCAAAACGTCACGGGTCCGCAGGACCGTTTCGGTGAACGCGATCCGTGGGTGGAACTCCACAACTCCGGTACTGGCCCGATCAGCCTCAACGGCTTTTACCTGACAGACAACTACACCAACCTCACCCGTTGGGCGTTCCCCGCCGGCACGACCCTGAACGCCGGGGAATTCAGCTTGGTCTGGCTGGACGGCCAGCCCGCTCAGACCGGCGCCGGGGAGTTGCACACCAGTTTAGCCCTTTCCTCCCCCACCGGCTCGGTCGCGCTGGTGCAGGTCGTCAACAATCGCACTTCGATCGTGGACTATCTCAATTACAACCTGCCGGTCGCCGATCGCTCCTACGGCGCCTTTCCGGACGGGACGCCAACCAAACGCACGCGTTTCTACATTCCCACGCCGGCGGCCCCCAACACCAACGGCTATCCTGAAGTGCCGGTGGTCATCAACGAATGGATGGCGGGCAACACCTCCACCATCAACGACCCGCTTGATGGCCGGTTCGACGACTGGTTCGAACTCTACAACCCGAGTGAAGAACCGGTGGACCTTTCCGGCTTCACCCTCACCGACAATCTCGCCAACCCTGCCAAGTGGACCATCCCGAACGGCGTTACCCTCCAGCCGGGTGCATTCCTGCTCGTCTGGGCCGACGGTCAACCGGAGCAAAACGGCCAGGGCCCGCACCTCCACGCCGACTTCAGTCTCAGCCTCGCCGGCGAGGCCATCGGTTTGTTCGCGCCGAATGGATTTCCGATCACGAGCGTCACCTTCGGCCCACAGACCAATGACGTCAGCGAAGGCTTCTGGCCCGACGGCGGGGCCGAACGTTATTTCATGACCACCCCCACGCCCGGCGCGCCAAATCAGATTCCGGGTCACGCCAACCAGCCGCCCGTCCTCGGCGCGATCGGCAATCGCGCCGGCAACGAACATTCGCTCCTGAGTTTCCTCGTGACGGCGACCGACCCCAACGCGGGACAAACCCTCACCTACAGCCTGGACGAAGGCGCCCCCGCCGGCGCGGCGATCAATTCTGAAAGCGGCGTGTTCACCTGGACGCCCACCGAAGTGCAAGGCCCCGGGGTCTATGGCATCACCATCCGCGTCACAGACGATGGCACGCCAAACTTGAGCGACTCAGAAACCATCACGGTCACCGTGAACGAGGTCAATACGGCGCCGGTGTTGCATCCAATCGGCAATCAGACCGTGAATGAAGCAACCTTGTTGACCTTCACCGCACTCGCCACGGACTCCGATATTCCGGAAAACACGCTGACTTTCAGCCTCGATGAAGGTGCCCCCGCCGGCGCAGCCATTGTTCCCAACACCGGCGTGTTCACCTGGACGCCCACCGCGCAGCAAGCTCCCGGGGTTTATCCCGTGACCATCGTTGTCACCGACAACGGCGTTCCCCCGCTCAATGCGGCGGAAACCATCTCCATCACCGTCAACGAAGTCATCCAGCCGAATCAACCGCCGCAGTTGTCGCCGATTGCTGATGTTGCGTTGCTGGCCGGTCGCACGTTGAACCTCACCAACACCGCCACCGATCCCGACGTGCCGCCCCAGACTTTGACGTTCCAGCTTCTGAGCGCCCCGGCAGGAATGACGCTCGATGCTTCCAGTGGCTGGCTCACGTGGCGGCCGCTGATCGCGCAAGCCGGGACCACCAACGGGGTGGTCCTCCGTGTCGCGGACAGTGGGACGCCGACTCTCACGGACACACAGAGCTTCGTGGTCACCGTACTTAGCCCGGCGTTGCCGTATTTGTCGGCTCCCTCCGTCAGCAATGGCAGCTTCAGCCTGCTGGTCCATGGAGACGAGGGCCCGGATTACGTGATCGAACGCGCGCACGCGGCGTCGCCAACCAACTGGCTGCCCCTGGCCACCAATCTCTCGCCCACGCTGCCGTTCGATTGGTCCGAGCCTGCGTCGAGCAATGCGTTGCCAAACTTCTATCGCGTAAGGCTCGCCCCTTGAATCGGGTCACGGTCGCAACCGGCTTGCACCAAAGGTTCAAGGCGGGCGCCGCCGCGCCATCGCGTCGCCGAGGAACTGCGCAGCCTCACTGTAAGTTCGCATTGGCACTGGCGCGGCCTTGCCGTAGGCTGGGTGCGGATTAAACACTTTCACGCTATGTCAAAATGGATTCGCTCTGGTTGGTCGCCGTGCAGCCGATGGCTCGCGGTCATGTTGCTTTCGAGTGCCACCACGCTCCCGTCGTTGCGGGCGCAACAAGTCCCCGTCCTCGAAAAGACCCTGCCCAACGGCTTGCGCGTGCTGCTGGTGGAGCGCGAGGATGAAACTACCGTGTCCGGCGGCTGGGTGGCGCACGTCGGCAGCGCCAATGAACGCCCCGGCATCACCGGCATTGCGCATCTCTTCGAGCACATGATGTTCAAGGGCACGCCCACGCTCGGCACCAAGGACGAGCAGCGCGACCTCGAAATCATCGCCGAACAGGAGCGCGTGCGCGAACTCATGCGACAGGAAGAACGCAAGTTACGGGCGAAGTTGCGGCGCGGCGAAGTGAGCGACCTGCTCAAGCCGGAAAACAAAACCGCCCGCTACCGTGAACTGGAGAAGGAGTTTCAGAAACTGGTCGAAGCCCAACGCGAACTGCTCGTGAAAAACGAGTTCGATAAAATCTACCGCTCTGCCGGCGCGTCCGGCATGAACGCGTTCACCAGCCAGGACCTGACGGCCTACTTCGTCACCGTGCCGGCCAACAAGCTGGAACTGTTCTTCTGGATGGAATCGGAGCGGCTGTTGCGGCCGGTGTTCCGTGAGTTCTACGCGGAACGCGACGTGGTGTTCGAGGAACGCCGCCTGCGCACCGAGACGCCGCCGCTGGGCAAGTTCGAAGAATCCGTCAACGCAATGTTCTGGGAATCGCATCCCTACAGTTGGCCGGTCGTGGGTTGGCCCTCCGACATTCCGGCCATTTCGAAGGTGCAGGCGGATGAATTCTACGCCGCCTACTACGCACCGCAGAATCTCACGCTGATCCTGGTGGGCCGGTTCAAGGCGGACGAAATTCTGCCATCCATCGAAAAGTACTTTGGCCGGATTCCGCGCGGCACTCAGGAGGCGCCGGACGTGGTCACGCTGGAAGTAAAACAGGTGGGTGAAAAACGCTTTTACGGCGAAGCCGAAACGAATCCGCAGGTGGACATCCTCTGGCACACCGTCGCTTTCGGGCATCGCGATTCCTATTCACTGATGGTGCTGGGTCAGGTGCTCTCCACGCGCACGGGACGGTTATACAAGGGACTGGTGCTGGATTCCAAGGTCGCCACTCAGGCGTTCGGTTACCAGAACTCGCTGAAGTGGGCGGGCTACTTCAATGCCGGCGGCGAAGCGCGCGAGGGCCGCACGCCGCAGGAAGTTGAAACGGCCATCTATGCCGAACTCGACAAACTCAAGAACGAGGACGTGCCGCTCGAGGAATTGCAGAAAGTGAAGAACAACTTTGCCGCGGGTGAATATCGCAAGCTCACCTCCAACATGGCCATCCTGATCCAACTCATCCAGCACGATGGCCGCGGCAACTGGCGCGAGATCAACGAAGCCGGGGCCAAATTCCAGGCCGTGACCGCCGAGGACCTGCGGCGCGTGGCCAACACCTATTTCACCAAGGAGAACCGCACGGTCGCCATTTACACGCGCAAGCCCGGCACCGCCAAAACCGCGAAAGCAGAGTAATGAAAACCTTTCCCTCAATCGTCTTGACCATTGCAGCCGCCGGGTTGCTGGTTTCATGTCCCGCCCACTCAGCGTCGGCGAGGGACCAAGCCGCCCCGGCGACCTCCTCCGCGGACATTCCCGACCGCCCGGAAAAACTGACCTTCCCGCCTTTCGAGTTTCAACCGCCAGAACCCGAACCTCATCGCGTGGCGTTGCGCAGCGGCCCCGTGGCCTATGTGATTCCGAGCCGCGAACTGCCGCTCGTCAACCTGGCCCTCTACATCCGCACCGGCGATTGGGTCGAGCCGGACGGCAAGGAAGGCTTGACGGACATCTGCGGCTTCCTGCTCACGCGCGGCGGCACGGCTTCGCGCTCGGCGCAGGACTTGGAGGAGCGCCTGGCTTTCCTCGCCGCGCAACTCGGTTCCAGCATCCGTGGCGCGGAAGGCACGGTAAGCCTGAACCTGCTCTCCAAAGACCTCGACGAAGGCCTGGCGATTCTCCGCGAAGTGCTCACGCAACCGCGCTTCCAACAAGACCGCATTGACCTCCAGAAACAGCAGATGCTTCAAGGCATGCAGCAACGCAACGACGATTCCGCCTCCATTGAGAGCCGCGAGGCCAACTTCCTGGCTTACGGCGAGAAGTTCTGGGACAACCGGTACCAAACGGCGGCGTCCGTCGAAGCCATCACGCGCGAAGATCTGCTGGCCTTCCACCAGAAATGGTTCTGGCCGTCAAATTTTGTGCTGGCGGTGAGCGGCGATTTCGAGCGCGAGGAAATGATTGCGAAACTGGAAGCGCTGTTCGCGGACTGGCCCTGGACCGGCACGTCACCACCACCCATCCCGCAGAACATTCAGATGGCCGCCCCCGGCGTCTATCTGGTGAACAAGGACGTCAACCAGGGCCGCGTGGCCATGATGCTGCCCGGCATCATGCGCGAGAATCCGGACTATTGGGCCATCATCATCATGAACGACATTCTCGGCGGCGGCGGCTTCACCTCGCGCATCGTCAATCGCGTGCGCTCGGACGAGGGCCTCGCGTATTCCGCTGGATCGAGTTTTCCCGGCGGCATCTATTTTCCGTATGTGTTCCAAGCCGGCTTCCAATCCAAGTCCCGCACGGTGGCCTACGCGGCATCCATCATTCTCGAGGAAATGAAACGCATCGCGGACGAGCCGGTTGCCGACGAGGAACTCGACAACGCCAAGCGCGGCTACATCGAACGCCTGCCGCGCAGCTTTGCCTCGAAGGGCCAGGTGGCCAACATCTTCGCCTACGAGGAATTCACCGGTCGGTTCGCCCGCGAACCGGACTTCTGGCAGCGAGTCATTCCCCGCATCCGCGCCGTGACGCGCGAAGACGTGCAGCGCGTCGCCAAGAAATACCTGAACCCGGAACAACTCGTGGTCCTGGTGGTGGGCGAAAAGGAGGAGATCCTACTGGGCCATCCCGATCACCCGGTGAAGCTCACGGACTTGGTCGGCAGCAAGTTTACTGAACTCCCCCTGCGCGATCCGCTGACCATGAAGCCGCTCCCGATTGGCCCGGCGGAATCAGTCCGTTGATTTCCCGACCGCCTTGGCTGTCAACAACTCCTCGTCCAGCGCAACCATCATCCGGTTGGCGTCCCGCCCGTTTGATACGCCGCGCGGTAATGCGTTTTTGAATTTCCATATTGTCAGTGGCTTGTGCTTGGGCCAGTAAACTCGGTTCCCCGGCCGTCGGCAACTCCCAGGATTTTGGAAGCAGCTTGTCGGCCTTCCGTTGACACCATTGAAGGAAGGTGCCGAGTTCAAGGCGGCGACAGGATTTCCGCGCGCAGGCGACCGACGTTTTGGCTCGGAAGTTTCTGATCCAACGAACCGTCCACCATTTTTTCCATGGCAACATGGCCGTCACAGAAAACCACATTCGCCCGCCGTGAATGGCGGAAATGGCCGTTCGGATAATTGATCGTGTTGTCCACGTAATACCATTCTTCCAGCATCGGATTGGTGCGCGAGGCCGGCGGTTGGAAATCGTTGACCTGGGCGGCATCGGCGAAGAGCGCGGTGTCGCTGGAGCGGACGAGTTTGGACACCTTGAACGGCGGGGAGGCGGACAGGTTGAGGTTGTAGCCGTAGCCATAAGCGGCGCCGCTGGCTTTCAGTTTGAATTGCGCCATGGCGTAGTTCAGCGAGGGACAGTGTTCCACGCCGCGACCCTGCAAATAAGGATACAATGCGCCGGTCGTGGCGTCGAAGGGGCGTTGGCCCTCCGCGCCCGAACCCAGCCAGCCGAACCAGTAAAGCGTGCCGCCATTGGTCGGGGCGAGGTTGTAACGGAAACAACTCCCGCCGTGATCATCCCAATACATCTGTGTCGCAAGCCCGAGTTGATGCAGGTTGCTGACGCATTTGAGGCGTTGCGCGGTCGCCCGGCTGCGCGCGAGTGCCGGCAGCAGCAAGGCCGCCAGGATCGCGATCACGGCGATGACCACGAGCAGTTCGATCAAGGTGAAGGCGCGGCGGCGGCAAGCTCCAAACTTCAAGCTCCAAGCTCCAGAGAAATCCCATGCATCAAATCTCAAACACCGTTGCTTCACGACAGTTTGAAACTTGAGATTCGGAGCGGCTTCGGAGTTTGGGGCTTGGAGCCTGGAATATCTTCGGTTCATGCCAGGTGCGCCTCCCGACACATGAGGTCTTTCATCCGCTCAAAACCGAACACGAGCCGGAAGCCCGGTTGAAGGATGTCTTCACCGGGGATTTCATGAACGCGGTGGTGACGCACCGCAGTCAAATGCTGCCATCCGGGACGCGAGGCGATGGCCGCCAGTTGAACGGGCTGGCCGCACCAGGATGCGAGAATGATTTCCGGATCTGCCTGGCAAACCTGTTCACTCGAAACGACACGCTCCGGGGCGGAACGCCGGCAGCGCAATCCGGCGAACACGTCATGGCCCCCGGCGCGTTCGATCAATTCACTCACCCACGCGATGCCCGTAATGAGCGGGTCGTTCCATTCCTCGAAAAAAACGCGTGGACGGGTTTCGATTGCCGCGACGGGTGCAAGTTTTTCGCGGAACTCATGCAGCAGCGATTCCCCTTTATCTTCGCAACTCACCACGCGCGCCAGCAACGCGAGGGTCGCTTCAGTTTCCGCCAGCGTGCGCTGGTTCGTGGCGAGCACGTTGAATCCGCGCTGGATCAGCGCACCGGCCACTCCGGCTTGCACATCCGAAAACGTGATGATGAGATCGGGATTCAGCCGGGCAATCTGCTCAAGGTTTGCCGAACTGAATCCGCTCACGCGCGGTCGAGGTGACGCGCCCGACGGCAGGGTGAAAAACGTCGTGACGCCCACCACGCGCTCCCACGCGCCGATCCGCCAAAGCCAGTCGGCGGCTTCGGCGGAGAGACACACGATGCGTTGGGGCGTGGTGCTCATGTTAGGGGCGATTCGCGCGCACGCGATAAAAAGCCGGGCCGGCTGCGGGATTTGCATCCGACAGTATGAGCGTCGCGCCGTCGCCCGGCGTGGCTGTCGAGGCTTCCGTCCATGTCGCCAGATCAATTGTGCGTTCGAGAACGTAAACCCAGTTGCTCCGGCTGAGGAATTGCACCTGCCAGTTCGCACCGAGAAAGCCGCCGGAAAGCTGCCCCACGGGCGGCGGCGGGGTGACCACCGTCACGTTGTCCACGATGCCGTGCGCGAGAATGGAATCCTGTGAGCGCACGTCGCTGTAGCTGCTGATGGAAAGCGTCGCCACGCGGAAATCGAAGCTGGGTGCCGACACGATAATGTCTTGCGTCTGGCCGTATTGTCCCGCGCTGTTGGTCACCGTGGTGGTGAGCGTGTGCGTGGCGGTGGCGTAGTTCATCGTCACGCGAAACGTTTCGCCCGGGGTCATTTCCAGCAAGTTGTCATGGTTGTAGAGCCAGGTGTTGTTCGTCGAGACAATGACCTGCGCGATGGTGGGCAGGAAAACGTCAAACGCCGGAAAGAACGTAAACTCGACGAGATTGCGCGGGCCGTAGGTGGCGTTGATGCCGGCGCCGCGCGAAAAGTTCGTATGCGTGGCGTTGTCGAGATTGAGGAATCCAATCGTGGCCGGGAAGGCGTAAGGCTTGCCCGGCCTGACGCCGCCGGCGTAAGCCTCGAAGGTAAGATCGAAGCTCAGGTGGAAATCGTCGTCACGCGTGAGAATCGTGCCCAGCGGACGATGGAAATAACTGTTCGGCTGCGAAGAATCCCAGGTGACACGGAGATTCTGATTGGTTGGGTCCCATTGAAAGAGATTTGTGTTGCCGAAAATCTGCCAGCCATTGGCGGCTGGATCGGTGGAAAAGTCTTCGGTGGACGTGGCTGCGTTCGCAACGGACAACGCCAGCCAGCCAACGAGCGTGAATGCGATTCGTGTGATGGCTTGGTTGAAAACTCGAAACTGGCGGCAAGATGCCACCTGAACCCGCAGGCAGGATGCCTGCGCCACGCGGCGTAGCGCACGCTTCCAGCGTGCGGGTTCACGGAGCTTCCCAGCTCCGTGTTCCACGACCCTGGCGTTCAAACAGGCGTTGGGTTTCATGCGGATGTAGGCGGATACGGGCAGTGGCGGCAGTTGCTTCCACAACAATAACCGCGCCGCCGATGATACGCCGCCGTGAAGACCATGAGTCCGCCCGCATCGAAATAAAAGTCACCGGGGACAACGGGCAGAACCTGCGCGCCGGTCTGCTCGCGATGAAATGCCGCTACGCAAGCTCGGCACAGGCAGGCGCGATTCCGTGCTTCGGCTGGTACGCGCGCGAGCAGTTCATCCGGGATGTTCACCGACTCGCACCAGCACGGACCTTTGTACGCCGCAGTGGTGCAGAGCTGGCAATCATTCGGCCCGCCGCACAACGGACAGCGCGCGGGGTCGCTGTCCGCCGGCGGGAGCAAGACTTGGGTTTCGCGTTTCATCACCGCTGACGGCGTACGGCCCAGAACGCTAACGCACCGCAGAGGAACAAGGACACGGCAGCCGGCTCGGGCACCACGGCGAACCCGTCCAACTCCGCATTGCCGCTCAACACGTCCACGCGCACAAAACTGATGCTGGGCAGCAGCACGGAGTCGCCATTGCCATCCTGCGCCCACGAGATGTCAAAGCCCACGCCACCGCCGGAGCCGTTGTAGCGCGCGCGGATGCCGTCGAGGTCCAGGCCGGCGAAACTCGTTCCGTTGAGCGACGGATTCATTGGCAGTGCAAAATCGCCGCTGCCATCCGTGGGAAAGTAACTGTCCAACGTCGGCGCGAGTGCGGGGTTGAGCGTGAAGAAGTTGATGCCGTCGGAACTGACCGCAACACTCGTGCTCGCGGCGTCCGCGCCAAAGAGCGAACCGTCCGTGGCCGGCGTGCCAATCCACTCGAAGGTATCGGGATCGAACGCGTTGGTGATGATGAAGCCCGCGTTGCCAAAGATGCTGAAATCCAGGCCGAAGAGAGACTCGGAACGGTTGAGGATCGGCGCGTTGAATTGCACGGTCAACGAACCACCCGCTCCGAGCGACAAGAGTTGGCTGGAGAGATAGGGCGGATTGAATGGATCCACGGGCCCGCCGAACTGGCCGGGCGTGATACGCGACGGTTCGCCCAAGGCGGCGGCGGGCGTGTCGAAGCCAGATTGGAAGCCCGTGCCGGGGGTGTAGGAGACGATGGCGTCCGCAAACTGCGCGGAAGCGACGGAAGGAACAAACAACGCGCCGGCGAGAGCCAGCGCCACGAATGACGACTTTTGCATTTGCTGATCTTTCTGCTGGTTCCGCCGGTAAAGGCGGAACGGGTTTGGGTTTCAGAGAGACCAGCGCGGAGAGAGAAGTCTGTAGCCGTTGACATTCGGAGGCGGACGCATGGGCGAACTCCGCACCTTCCACCTCGTTGCTCCGGCGGCTGCAAAAACCTTCACCCTCCGGCAAATCGGGGAATGAAGGCATTCAGCGAATCCGCGTGAAAACGGTTCAACGCGGCTGGCCTCATCCTTCTCTTTGACGGAGAAGTTGTCCCGTCCCGCACCGTGCGAAACGCGACCGACGAGCACAACCGGACCGGTATCCTGACTTCGGGCATGACCTCGCTCCCGCCTTCCCGGCGCTGGGCCAGTGGCTGTGGGAGTTTGTAGTCCGTTACAGTGGCGCAACCGTCCCCGATTTTCACGGGGTTCCCCGTCGCCCGGCTGTGATCTTGATGGACACACGCCCATCGCTTTCAAAGAACGTGGTCTTGGTATTACGCGCGGCAAAAACTCGCAAGGAGATTCTTGATCGGAATTCGATAGGGCACTGACGCGGCGTGAACCCTGCGCGCCTTTACGAAGTTCCAAAGTGGCCGGTAACAGCCGTTCGCTCACCACCGCGATCAGTTCCCGCCACAACTCAGCGCCGCCCGCGGCGTTGGTCATGATAACAATGCCCGTGCCGCGTTCGGGATCGAATTCGCAGTATCGGCACTGACCCCCGGCTGTCCCATAGCGCCGCCGCAGATCCAACGCATCCCATTTCTTCCACAGCGCGGCTCGCAACAGCGTAAAGAGGCGACTGAAACTGTGAGTCCATTGAGAAACAAACGCCAGATAGCGCAGCAACAGATACACCAGCAGCGCGATCCACACCTGCCACCGGACGGCGTTGGCGCTGGGGCCCAGAAAGTCGGCCAGTTGCAGGGTTTGCTTGATCTGCTTGAAGAAGACTTCGATCTGCCACCGGTAACGGTAGAGTTCCACGAGGCTGGCGGCGCGTTTTTGTTCCTCCGCGGGAGTGGGCACGCGCACGGTGGCCAGGGCGCGGGTGTTGCCGGCGACGTAGCGGTCCAGCCGCAGGGCCAGTTCGCGGGCGTCGCTCTTGTCGTGGCTGACGCCGGGGTGGCGTTCGTCCAGGCAGACGGGCTGCCCCACGAGGTTGCGCACGCCCAGCGCCACGAGCGCACGGTGCAGGCCGTAGCCGAAGGGGCCGGCCTCGTAGCAACTATGCACTTCGGTCGTCAGCGGGAGCTGGGTCTTGACCCAGCCGAGGAACTTCGCGGGCGTGAACTTCTGCGCGGGCTGCGGCCCGCTGTAGTCGAGGATGCGCACGACCATGATGCTGTCAGCGTGGACGCCGAGGCCGAGCTTGAGGGTTTGCAGTTGGGTTCGAGACTGTCGGGTTCGCGACTTGCTCCGCGCGAGCTTCGGAGCTATTAAGGGTTTGTTTAGTCATACTGTTGGTGGGTGTAGCGCCTTTGCGCTCGCCCGCAAACTGCTCATGTCATCTCCAAAGTGGCCGCGGTTGCGCTGCGTTGTGCTTCGGTTCGACAATACCCTTGGGCGCGGTGAGGAGTTTCCAGCGACCCGTCGGGGACGTCTCCCTTTTCGCGTTGCTGCTTCTCTCCCATTCGACCGAACTGGTGGGATGCGCGGTCCTGCACCAGCAGCGTCCCGCACCGTCCAACAGCGGCTGCCCAGGCTGGTTGAGCCATTCTGGCGGTGGAGAACGGGTTCCGGTGCCGCGCCCGGACAATCGGCTTTCAACCAGATTGCGATTCGCTAAATTCCGCGCATGAGTGTTGCCAACCGCACCCGCCGCCAGTTCGCCAGTGACAATTACGCCGGCATCTGCCCCGAAGCCTGGGCTGCCATGACCGAAGCCAATAGCGGCCACGAGGTCAGCTACGGGAACGATACCTGGACCGAAAAGGCCGCCAATCTCATCCGCGAGGTGTTTGAGACCAATTGCGAAGTGTTCTTTGTGTTCAACGGCACGGCGGCCAATTCGCTTTCGCTCGCGTCGCTGTGCCAGTCCTACCACAGCGTGCTCTGCCACCGGCTGGCGCACGTGGAGGTGGCCGAGTGCGGCGCGCCGGAGTTTTTTGCCAATGGCAGCAAGGTGCTGTTGCTCGGCGGCGAGAACGGAAAGATTGATCCGAACGAAATCCACACCGCGGTCAACAAGCGCACGGACATCCACTATCCCAAACCCAAGGCCTTGAGCCTCACGCAAGCCACCGAGGAGGGGACGGTTTATTCCGTGGACGAAATCAGATCATTGACCGACCTTGCCCGCCACTACGGTCTGCGCGTTCACATGGACGGCGCGCGTTTTGCCAATGCCGTGTCGGCCCTCAACCTCGCGCCCAAGGAAATCACCTGGCGCGCAGGCGTGGACGTGTTGTGCTTTGGCGGAACGAAGAACGGGATTGCCATTGGCGAGGCGGTGGTGTTTTTCAATCGCGAAGCGGCGCGCGAATTCGATTATCGCTGCAAACAGGGCGGGCAGCTTGCCTCGAAGATGCGTTTCCTCTCCGCCCCGTGGACCGGCGTGCTTAAGGATGGCGCGTGGCTGCGGCACGCGGCGCACGCCAATGCCATGGCCAAACGGCTCGAAGCGGGCATTCGCGGTTTGCCGCAAATTGAAATCGCCTATCCCGTGGAGAGCAACGTCGTGTTCGCGCACATTCCCAAGCCGGTCGTGCAGGGCATGTATGAACGCGGCTGGAAATTCTACACCCACGTCGGCGCCGGGGACGAAGCGCGGTTGATGTGCAGTTGGGATACTACGCCGGAAGACGTGGATACATTCGCGGCGGATCTTCGCGCGTTGACCTCCTGAAGTTGTAGCCGCCGATGTCAGGAGGCGGATCTCATTAGCTCCACGAGAAATCCGCCTCCTGACGTCGGCGGCTACAGGGAAGCGAATAAACCACGGCCCGCCCCGGAAGCGAAAACGCGGCAACCAGTTCATGGCCGGGCGCCGGTTTTTCTTTCCTGATTTCCATTCCTCGGCCAGAAATGGTCCATGCTCATGGACATCATCTGGCTGCTGGCCGGGCTGGTTTTGATCGTGAAGGGCGGCGAAGTGTTCGTCGCTGCATCGGTGCGCGTGGCGGAGTTCCTAAGAATGCCGCGCGTCGTCATCGGTTCTACGCTGGTGAGCCTGGCCACGACTTCGCCGGAAATGGTCGTGTCCGTGATGTCCGGCCTGAAAGGCGAATCCGGCCTGGCGGTGGGCAACGCGGTCGGGTCCTGCATCTGCAACATCGGCCTCATCCTCGGCGTCACGGCCACAATCAAGCACGTGGACGTGCATCCGCGCGCATTGCGCACGCCGCTGATTGCGATGTTCGCGTGCGGCGCGTTATTGCTGATCCTGACGATGAATCTCGTGCTGACCCGCTGGCAGGGAGCGTTGCTGCTGGTGCTCGGCGCGGGCTACTTCACCTGGGATTTCTGGCAGCATTACCGCAACCGTAAACCGGCGGACATTGCGGAGGCCACCGCCATCGAACAGGAAGTTGCCGCCACGCGCTGGGCGTGGTTCGCCACGAAACCGGGAACCGCGGTGCAGTTCACGCTGGGCGCGGTCATTGTGGTGCTCGGCAGCAAACTGTTGGTGGACGGCGCGGTGAGCGTGGCGGGGCGCTTGGGCATTCCGCCCATGATCATCGGCCTCACCGTGCTGGCGGTGGGCACCTCATTGCCGGAACTGGTCACGGCCATCTCCTCATCGCGGAAATCCGTGTCCGATCTGGCCGTGGGCAACGTTTTGGGCGCGAACATTGCCAACCTGACCCTCGTCGTGGGAATGGCGGCGGTGTTCCATGACGTGAAGATTGACCGGTTGACGCAATTGTTCAATTTCCCCGCGCTGCTCGTTGTGATGGCGTTGCTGTTGTGGATGCTGCTGACGGATCGACGCATTACCCGGCGCGAAGGCGCGGCGTTGCTGGTGACGTATGGAGTCTATATCACCGCGCTGGTGGTGCTGACACTGGTGGCCAGCCGGTGATTGCCTGTCGTTCGGGTGAGCGGCGAATACCGCATCAGAAGTTTACGGAAGGACAGAGTTCAGTCGCTGGCGGCGGCGCAATGATTCTCGAAGGCGGCCCACTCGCTGTCTTCATAGCAGCGCGCCAATTGTTGCTCTGATAATGCCGGAGGAACCCACTGGACGGGCTTCAACTCCAACACTGACCCATTGGCGAGTTGAAACCGGATCACTTCGCCTGCCAGGGCTTCGTCGCAAATGGCCTGAAACTGGCCTTGGGCCTCTTCAATCGAAAGCAGCTTCATCGCGCAAACTATCGCAGCCTGAACGGTGGCGTTCAAGCATCGTCTGTCTGAATCGAACTGCCGAACTCATTCAACGCACCTGCTCAAGTGCCTCGACAAGCGCTCCCAATCGCCGCTCTCCGGCGAGGTATTTGAACTGATCTGCCAGGTTTGAAATCCCTGGGATTTCGCCGGGCCAATGTCATTGTCCAAACGGTCACCGACCATGAGGGTTTCAGTGGCGCTGATACCCAGTCCGCGCAACCGTGCCATCAACAGTCGGAACACATGAGGATCGGGTTTGCTGAAGCCGTGCTCGAAGGACAGGAATTGAAGCGAAGGATGGAATATATCGGCCTTCAGTTCTGCAGTCGCGAAAGCCATTTCGAGCTCGGTCAAGGTGTACGGCTGTGAGTTTGAGGCCAGTCCCAGCGGCAAGCCACGTTCAAGCAACCGGCGCAAAACCTCCGATACGCCCGGCATCAAACTGAGTGTATGCGTCAAGCCCGCATGGCGCACCAGGAACGCATCACGAAGCGCAACCGGCAGCGAAGCCGATTCAGATAAGACTTCGCCAACGATGTCGGGCCAGTAGATTTCCGGGTAAGAAATGCCTGCGGCGTGGGCGGTAGTGTGCTCACGCGCGATCACCAATTTGCAGGCTGCCGTGAAGCCTGCCAGATCTAGTCGCGGCATGCCTTCAAACGTCTCGCAGCAAAGCGCAGCCCAGCGCGCCTCCGCATCCGGCGGAGGCGGTTGCACGTCGAGCAACGTTTTGTAGATGTCGAAAATGACGGCGCGGATTCTCATGAGTCGCGGCTCCACAACAGCGGATACAGGTACTCCGGATGCAGCTTGTGCCGGATGAAATCGGCCTGGCATTTCTCCGGATGAATGCCCGACGGGCGGTTCTCCGCCGCGCAGGCACTCCAGAATTTGCGCCCATAACTCTCGCCACCCAGCCAGTGGAGCGCACCGCTTGGCCACGGCGACACCTGCAACCTTCCTTCCGCCGCGCGCCGTCGCCACGTGGCCAGGAACGGATTGAGGGGCGCACAGGCGTCCCACGAACGCGCGACCGGTTGCGCGAGGATTTCGATTTGCGTCGTAAGTGTCAGGCGACTGAACGGTACGGCGGCCGGGCGCTGGCTGGCCGTCAAAGGCGGTTCGTTCGCCAACCGGCGCACCGCCGCGGGCATGTCGCGCGTCCACCGGCGGAACAGTTGGTGTTGCCGCGCGCGTTCGGCCCGCCAGTCAAACAGCGTCGGGCTGATCAGGATTTCCGCGTAGCCCTGCGGGAAGCGAAATCCAAATTGCGCAAGGTCGGGCGCAATGTTCGGCAGCGCGCGGGCGATCAATGGACGTTTGGTGGCGGCGGCTTCGAGATACGGCAGGCCGAAGCCCTCCTGAATCGAAGTCAGCATCACCGCCTCGCTGGCGGCGAGCAATTCCGGCATGGCCGGCTTGCGCGCTTCGTCGCCCGCAAGCACGCCAAGCCGCAGCCGCCAATGATGCGCGTGAGCGGCAGCGTTGAGCTGATCGAAATAGGGTTGTTCATCGCTGGAACTGACGCCGCCCGTCGTGACGAGCCACGCTTCGGGCCGCAGCCATCTCGTCAACAACAGCGCTTCCGCCACATTCTTGCGGCGCAGGAACCGGCACGGCAAGAGCCACACGGGCGCTTCCGTTCCCAGGCGGCGGCTCAACCACTCGCGGGCAGCCCGCACTTTCTTCCGCGCGGGTGGCGGTTCGGGTTCGGCGAGATTGGGCAGCCACGTGACCTGACCGTGCGCGTGGCGTTCCAATACCGCTGCGTCCGCGTGATTGATCGTGATGTGATGTATGTGGTTGGAGTCGAAGATGGCTTCGGCCACTGCTCCGAGCGAGTGGAAGCCCGCGCGCCGGCACTCGGGCCAGCGTTGCCAGCGGTTGTCGAACCACCAGTCGTGGTGATGCGCCATCAAGCGCACGCCGTGCGCCTGGCAGTGATTCGAGAGTTGCTGGGTGAGGAGCAGATTGCGCGCAAGACCGAGGTTGTGCGCCCAAACGATGAGTTCTTCGCCGCGCCCGCCGCCGAGCAACCGCAGCAGCCCCCGGTCAATCCGACGGCGAAGGTTGGAGGCGGATTGGCGTTGCTCGGAGAAGTAGGAGAACGCGGGTTCGACAAACAGTTCCACCGGCGTCCGGCCCAGCAGGCGCTTGAAATTCTCCAGCCATTTACGATCCGGCGGCTCGCCGCTGGCGAGGATGACGCCGGTGACGCGGCGATCACTGGTGCGGACCAGGTGGGGCGCGGCCAGTTCGATGATGCGCCGGACGCCGCCGGGGCGCAGATGATAATGAACGATGACGAGTTTCACGGGCGGCGAATCGCAGCGCGCCGGGCTTTGCGCGCCGTGAGGTTGCGTTGGTGCTTTTTCATGATTTTATACAAACGAGCCAGACCGTGGGCACGGTAGCGGCTGAAGAGCCAATACAACAGCCCGTAAACCACAAGACCGACGACCAGACTGTTGACCACGGCGCCGGTGGTAAAGGTCTTACCCCAGACCAACGCGCGGATGCTGGCTTCCGTGACTTCATTGGGGTCCTTGATCGGGAAGCGGCCATGCAACCATCCGCCGGTGATCATGTTCAGGTAGAACAGGAAGGGCCAGAGCAGCGTGAGCGTTGCGCCACCCACGAAGCCCGAAATGAGGTTGCCACCCAGCAACCGCGCGAAGAAACCGGACACCAGGACACCGAAGCCGAAGGTGGGGAAGAAATTGATGATCATGCCCAGTGCGAAGCCGCGCGCCACGCGCTCGGTGTTGTCGCGAATGCGGAACAGCCGCATGGAGTAATACAAAAAACACCGTTCGAGCCTGAGCCAGAGTTGGAGGAACATGGGGTGGAAGTAACCGCCTCAATCCGCCGGGCGGGACGGCCGGTTTGGCGGCGGCGGGGACTGGTCCCGGCGCCCCATCCCCGACTGCCAGGCCAGCAGACTGATCAAGTGGGCCGCCACCGGGATCGTCATTACCTGGAAAAACATCGCCAGCAAAATCTTCAATCCCACTCCCTCCGCGCCCAGATGCAGCCACAAGCCCAGCAACATGGCGAAGATGCCCAGCGTGCTGGCCTTGGCCACCGCGTGCGAACGGCACAACACATCCGGCAGCCGCACCGCGCCAATTGCGGCGATCAAAATGAAGCCCACGCCGCTTAACAGCATCAGCGCCGTAAGAATTTCCGTAAGCATCGCTCTCATGGCCAGCGGGACGGGTTGGCGGGCGGAACGGGGTTCGCGGCGGATTTGGTCCGCCGTTGCTCCCGTGTCCGGTGAAGATAAAACACGAATGCAACGGTACTCACAAAACCAAGCAGTGAGAAGATCAGAATCAATTCCAGGTAAACGGCCGTCCGCCACAATACCGAGAGCAAGACCACCATGCCCACCGCGCTGGTGGCAATCAGGTCAAACGCCAGAATGCGGTCCAGCACCGTCGGGCCGCGCGCCAGCCGGAACAAACCCAGCAAGATGGCCAGGGTGAGGCCGCCCAGACACAAGATGAGCACAGGCTGAATCATCGGGTGAAGCGAAGCATGGGAGTTTTTAGCCGTTCGTCAATCTGCCGGCGGATCGCGTCCGGCGCGTCCGCGTGCAGCGCGTGGATGACCAGGGTCTGGAAATCATCACTTACGTGGACGGCGGTGGTGCCAGGTGTAAGCGTGATGCAATATGAGAGCAGCAGGATTTCGCCCGGGCGCATGCCAGTCACGTCGTAGCGGATGAAATTCGGATGCAGCGATTCCTTGTTTTGAAACAGAACAATGCGCGCCACGCTCAGGTTGGCGATCACAAATTCACGGGCGAAGATCAACCCGAACCGCACGAACGCCAGGCAGCGCCGCGGATAATCGGCCGCTCCCGGCAACACGGCGTTGAACGCCGCCAGCATCGCGAACCCGAGGCCGAACCCGATGAAAAAGTCCACCGTCGAGCGCCCGCCACGCAGGAGCAGCCAGATCACGGCGATAACCAGATTCAAGGCAAGTGCTTTCATGGTGTTCCCGCCGCTCCTTTCCCCACATAACCGAGCACGATGCGCGCGTAGCCTTCCTGATCCAATGCCCGTGTCGCCGCCTCCTGGGCCACGAGGAAGATCAATTCCGCACCCAATCCAATGCCGAGCGAAACCACCACCATGATCGCCACGACCCAGCTCATGCGCACCCAGCGCAGGTCCCACAAGCAGACCTCGCGTTCCTCGTCGCTATTCCAGAACGCGCTGTTCCAGATTTTCAACATGCTGAACAGCGTCAGGATGCTCGCCACGATGCACGCGCCCACAAGCACATACGCGCCCTTCTCCAAGCCCACGACGATGATGGCGTATTTGCCCCAAAATCCGCTCAACGGCGGCAGCCCTGCCAGCGACAACGCCTGGCACAGGAACAACACCCCCAGCCACGGCGCGTGCCGCCAGAGGTTGCCCATGCGGTCGAGATTGTCCGTGCGGTTCAGGCACGCACCCACGCCGCCGATAAGAAACAACGACGATTTCACAATGATGTGATGAATGATATAGAAGATGCAGGCGGCAAAGGAAAGCGGCGTGAACAAGCCGATGGCCAGCACCATAAACCCGATCTGGCTCAGAATGTGATACGAGAGGATGCCGCGGATGAAATTGCGCGAGATGGCGCCCAGCACGCCAAAGATCATCGTCGCGCCCGCCAGCCAGGCGAGCAGTTGGTGAACGAGGTCGAGGCTGTGCGGCAGCACCGTTCCGAACACCCGTAACAACACATACACGCCCACCTTGGTGAGCATCCCGGAATAAATCGCCGCCAACGGAATCGGCAGCGTGGGATAACTGTTGGGCAACCAGTAGTAGAGCGGAAACAAACCGGCTTTGAGACCGAACACCACCATCAGCAACAGCCCCAGCGCCAGCACGCGCGGGTCGTCCGCCATCTCCGCCGAACGCATGGCAATGTCGGCAAAATTCAACGTGCCGAACAACGTGTAAGCCAGGCCCGCCGCGCAGAGGAACAGCGTGCTTCCCACCAGGTTGATGGCCAGATACGGAAACGCCTGTTTTACGTCCCAGTCATCCGCCTCCAATGTCAGCAGTGCGTAGGACGCGATGAGCATGATTTCAAACGCGACGAAGAGGTTGAATAAATCGCCGGTGCAGAACGCGAGGTTGATGCCGGTCACGAGAAGCTGCGTGAGCGGCAACCGCAACGGATGCTCAATTCGGCTGGACAGCTCCACGTAACCGAACAGCACCGCCACAAACGCGACGAACGTGCAGAGCGCGATCATCACCGCCGCCAGCAGATCAATCACCAGCACGATGCCAAACGGCGCGGTCCAGTTGCCGAGGTTCAAGAGGTACGTCTCCCCGTGGTAGGCGCGTGTCACCAGTGCCAGCGCCAGCACGAGTTGCACGCCGGCGGAGCACGCCACCACGACGCGGCGTGCGCGCGAGGGTTTGCCCCAGAAAAGCGCGAGCAGCGCCGTCAGCAACGGCAGCAGGATGGGCAGAATGGTCCAGTTCATCCGCGCTCCGTCTTCACGTTTCACGCATCACGCATTACGTTCAGGTGTGTTCCGAGGTGTCCTGGTCCTCGTAAAGCTCCGCCGCGTTGGTGGTTTTCTGATCCAGGAAAATCCGGTACAACAGCAGCACCAAATACGCGGTCACGCCAAAACCGATGACGATGGCGGTGAGAATGAGCGCCTGCGGCAGCGGGTCCACCAGCGGGCCGGCGGCGTCGCCGACAATGGGCGCGAACTTGCCCGCCGGATTTCCCGACATGCTCAACACGAGCAGATTGGCCGCGTTCGTCAGCACCACAAAGCCAAACAGGATTTTGACGAAGCTGTTTTGCAGGATCAGATAGGTGGCGCACCCGAACAGCACGCCGATCAGGACTGCGGTTTCAATCTGCATGAGTTTCCTCCTTTTGAGTGGTTGCCGTTTCAACCCCGGCGCGCGGGGCGTCTTCCTCAATGGGTTGCTCCACCGGTGAGCTGTAACGCCGCTCTTCCTCGGCGACCAGCGCGCGAAGTCCCTGCGTGGATTTGGCGAAGACAAATATCATTTTGCACGTCACGCCCACCACGACGAGATACACGCCCACATCAAACAACAAGGGCGTGCCCACGTGGACCTCGCCCAGCAACGGCACGTCGTGCAGGTGGAAATTGAAATGTTCGAGGAACGGCTTCCCGACCAGCAGCGGCAGCAGGCCGGTGACGATGGCTGTGAGCAAACCGCCCGCCGCAAGCAACACCGGATCAAACCGCAGCAACCGATGCATCTCCTGAACACCAATGGCGAGACTCAACAGGATGAGTGAAATGGCCGTGGCCAGGCCCGCAATGAATCCGCCGCCCGGCGCGTTGTGGCCGCGCACCAGCAGGTATAGCGCGAACACATTTATCAGGAACACCGCCAGGCGCACCATCGAGTTAAAGATGTACGAGTGCGGACCGTTCATTTCGGTTTCTCCTCTCCAATAGTCCCTCTCTCCCCCCTCCCGTCCCCCCGCCTCTCCTTATGCCCTGCGGGAGAGGGGGGTGGAGGGGGGAGAGGGGCAGTTGAATGTTGAATCCCCATCCCGGGTTGTCCCAGCGGCCCTTCCCGGTATTCCGCCGCCGTGCGTTTGTAGCGCATGAGCAGACCAATGCCGCCGAGCATGGCAATCAACAGCACGGTGATTTCACCCAGCGTGTCGAAGCCGCGGAAGTCCACGAGGATCGTGTTCACGGTGTTGCTGCCTTTGGCGAGTTCCACTGTGTTGTCGGCGAAAAACCGGCCCAGGCGGTTTTCGTGGGGCGCGGCGTTGAACCATAGGATGAACGTCGTCATCAGCAACCCGACACCCAGCGAGAGCACCACGTTCAGTTTCCTGCGCAACCGCGACGGCCGATGAACGATCTCGCCCAGTTCCGCCGAGCGGGGAAAGCGGCCCAGCAGCATCAAGATCAGAAACAGCGTCACCACTTCGATGAGGATTTGCGTGAGCGCCAGATCGGGTGCGCGATAGAGCACGTAGTAAAACGTCGTGAGGAAACCGGCAACGGAGAGCAGGATCAGTTGCGTGGTCCACCGCCGCAGCATGAGCACGCCGATCACCGCCAGCGAGATCAGCGCCGCCACAAAAGACCGCAACGGATGCAGCGTCAGCAGGTCCCACCGCCGTTGGGACGCCAGTTCCCCCAGCACCGGTCCCACCGCAAACACCATGAACCCGCCCACCACGCACAGCACGAACGCGATGATGATGGGCAGATAATCCACCGGCTTGTCCGCGCGCAGGAACCGCGTCAGCCATTTGGTGAATTTGGAGAAAGCCTCGATTCCGCGCTCGAAGAACTCGTCAAAACGCAACGCGCGGGGAATCGCCGCCCAACGCCAGGCCGTGCGTTGGCCCAGGTAAAACACACCAAATCCCAGCAGCACGACTGCGATGCTCACCCGCAGTTCCACAGTGTTGCCGTGCCACAGCGAAAGGTGCGGCGTGGGCTGATGCAGACCCTCCACGGTCAACCAGTGAAACGGCGCGGCCAGTAATCCCGGCCACACCCCCAGCAGCAGCGCCGCGCCGGCCAGCACCAACGGCGGCAGTTGCACGGCAAACGGCGGCGCGTGGAAGTGCGCCCTCACCGTTTCGGTTTCGTCGCCCAGAAAAATGTTGGCGAAGAACCGGAACGAGAACGCCACCTTCACCAACGAGGTCAACACCACGCACACCATGGCATACACGCCCAACGTGCCGTGACCATTCATCGCCTCGAAAATTTCCTTGAGCATTGTTTCCTTGCTCAGAAAACCGGTGGTGCCGGGAAAACCTGCCATCGTGGCCGCCGCAACCAGACAAATTCCCGCGAGCCAAGGCATCCGCCGCCGCAGGCCGCCCAGTTGCCGGATATCCTGCACCCCGGTGGCGTGAATGACGATGCCCGCCACCATGAACAGGCAACCTTTGTAGAAAACGTGATTCAGGATGTGCAGGAAGTCGTATTCGACACCATGCGCCGGACCGAGGCCGTAATAACCGATGAGATAACCAAGCTGGCTCACGGTCGAGTAGGCGAGAATCGCCTTGAGATCGTGCGACAACAACGCCATCACCGCACCGAGCAGCATCGTGGTGAACGCCACCAGCGCCAGCACCGGCGCCCAGAGTTCGTTTTGGACGAACAACGGAAATATCCGGGCGCAAAGAAACACGCCGAGCTTCACCATCGTGGCCGAATGAAGATAGGCGCTCACCGGCGTGGGCGCGGCCATTGCGTTCGGCAACCAGAAATGCAGCGGAAACTGCGCAGACTTGCCGAACGCGCCCAGCAACATCAGCAACATCGCAACGGTGAGCCAGTCCTTGTGTTCCGCCAGCGGCAGCCCGCTGCCCAACAGCGTCGCCAGATCGTAAGTGCCCGTGACCTGCCACACCATGATCACTCCCGCCAGCAGCAACAACCCGGTGAATCCGGTCACCAGCAGCGCCTGCCGCGCACCCACGCGAGATTTCTCCTCGTGGTGCAGAAACCCGATCAACAGGAACGACGCCAGCCCGGTGAGTTCCCAGAACACGAACAGCAGCATGAGATTGTTGGCCAGCACCGTGCCAAGCATCGCCGCCATGAACAACGCGAGGTAACAATAGAACCGCCCGTGATGTTCGTAATGATCGTCGAGATAAAAGTTCGCGTAGAAAAAAATCAGCACGCCCACGCCGCTGACGATCAATCCGAAGAACAACGACAAACCGTCGAGCAGAAAGGAGAAATTGATGCCCAGCGACGGAATCCACGGCCATTCGATCACCAGGCTGCCCGGCAGCCCCATGCGCGCCGCCAGCAGCAGCAGCGCTGCCACCGAGATCACCGGAAACGCAAATGCAAACCAACCCACGCGCCGCCCCAGCGACCGCCCCATCAAGGCGATCACCGGCGCGCCCAGCAGCGGCAAAGCCACTGCCAGAAACAGAAGAGTTCCATTTGTATCCATCTCCGCAATCCGTGACCTGAGATTCCGCCAAGTATTGTCAACGAACTGCGAGGCTGCAAACAGGAACCAAGCTCAATGCCATAATCTGGAGCAATGGGCGGCGGCTTTGACGGACCAACCCGGCGCGCAGGATCTCCCGCCACCCGCCTGGGGGGGGGTGAAGAAACCGGCGGCGAAGCCAATCAAGTGATCACGCCGCCGGCAAAAGCGATGGATGAATCCGCACGTCAAATTGAGGTCACCGGGCACGGTACGGTGGAGCGATCGTACAACTGTTGGCGCAGACGTTCGCTGGTGGAGCGGATGTGGCGGCACACGGCGGCACCGCTGGCGGCCAGGGAAGCGCCGGTTTCGGTTCCGTTAACCAATCGCCGCACGGTTTCGAGCAGCAGCGGCACATCGAGCGGTTTTTCCACAAGCGCATCCACCCCGGCACTGGCGGCCAGTTTGAAGCGATTGGGCATCCCGGTGATCAACACCACCGGCAACTGCGGCTTGAGCGCACGCAGGTGCCGGAAAATGACCCAGCCATTCTTTCCCTGCATCTTGAGATCCAGCAGAACGAGGTCAACCTTCGCGGGGTCCACCTTGCCGATGACTTCATTCCCGTTGCCGGCCAGCGTTACGTCATATTCTTCGCCAGTAAGCAGTTTGTGCAGCGATTCCCGGACGGAGGGATCGTCGTCCACCACAAGCACCCGCCGGCGCGATGCCGCCGCGGCTTTCACCCCGGTGAAATCCATGGCCGCCGTAGTCGTGAAACCGGCAGGCTCCGCCTGAACCGATTCTGCCGCCCGCTCGCCGGAGACTTTGGAAAGGACTGCGGGCGCATCCGCGCGAACCAGGCGGGACTGGGGCGGCGCTTGCGGCCCGACGACCACGACCGGTGCGGAGGTGGCGCGCAACACGGCACCGGCAAAGCGCCGGCCCAACCGGGTGTGCGCTTCCGCCCCCACGACCACCAGTTGCGGGTTCAGCAATCGCAGGTGACGGCTCAACGTCTGCGCGGCGCGCGTGCCGGCGCGCACGAGCACCTTGACGGGCAGACCCGCCGCGATTTCCGGTGCGAGCCAGTCGAGCAATACTTGCCGGGCGTGGCTGCTGAGTTCCTTTTGCAGCTTGAGCGCGTTGGCGAGATTCAGGCGCGAGCCCAGGTTGTTACCCGGCATGACGTGAAGCAACAGCAGCCGCGCATTCATTTGCCACGCCAGTTCCGCGGCGTGCTTCACCGCGCGCCAGGAGTCGTCGGAAAGCCCGGCCGCCACCACCACCTGCCGTAAGGCGGGCGGCGGATTCGCACGGCTGGGGAGCAACAGGCGTTCCGGGAGGACGACAACCGGACAAGGTGAATCCTGAAGGAGTTGTTCGAGTGGGCTGGTGCGCAACCAGCTCAGAAGGCCGCGGCGATCTTCACTGCCCGCGACAATGAGGTCGGGTTCCTCCAACCGTGCAACCTCAAGCAGGGTACGCACCCAATTGCCCACCCGAAACAGGGTGCTGACCTGGACGGCGCCTTCGACCTCTTCCTCGCCCAACTGGCGCAGCCGCGCCAAGGCCGCCTCGCCCAGGTCGTGGTAGGAATCGGCCACGAGCGGATTGGCGGCGTCTTCTTCAATCCAGTCCGGCGTCTGCACATAAACCAAAGTCATCCGGGCGCGCGTTCCGCGAGCCAGCGCGGCGGCCTTGCGCACCAGAAACCGGGATGAACTGGAGAAATCCACGGGCACGAGAATATGGTTGGGCCGTGCGGCCCGGTCGGATGCGTCCGGCTGGCCCCTGCCGGTTGTCGGCGCGGTATCCGCTGGTCGCCGGCGGCGGATCGGCAGCGGTGTTGCCGCTTCGTCGGTGGTGGGGAAGTTGATCTTCATGTTTTCTTGTTTGGTCGCAGGGTTTTCCAGTTGTGTCGTCTGTTCGCCCCGCTTCACCCGCTCCACGCCTCGGCTTCCGCCGGGCACCCCCGCCAAGTCACCGGCGATTCCTGTCGATCGCCAGCTTGGGAAGCATCGTTTGCCGGAGGATTTCCCGTGGACCGCGCTTGCGCGGGAGTGGTCGCGGTCTGCGACGGTGGTTGTGCCGGGAGGTTGTTCGCGGCGAGATGCGACAGTTCGTCGAACGACTTGAGAATGATTTGGTTTTTCATGACTTCGCGATGTAAAGATTGATTACTGGTTGCGCTTTGCGCTTCACTGAAGGGTAAAGCTGGCCGGATGCCAGCCGGGATTGAAAACCAATGACGCGTTCCATCGCAACAGGTTGTAATTTCATGGCGCGGGTGCGCGGTGAGCGCGGTGGCTACCGGGTATCCACCGGAGGATAGCGAGTATTCAGCGCATGAAGACGCGAACCAATTTAATGTTGACCGGCTTCACCGTGGCCGTCTTTGCCGTGGCGGCGCTGATTCTGTGGACCGAGCACACCGCCTGGCAGCAGGTCGGCCAATTGCGCCGCCAGTTTGGCGCGTTGCAGATTGAGAGCTTCCGCTTCGCCGACCACGTCGAGGCCGGCATCCGCAGTTTGAATGACTTGTTGTTGCGTTACGATCTGCACGACGAACCGGCGGACAAACAACGGTTTCTGGCCGACAGTCGTTACCTTCAGGACTGGATGGCGGCCAACAAGGAACACCTCACCACTGCGGCGGAGCGCAAACTCTTCGGGGAGATTCTGGAGGAGTATGATCGCTATCTGGGCAGCGTGACCCGCCTGCTGGAAGCGCCCCGGCCAGCCGAGCGCGGCCAATTCTCCGCGCGGTTGTTCGATCTGGTGGAGGCCAGTTCCGCGCGGTTGCTCGAATTGTGCGACCAACTCGACGCCGCGCATCAGACGGGATTGGGCACCTTCGTGGCGGATTCGCACGGCGCCATGGTGCGCCTGCAATGGCTGCTCTGGCTCTCGCTGTTTCTGCTGCTCGCGCTGGGGGCCTCGCTCGCGGTGCTGGTGTATCGCGGCATGATCGCGCCGCTGCGCAGCCAGTTGATCGAAAGCCGCGCGTTGCTGGAACGGCAGGAAAAACTTTCCTCGCTCGGCGTGCTCGCCGCCGGCGTGGCTCATGAAATCCGCAATCCGCTTACCGCCTTGAAGGTCCGGTTGCACGGGCTCAAGAAAGCGCTGCCCCAGGACCCGTCCCTGCATGAGGATGTTGAAGTCATCGGCAACGAGATCAACCGCCTCGAACGGATCGTGCGGGATTTCCTCCAGTTTGCCCGGCCGTCGGACCCGGAACTGGCCCCGCTGCCCGTGGAACCGTTGCTCCGAGAAATCCACGACCTGCTTGCCTCGCAACTTGAGAAGCAAGCCATCCGGCTCGTGCTTGAGACGACGGACGGTGTGCGAGCGCGCCTGGACCCCCAGCAGATCAAACAGGTGCTGATCAATCTCGTCCGCAACGCGGCGGACAGTATCGAGCGGAACGGTACCATCACGCTGCGCAGCCGCTCGCGCAACGCCACGTTGAATGGCCGCGAACTGCCCGCCGTGGTCCTCGAGGTTAGCGACACCGGCAAGGGCATGACGCCCGAGGTCCGGCGGCGCTTGTTCGACCCGTTCTTCACCACCAAGGAGCAGGGCACGGGGCTGGGACTTTCCATTGCCGCGCGCATCATGGAAAAGCACGGCGGCACAATGCAATGCCACACGCAACCAGGTCGCGGGACCACGTTCAGTCTCGTGCTGCCGCGTGCGCAAACCGATGAAAGCTGAAGTGTTATTGATCGAAGACGACGCCGGCATCCTCCCTGCGCTGGAGCGGGAATTGCAGGATGAAGGTTACGGCGTGACCGTCGAGCAACGCGGCGACACCGGCCTGGACCGCGCCCGCCGCCAGGATTTCGATGTGGTGCTCACCGATCTGAAGATGCCGGGCTTGAACGGGCTGGAGTTGGTGCGGCAACTGCACGCCGTCAAACCCCGCCTGCCCATCATTTTAATGACCGCGTTCGGCACCACGGAAACCGCCATTGAAGCCACCAAACTCGGCGCGTTCGATTATGTGGTGAAACCGTTCGACGTGGGCGAACTGCTGGCGCTGTTGGGCCGGGCGGTGGCGAGCAGCCGGCTTTCGTCCGGCACGGTGGAACTGGGCCAGGCCAACCCGGGCCGCTCGGCCATCGTGGGTCAAAGCCGCGCCATGCAGGAACTCTACAAGGAAATTGGCCGTGTAGCCGCCACGCCCGTCACCGTGTTGATTCGCGGTGAAACGGGAACCGGCAAGGAACTGGTGGCGCGTGCCATCCGGCAACACAGCGATCGCGCGAACGGATCGTTCATTGCGGTCAACTGCGCGGCGGTGCCCGAGACTTTGCTGGAGAGCGAATTGTTCGGCCATGAGCGCGGATCGTTCACCGGCGCCGAGGCGAGGCGCATCGGGCGCTTTGAGCAGGCCGGTGGCGGCACACTGTTTCTGGATGAGATTGGCGACATCCCGCCGGGCACGCAGTCCAAGCTTCTGCGTGCGTTGCAGGAAAGATCCATCCAGCGCGTGGGCGGCAAGGAAACCATTCCGGTGGACGTGCGCATTCTCGCGGCGACCAATCGTAATCTGGAAACCGCCATACAGGAAAAGCAGTTCCGGGAGGATTTGTTTTATCGCCTGAACGTGGTGACCATCCTGGTACCGCCTTTGCACCAGCGATTGGAGGACATTCCTGAACTGGTGCGGTTCTTCCTGCAACGATTTGCCGCCGAGTTCGGCGTCGCATCGCCCAGCATCCAGCCGGAAGCGGTCGCGTTTCTTCAGGAACAGCCCTGGCCGGGTAATATACGGCAGTTGGAAAATGTCGTGCGCCAGGCACTGGTGTTGGCGCGCGGGTACACCATTAGTCTCGAGCACATTCGCCAATTGCTGGCTCGCTCTCAGCCGTCCGGCGCCGGGCAGGAACAAACACTGCCCGCTTGTGTCGCCGTGTTGCTGGGGGCGGCGCAACGCGGCGAAATCACTGACGCACACACGCGGCTGCTGGACGATGTGGAGCGCGAACTGTTCACCCAGGCGATTCATCTGGCGGATGGCAACCAGGCAAAGGCCGCGCGCTGGCTGGGCGTCACCCGCGTGACGATGCGCGAAAAACTGATTCGCTTCGGACTGCATCCGGGCCGCGACAAAGCCACGCCACCGGTTTGAGGCGCTTGAACATTCAAGCCGCCTGGCCTCAACCCGCTCTGGACGCAAAATACTGATTGTGCAGGCTTGAGGCTCGCAGCGATTTTGGCGCATAGTGTGGTTGAATTATGTCAGACTTTTTCCAAACCGGCGCCATCGCCACGCTGCATCGTCTCGGAAAACCCGATCTACCCCGTCTGGAGCGCGATCTGCAGTCGTTCGCTGAGGAAACCCCGATCGCCCTGGTGCTGCCGTGTCACATCCGAGAACTGGGCACGTCGGCCCTAAGCCTGATCGCGCGCGAACTCAAGGGCGTGCGGTATATCAAGCAGATCGTGGTGGGCATAGACGGGGCGACCAAGGCGCGCGATTTCCAACGCGCACGCAAGTTTTTTGCGCGTCTGCCCCAGAAACCCACCCTGCTCTGGAACGACGGTCCGCGCATGAAGGCGTTGTTCAACAAGCTGGAGGACGCGGAATTGGACCCCGGCCCCGGCGGCAAAGGTCGCAACGTCTGGGTTTGTTTCGGTTACGTGCTGGCCAGTGAACAGGCGCGCATGGTAGCCGTGCATGACTGCGACATCATCACGTACAACCGCGAATTGCTGGCCCGGCTCTGTTATCCGGTCGCGCATCCCTCGCTGGGCTTTGACTTCTGCAAAGGTTATTACGCCCGCGCCACCGACAAGCTCAATGGCCGCGTGATGCGCCTGCTGGTGACGCCCATGCTCCGCGCCCTTAAGAGCATCGTGGGCCAGCAGCCGTTCCTGGTGTACCTGGACACGTTCCGCTATCCGCTGGCCGGTGAATTCGCCATGGACGTGGACCTCGTGCGTCGCGTGCGCATTCCGCACGATTGGGCGCTGGAGATCGGCCTGCTGGCTGAGGTCATCCGCAACAGCGCGCCGCGCGCCATTTGCCAGAGCGAATTGTGCGACAACTACGAGCATAAACATCAGGAACTCTCGCCGCGCGACCGCGAAAAGGGCCTCAACAAAATGGCCATAGACATCAGCCGGGCCTTGTTTCTCCGGATGGCGGCAGAAGGCATCAAGCTCGACGCGGGCACGTTCAGCACGCTGCTCAGCGCCTACATGCGCCAGGCCGAGGACACGCTGCGTTTCTATGCCGCCGACGCCGTGCTCAATGGCCTCAAGTATCCGCGGCACGATGAGGAAACCGCCGTGACGACGTTCGTCCGCAGCATCCGCGTCGCCGTGGAGACCTACCTGGACGATCCGCTCCTGACCCCGCTCATCCCCAACTGGAACCGCGTCCATTCCGCCGCGCCCAACTTCTTTGATGAACTGAACGACGCGGTGCGGCTGGATAATCAAGCCGCTTTGTGATGGTGTGAGGTCTCAGCCCGACCAAGCCGCGTTCAATGCAGTCGGATGGAACGGGGCTTGATTTGCCGATGCGGGCTGCGCATCCTCGCCGCCAATGAACACCCGATCTTTCCCTGGGCTTTGGCGCAAACCTCTCTCCCAGTCCATTCGTCACACCGCGTCACTGGCTGCCGCCGGCCTGTTGCTCGTGCCATTGCTGGGCTGCAAACCCGCCAATTCGGAACCGCCCGCGGACGACAGCCCTAAGCCGGAGTCGAACGCTAGTGCCGGCGCCGCGCTCACCGCGCTCGACCGCTATGTCGCCGCCCCGGATACCAACTACAGTTTTAAGAAAGTCACTTCCACCCCCACGCCGCTGGGCACGGTGCATGTGTTGGAAATGACTTCGCAGTCCTGGCTGACGACCAATGAAGTGGACCGCACGGTGTGGAAACACTGGCTCTCCATCGCCAGTCCCAGCGAAATCACCAGCGACGTGGCGTTGCTGTTCATCACCGGCGGTGGAAATGATAAAGGTCCGCCCAGCGCGCCCAGCGGCGATCTCGTTCGCACCGCCGTCGAAACCAAATCTGTGGTCGCCGAACTGCGCAACGTGCCCAATCAACCGTTGATGTTTCACAACGACGGCCAACGGCGGAACGAAGACGACCTGATTGCTTACACTTGGGACAAATTCCTGCGCACCGGCGACGAACGCTGGCCCGCGCGTTTGCCCATGACCAAGAGCGCCGTCCGCGCGATGGACACGCTCACGACCTTTTGCGCCAGCCCGGATGGCGGTGGCCACAAGATCGAGCGATTCGTGGTGGCCGGCGGATCGAAACGCGGCTGGACCACCTGGACCACGGCGGCAGTGGACAAACGCGTGATCGGCATTGCGCCCATTGTCATTGATGTGTTGAACATGGAGCCGTCCATGCAACATCACTACGCGGCTTACGGTTTCTGGGCGCCGGCGGTTGGCGATTACACGCGGTTCAAGATCATGGACTGGATGAACACGCCGCAATTCGAGGCGCTCAAGAAGATCGAAGACCCCTACGAGTACCGCTCCCGCTTCACGATGCCCAAGTTGATTCTCAATGCCTGTGGCGACCAGTTCTTCCTGCCCGATTCCTCCCAGTATTACTTCGACAATCTGCCCGGGGAAAAATATCTGCGTTACGTGCCCAATGCCGATCACTCGATGAAAGGCAGCGACGCGTGGGAAACCTTGCAGGCGTTTTACCAATCCCTCCTCACCGGCATGGCGTTGCCGCGCTTTGCCTGGTCGTTGGAGAAAGACGGCAGCATAAAGGTGAACGCCACCGACGCGCCCAATTCGGTGAAACTCTGGCAGGCAACCAATCCCGAGGCGCGCGACTTCCGCCTTGATACGTTTGGCGCCAAATGGACGAGTTCCCCGCTTACCTTGCAGAATGGCGGCGTAGTGGCGCGCGTGCCCGAACCGCCGCGCGGTTGGACCGCCTTCATGGTGGAACTCACCTACGAAACGCCCGGTCGCAAACCACTCAAACTCACGACCAACGTGCGCGTAACACCGGATCGCACGGACCACAAATTCGTTCCGCAACCGCAGGCCGGCGGGCGTTGAACCACGCAACTCAACGGGCAAACGCGCTGAAGAGCGCCTGCATTTCCTCGGCCACGTTCGCCGGGTCGCTCAACGTCTGCGCGATTTCCTCGCGCAACACTTCGCGATAACGCCGCCGCAAGCGATGCACCGCCGAGCGCGCCGCGCTCTCGGAATAGCCTAGTTCCGCGGCGGCCTGCGGATACGGTATCGCGCTCTTGCCAACGGTGAGAAATGGCTTCAGCACTTCAAACATCCGCGCCTGGTCTTGCGCCGCACATTCCGCGCGTAACCGCTCGATCACCCGCGCCAGCAACGCCAGCGCCCATTCGCGATCAAACGCCTGCTCCGGGTTAAGCTCAACGCTGGCGGCCAGTTGGAACTGCGTGTCTGCCGTCGGCCAGTCCAGTGGCAGATGCGCCGCGCCGCCGCCGCGTTTCTGGCGTTGTGATTTGTCCCATTCGTTCGCGAGAAAATGTTTCAACGCCGCCAGCAGGAAAGCGCGAAACCGGCCGCGCTCGGCGCTGAGTCCTTCGAGATAATTCTTCTCCAGAAACCGGGCGAAGAAGGTCTGTGTGAAATCTTCGGCATCCTCTTTGGAATGTCCGCGCCGTCGGACGTAGGCATAGAGCGGGAACCAGTACGTGCGGCAAAGCTCCTCCAACGCGTGATCGGATTGCGGCGTGTGCCTGCGACCCGCCGCGAGCACGGCCGTCCAATGCGTCGTGGCGAAGATGTCAGCGGGAGCGTTGGTGGACGAAGCTGGTTGGGTGGTGGTCAACGCGGGTTTAATTCGCTGGCGGGACGGGTTGCCGACGATTCAACACGTCCAACAATTGTTGCGCTTCCGCGTCACTAAAGTTGCCAGTGATGCTGACCTTCCGCCCGGTAATCGCCGACTGGACCACGGGTGCGCTGATGACTTGGCCGTCCCAAACAATGGCGAGTTGTCGTCCGATGTTCTTCGCCGTGGTGGCGGCCAACTTTTCTCCGCCGCGCGAATTCAAAATCACGGCCAGCTCCTTTTGCGCCGATTGGGATTGGCTGAACCCGGCGCTGTCTATGTCATCCTGGGTCAACACCGCCTCCCGCAGCACGCGCAGCTTGCGTTCGCCGCTGCGATCTTGCGGGTCAGGCAATAAATCCGCAGGCGAATTCGTGTCGCCCGCGGCGGCGACCCAGCGAAATTGGAAACCGACACCCGCGGGTGACGCGGAAACAGCCGCCCTCCGCTCCCGAGCCGCCGCAAAAGTAACCGGTCCAATTCCCGCGGATCGGCAGGCGTCCATAACGATGGTGATTTGTCTGAAGGGCACCGCCGAATCCGCGCTGATCGTCACCGCCGTGGGATGCAGGGCGGATAATTCGCCGAGCCATGTTTGCGGATCAATCGAATCATACCGCTTGCCCGCCACGGTCAACGCACCATCCGCCGTGATCACGATCGGCACGATCTTTTCGTCGCTCTGCCGGGACGCGCGGGGAGGCGCGGCCAGCAGTTGCGCCGCGGCAGGGGTGTTGTTGGTTTCCCCGATAGTTTGCTCCAGTGTGTTGATTTCATTCTGCACCAGCTTGTAGCGAATCTTCACTCCGTGCGGATTATCGGTGAAGCCGGTGATTTGCAGGAGGCCGTGATCACCTTCGGCCGTGGCGAAAGCGAGCGTGACTGGCAGGTAAAGGCGCTCCGGCAAAAGATAAGATTGGTCCCCCATTTCCATATTATGGGGACGCTCCAGACCGGTCGAAGTCTGGAGGGATTTATCCACATCATCGGGTGTGCTGGCATCCCATTTCTCCGACGCGAAGTCGGAGAGCTTCAAACCTATGCAGAGCAAACCCCATCGGCCCTTGGCTTCGCCCGCCACGATGTGTTCGGCCTGCAAATCCATCAGGTTGGTCTTGAACCAGAACCTGGCGGATTCACGGTTAGGCTCGGCGGGCGCGCTTAGTTCGCCCGTGCGCAACCGCAACGCAATCTTCCCCACGCCGGACGAAGAGGAATAAATTGTGCGTTCAATCACCGGGCCGAAGTAAGGTTGGTCACTGTCCCGCAAATCCTGACGGATGAGTCGGACGCGGGGGAAGACGATCTCGCGCCCCCAGATTCGGTCAATGGATCCTTTCTGTTCAACCGCCTTCGGGTTGGGTGTCAGGACCACTACCGCCTCACGAACTTCCGCGTCCAAAGGGTTGATGTCGGCGCTCAGTTCTGAACGCGAGCCGCGGTTCGGGGTAAATCCACCCCTGGTTCCTTTGGCTGCGCTCCAGATATGGCCACAGGGATACGTTTCTCCACTGACCCGCAGTGACACGTCGAAGCTGATTGGCACCAGCAGCTTCAGTCCGGTGTTGTCCTTCTCCACTACCGCCACCGCCACCGCCGCCTTCGCGCGGCCCTCGTCCAGGCTGATGATGACTTGTTTGACCGATAGTGCGCCGCTGGCCACAGGGTCCAGCGCCGGGTCTTCCGTCAGCCTGACGAGTTCCGCCTTCTCCGGGTAAACAACCAACTCCGACTCGCAGACGCGCGTCCAGCGCCGTTTGGCGGAAGGCCAGTCCTCGGAAAGGGTATCCGGCGCGAAGCCGACCAGAGCTGCCTTCGGGATCAACGCGCTTTCAATTTCAAACCTGACCGCATACTTGCCGGGAGCGAGCCCCGGCAATTCCAGGTTCCCGTAGAATTCATATTGCTCGCAATTCGGGTGGACATTTCGCCACCGGCCCTCCTTGCCATCAATCGTGATCGAACGCATTTCATTCAGCAGTTTCAAACCGAGCGACTCCTCATGCCACGGGCTGCGCCACTGGCAGGTCAAGGACAGCGCCGGCTGCGGCTCGTTCTCCCGGACACGCTGAAGTGGTTCGCACTTGGGCGTGCCATAAAGAACCTCCAGAAATTCCAACACCTTGTGTTCAGTGACGAGACGGCGTCGGCCCAGTTCATCGAGCAAACCACCGAACCAATGCAACGGTTGTTCGTACCCTTGGGGATGCTCGCGCCGCATCCATGCGGTGAGACCGTCCACAATTTTATCGGCTTCCTCCGCGTTGAGCCGGCCGGATTCTGAACGCCGCTTCAGTTCGTTCCAGGCCCAAGGCTCGCCCGGCTCGGTCAGACCTGTCTGAATCACGGTGGCAGTCGGAAGGGACTTAAGCTTGTGCGGCGAGTGGGCCAGATTTGCGGGGGGTTCATTCAACCCGGAGAAGAAGACCGCGGCGACAAGACCCAGTATCGCGATTGCCGCTGCCAAAGCACCGACCGATACCACGCGTTTGGTGCGGTCCCGTGCGACGCGGTTAGAATCCGCCACCGCCGATGCTTTCCCTGCCCGCCACAAGCGCAAGCCGCAGATGGGCAGTACGAAAGCTCCCAGCCAGATCAACGGAACAATGACCGCTTCGTCTCGGGCGGGACTCCAACCGCCGCGTTGCTGGGTCAGGGCAAACAGGAAGAACGCGGCGAAACCGAAGACGGGCACTGCCGCGATGAAAGCCAGCACCGCGCCGATTTTGAATGCAGTCCGAGTGGTTTCCGGATTGGCAAGCCGGTTTAGGACAAGTGCCAACACTGGCGTCACGCAGGCCAGCAGGATGAAGCCCCCAACAAGCCATTTGCCCGGCACGCCGTTGCGGAACAAGGTGCATAACACGCCAAACAGGAGTGTCCCGGCATAGCTCAAAACGGCACAAAATGCGAACCACGGCTTCTTTTCCAGCGTAGCAGCCGACATGAGTCGGCTCTGACTGGTTCGATTCCGGAACCAAAAGAGTAGCCACGTTATCCCACCCGCGAACAGGCCGAACAAACTTCCGGCAACAACGCCCCCCGCCAGATTCAAGAACGGGTTGGGTCGAGTCGGACGAGGAGGCGGTTGCGCCAGGTCAATCAACTCCGCGCGTGTCTGCTCACAGTAAGTTCGGGCAATGGCATTGGCGATGTCTGCTGCCTGCACCGGAGATCCATCATGGAATCCGATTTCGATCAACGTGGTGCTGCGGATTGGGCGAAGCTGCATCGCGTTCCGCAAGCGCACCGCGATCTGTTCAGCTTGGGCGACCTCATCTCCAAACAGCCGGCCTTTCCAAAGGGTCCGCAGATCGGCCTTGCGGCCCACCTCTTTCAGAAACTCCGGCGATTCGAGCCGGGCAAATTCATTTTGCAGATGGTAAGGATCGGCAAACCCTTCGCCGATCAATTTGACGCGTGCAGTGGCCGCATAGGTGGGCGGCATCAGGCTTGTGACGGTCGCCGCCAGCGCGAACACGACCAAGCCGACGAGAACCGCGGCAATCGCCGAACGGACAAGGACTGCCCGCCATCCAAGTTTCTCTCGCCTGGTAGCGGCCGACGCGAGTCGGCTCTGATCCCTCTGTTCGCCCGGTGGTTCAGTTTGAGCGGACTCACGTCCGCTGCTACCGGGCGGAGTGGTCACGATCGTCTCCACTTGCGTTTTGAGCGCGCTCGCTTGCTGGTAGCGGAGTTCCGGCTTTTTCTCCAAGGCGCGCAACACCACTTCATCGAGCCGCACGTCAATGTGAACCTTCCGCGACGGCGGCTGGAGCGGTTTGCCGGGCAACTCGCCGGTGAGCATCTGGTAGAACACCACGCCCAGCGCGTAGATGTCCGCGCGATGATCCACCTCGGCCGGGTTATCGCGCTGCTCGGGCGACATGTATTGCGGCGTGCCCATGACTTTATCGGCGTCGGTGAGCGCACCCGGGTGTGGGGCAGGCTTTCCAGCCTGCCGGTTCACCGGACTTTCCAGTCCGGTGTTTCCGGCCGCCACCGACTTCTCGGAATCAGAACTGGCGACTGGAAAGTCGCGCGCACCGGCAGACAAGAATGTCTGCCCTACATCACCCACAATCTTCGCCAATCCAAAATCCGCCACCTTCACGCGGCCCCGGCGATCCAGCAGAATGTTCTCCGGCTTGATGTCGCGATGAACGATGCCCTGGTCGTGCGCGAATTGGAGCGCGTCGCAAATCTGCGGCACGATGGCCAGCGCCTCGCGCGCAGAGATCCGCCCCGCGTGGAGCAATTGGCGCAAGTTCACGCCGTCCACGAATTCCATGAGGAAGTAGAAGAGGAGCGCGGCTGTGTGCGGAGCACCAGCCGCAGCGGTGGCAACATTTCCCACGTGCCCGGCAGGGGTGGCGTGCTGCGGCTGGGTCTGCGACCACAGCCGCGCTCCGTCGGCGTTTTGCACCTGGCCAAACTCATACAGCGTCACAATGCCGGGATGATTGAGCTTCGCCAGCGCCTTGGCTTCGCGGGCGAACCGCTCCGCGAACGCCGGGTCCTCACCGATCCCGGGCGGCAGAATCTTCAGCGCGACGATGCGGTCCAGTTGCTTCTGCCGCGCCTTATAGACCGCGCCCATGCCGCCTTTGCCGATGAGTTCCAGGATTTCGAGTTGCGGAAACAGTGGCGCGAGTTCGGCAATCGGCGGCGGCTCGAACGGCGCTTGTTTGCCCTCGGTGACGGTGTCCGCCGCGGCGCCCTGTCGCAGCAGGCAGGCAGGACAAAGCCCGGTCAGTGTGCCGGTGGGCAGCGGCGTGCCACATTGCGGGCAGGTTCGAGATTCAGCCGGCGGATTCACTTCGCGCTCATTCATACACAATCTTCAGAAGCAAATCCGCGAATTTGTTGCGGAAAATTCGCCGCCGCTTCCGGGCAATTCGTCCGTCCGCGAATGTATTAAATCTCAAGCCTTGGGCCGCGGCTGATTCTGCCCCCCATCATTTTGAAAAAATTCTGCCCGCCCACGGAGTTCTGCGTGTTTTCTTTTTTGGAATTCGGTACAAACAGGGCGTGACCGGAATCCTGCTCATACGCGATCTCGCGGTCGTGTTGTTGATTGCTGGCGCCGCCGCCTGGCTGTGCCGGCGGCTGGGGCTTTCTGCCATCGTGGGCTATCTCGTGGCGGGGGCCATCATTGGTCCGCACACACCACCCTTTGCGCTGGTGACGGACCTCGACCGCGTGCAGACGCTCGCGCAACTGGGTTTGGTGTTCCTGATTTTTTCCATTGGCCTGAACCTGAGCCTCAGCCGCCTGAAACGCCTGGGTTTGTCGGTGATTCTGGCCACGGCCATCGGCGCCATGCTGGTGCTTGGCGGCGGGCGGCTGTTCGGCGCGGCGTTGGGCTGGAGCGCCACGCCCAGCTTGTTTCTCGCTGCGATGCTGATGGTGTCCAGTTCGGCCATCATCAGCAAAATCCTGGATGAACTGAACCTCACGCACGAACGGCCGGGCCAGCTCGCGTTGGGCATCACCGTGCTGGAAGACGTGGTGGCCATCCTGATGCTCACGCTGCTGACTTCGTTGATTCAATTTGGCGGAGAAAAACCGCCGCCGCTCCTGCCGACGCTGGGCACGCTGGGCGCGTTCGTAGTGTTCATCGCGCTGCTGTCGCTGCTCATCATGCCCAACCTGCTCGCGCGGGTAAGCCGCAGCGCTTCGCCCGAAATCCGCACCCTGCTGGTCGGCGGCTTGTTGCTGTTCCTCGCGTGGCTGGCGGTGAAGGTGGGTTATTCGCTGGCGCTGGGCGCGTTTGTGTTCGGCGCGATTGTGGGCAGCACGCGCTACAAGGCGGACATCGAACGCTCGTTCGAGGGGCTGGATCAGACTTTCGGCGCGGTGTTTTTTGTGGCGGTTGGGATGCTGGTGGACTTCAAGATGCTCCTGGAGGCCTGGCCGCTGCTGCTGGGCGTCACGGCGCTGGTGTTGGTGCTGCGGCCGCTGGCGTGTGCGCTCGGGTTGCTCGCCGTCGGCAACAGCGGCCGCGAATCCATTCAAGCTGGCCTGTCCCTGACGCCGCTGGGCGAATTCAGTTTCATCATCGCGGCGCTGGGCGTCGAGAGTGGCGTCCTCCCGGCGTCGGTGTATCCGGTGGCTGTGGGCGCGTCGTTGCTCACCTCCCTCGTCGCGCCGGTGCTGACGCGTCGCGCGGAATCCTTCAGCGCACGAATCGTGCAGGCCGAACCACTGTGGGTGAGGAAATGGGTGGAGTTTTATCACCACTGGCTCGCGCGGTTGCGCAGCCGGCAGACGGCCAGCGTGCTGTGGCGGTTGACCCACAAGCGGTTTGTGCAGGTGGGATTGCACATGCTGTTTGTCTCCGCCCTGCTGTTGTTTGCCAATCCGCTCTACGCGGAAATCAAGTCCCGGCTGGGTGAGGATTGGTTACTGCCGATTGCCCTGCCCTTCCTGTTCTGGAGCGGATTCGGCGTGCTGCTGCTGGGTCCACTCATTGCCATCTGGCGCAACATTTCCGCGCTGGCGATGATTGTCTCCGAGGCCGCCACGGCGGGGGTGCGCCGGCAATCCCGGTTGCGGCCCCTGCTGGAAGCGGCGTTGCGCGGCATGGCGCTGGTGGTGCTGGGCGCGTGGTTGCTGGCGCTGCTGCCCACGGGTTGGTCGCTGCTGGGCGCGGCGGGCGCCGTGTTGCTGCTGTTGTTGATTGTAGCGGTCGTATTTTGGCGCCGCTTCGTGCGATTGCACAGCCGGCTCGAGATCGAGATGCTGGAACAATTCCGCAGCGCCACGCATCCGGCCGCCACTTCCGCCTGGTCGTCCGCGCTGCCGCAGCAATCGGCCGACTGGCAGCTCGACATTGACGAAGTGACGCTGCCCAGCGATTCCGCGCACGCGGGCCGCACGCTGGGCCAGCTTGGTGTGCGCAACCGCTTCGGCTGCTCCGTCGTGGGCATTGACCGGCAGGGTTTTGGCATCGTGAATCCCAGCGCGGACACAATGCTGTATCCGCAGGACAAGCTGTTGCTCCTCGGAAACGCCGGGCAACTGGCCAATGCCGCGCGTGAATTGGGCAGCGTTTCCCCGGCTGAAGCCACCGCCACGGACTTCGGCGAGTTGACGATGGAGGCTGTGGTGGTGCCGCCAGGCTGTTCATTGGCGGGAAGACCGCTGATCGAACTGGACTTGATCCGCAAGGTTGGCGTGCAAATCGGCGGCATCCGGCGCGGTCGGCAGCGCCGCCTTTCTCCAACCGGCGAGGATCATTTCGTGGAGGGGGACGAATTGCTCGTGCTGGGAACGCACGCACAGATCAAAGAATTCGCTGCGTTACTCTCGCCGCCAACAGCAGAGGCAGGCGACACGGTTGAATCTTCCGGCTCTACGTTCCCGATTTGATGTGGTTCTTCGTGATCAGCGGGGTGCTCATGTTTGCGCTCGTTTATACTTTGCCGCATCGCACCGGGGTCAGTCTGGAGCTCGATTATCTGGTGCGTCGTAAGTCTGACGAACCGCCTGAATGAAACGACATCAAGGCCGGCAACGAATAGCAGTCCAATTGCCGTACAGCATTTCATTTTGCCCCGGGGCGCGACTGTGTCGTCTCGACCAGTCGCAGCAGACCGGCAAATTTGCGGCTGTTTGGACTGTCGCAGCGCTGCGGCTGGTGCTTCGCACACAGCCGCGCTCCGCAGAATGAGAATTGCTGACTGCCGTATCCTGCGGCTTGCATTTGCGCCGTGGGTTTGGCCATGGTGCCGCATGTTCAAGCCCATCTTCATCGCGGCGATTTGCAGTGCGGTCAGCATTAATTCATTGGCGGCCGCCGACCATTTGGTTCATTCCTTCCGACGCGTGACGCTCACCACGGAGTTTTGGAGCGAGGGCGCGGGTTGCGGCGATTTCAATCGTGACGGGAAACTGGACGTGGTTTCCGGTCCGTACTGGTACGCCGGGCCGGATTACCATAAACGTTACGAGTTTTATCCCGCCACCCAGACACACACGAATAAGACCAGCGCGGGCACCGAGGAGATTCGCCCCGGCTGGAGTCCCAGAGTTTATTCGGACAACTTTTTCGCCTTCGCCCACGACTTCAACGCCGACGGTTGGCCGGACATTCTCGTCATCGGCTTTCCGGGCAAGGATGCCTCGTGGTTTGAAAATCCGCGCGGTCAGGCCGGTCATTGGAAACGCCACGTTGTGTTCGACGCGGTGGACAACGAATCGCCGCACTGGATGGATTTGACGGGCGACGGCCAGCCAGAATTGATCTGCAATCACGACGGGTACTTCGGCTACGCGCAACCGGATTGGAAGAATCCGGGAGCGAAATGGACCTTCCATCGCATTTCCTCCAAGGGCAATTGGACGCATTTCAATCACGGCCTCGGCGTCGGCGATGTGAATGGCGATGGCCGGTTGGACGTGATCGAAAAGGGCGGTTGGTGGGAACAACCCGCGTCGCTCGACGGCGATCCAGTGTGGAAGTTGCACCCCTTTGACTTCGGCCCCGGTGGCGCGCAGATGCACGCCTACGATGTCAACGGTGACGGGTTGAACGACATCGTGACCAGTCTGGTGGCGCATGGTTTCGGCCTGGCGTGGTTTGAGCAGATGCGCGAGGGAGACACGATCACTTTCCGCCGGCACCTCATCATGAATCAGCAGCCGCACGAGAACCGCTACGGTTTGAAAGTCTCCATGCTCCATGCCGTGGCGCTGGTGGACATGGACGGCGACGGGTTGAAGGACATTGTGACTGGCAAACGTTTCTGGCTGCCGGGTTATCGCCGCGAAACCGAGCCGGGCAGTCCGTCGCCATTGCATTGGTTCAAGCTCACGCGCCGTGGTGGAGAATTGGATTTCATTCCGCATCTCATTGACCCCACCGCCGGGCTGGGCGTGCAACTGGAGGTTGCCGATCTTAACGGCGACGGACGACCTGATGTCGTCGCCGCCAACAAACAGGGCACGTTCGTGTTCCTGCAGGAAGCGAAAAAAGTCGGCGCAAAGGAGTGGGCGAATGCGCAGCCCAAACCTGTCGCTCTGCGCCACGCTGCCGCCGGGTCCTTCGACGTGGGCGTGGGCATCAGTGATCGCATTTCGGAGCGCACAAATGACTGGCCCTTGCTGTTGGCGCAGTTCAGTCAGGTGACACCCGAGAATTGCATGAAGCCGATGGCGGTTCAGCCGGTCGCGGGGCGCTTCAATTTCGAGCGCGCGGATGCGTTCGTGAACTTTGCCACGCAACAGCAACTCGAGGTCGTGGGCCATTGCCTGGTCTGGGCCAAGGATGATCGCACGCCCGCGTGGTTTTACCGCGACGGCGAGCAACCGGCGAGTCGTGAGTTGTTGTTGGAACGTATGCGCGAGCACATTGAAACCGTGGTCGGGCGTTATCGCGGTCGCATTGCGGCGTGGGATGTGGTCAACGAGGCGCTGGATGACGGGACGAATTACTTGCGGCTTTCCGGCTGGAGCCAGGCGTGCGGCGAGGAGTTCATTGCCAGGGCATTCGAATACACGCACCGGGCGGACCCGCAGGCGCGGCTCATCTACAATGATT
Organism: Verrucomicrobiota bacterium; assembly: GCA_014860005.1. The sequence continues at coordinate 20,895 of JACZKP010000195.1, read as the reverse complement.
ACAACAATGAACTGCCGGCCAAGCGCGAGAAGACCATCCGGCTGATTCGTTCGTTGCGCGCACAGAATGTTCCGTTACACGCCATCGGATTGCAGGGGCACTACGAATTGGACCGCGTGCCGTTGGCGGACCTCGAAACCACGTTGGCGGCCATGCGCGAACTGGGCGTGAAGGTGGTGATCTCGGAACTGGACATTGATGTGATTCCGCGCGGACGATGGTGGGCGGACGGCGGCAAACATCGCGAGGAGCTGGCCAGGCTGAATCCTTACCGCGACGGCTGCCCGCCGGAAATTCTCGAACGTCAGGCGGAGCAATACGCGCAGTTGTTCCGGTTGTTTCGCCAGTACGCCGACGTCATTGAGCGCGTGTCGTTCTGGAATCTTCACGATGGCCAGAGCTGGCTCAATGATTTCCCGTGGCAGCGCGTGAATTACCCGTTGCTGTTCGACCGCGAAGGCCAGCCCAAGCCGGCCTTTGCGGCGGTGATGCGGGAATTATCGCAGTAAGTTGCCTGCTCCGGTTTCGCGCCAAAAGAAACTTGCCGGTCACTTTGCCTCCGGGGAAACTTCGCATCGTGGCCACCCCGCAAACAACGCCAAAAGCTCGCGACCCGAAGCGGCGATTCAACTGGATCGTCAGCGATGTCGTTCGCAGAGCGATTGTCGTTTGGCACGAACTGCGCGCGAAGTTCAGCGGACGCGGCTATTATTGCGCCGCGTTGCACGGGGAATCCGAATACAACATCACCATCAATTCCGATCTGACGGTTTCCTGCAATTGCCAGGATTACGAAGGACTCGGACATCTCGGCGATTTGCACAAGAGCACCTTTGAGGAAGTGTTCGATGGCCCGGTGGCGCGGCGGTTTCGCGAAGAACTGGCGAAAGGCAGAATGCCGATTCCCATCTGCGCGCGTTGCGGCGAACTGCGCCGGCTGGCCGCGCGCGATGCACAACCTCCTGAAATCCGATTGCCGCATCGTGGTTTGCTGCTTGAGAATACCGTGCGCTGCAACGTGGATTGCACGGGCTGCGCCCGGGGCACGGCCGCCAATCTGCGCGTGAACCGGCAACTGCAAATGCCGCTGGCCGACATGGAAAAGATGACCGACCTCGTCCAGCAGCTCGGCCTGGAGCAAGTGTATTACTTGAATCTTGGTGAACCGTTCCTCTCGCCCAACATCGGGCCGGAACTGGCAATGCTGCGGCAAAAGAATCCGGATTGCCGGATCGTCACCTCCACCAACGGCGTGTTGCTGAACAACGATGCGAAGCGTGAAGCGGCGCTCAACTTCAGCCACATTTTTTTCTCCGTGCATGGCATCAGCGACGTGATGTCCGAGAAATACATGCACCGCGGGAGCTTTGAGAAAGCCTACGAGGCCATGAAAGAAATGGCAGCTTATCGAAACGCGCGCGGACTACGATGGCCAATTCTGGAGTGGAAATATCTGCTCTTTAACTGGAATGACCGGCCAGCGACGCTGCAACGGGCCGTTGAAATGGCGAAGGCGGCCAACTTGGATTTCATTTCGTTCTGGCCCACGGCCAATCCCTTCTACGGCATCTCGTGGCGCTATCGGTTGGGGCGCTTGAACCACATTGGTGTGAAATCGTGGAAGGGTCGTGAAGTGGATTTGCGGCCAGAAGGTTTGCGTGGGACGCCCACGCATCCGGCGCTGGCGAAGCAGGTCGTGGCGTAAAACGCCGACGTTCACCACCGCCGGCTCAACTCTCATCCATCACCGCTGCAAAACGCAGACCGCGTGTGCTCACGCGCAGTTCCCCAAAGGCGAAGGCTTCCATCACTGCTTCATAAAGCAGCACGCCGGTCAACATCACATCCGCGCGTTCCTTGGGCAGACCCGGGGTTTCCCTTCGTTCGGCGAGCGACAAGCTCCATAATCGCTCCACCCAGGCTTTCGTCTTTTTCAACGAAAGTCGTACGGCCTCAATGCGGTCGCGGTCATAGTCGTTCAGGCCGAGTTCCATGCAGGCCAGGATGGTGGCCGTGCCACCGGTGCCGACCAGCCGCACGGCGTGATGTTGCTCGTGGAGTTTGACCTCGCGTTTCAGCGCGGGTTCGAGTTCGCCGAGGACTTTGGTGTCCAGAAACATCTTGAGCCACCCGCGGCACGCGGCGAGTTCTTCCGGCTTGGGCGGATCGCTGTGGGGAATTTTTTCCAGCAACCGCACGACGCCCAGCGGAAAACTTTGCCAAAAATGTTTCTGTTTGCCCTGACCGAGAATGAATTCCGTGCTGCCGCCACCTGCGTCCAGCAGCAACAACGGTTCATTCGCCAGTTTCGGATTGCTGGTGGCGCCGCGAAACGCCCACTCGGCCTCCTGTTCGCCGGAAATGATTTCCAGCCGCAGATTCGTGGCCTCGGCAATGGCTGCTGCCAGATCACCTGGATTCTTTGCGTCGCGAGCCGCGCTGGTCGCAATGATGCGGACACTGACGGCGCCGTGTTTGCGGGCGGCATTGGCGAAGGCCGCCACCGCCCGTGCGGTCTGGGCCAACGGTTCTGGCTGAAGCCGGTGGGTTTCGTAAAAACCCTTGCCCAAGCGCGTTTGCCGGCTGTCTTCCAACACCGGCAGCACCTCAAGGCCCGCAACGTCTGCGACGAGCAGCTTCACGGAATTGGTGCCGACATCAATGACGGCGCGGCGCGCGGTTGGCATGGCGGGATTAGAACAACCGGCGCGAAGTTTCCCAAGTTAAAACGCGGTGACAACGTGGACGCAGATGTGAGACAAAATCCGTCCAGCCTTTTCAGAACCCCAGGCCAATTTTCCTTTCCTGCCTGGGCCAGGAGTTCCAGAAGTTGACAGCCTGAGGTCAGGCGCAGAGCGCCGGCAGACCGTAGCCCACAGCGTGAACTGTGGGTGGACGGGCAGAAGAAAAAGCCCCGGCCGGGGCGGCAGAAACCGGGTCGTTGACCCTGGCGTCGCTTCTGTCGCCCCTTCCGGGGCTTGCCCCCGCCGGAACGCCAACCCACAGCTCACGCTGTGGGCTACGGTCTTGCGGTGCTCCGCACCTTGCATTGGCAAACAAGGCGCCTCCACACCAACGCTCCGCGGACACTGACACGGCGATTTCAGGGAACTGACCGAAGCGGATGAATTCTATCTCACACCCCGGTTAACGCCCCGGGAGTTCACCCAGGCCTTGAACTTCACGCGCGCCGATTCAAGGTGTGAATCGTGAGGCCGGCGAGGTCCTTGCGCACCGGCAACAGCACCAGCACACAACTCGTCAGGCTTCCGGCGATACTGCACACTTCATGAAACGGAACCCGTAACTTCGCATTGGGAGTGGGCATCAGCGTGCCCAGCCGGCGTGCGGTTTTTCCGGGTTCGATATTCATGGGTCAAAAATCTATAACCCCTTCTTGACACGCACGGAAGCCTGGAATAGAAGCTGATTATGCTATTCGTGATAGACCGCCACTTGCTCCCGAATATCTGGCTGCAATACCTACACTCACATTTAACTCGAAAGGCTTTATGGAAAACTTGCCCACTAAAGAATCAATCCGAGAAAAGTATGCAATAAACGAGGACACCGATTTTGAAGTTCAACAGCTACCAGAAATTCCTGACCCGCAAAAATTACTTCAAGAAGGGAACAAAATAGAAAAGAAAGGATTTTGGGGAGATTTCGAGGTTTGGACAAAAACGACTATCATTGGCGGAGTATTGATGGCCGTTTTATTTGTTACGAATGTCGTTCGTAGTGTTGAAACAATTTACAAGTACGGCAATATTGTTTACTCCAATACCGAGCGGATAAAAGATTACGCCCAGCATTTCGCAGATTACACCAAAGACAAAGCCATAGGTTTTTTAGTGCATACAGACAAGCCACCAACAGAAGAAGATAAGAAATATCAACAATGGGCGATATTCCCAACAGGTTCGTTAGTTTATCCGATATCAGGATCATGGAAACCAAGTTGAAACAGAGAATAATAAATGAAAGACGCTGAAAATTGCAGCCTACAGGGCGCTGCAGCGAACAGCCGCCCCGCTTCTCCGCTCGACTTTTCAGGTGATTCTACGCTGGTTTTACGCTCAACCTTGGCCGTTGGCGGCTGTCGCTGAGCTTGATGCTGACTACCCCACACTATTATGAAAATCGTCGTTTCAATTCCAAAACCACCGAAAGAATCTGGCAGAGAAAGACTTTGGATTTCAGTTGTATCAGACGTAAACAAGGCAATAAAAGATGGTCAGCATCAAGGAGGTGAAATACTTGGCGAAGGTTCTTGGATGATTGTTTCAGACAGTGGGTTGCCCATTCTAGGCTTTGTTCTTCATGCCGCCGAAGCTGAGAAATTGTCTCATCAAGTTTTGTTTTCTGATTCTGGCACTGAGTGGAAACGTGCATTTTAGTCCTTTATTATTTGATTACACTAAAAAGCCAAAACAACCCGAAACCCTATGTTTATCCCATTATCTCCAATTCAAATGTTATCGCTTGCGGGTATGGCAAGCAAAGCTGCGGGTGGCGCTCAAGATGCGGCAATGACGCTGAAAAGGATCGAAGAACAAAACAAAGAATTATTAAAACACATTGAGAAACAAAACCTTGAGATACGAAGATTGAACATGCTGAATAAGGGTCAACAAATTGCCGAGAGAAAAGGTCTTACTCGTTATGAAGCCCATGAACGACGGCTGAAGGCTAGAGAGGCCGAAAGAAAAGCGAAGAACCACAGGCTTAAAATCAAAGCCAAAAGAAAAGAGATGGAGGAAAGAAAGCGTCAGGCCGAGAAGAAGCGGAAATCCCCCACAAAAAAATCATAAAACTTATGGATCTTACTGAATTTGACGGAACCGACGGAATTGAGTCCGACGGTTATATCTCGTTGGGCACACCGAGCTAATTGACGTGCAAATAATCGAGGTCCGCGTTCGCCAAAGTATGATGACGCGATGAGTTTCAAAAGCTGAAGTTTACGCGCGCCGGTTCAAGGTGTGAATCGTGAGACCGGCGAGGTCCTTGCGCACCGGCAACAGCATCAGACTGACCAGCCAACCGGCCAGCACACAACTCGTCAGGCCAATCGGCGCGTAGGCATACACATTCAACGGATGGGTGTAACGCACGGTGAAAACAATGGCCGCGCTCAGCATCGCGCCAATAAGCGCCCCCCGGCCGGAAGCGCGGCGGCTGAAGATGCCCAGCAGGAACAGACCGGACAGCGTGCCGCCCAACAGGCCCAGCACTTCAAGGAAGGTGGTGTAAATGGAACGGATGTCCGTGCCCGCCATGATCAGCGCAATGCCGATGCCCACTACGCCGACTCCCAGCGTCGCCAACCGCGCCGCACGCAGATAGCTGCGGTCGCCCTGCGCGGGCCACAGACGCCGGTGAAAATCCGTGACGTAGGCGGTGGCAATGGAGTTCAGACTGCTGGAAAGCGTGGATTGCGCCGCCGCGAAAATGCCCGCCACCACCAGTCCGGCCACGCCCACAGGCAGTTCGGACATGAGGAAGAAGGGGAAGATGGCGTCGTTCTGGAGCGTGGTTTCCAGCCGGGCCGGATGTTGTTTGTAGAAGACGTATAGCGCCGTGCCGAGCGCGAAGAACACGGCTTGCGCGGGCACGGAGACCAGCGCGTTGAGCCAGATGCCGCGCGCGGCGCCGGCTTGATCCTTCGTGGTGACGTAACGTTGCACGACGTCCTGGCTGGCGGTGTAGGGAAAGAGATTGTGAAACAAACTGCCGATCAGGATCACCCAACCCGACGCCACGGTGAGGTCCCAACTCCAGTTCACAGTTTCAAAGAAGTGTTCGCCGTCCGACGCGATGCGCACCGCGCCGCCGATGCCGCCTTCGACGTTCACGAGAATGAACACCAAGCTGAAGATCGCTCCGCCCATGAGCAGGAACGCCTGCACCACGTCCGTCCAGATCACCGCCTCGATTCCGCCCACCACGGTATAGACGATGCACAGCACGCCCATGATGAGGATGCAGGTTTGCATGTTGAAATCGCTCACCGTCGCCAGCGCCAGCGCCGGGAGATAGAGCACGATGGCGATGCGTCCGCATTGATAGAGCATAAACAAAACGCTCCCCGCCAGCCGGGTGGCGAGGTTGAACCGCCGCTCCAGATATTCGTAGGCCGAGGTCACGTTCAGGTTGCGATAAAACGGCAGGAACACGAACACCACCAGCGGCGTGATCAGGATATAGGAATTGGCGAGGAACAGATTCCAGCCGCTCAAGTAGGACGCCGCCGGGATGGCCATGAACGTGATCGAACTGAGCATCGTCGCGAAAATGCTCAAACCCGCCGCCCACCAGGGAATCCGCTGGCCGCCCCGGAAGAAGTCGTTCGTGCTCTTGTTTTTCTTCGAGCAGATGAATCCAATCCATACCATGCCGAGCAGATAGGCGAACACGGCCGAATAATTGATCCAGCCAAAGGCGGCTTTTCGCGCGGTGGCCTTGAACGACCACACTTCCGGCGAACGCACGCCGGGCCGCATTTCACCGCTGGGCACGATCCAGTCGTCGTTCCATTTCACCGTCGGGGTGGTGACGCGGGCGGCGGGCACTTCACCGAGCGGCTTCCAGGTGTCCGTGATGGTGTGATAGGCAAGAATGGTTTTGGGAAATCCGGGATGCTGTGCGATTGGCTGGAAGCCGACTTTGGAGCCGTCGTCGCCGCCAAGAACGACAAAAGACGACTGACCCAAGGCCGGTGCGGGCGAGGGCGCAGCCGCCGTCGGATGCGGCAAATCAGCGATGCGTCTCCAACCAGCGCCGGGTTTATAGCGGTAGGCGTCATTCAAGTAACGGCGCGCCGGCTTACCGTCCGCGTCGCCGAAAAGTTCCACGCCGCTGGCGAGAAAGAACGCGCCATCCTGCACCGCTGCCACGGGGAGCATCCGCGCCGGGCCGGGCCACGGTGCCAATTCCCGCCACTGCGGTTGCACCGCCGCCAGATCGAGCGCCCAGAAGTTTTGCAACGCGTTGGTTGCCTCCGGGGTTTCACTGCCGCCGGCAATGTAGAGTGTGTTGCCCAGCAGCGCCCCGGCGCCATTGGCCAGCGGTCCGGGCAACGGCGGCAGGGTTTGAAACTGAAGCTCCTCACCGACCAGTCGCATCACGAAGACATCGGCGTAATGGCGTTCCGCATCACTGCCGCCCGCACACACCACGCCCTGGCCGTAAGTAACGGAAACGCCGTAGGCCAGCGGGCGCGGGAGTCTGCCGACGGTTTTCCACCCGGCATCGGGCGCGGCCAGTGAATAGACCGTGTCGTGCCAGACTTTGGTGCCGCCCTCCCACGGCAAGCCGTTGGGAAAATTTGCGCCACCGGCCACCAGCAGAGTTTTGCCGCTCACCCCGGCAAACGGCGCGGCAACTCCCAGCGAATCCGGCAGCGGGGGGAATTGTCGCCAGTTCAATGGCGAGGAATTTTCGGTCGCGCCCACAGACAGTGCAATTGAGGCCAGCAAACCACAAACAAACGTGCGTATTCGCCGCCGCTGTGCGGCGAAAGTCCGGTGGCGCGGGAGCGTAGGTGGGTGCGTAGCCATAATGGTTGGGGCGACGATATGGAATGACCGGCAGCGCCTCCAGCGATTCCTGCTTGTATTTGCGCCAGACCAGTGCGCTGTCACCGCGTCCCGCGGACTTCAACAAAAACCCTCGCGCGGCTGGCGATAACCCATCAACGCCCGGCTGGCTGGCTCGCCCGATGTTTCGCATCCAACTCGGACAACTTAAACCGCACGCTGACGATGTAAGGTTGCTCGTTGGTGGTCCAGTGACCGTACGTGGTCGTGACGAACGTGCCGTCGGGCAGGAGTTCTACCCCGGGGTAGGCACAATCCGCACCCTTGGTGTTGTCCATCAGCCGCACACGATATCCGCCTTCGCGATTCTTGACGATGTCATCATACTTGCCCACCCAGCCGACCCAGTCGCCTTTGGTCGGACTTTCCAGCGTGGTGTCGCGGAAGCTGATGAACAGCCGTCCGTCGGGAGCGTATTTGCCGGTGTGCCGGTCGCCGGTGAGCGCGCCGGGCAGTTCGCGTGGTGCGGACCACGTTTTCGCTTCGTCATTGGAGAAAATGACATGCGAATTCTTCCGGCGCGCGTTTTCCCGCAACAACACGGCGAGCTGTTTGCCATCCGGCGAACGGATCAAGCCCGGCTCGCACAAATGCACATCCGAGCCTTGCCACACTTCCTCGGGAAACGACCACGTCAGGCCGCCATCTTTGGAAAACGTTTTGAAAAGGGTGAACAACACCGGTTTCTGTTGCTGCGGTTTGGCGGTGAGGAACCGTCCGTCGTCATGGAACATGGCGAGGTAATGGCCTGCGCCCGTCTTGAGCGGTTCGGTGAAACCCATGACCACAATGCCGCCCCAATTACCTACCGGCTGCAAGTCGCTCCAGTGTTGGCCGTCGTCGTCCGTCACTGCGAGCCGCGCGGGATACAATCCGGACCACATAATGATGCGTTTCTTGCCGTCCGGCGCAACGGTGCGATGCAGAGTGGGAACTTCCATGCTGGTGGCCCAGTTCTCCGGCACCGGCAGGCGCTTGCTCCACGTCAGGCCGCCGTCGGGGCTGCGTTTGTAAACAATCGCCCCGCGACCGTGGCCCTTGGGATAAACGCAGAGCATGGTCTTGCCGTCCGCCAGGAGCAGGGTGGTGGGATGGCCAAGATACTGGCCCGGCTCGCGGTCCACGATGACCTGCCGGTGGGTTTCACCCGCAAGATCAATCAGCGGGATGCTGTAGCCACGCGGGGTTTGGGCCAGCGCACTCATCGTGCCGAGAACCGCAAGGATCGAAAAAAGTTTTTGCTTCATACTCAGGCCATGTTGATCCGGCTGTTGGAACGCGCAGGAATTTCCGCGGGCCACCAGCTTGTGTTGAGGGAACAGGTTAACTTAGTTGAGCGCGATCTCCAGTTGGTTCCGCTTGTCTTTTTGTCGGACAGCCGCGCGCGCTTTCGTTCCGGGCCCGGTGGAAGCCGGTTCAACCCAGCGTTTCGCCGCGAATGAGCGTCGGCATCAAACGGGAGTCGTGCCGCCGCCGCACACCGTTGCGAACCATGTCCACGACAATGCGGGAAATCTTGCGGGCGAACAGCGCCGGATCAGTGTGATACCGGGTGACGCTCGGCACCAGGTGCTCCAGCAACGGATCGTCGTCGCGGGAGATCAGGCTTACGTCCTGGGGCACCCGCACGCCGCGCCGCAGCAGATGACTGACCGCAGTCACGAAGTGCGCCGGTTTGGCCACAAGGAAACCCGTCACGGGTCGGGCGGCGCGAACTAATCCGTCCAGCGCGCGACAAATGGCCGCGACGGAGCCATCATGGTGCGAGACGAGGGTTTCCACACCTTGAGACTGAAGTTTCTCACCGGCTCCGGTGAACCCGCGCTCGCTTTCCAGGTTGCCGGCCTGGTCGCTGTGCGGCATCAACAGGGCCAGCCGCCGATGGCCTTTCCCCGCCAGCAACCCAACGGCGTGCTGGCAGGCGGCGGCATAATCAATGTCCACCGAGGAGAGTTCCACGTTCGGATGGTGGGAGCCGCTGATCACGCACCGCTGGCCGCGGTCAGAAAACCATTGTTGCATGGGCGCAGTTGAAAGGTACAACACCCAACCGGCGGGCCGGCACTTGTGGACCAGCGCTTCGAGCGCGTGCTCCGGGTGCTGGGAATAGCAGGCCTGACTGGCTTGAACTTCCAAGCGGTAGCCGGCAGCGCCCAGATGATCGCGCAAGGCATCCACCCAAAAAATCACGCTGGCGGGGATGTGTTGCAGCGGCAGCGGCGAGAGCAGCACCACGGAGTCGCTCGGTTTGACGGACGCTTTGAGGGCGCGTTCGCGGGTAATGACGCGGCGTTTGCCCTGGGTGCTGCGAAACCAACCCTCGCGCCGAAGCTGGTCCAACGCCGCGCGCAGGGTGACGCGGCTGACCTGAAACCGCTCGCAAAGCTCCAGTTCGCCCGGCAGCAGGTCTTCCCACACGCCGGCCAGGATGTTCTCGCGCAGGATGGCGGCGGTTTGCGCCACGAGCGAGGAGCGTTTCGGGATGGCATCCATGGTGTTGTGTCAGGTCATGCGGCCCACCGGCCCGGGCAAACATGCGGCTGTCTGCATAAATGACAAGTCGTATTTGTTCGCTCCCTGCGGGTGGTTGATAGCAAATTATGCTCACGCTATGCGCAACTATTCAAAGTTCCTGACGGGACTCGTCGCCGCTCCCCACACCCCGATGCACGCGGACGGCAGCTTGAACCTCGACATGATCGAGCGGCAGGCGGCCCGCCTGGCGGCGGACGGTGTCAGGGGCGCTTTCATCTGTGGCAGCACCGGTGAAGGGCTGTCGCTGACTGTCGCGGAGCGCCGGCAGGTGGCCGAGCGCTGGCGCGCTGCGATCACGAACGATGCACTCAAGCTCATCGTCCATGCGGGACATAACAGTATTGGCGATGCGGCTGCCCTCGCCGCTCACGCGCAGGAGATCGGCGCCGATGCGGTCAGCATCCTGTCGCCCTCCTACTTCAAACCGGCCACCGTGGATGATCTGTTGGATTTTTGCGAGCCGGTGGCGGCTGCGGCGACCTCCCTGCCGTTTTATTTTTACGACATTCCAGCATTGACCGGTGTGGAACTTTCCATGGTGGAGTTCCTGCGCAAAGGCCGCGCGCGCATTCCCAATCTGGCCGGCGTCAAATTCACCAGTTCAAATCTGATGTCGTTGCAGGAGTGTCTGGAAGCGGAGGATGGCCGGTTCAACATCCTGTTTGGCTGCGACGAAATGTTGCTGGCCGGGCTGGCCCTTGGTGTCCCCGGCGCGGTGGGTAGCACCTACAATTATGTCGCCCCGCTTTATCACAAGATCATCGCTGCGCATCAAGCCGGCGACCTCGTGACCGCGCAAGCCCTGCAATTGAAATCAGTGAAGCTGGTGCAGTTGCTGGTGCAATTCGGCGTGCTGCCCGCCGGCAAGGCGATCATGCGCCTGGTGGGGATGGATTGCGGACCGGTGCGTCCCCCGGTGCGACGACTGACGGAGGATCAGATCTCCCGCCTGCTTCGGCAGGTGGAAGCCATCGGAGTTCTGGAGCGGAAAACGGAGGCCGTGGCCGGACTGGAATTTCGGACGGTATGAACCATCTCAAAAGCAGAAGGCGGTTGGCTTCTGCCAACCGCCCTTTTCTGTGCTTCAGGAAAGCTAAGCCTGCCATTGGCCGGTCAATTGCGTGACCGGAAGAACCGCGAGCCTGTCGGATTCGTGAGGATGAGCGGATTCGTGGGCGCGGGCGATACGTCGGTGAACGGCCCGGTCACGTTGGCCGCCGATTGGAGAATGCCGGTAAACGTGACTACTACTTGTCCGTTGTCCACCGCAACGCTGACTACAGGTGGCGCGGCCACCGTCAACGTTGCGGTATCGCTCTCCACTTCCATCGTCGAATTGAAGGCCCGGAACTTGTACTCTCCGGCGTTGGCTTCCGTAACCGCGGCAATGGTGTAGTTGCGGCCAGTCGCCCCGGCAATTGCCGCGCCGTCCTTGTACCATTGATACCCGCCGACGAAGCCGCTTGCGAAGCCGGGCAACGTAACGCTCTCACCTGGTGCGACGGTGGTACTCACCGGGTTCGTCACAATGCCGATTGCGGCGGTGGCGTTGGCGACGCTGAATTCCACCTGGTTGAAGTTTACACTGCCCATGCCGGCACTTGAGCCTGAGCCAAAGAGCGGACCGTTGTAGGCCGTGGAAGTGTCGCCATTCCAGCCGGAGAAGATCAGGTTTCCGTCGAAATAGTATGACACGCGCTGCGTAAGCGGATCGAACACCAACTCGTGCGTGTGGTAATCAAAAGCCCCGAATCCAAACGAGGTCACATTGGTGGTTACGCCGCCGACCAACTGGACTTGCAGATCAAGGTCAATGCCGGACACGTCGAAGAACATCACGTAACGCCGGCCCGTGGCATCGCCGTAGATCGCCGCGATGCAAACGCCGGTATTGAAATCGTCCACAAACCGGGCGCGCACCCGATAGCGCCAGCCATTGGTGCGGGCGGCGTCGTGGGATTCCTTGGGAAACACCCAGCGATAGTCAATGAACTGACCAGCCTGGGTGGTGTTGTCGGTAATGTTCCACGCGTTCAAACCGGTGCCGACATCGGGCGAAATACCAGTCGCCGAGACCAATTCATTCGTGCCCCGCAGCAAAGTCCAGCGTCCTGCATCCGGCGACGCCGGATCCGGCGCCACGAGCGGATTGCCTTCCACCCCGGCGTTGTAGAAGACCACGGGCACGGGAACAGGCGCGGTGAAACTGGCTTGCGCTCCCGGCGTGCTGGAGTTGCCGCCCAAGTCAATGATGTTGCTGACCTGAACGACATAGGGCGATCCGGCGGCCATCGGACTGGTGGCCAACTGCACGGTGGTCGCGTTGATGCGAATGACTTCACTTACAGTGGGATTGCCGCCTTGGAATGAGTAATTCGCCGGGTTGGACGCGCTCTCTTCCGTGACCGGCTCACTGAAGATCACCGAGACGCGATCAAAACCAAGCGTGGCATTGGCGCTCAGAATCGTTGGCGCATTGGTATCAATCACCGTCAGCGTGGCCGCCGCAGTATCGGCCGAACCCAGGGCGTTGTTGCCGCGCAGGACGTAATCACCGGCATCCGGCACCGTCAGGAACGGGATTGTGTATTCGTTGCTGGTGGCGCCGGGGATAGGTTCGCCGTTCTTGAACCACTGATAACTGGTGGCATTATTGACGACCCCGCTGAGAGTGACGGATTCGCCCGCCAACTTGGTGGACGACTCAGGATTTTGCACCGCGACAGGCGCACCGGAAATCACCTCGATCGTGACGTCATCCAGAATCAGAAATGCCTGCATCGTGCCGGTGGCTGAATCGAGCAGGCTGCCAATGCTCCGAAAGTCAAACGTGAGTGAACTGGAGGTCGTCAAGCCGGCCCCCGTGAACACGACGGCAAACTTACGGCCATCGGTTTTGCCTACCGACGTGCTATAGGTCCAGATTTCTCCCGAGAAGTTCACCATGCCGGCGTTGGTGAAAACGATGTTGCCGGCCAAGTTACTGCCGCCCAGATAGGACAAGCTACCGCTGCTGGGGACGAGCGAGAAGCCCACTCGATTCGTTCGCGCGGCGGTTACCGTGTCCACGCCCGTGATGAAGCGCAGCACGTAGTAATTCTCCGGCTTGAGGTTGCCCGCGCCATCCGCGAACTCCGTGCCCGCCAGAGCGGTCAGGGGAATCTCGGCGCGCAAAGTTTGATTCGTGTACTGCGTGATCCAACCGCGGGAATTAAAGCCACTGCCGCCGGTGGTGGCTTGGAAAATCCGCGACATGCTGAAGTTATACGCCGTCGGTGGTTCTCCCGTGACCCCTTGAATCCACGTCCACGGACCGCCGTTGGTGAATGCGTTCGGGGTGACGGAGACCGGGTAGGCATCAAAGTTTTCATTGAAGAAGACATTGACCCCGCCGCGGACGGACAGGGGCGCAACGAGCATCAGAGTGAAGGTCAGAGCCAGCATGAGAGCGCCGCTGACGAAGCCGGTTTTCTGGTTTGGTTTTGGAATCATACGAGGTTTGAGTTGGGGGTTGAGGATTAAGGTCTGCGCAGAATGGTGCGGTCTGAATCAATACCGCCGGTCCAGGGAGTAATCCGGCGCGTTGGTGGGTCCGTGTCTCGGTTCGTACTTGATCAGCCCCGAATGGCCGTCACCGAACAGCGTGTTCCAGCGGTAACTTTTCCGATGCCACATCATGTTGGCGAGCAGCGGTTGGGTGGCAATGTCCTCCGACCACCAAGCCACCCGGTAGGCGCCCCAGGCGGTGAAGGTAACAAACCGCGCGGGTTTGGCGATATCACTGGCCTTGATGGATTTGTTGTCGCTTACATTCAGCGAGTAAATGGCCGGGCTGCCGCCGCCTTCAGGAAAGTAGAGGTTGGCCAGATAGGAAGAGCCATAATCTTCAAAATGCGAACGCCCCGTGGGAGGATTCGCCGGACTGTTCTTGTCGCTGGGGCAGCGCGCCACCTCCACGCGGGCGCGACGGTCTTCCCGCGCGATGTAAGGAGAGAGCCAGCGTTCCGCCGCACTGACAGTGTCGTAACCCGGCAACATTCCCGTTTGCCCCACCCAACTCGTTTGCGTCACCACCCCGTTCCGCGAAGCTTTGGACGGAAACCGATCTCCGTAATCACCGAGATAAAGTGCCGTAGCCATCCCAACTTGTCGGATGTTGCTTAAGCACTGCGTGATCTTTGCCTGTTCCTTGGCCTTGGCCAAAGCCGGCAACAACATCGCCGCGAGAATCGCAATGATCGCGATGACCACCAGCAGTTCAATCAACGTGAAACCCTTCGTCTGCGTCCCATGCCTGCTGTGCGCGATCTTTACATCGCAGGGTTTGATCATGGTGTCAGTCTGCGCCGTGCGGCCGGCCAGTGAAAGCGGCTTCCGCCTGTCTTTTTAGCAGACAGCCGCGGCGCGAGGCTGCGCCAACTGGCCTGGTCGTTCGCGCTGCGGATGATTTGGTCGAACGGTCGCGTAGTCGCTTTCAGTGATGGAGGTTGCAGCAATCGCGAGTGGATTGAACGTCTCACGGTTGATCTCGCTCTGGAGAGACCTGCACCCCGAACGGTCACCCATGCGCTCCGCGGAAGCGACCGGCTTCCGGTGAGTTCCAGCTTTGCACGGCGCTGGCTCCTTGCTTTCATTCCGCCATGCCGAAAGCTTCGCTCCAAACGATTGTGAAACACTGCGACCGGTTGCTGCGCACCCGCGAGGTCAAAGACTATGACGGGGCGGTGAACGGATTGCAGGTGGAGAACTCCGGCAAGGTGACACGCCTCGCTGCCACCGTGGACGCCAGCCTCGCCACCGTGCGGCTCGCCATTGCGGCCAAGGCGGATTTGCTCATTGTCCATCATGGACTGTTCTGGTCGCCGTCCCATCCGTGGACCGGCCGGAAGTATGAGTTGTTGCGACTGCTTCTGGATCACGACATCGCCGTTTACAGTTCACATCTCCCGTTGGACGTGCATCCGAAGCTGGGCAACAACGCGCAACTTTGCGCGGCCTTGGGGCTTCGGAAACTGCGGCCATTCTTCTTCACGCGCGACCAGTTTCTCGGTTTTCAAACCACGACCCGGCTTTCCCGGACGGAATTAACGAAGCGACTTCACAGCGCAACCGGCGCGAAGCCGCGCTTGATTCCCGGCGGCCCGAAGTTCTGCCGGCGCATTGGCGTGGTGACGGGTGGTGCGGGTGGGGAATTGAAACTGGCCGCCCGCGAGGGCGTGGACACTTTCATCACGGGCGAGGGTCCCCACTGGACTTACGCCTTGGCCGAGGAACTCGGCGTGAACGTGCTTTACGGCGGTCATTACGCCACGGAGACGTTTGGGGTCAAGGCGCTGGCGGCGCATCTGTCGCGTGGGTTCAACGTCCCCTGGACGTTTCTGGACCATCCCACCGGCCTGTGAGAAAAACATTTTTTCATCTGGAAAACACGCTTTACATCGCCGGAGATCACGGTAACGTCTCCAACAAATAGAGAACGTTATGCGAAAATCTGCATCCTTCCTCGGCGCGGTTCTACTGGTCGGCGTGTTGGCTTCCGGATGTGCCGGCCCGGAGAAGAAACTCGGGCGTGGCCTCGGTAATTTCTACGAAATCGTGCGCGGTTCGGAAGTCCGACGCAGCATGGAGCAAACCGCTTTGTTTGAATCACCTGATCGTGCTTACACCACCGGCTTCGTCCGCGGCATGAATCGCACCCTGGCGCGGACGGGTATTGGTTTGTATGAGATCGTCACTTTCCCATTTCCCTCTTACGATCCCATCGCCACGAATTACCTGACGCCGGAACCGGTGTATCCGGACAATTACAAGCCGCGGCTGCTCTCGGACTCGGCCTTCGCCACCGATGCCTCCATCGGCTTTAGCGGTGGCGATGTGGCCCCGATGATTCCCGGCAGCCGCTTCCGGATTTTCGACAACTAATCGGAACTCTGGTCCATTCTCACCGCGCGCCGACGGATTCCGTTGGCGCGTTTTTGTTGAGACTGGCCCGCGTAAGCGTCCTGAAGCCGGAAACCATCGGGCAACTGTTTATCCTGACGAGATCGCATGTCGCTGGAAAAAGACTCCCCGTGCAAAGTCAACCTGCTGCTGAACATCCTCGGTCGGCGGCCGGACGGTTTCCATGCCCTTGAAACCGTCATGCATCCAGTCAATCTGTGTGACCGGTTATCGTTCGCGCGGCGCGGGCAAAACCTCGATCTGACGTGCAGCGATCCCAACCTGCCGGGCGGCGCGGAGAATCTGGTTCATCGCGCGGCAACTGTTTTCCTCCAGGCGGCGCAAATTGGGGATGGCGTAAAGATCCATCTGGAAAAGCGAATCCCCCTGGCCGCCGGCTTGGGCGGGGGCAGCGGCAACGCCGCCACGACGCTGCTGGGCTTAAACGAATTGTTCGGCGAACCATTGCCACGACCCAAACTGCATGAACTCGCCGCCGCGCTCGGCTCGGACGTGCCCTTCTTCCTGCAAAGCCAACCGGCGCTGGCCACGGGACGCGGTGAAAACATCCAGCCACTCGATTTCTTTCCGGCGTTGCGCGGGATGGCGTGGCTGTTGATCCATCCCGGCTTCGGCATTTCCACGGCGTGGGCTTACCAGAATCTCGCCCGCTTTCCCGCGGCGTTGAACGGCACGGCAGGCCGCGCGCAGAAGTTCCTGACACTGCTCCGGGCGGGAGATGTTTCTGCCGCCACGCGTGAGTTCTACAATTCCCTCGAAGCGCCGGTGCTGGCGAAATACCCGTTGCTGGCACTGTTTCAGGAATACCTGCGTGCGCACGGCGCCGCCGCCACGCTCATGTCCGGCAGCGGCTCAACCACCTTCGCCCTTGTGTCCGGCGTGCTGGCGGCAGAGGCGCTGGCTGATTCGTTCAAGACCAAATTCGGACGCAACTGTTGGACGGCAACGGTGGCGGTGTAAGGAATCTCCATCGAGCCGGCTTACGACCACAAGGGCGGCACTTCCTGCTTCTGTCGGCGGCTACGCCACGGCAAACGCTTGTTTCAGATACTCAATACTCTTGCCAGCGATGATCTCCGGGCCCTCCTCGAACTTGAACACCTCCACCGAGACGTAGCCGTTGTAGCCGACCTCGCGCAAGGTGGCGGCGATGGGTTTGAAATCCACCTCGCCGAAGCCCGGGCCTTTCAAATTCTTGTCATTCGCATGGAAGTGCGCGAAGTGCGGCCACGATTCGCGGATGATCTGTGGAATGGGCTTGGCCTCCGAACACATCGCCTTCACATCAATGATGATCTTGAACGCCGGCGAGTTGAACGGTTTCACAAACTCAATCGCCTCGGCTGCCGTGTTGATGAAATTCGTCTCCGCCGGGGCGAGCGGCTCGAAACAAATCGTCACCGCCCGGTCTTCCGCGCGTTTCACCGCGTCGCGAAACGTGGTCGCCGTCCAGTCCCACGCCTGCTGACGCGAGACGCCTTCCAGCACGTTGCGCTGTTTGGGGGAACCCACCACCATGACCGTGCCGCCGAGGTCGGCGCAGCAATCCACGAGGTCCACAAAATATTTTGCGGTGCGTTCGCGGATGCCGGCGTCCGTGTGATTCAGATACAAGCCTTCCGGCTTCACCAGCAACCAGTGCAAGCCCACGATGGCGATCTGGTTGCGCGCGGCGAGGTCGCGGATGCGCTGACGTTCGGCGGCGGAGATGTCGTTGACCGAATTGGCGAGCGTGAACGGCGCGATTTCAAGGCCGGCATAACCGAGCCGCGCGGCATGGGCCAGCGTATCCTCGATTTTCCAGCCTTGATAAATCTCGTTACAGATGGCGAACTTCATGGTAGTGCGAGGTTCAGGAATGGCGGCAACCGATTCAAGGCAAATGTGTGAGGTTCGCGCAGCATGCGTGGAAATGCCGCACCTCTCCGGCGCGGAACGTATGAAATTGCGCTCAAATCGTCGTGGCACTGTCAGTGCTGATTGGTTTGGCGGGGTTGGGACAGAGTTATGAAAGTACGGCGAAGAACAATCCCCCGCGGCTTCACGCTCTTTGAAGTGCTGATCATTGTGGCGGTGTTGATCATTGCAGCGGTCCTCATGCTACCGTCATTCGCGAAGTCCAGAGCGCGAGCTTCGAAAACCAGCTGTACCTACAACGTCAAGCAGGTGCATTTGTCGTTCCGTTTGTGGGCACTGGACAACGGTGACAAGTTCCCCATGCAAGTCTCCGTGACGAACGGCGGCACGATGGAGTTGGTGGATTCCGGCAGCGTTTATGTGCATTTCCTGGTCATGTCCAACGATCTGCAAACGCCCAAGATTCTCATCTGCCCACAGGATGCCGACCCTAAACGACTCACGGCCACAACATTTGCCTCCCCAACTCCCGCGGGAACGCCGGGTCAGATTCCGTTTACCAACGACCATAGTGTGAGTTACTTCGTCGGCGTGGACGCGGACGAGACTCAGCCGCAGACGATTCTGACCGGCGATGCCAACCTGACCGTCGGTGGCGTGCCGGTGAGCCGTGGGCTGTTGAGTCTGTGGACCAATGCTCCGGTTTCATGGACCAAGGACCGGCACGTCAACCAAGGCAATATCGGTCTGGCTGACGGCTCGGTGACGGGCGTCAACACGCCAGGATTGCGGGAACTCCTCATGAATACAGGCGCCTCCACAAACCGGCTGGCCATGCCTTGAAGATTATGAAACCTCACGCACAAACGAATCGCCGCGGCTTCACGCTGTTTGAAGTACTGATCATCGTGGCGGTGTTGATCGGGTTGCTGGCCATTTTGCTACCTGCCTGGAGGCGGGCGACCGCAAGAACCTCCAAGGTGGGCTGCACCAACCACCTCAAACAGATCGGCTTGGCATTCAAACAATGGGCACTGGATTACGGGGACAAGTTCCCTATGCAAGTCTCCGTGACCAATGGCGGCACGATGGAGTTGGTGGATGCCGGCAACGTTTACGTTCATTTCTTGGTCATGTCCAACGAACTGAACACGCCCAAGATTCTCATCTGCCCACAGGATGCCGATCCCAAACGACTGCGGGCCACCACTTTTGCCTCTACAGTTCCTTCGGGAACGTCGGGTCAGATTCCGTTTACCAACGACCATAGCGTCAGCTACTTCGTTGGCGTGGATGCGGACGAAACCCAGCCACAAACGATTCTGACCGGCGATGCCAACCTGACCGTCGGTGGCGTGCCGGTGAGCCGGGGTATGTTGAATCTGTGGACCAACGCGCTGGTATCATGGACCGAAGACCGGCACGTCAACCAAGGCAATATCGGTCTGGCTGACGGCTCGGTGACGGGAGTCAGCACACCGAAACTGCGGGAGCTTCTGGTAAACACCCGCGCCGCCACCAACCGCCTGGCATTTCCGTGAAGGTTATGAAACTCACGCGAGGACACCATGAGGTCACGGGTTGGAATTTGATCCAACTAATCGTGGTCGTAGCCGTGATTGTGGTCCTGGCGATTGTCATCCTGCCGACGTTGAGCAAAGCCAGGGAACGGGCCCAACGTATTAGCTGCACCGGCCGCCTGAAGGGGATTAACCTGAGCTTCCTGCAATGGGCGCTTGATCACACCAACGCCTATCCCATGACGGTTTCGACGAACGATGGTGGAACCCTGGAACATGCCGTCACGGGCGAGGTCTGGCGCCACTTTCAAGTCATGTCCAATGAACTCAGCACCCCTTTGACTTTGGTCTGTCCCAGTGATCGGGATCGCTCGCCAGCACGGGATTTTCGTTCACTCCTGAGCAACACGAACATCAGTTACTTTGTCGGTCTGGATGCGGATAAAGCCCATCCTCAGATGCTCCTGGCCGGGGACCGCAATCTGCTGGGCGGCACGCTGTTGCCTAATGGGATTCTTCTCCTGACCAGCAACGATACGGTGAGTTGGAGTGGAACGATGCACAAGCACCAGGGCAACGTGGCTCTGGCTGACGGCAGCGTGCAGGGCTTTTCCTCGGGGCGACTGCGGGAAGCGCTGCTCAACACTGGCGTGGCGACCAACCGCCTGGCATTTCCGTGAAGGTTATGAACACTCAATCGCGAGCAAGATCGCACGGTTTCAACCGACTGGAAATCCTCGTTATCGTGGCTGTGTTCGCGGTGCTGGCGTTTGCTTTCCTCGCGGATCGGAAGAAGCAGATTGATCGGGCAAAGCGAATCAGTTGTCTCGGCAATTTGAAGCAGGTCGGCCTGTCGTTCCGGCAATGGGCGCTGGATCATCAGGATGCTTTTCCCATGTCTCTTTCAACGAACCGTGGCGGGACGCTCGAACATGTCGGCACCGGCGAGGTCTGGCGGCATTTCCAGGTCATGTCCAATGAACTCAACACGCCCGTGATACTGGGGTGTCACAGCGACCGGGACCGCGTCCGAGCAAGACATTTCACCGCAGCTTTCAGCAACACGAACATCAGTTATTTCGTGGGCGTGGATGCGAACGAAACCATGCCGCAGATGTTTCTTACTGGTGACCGCAACCTCGAAGGCGGCACGCGGCTGCCCAACCGGATGCTGCAGGTGACCAGCAACGACACGGTGAGTTGGAGCAAGGGAATGCATCGCCACCAAGGCAATGTGGGATTGTCCGACGGCAGTGTGCAGGGATTCTCCTCGCTCCAATTGCAGGAAGCCCTGCTCAACACTGGCGTGGCGACCAACCGCCTGGCATTTCCGTGAAGATTGTACCGATACCGCGCCGGTTCGGCCCGACTTGCGCGGCTGTAGGGTGATGTTTTTCGCCATGCCCCCATAGCCGCCCACC
>JACZKP010000194.1 GCA_014860005.1 Verrucomicrobiota bacterium | reverse complement strand
GATCGCAGGGCAGAAACATCGGCGTCTGGCGATCCACATTTACAAAACGTGCAGACATGGCCTTTGGATCCGTACCGCCCCCTTTTTGTTCAAACTATTTTCAGAAATCTCTTCGCGGTAAGTCCGACAGGCTGCTAGCCGCGGGCTTGGTTGAAATCCCGCGCGGCCCGGGCGAGGGCGCGGACGTTGTCCGGCGAAATGCCCGTGGTGGTGGCGCCGGCCCAGGAAAGGATGAGCGGATGGTCGCCCGCTTCCTGCATGGCATTCATGGCAGCGGCGTAGTTTTGCTCCGGTGTGCCACGCGCGCCCAGATCGAGCGGCGGCACGTTGCCCATGAGCGTCATGCGACCGCCGAGTTTCTCGCACGCCTTGGTCATGCTGGTTTCCAGCCCCCAGTTCAACACGTCGAAGCCGGCGTCCGGAATCAGATCAATGCAGGCGGAAACGTTGGCGTCGTTGTGGAACACCTTCACCCAATCCGCCGGGAAAGCATCGCAGTAGCGTTTCAGGAATGGATGGGCGAATTGCTGGTAATGCTTGCGGCCAATGAAGCCGCTCAGGTCGTCGAGCACGAGAATGCCTTCCACACTTGGGCCGATGACTTCGGCCTGGGCTTTGAGCCAGCCGATGGCGAGATTGGTGGCCAGGTCGAGCAATTTCATCGCGCGCTCCGGTTCGTCCACAATGTCCATCATCAATTCCGTGACGCCACGAAAGAACGACGCAATGGTCAGCGGTCCACGCGCGGCCACGACGGGAATGGTGAAGCCGGCGTCGAAGATGCGCGGTTTGAGTTTTTCGTAGCGGTAGAGACACAGCGCCATGAAGCCGTCCGATTTCGGATCGGGCAGCGTGAGTTCGTCGAGGCGTTCGACGGGGAAAGGGAGATGTTCCACGTCGGGGACGCGGTTGCGATTGAAGCGCAGGCGCGGTCCGAGCGCGGACGGTTCGGCGCCCATGCCGACTTCCGACCACCATGAGGGAAACCAGATGACGTCCGGAAAATCGCGCTGGACCTTGACGTTGCAGTTGAACCAAGTCTCGGGGTCAAAGAAGTAATCCCACTGGCCGACGCCGCAATAAGGCGGAATCCACGGGCAATCCACGATGAGGGCGAGCGGAATCGGCCCGCCACGGTTCTGCCGCTTGGCCGCGGCCTTGAAAAGCTGCCATTGTTCTGGTCGCATAACCCAAGATCTGCCAACTCCTGTCAGTGCCTGCGATTGGGCGCCATTCAAGCGGGGAAGTCAACTCCATGCTCCCAAACTCCAGGAAACTCATTTTGGCGGAGCGCCGGTTTGTAACCGGCTTACCTCGCCTGAAAAAGTGGACGTTGCTCACGATTTCAGCTTCCAAAGCCGGCTGCAAGCCGGCGCTCCGTTGCCGATATGAGGACTGCTGACGCAAATCTACACACACGTCATCGCAAAGCCGGGGCTGGGGGTGAGATGCCTCCCAAATGGAATTTCCCGCATTGATCTCCTGAACCGGCGAAGCGGCAGTCCCGCGCGAAGAGCGGCGCTGAAGACGCACGTACTCCAAACGCTTCGCGACGTTTCCGCGTCAACCAGCCTCGCGAAGCGTTTGGAGTGCGGCTGATTTATCGCCGCTTTGGACGAAGGGGTTCAAGGGTAGTTTTCACGTTTTTCGAAAAGAGCGTCGGGACCGTGAACCGCGAGGGCGTATCGCCGGTTTTCCAACCGGCGAGCGCGGCGACTGGAAAGCCGGCGTTACCGACAGGTGGTTGATGGAAGGAACCGCTGCACAAACTCCTGGCTCACAGACTGTGAATCCAGCATGGCTGTCGCCTCTGGAACGCCCCGCCTGGCTTGCCCAGGAAGTCCGCCTCCTCACCTCGGCGGCTACACAAATTTTCCTGGATTCAAAATCCCCTTCGGGTCGAGCGCGTGCTTCACGGTGCGGTGTAACTTGTGGACCTCCTTCGACACCGCCACCGACCACCAGCGTTTCTTCGCGATGCCGATGCCGTGTTCGCCGGTGATCGAACCGCCCCACGCCAGCACCTGGCAGAATAGTTCGTCGAGGGTGGCTTCGGAGCGCGCCTTGGCGCCGGGTTGCTGGAAATCCACCATCACGTTGGTGTGGATGTTGCCATCGCCCGCATGACCGAAACAGGCCAGTTGGAGGCCGTGCTTTTTTTGGAGTTGCGCTGCAAAGGCGAACAAGTCCTCCAACCGGCTGCGCGGCACGACAATGTCCTGGTTGAGTTTGGTCAGACCCGTGTCGCGCAACGCGTAGGAAAACTCGCGGCGGATTTTCCAGACGGCTTCGCATTGTTTTTCACCCAGGCCGACTTCAATGAACAACGGCTCTTGCGCGCTGATGATGCGCTGGAGGTCGCGCACTTCGCCACGTACGGAGCGTGGTTGACCGTCCAACTCCACGATGAGATGCGCGCGGCAGCCGCGCAGGCGTTCGCTCTTGGTGCGCCGGTAAGCGGCAGCCAGTGTAAAGGAGTCGGCCAGTTCCAACGCGGCGGGCAGGTAGCCCGCGCGGAGGATGGCGTGCAGGGCGCGGATGGCCGCGCGCATCGAGGAGAAGCCAATCGCGAGGTTGGCCCGATACGGCGGCAGCGGCAGGAGTTTGATGGTGGCTTCGGTGACCACGGCCAATAAACCTTCCGAGCCGACCAGCAGGCGGTGCAACTCGAAACCGGTTTTGTTCTTGTGCGTGCGCCCGCCCAACTGAACCACCGTGCCGTCCGCCAGAACGGCTTCAAGTCCGAGCACGTAATCCCGCGTCACGCCATACTTCAAACAGCGCGGACCGCCGGCGTTGGTGACGATGTTGCCGCCGATAAAGCTTTCGCCGCGGCTGGCAGGGTCGGGCGGGTAAAACAATCCCTGTTGCGCCACCGCATCCTGGAGTGTGGCGGTCACAACTCCCGCCTGAACGACCGCCACGAAGTCGGCGGCGTTGATTTCCTTGATGCGGTTCATGCGTTCGAGCGACAACACAATGCCGCCGTGCAACGGCACACAGCCGCCCACGTAGCCGTGGCCCGCGCCGCGCGCCGTCACCGGAATGCGGTGACGATTCGCAAATTGCAGAATTGTGGAAACCGATTTCGTGTTGCGGGGCCGCGCAACCGCCTCGGGCAAATGCGAGGCGAACCATTTGTCTCCTGCATACTGCGCGAGAATCCGCGGCTGAAGCTGGAGTTCCCCGGCGGGCAGACGGCGCTGAAGCCGGGCGAGAAGTCGGGCGCGGGGGGGAGTCATTCGTCAACCGGCTCGGAAGAGTTGAGAAATGCCTTGGCTTCTTCGGCCTCGGTTTCCGGCACTTGCACGCAAATGCCGCCGGCGGTCAACGCATAGCCTTCAATGCTCAACGCGGACATTTCATTGGTGACCACCGCGTGAAAGCCGGCGGCGTCGAGGCGCGACCGGGCGAGATGGGCATCGGTGGGATTGAAGGCGGTGAGAACGGTGACGAGTTGCATGGTAGGAGGATGATGTGGGCTTTAGCTCAGGGAGCAGCCGGCGGGCGCACGTCGGCGAAGACAATGACGCCCGCGCCGGTTTGCAGCGAGCTTTGCACCTGCACCAACACCTGCTGGCCCACGTGCGACTGGCCGTTGTTGACCACTACCATCGTGCCGTCGGGCAGGTAGCCGATTCCTTGCCCCTTGTCCTTGCCCTCCCGGACGATCCGCATCGAGAGCAGTTCGCCCGGCAGCAAAATGGAGCGGAGCGACTTGGCCAGATCGTGCAGGTTGACACAGTTGACGTTCTGCAACTCGGCGACTTTGCTGAGGTTGTGGTCGTTGGTGAAAAGTTTGGCGCCGAGGTTGCGGGCCAGCCGGATAAGCTTGGTGTCCACTTCCTTCTCTTCCGGGAAGTCGCCATCGTGAATTTTGACTTCGTTGCGCTGGTTGCGCTGAATGCGGTTGAGCATTTCCAAGCCACGCCGCCCGCGGGCACGCTTGATGGGGTCGCTCGAATCCGCCACCTGCTGGAGTTCCTTGAGCACAAAGCGCGGCACGACGATGATTCCCTCCAGAAAGTTGGCTTCGATCAAATCGGCAATGCGCCCGTCAATGATCGCGCTGGTGTCCAGGAGCAGGAGATTGTCCGGTTTGTTGCGCGGAGCAAAGCGCACATAGGGGATGATGAGGGAAAAATCCTCCTTGTTGCTGCGCATCGCGAGCACGATCCCGATGTAACTGAAGGCCAGAAACAGGCCAACGCGCACGAGCATCCGGGTGTCCTGATCCACTTTGTCGAACAACCCGGAGCGGTCAATCAGAACGGCCACGACCATGCCCAGCAGCAGGCCGAACGTGGTGGCGGAGAAGGCCCGCAGGGAGAAGCCCTTGAGCATCTCGTCCAGCGCGATCATGAACCCGCCAAACCCAAAGCCGATCATCATGCCAAAGAGCGCGCCATGCGTGCCGCCGACAAATTCCTGGCGCACCTGGCTGAGGGCGAAGCCCCCGGTGACGCACAGTCCCAGGAACAGAATTCGAATGACCCACAGTGCCATAGTTTAAGGAGATGTGTCCCGGGGCGAACTGAGCCGCGGGCCGGCGGGCGGGGCGGTGGCCGGCGGCTTCTTGCTCCACAAGACGCCCCACAAACCCAGCCGGTTCAGGTTGCTGGTGGTCACGGAAAGGTTCTCAGTGATGGCGGCCACACTCGCCGCCAGTTCCGCGTCCTGCAATACGGAGCCAGCCAAACCCTTTCCCGCCTGCAAGTCGCCCAGCAGACTGTTCAACACTTCCGAGGCGGACTCAATGTTTTTTACAGCGGTCGAGATCTCCGTGCTGTTCGTGGCCATGACGTCATTGAGCGCGGCGGCGAACTGATTGAGCTGGTCGGAGAAGAGATCGAGGTTGCTGACTACCCCGCTCACGGCCGGACGGTTGGATTCCACCAGTGAATGAATGCCATCCACGGTCACGAGGGCGCGCTCGGACACGTTCCGCATGTTTGCCGCCGTGACCGCCAGGTTCGTGAGGGTTTGCTGGTTGAGCACGTGAGTGCGCACATCCGCGATGGTGGCGTTCAGTTTCTGGGCGGTTTCATCAATGCGCCGGATGAACCCACTGGCATCCCGGGCGGTTTGCTGGAGGTTGAATGGCGGCGGACACACCACGCGCGCACCGGATTCCAAGTAGGGCGCGGTGAGATTCGTGCCGGGATAGACCGCGACATACTGGTCGCCGAGAAAGCCGGATTGTTCGAGGACAAACATCGCGGTGCTGCGAATGCGGTGCTGCTGCTTGATGCTCAACAGCAGCGTGACCGTTTCGCCGTTGGTGGAGAGCATCAACCGCTTCACGTCACCGATGGGATAACCCGCCATCAGGACCCCGGCGCCGAGTTTGATGCCGCCCACGTCCGTGGTATCCAGATAAAGCTCGTAGGTTCGCGAGAAGCGGGTGGTGCCCTTGCTGAAGCTGATCAGCAGCGCGCCCAGCAACAGCAGGCCCACCAGGACAAAGAGTCCCACTTTGATTTCAAGGCGTGTCTGGCTCATGTCAGAAATAATGTTCCTTCGGGTCCGAAACGCCCTCAATGAAACGCCGGATCACGGGGTCTTGCGAGGCAAAAATTTCCTCCGGCGTGCCGCTGGTGTATATCCGCTTCTCGTGCAGCATGAGAATGCGGTGGCCGACCCGCCGCGCGCTGCGCATGTCGTGCGTCACCACCACCGTGGTCACCTCCAGCCGGTCGCGTACGCGCATGATCAACTGGTCAATGCTGTCGGACACAATGGGGTCCAGGCCCGTGGTTGGTTCATCATACAATACGATCTCCGGCTGATAGACAATGGCCCGCGCCAGTCCCACCCGCTTCTTCATGCCGCCGGACAGCTCGGATGGCTTTTTGCCTTCCGTACCCTGCAAATCCACCATGGCCAGCGCCTCGGTGACTTTGCGCGTGATTTCCTGGGGCGTCAGATCACGTCGCTGACGGAACGGAAAGGCCACGTTTTCGGCCACAGTCATGGAATCAAACAGGGCCGCGCCTTGAAAAAGCATTCCGAACTTTTGCCGCACCCGCAGCAACTGCCGTTCATTCATGGGCACAATGTCCTCGCCCTCGATCTCCACCCGACCGGAATCGGGTTTCAACAATCCGATCAACTGTTTGAGCAAGACACTCTTGCCGCCGCCGCTGCGCCCGATGATGACCACCGACTCGCCTTTCTCGATGCGCAAGTTGACGCCATCAAGAATCAGGTTCGGACCAAAGGCCTTTTTCAAGTCAATGACCTCGATCATAGGATTGCAAACAGCTTGCCCAGCACCAGGGTCAGGAAGAAGTTCGCGATCAGAATGGCGATGGACGAATACACCACGGCCTCGGTGGTCGCGCGACCGACGCCTTCCGCGCCCTCGCCGCAGGACAAGCCCTTGTAACAACCCACCAATGCCACAATCCCGCCGTAGATGAATGATTTGATCAGGCCGATGAAAACGTCCACGGCGCCCGTGTATCTCACCAGGTTGTGCCAGGAGTAGGCGGCGTCAATGCCCAGCAAGTACACGCCCACCACGTATCCCGCAGCAATTCCCAATGCGATGGATTCCACCGTCAGCAGCGGCAGGGCGAGGTGAGCCGCCGCCAGCCGCGGCACGACCAGATAATCCACCGGATGCGTCGCCAGCGTGCGCAAGGCGTCAATCTGCTCGGTCACGCGCATCGTGCCCAGTTCGGCGGCGATGGCGGCGCCGACGCGGCCCGCGACCATCAGGGCGGTGAGCACCGGCCCCAGTTCGCTGCACATCGAGACGCCCACCACTGCCAGCGTGGCCGTGTCCATGTGGACTTTGTGAAACTGAAAGTAAGTTTGGGCGGTCAACACCATGCCCGTGAACGCGCCGGTCACCAGAACCACGGACTGCGATTTCACGCCAATGAAATAGACCTGATATAACAAATCCCGCCACGCGACTTTGAAGGTGACCAGCGACTTGATGGCGTCCCGGGCCAGCAAGGCGATGCGGCCCAAGCCGCCCAGCCATTCGGCAATCCACTTGGTGGCAGGCGAATTCATAGACTTGGCCATGAATAACAAGCCTGACCGGGGTTGGCGAGAGTTTGATTTGACCGAACGGTGAGGCGGATGTGGCGCGTTCCGTCCTTCATCTGCCATCGCGGCCATTTTGAATCCATGCTTCGTACGCGCGCGGCCCCAAATAGCGGGGCAGGAGATATACGGGCCGCAACTAACGGTAATTCTCCCTCGGCCGCCCGCGCATCAGATTCACGTGGCCGTCCAAGTAGGAGATGTTCACGCCGCGGGCGTGGGAGCGGCCGTGGGGAAAGGGCGCGCCTTGGCGGAAGAAATCACTCATGACCCAGCGGTCACTGATGCTGCCCGCCAACTGCGGTTTGGCGTCGTCCAGCCATTTCACATCCGTGGTCTTGAGTTGGCGCGGGATGAAATTGCCCGTTTCACGCCAGTATCCACCCGGGCTGGCGGCGCAATACTTGTTGGTGCGAAAACTGAAATAGATGTAGGAGATGTTCCCGGTCGCGCGGTTGGTGGGAGTGTCCCTCACCGAATCAATGCCGCCTTTCGGTGTGTAGTTCGGACTTTGGGCGTATTGCTCCATGTAATCGGCCTGCGGGCAATAGAACACCCGCACCAATCCGGACCGGTAAGTATCGAGCGCGTTCAGCAAATCCGGATGCGGATTGTGTTCGGTGGGTGCGAGCGGATAGCAGTCATCGGCCTCGTCGGCATACATCTGCAAAGCGGCATGCACCTGCCGCAGGTTGCTCACGCACGCCTTTTCCCGGGCAATGGATTTGGAACGGGCCAGCGCCGGCAACATCATCCCCGCCAGAATTGCGATGATGGCAATCACCACCAGCAGTTCAATCAAGCTGAAGGCGTTCCCTGCGGAGAAACAGTCGCTTCTCACCCGGGGAACGAAGCCACACCCGATTGCCAATCTGAAATTTTTACACCAAGGCATTTTTGAAGTGTCACCGGCAAAGGGGCAATGTTGTCTCAGCGGCTTCATGGTCTGTCCCTCGCGGCAAGCTATTCCCTGCCGATTGAGTGTCAAGCGGTCGTTCTCAGGGAGTCCATGTGGGGAGGCTTCTTATTCCTTAACGGCTTTCGCGTCCGGTTTTGAAATGAGTCCCGTGATCCCGGCTGCCACGAAGCGGATCGGCCTGGGCGTAGGCTGGAGTTCCAGCTTCGGCATGGGTGGGTTTTGCGCGAAACGCGGAGGCACTGTCCGTTTGATCGTCCAGCCCTTTGGGCCTGGGAAAACCCTTTCGGACGATTGTCCGGTGTGTGACACTTCGGTTTGAAAGGCTGAATCAATGAAAACCTCGAGACGCAAGTTTGTGACCAGGGTGATGCGCCAGGTGGCGGGCAGTGGTCTCCTGGCCACGGGGTCGGTTGCCGCCCGGGCGGACCCCACCGCAACCGGGGTCGCCCTGCCGTTTTTCAAACTGTTCCCCATTGGCGCGGTGGAGAAAAAGGGTGAGGGAGTGCATCTCCGCATTTTTGACGAATACGTGGATGGGTTGCTGGGCCTGGAGGAATGGTCACATCTCAACGTGTTCTACTGGTTCGACAAGAATGATACTCCACACCAACGGCGCATGCTGCGGGTGCATCCGCGCGGGAACCAAGAGAATCCGCTGACCGGGGTGTTCGCCTGCCGCGCCCCTGTGCGTCCGAATCTGATCGCGCTAAGCGTGTGCCGGATTCTTGCGATTCAGGGCAATCGGATCACCGTGGATGACTTGGACGCCTTTGACGGGACTCCGCTGCTGGACTTGAAGCCCTTCATTCCCCCAGATGCTCCGACCAAAGATGTGCGGGTGCCGGTTTGGGCAAGGGGGAACCGACCGTCCAGCCCTTGACCCGTTTTGCCAGAGCGACGCCTTTACCACTTCAATCCCAGGTGATCGGAGCGCCGACATGTTGTCGGCTTTGTGTCGCAGCGATTGCCCGGTTCGTCGCAAACGGTGGAACTGGCGGGCGCAACCTTGCGTAACGGCGCGAGGAGGACGTCCCGTCCCGCCAGCAACTTCCGAGCGCAGGCTTCGCCGCTCGCGACTGTGAACACAAGCCGTTCTCTCCGCGCGAATGTGGCTGCGTTTCGCGCCCAGGCCCGCAGCTTGCCAACCCCGGCTCACGGCACCGGCACCGGCAACATGCCCCGGTAGAAGCGTTGCGGGGCACCAGAGACGGGCGGCACCTTGATCTCCTCATTGTGGAGGTTCGTGATAGTGGTGCAAGCGGGTTTCTGGAGAACATCCGGAGCGCATGAACCAACCCGGCCGCGAATTCCGCCAATGAGCGGCGAACTTCCGGTCGTCACACACCGCCGTCACTGGCGGTATGGGGAAATCGAACTCGTGGCTTGACCCGTTGCGAGGGATGCACATCATCGCGCTCGCGGATCGCTCAGATGCTCATGCAGGCCATGCCAGACATTCCACCCGTCATCGCACAACTCCACGTGCCGGCGCCGACACCGGTCGCCCCTGCGGAACGGATTGAAACGCTGGATGTGCTGCGCGGCTTCGCCTTGCTTGGGATTTTACTCGTCAACATGGCGCTGTTCAGTTGGCCGTGTTACGACCTGTTCATGGCCGCCCAACCGTGGACGTCGCGTGCGGACGTGGCGGCGGACTGGCTGGTGCGCGTCTTCGCGGAGGGGAAGTTCATTTCGCTGTTCTCGTTTTTGTTCGGTCTGGGCATGGCCATTCAAATGGAGCGGGCGGCGGCGCGCGGGGCCGGTTTCGTGGGTCGTTACGCGCGGCGACTGCTGACGCTGCTGGCGATTGGGCTGGCGCACGCCTTCTTGATTTGGGAAGGGGACATTCTTGTAATGTACGCCTTGTTCGGTTTCCTACTGCTGGCGTTTCGCAATCGCCAACCCACCACGCTGCTGGTGTGGGCGGGCATTTCCCTGCTGGTGCCAGTCGTCATCTACGCGCTGCTCGGGGCGATGATGGCGCTGGGGTCGCTCGTGCCGGGAGTGGCGGAGATCGTAGAGAAAGAGCTCACCGCGACCAACGCATGGTATGAGCAGGCGGCGGCGGAGAACCTGCGCGCGTTCGCCCACGGCAGTGTGGCGGAGGTCTTCATGCAGCGCGCCCGCAACGTGATGTTTCTCTACCAGTATGTCTGGTATTACGCGCCCATGTTCTTTGCGATGTTTCTGTTCGGCTTGTACGCGGGCCGGCGGCGACTCTTGCATGACATCGAAGCCAATCTTGGTTTCATCCGGCGCACGCTAGGGTGGGGCCTCGCGCTGGGATTGCCGGCAAATCTAATTTACGCGGTCACTTATGCGGTAGCCGATCCGGCGAGTGTCTCGCCGCTTTGGGTGGTCACGGCGGCGATGCTGGCGGTGGGCGGACCGGCGCTCTGTTTTGCCTACGCCGCGGCGATCACGCTGCTATTGCGGGGCAACGGCGCGCAGAAGTTGCTTCATCCGCTCGCGGCCGTCGGACGGATGGCCTTAACCAATTACCTGCTGCAATCGTTGGTTTGCACGACGATCTTCTACAGCTATGGCCTGGGTTGGTACGGTTCCGTGGGCCGGGCGCCGGGCGTGGTGTTGGCCCTGGTCATTTACGCCGCACAAATCCCGTTCAGCCTATGGTGGCTGAAACGGTTTCGATTTGGGCCCGCGGAATGGTTGTGGCGAACGTTGACTTACGGTCAAAGGCAACCGATGAAGTTGTGAGTTGCCGCACCGGTTTCTCCACCCTCTCAGCGTGCTCGAACGCTTTTATTCCCCACCGGATGGGTGAGAGACTTTAGCCGGAGTGGTGGCCGGGAGGCTGGGCGTTGCGGCGCCAGCTTTGGAGGGGATCGTTTTAACAAGGTAATTCACCAAGGAAGCGATTTGCGCGTCGGAAAGCGGCCCGCCTTGCGCGTGGGCGAAGGCTGGCATGAGCGAACCCGCTTTGCCGTGCGTGATCCAATGTTTCCAGTACTCGGCACTCGTGGCGTGATTGAGCGCGTTCAAGTCCGGCACCATTTCGGCGCGGTGCTCGGCTTCGTGGCAGATGCCACAGGCGGCGGTGTAGAGGTCCTTGCCCAGCTTGCCAATCACCGGCTCGACGTGACAACGCGCACAATCGCCCTTGAACACCGCCTGCCGGTCGGCCAGCACGAGTTGTTGGTTGCGCAAGCGTTCATTCGCCGTCATCGCCGTGGGTGACGGCGGAGGAATCGTGGTTTTTACGGTGAGCATCTTCCAACCCTTGTCTGTGTTGACCGTGATGGTCTTGAACACCGTCCCCGAGCGGCCGGCCATGTTCATCACCACGGGAATTTGTCCCTGCGCGCCGGGCGCGATTTTCCAAGGCATCTGTGGCAGGCGGGGCGTGGTGCAACCGCAACTGGTTTGCACGTGGCTGATCGTGGCATCGGACGATGAAACGTTGGTGAAGTTGAACGTCAGCAGCGATTCCACTTCACCGGCTTTGAGAGTGGATTCTTTCAAATCACCATCCCAGGCGATGATGTTGGGCGGCAGCGGCCCGGGAGCGGTGGCGACGGGAGTGACGGGAAAATTCGGAAACGCAGTGCCGGATTGCGGTGGGCGCACCTGGATGGGTCGGTTCACTGGCGGCGAGGGCAGGGGAGCGGACAAGCCCAAATCGCTCGGCGAGGGGATCAGGCGGATCGCCGGTGGATTACTGATCACGACGGTCGTCTGTGCTAGGGCCGCCGTTTCAACGTGCCAGCAGGCTGAAACCAAGACTGCCCACATCAGGACAAAATTCTTTTTCATACTACCAGCGTAACGTAGGCAATGACGTGACGATTGACGAGGGGAAATTGCAGTGTTACTGCGCGGCGGCTGCAAAACTCGCCACCCGTTGAGCCGGACAATGCGGCGAGAATTTTATCCGAATTTTATCTGAACTTGGACTTGCCTGCGGACGTGATCGGAATAAGCTTCAACTGCCTGCCTTGATGCATTGGCCGAAGGTGCGAGCGGAGACTTTGGGGCAGGCGGGCCGAACCTGGTAAGAGTAACGAAACATGAGAATCCTGCTGCAACATGCGCGCACGCAGCTATACCTCCGGAGTCTGGGAAACTGGACGGCCAACCCGCTGGAGGCGTACGATTTTCAGCACTCCCAGCGGGCCATCAATTTCGCGCGCGAGCACGCACTCAGTGGAGTTCAAATTGCCGTCCGATTCACGGACAGCCAGTTTGATGAAGTGTTTCCGTTGCCTTCGTCCGCCTCCGTGTCGGCGCATTACGCAAAAGCGTAATTCCCCCCGGTCTGACGATCCGTCGTCCGCTGCCGCAGGTTTGGATTCAACGGTTTGATTTCAGGGCTCGCCGCAACCCCGACTCAAGTGCATCCGCCATCCGCAAGAACCCCAAATCCGTCGGGTGCGTTCCATCCACCGTGGCTTCACCATCGTGACCGATCAACTTGTCCCCCGGCACCAGAAAAATCCTTTTCTGACCGCTGCTGACCAGGCGTTGATGGATTGTCCGCAGCGCAGCATTCGCGGCGGCGACTTTTTCCCGGCGCGCTCCCACGAATTCGCCGTCGGTGTAATCCAGATGTTCCACCAGCACAATGGGTGTCTGCGGGCGGGCTTCGCGCAGGATGCCCACGAACTGCTCGAATCGCGCGTTCACCATTTCCGCAGTCATGTTGGGCAGGGGATCGAGCACAAACACAGCGGGGTCCAGTTCCGCGAGGAATCGCGCCATTTCCGGTTCACACTGAGCGTTGCCGGAGAAACCGAGATTGATGGTCGGCACGTCGAGGCGACGACCAAGAATCGCCGGATACGCCATGCCCGGGCGCGAAGCGCAGCCGCCTTGCACGATGGATGTGCCATAGAAGACCACCGGCTTTGTCCGCACCGGTCGCTCCGGGCCGGCGTGCAACTCCGCGCCCGGTGGCACGCCGATCTTCACCTCCTGCGCTCCGTTGTAAAGCGGCAGGTATAACAAATACTCCCGCCGGCCCGGCGTCATTCCGCTGACCAGCACTTTTTCCTCAATGGTTTTCGTCGGACGACCATTGCCGAGCCAGCGCCATTGCCCTTGTTCCTTCACATACAAATCCAGCCCGCTCACGCCCGTGGCCGGCATGTGCGGCATCGCCAGCGCCTCGCGCCGCAATTTCCATTGGGCCGCAATCGTCGTTGCCTCGGTGACAAAGCGCACGCTGATCCCGGCGGAATCGCGGCTCAAATGCCACACCGGCGGACGCACCTGGCCTTCCGCCCGCGCGGGCAGGCGATCGTAGAAATCCCTGGTGTCGGTCCAGCCTTTGCCTTCGACGGTCAACTCCCGGGCATCGCGCCATTGCCAACGCGCCGCTTCGCCTGTTTCCTGGGCGAAACTGGGGATTGCCCCGGCCAGGCTGCCGAGCAGGATTGTGTTCAACAGTAACCTGTGTGTGGCCGCAGATAGCGGCGTTGATCTGGAGGGTTTTTTGTTCATGTAGTCTTTTCGTTGTTTGTTAACGCACCACACTCACCGCTCTCGATTAGGGAGGCGGAGTGATCTGCGTGCGGCGGCGGAAACCAGCGGTGTCAAATCACTGTCGAAATTCGTTCCGCCAGTTCCTCCGCCGGGTAAGTCCAGATTTCCGCGAGTGTGGGATGATAATGCGGCGTGGCGGCCAGTTCCTGAACCGTCATTCGTTTCGTCATGGCCGTGTTGATTTCATGAATCAACTCCCCACCCATCGGGCCAACACACGCGCCGCCCAAAATCTCGCCTGACTGCGGATCCGCCAGCAGCTTCACGAAACCATCCAGAGCCTCCATGATGAACGATTTGCCGTGGTCGTTGAAAGGATAGCTCGCGACGAGGAATGGGACTTTCCGGGCGAGCGCAACTTTCTCGGTCAGACCGACGGTCGCGACTTGCGGATCAGTGAACACCACGCTGGTGAGCAGCCGGTAATCCACCGTTCGGGGTTTTCGTGGGTGCGCGAGATTATGGGCCGCGACCTCCGCCTGCTGAATGGCAATGTGAACA
This sequence comes from Verrucomicrobiota bacterium, assembly GCA_014860005.1. The sequence continues at coordinate 28,254 of JACZKP010000194.1, read as the reverse complement.
ATCTCATGCGGCCCCGTGCAATCGCCTGCCGCGAAGATGTGCCGCGCGCTGGTTTGCATCCGCGCGTTGGTGACGATGCGGCCTTGTTCCGTTTGCACGCCTGCGCGATCCAGCGCGAGGCCTGCGGTATTGGGCGTGCGCCCGAGCGCGAACAGGATTTCATCCGCTTGCGCGCGCATGGTCCGGCCGGCGTGCTCGAAGCTCACCACCTTTTGTTTGCCCGCGCGTTTGACCTCCAACAACCGTGTGCCGGTGAACAATCGGATGCCTTCGCGGCGGAACACCGTCTCGATCACCTTGGCCGCGTCTTCATCGAATTCCTTCAAGATGTGGGGGCTGCGTTGGATCATGGTCACGCGCACGTCGAAACGGGCAAAGAACTGCGCCAGTTCGCAGGCGATTGCGCCGCCGCCCAGGACAATCAGCGACTTGGGCAGTTGCTTGAGCGAAAGCGCGTGGTCGCTGGTGAGATAGCCAACTTCCGTCAGGGAGGGCAGGGGAGGGGCCGCGATGACAGAGCCGGTGGCGATGATGAAATACCTGGCGGTGAGTCTATGCGTGTGCTCATCTGCTGCGCCCGCGCTGAACCGTAGCCGCCGACGTAAGGAGGCGGATTCTTGTGGGCCATTCCGCCTCCTGATGTCGGCGGTTGCGAATGGGTTATGGGAACGCAGTTCCAGCGTGTGCGCGTCGAGAAACTTTGCGTGTGCGCGGATGAACTTGAACTTGCCGCGCTCGAGCTGTTCTCGCCGGTAATCCGCAAAACCGGCGATCATCTTCGCCTTGCGTTGCATGATCCTGGCGAAATCGAACCCGGCGGATTTGACCTTCAACCCCCAGGTGTCGGCCTTGCGCGCAAGGTGCAAGACTTCCGCCGCGTAAAGCAGCGCCTTGCTCGGCATGCACCCACGCAAGATGCACAAGCCGCCGACCTCATTCCCGCCTTCGATCACCACGGTCTTCAGTCCAGCGCCCGCCGCCGTGCGCGCAGCGGCGTAACCCGCGCTGCCTGCCCCGAGAATCGCGACATCGAAGTCGAATTTTGAAGAAGTCCTTTGCACGGAGAACAGGATGCGGCGCAAGAAGTGACGAGACAAGGTTTCCATTCAGCGATTCTCATTTTGTGGAGCGTGGCTGGGTGCGGAGCACCAGCCGCATCGGGTGGATTGGGCCACATCCGTTTGGTCGTGCTGTGGCTGGTCTTGCAGACACAGCCGCGCTCCGGCCAAAATGAAGAACTACGGTTAGCATTACGAGGAGCTTGCGGCGGCGGCCCATGTGCGCCAAGGTGGAATCAGGCCCGCAGGTGCGGCAAACTTGCCCGCAGCTTGCGGCCCCGGAAATGAGCGCGTTACCAGCATCGAGTGATCCGGCGGCAATCCCCGCAGAGGGGGCTTTGCAGAACTCCATCGGAACGGAGGCGATGTCGTTTACCGATACCTGCACACCGGACGGACTGGCGTTGTATTACGCCCACCGTGCCGGGGAATTCGAGGAAGCCTACCGCATCCCGGAGCGACAGGCTGATCTCGCGCGGCTCGCGGATCTGCTGCGCGACTTGTTGGCGGGCGAGCGTGTGCTGGAGGTGGCTTGCGGCACCGGCTATTGGACGCAAATGATGGCCAGAACCGCTACGTCCATCCTGGCCACGGACATCAACGAACCCATGCTGGCTCTGGCGCGCGAAAGAGTTTACGGACGCGCGCGAGTCGAGTTTGCCGAGGCCGATGCGTGGCATCTGGAAAAACTGGCAAATGGATTCACTGCCGGGGTGGCCATGTTCTGGTGGTCGCATCTGCCGCGCTCAAGGATTCGTGTTTTTCTGACGGGGCTTCATGCCGGCCTGCAACCGGACGCACGCGTGGTGTTCGCGGATCACTTGCGGGCGGACTGCCGCTGGATGCTGCCCGTGCGCGTGGATAAGGAGGGAAACACTTATCAGCGAAGAACCCTCCATACGGGCGAGGTGTTCGACATCATCAAAAACTATCCCGATGAATCGGAAGTGGGCGCGGCCTTGGCGGGGCTGGCCACCGACATCCATTACACCCGGCTCGCCAGCGTTTGGCTGTTGGACTATCGCGCGGTGGCCCCTTGAACAGGTCAAACTTGCGACAGTGTAAAAGTTGTTCGGGATGTAGCTGGTGTTGGGGAGCGTGATGCGTGATGCGTAACACCAGAAAGAGATAGCTCAAGGAGCCAGCAGGGGAGGTGACGTTGGTCAGGCGCTTGGCGTAATTGTACCAGAAACCATTGGTCCACATGCCGGTGGGCTGCTGCAAAGCGAATCCGATGCGCATCCGGTAGGTCCAACTATTGGTCACGGAGTCAGCCAATTTGTGTCATTGAGGCCCAATAGCATAATCGACAATTCGACGTTGAACATTGTAACCTACTATGACAATAAAATCACCGTTCGGAATGAAATATGAATAGCTTAAGTTCGTCTGGATGAACCCCAATGAACTCATGTTTCCTTGACGCAGGACAGTGTGTTTTCCGACAACGCCTTCAGCTTCGGACATAGATAATTTGAATTCCCGACCAAGGACCTTGATAACCTCATCGGCGGTCGCATTTTGCTTAACGAGGTCGTCCAAGACCATGATGTGCTGCGTTCTCATTCTTTCGTATGAATTTTGCTCCATTACCCACAGGAGCGTAATAGCAAGTCCCAAGACGAGAGATATAAAGATGACACAGAGCAGAAAACGGCGGTTGGGTTTCATTTGTGCAATAGCCTCAGCAACCCGCAGTGGCTGGCGTGGGTTGCCGATGTGGCTTGGATGAAATTCGGTTTCATCGGGTGCTTCCATCGAGTCGTGGTTTCCTCGCCTCCCCTCACCGGTTGACTCTCAAATCCTGCTCCCAAAACGGGCGGCGTCGATCACGAATCGAACTCCGGCTTGTTTGCATCGCCAATCACGAATGTCAAACATCAATTCTTCGCAACGCGGCCGAGCGGCAACGAAACCCTCTGCGTCCTCGGCGTTGAAGGCTAAACGCAAAGGGCGCCAAGGATTTCGCAGAGGCCGCAGAGGTTGGCTTAAGGAACCAACTCCGCAAACTGTGCGCGACTAAGGCTTGCGGAGAGGACACCACGCGGCGGAGTCGTCACCCCTTTGGAGTGCGCGGACTGGTCCGCGCTTTTGGCAGGCGACTCGTCGCCGTCAAATACTCGGGACGGTCTGGATGAATCCGCGAGCCGCTCAACACGGCTCTGCTCCGCCGACAAGTCGGCGAAGCGGAGAAAGCGGTGACAAGTCACCGCACTCCAAAATCCTCGCGCGGGGCAAGGATGCTTGCTGATCAACAACGGTGCAAAGGCCACCAAAAGCGCGGCTGTTCTGGGGTGCGCAGACTGGTTCGCGCTTCTGGGAAGCGACTTGTCGCCGTCCAATGCACGGGACGATCCTGATATTTCAATGCGGACATTCCTTTTCGTGCAGCATTTTGCATCTTGGACAGTTTTTGTCCCATCGCCTGTGATTCACTGAGCGCATGGCCACAGGTCAACTCTGGTTGTTTCCGCCGCCGCGCCCGTTGGTCGAGCGGTTGTTTGAAGATTTTTTCCGGGAATTGCCGGCCTGTCCTGGCGTGTATCTGATGTGCGGGGCGGAGGCCGGGGTACTTTATGTGGGCCGGGCAAAAAATCTCCGCCGGCGATTGTCTTCCTATCGCGTGGCGAATCCGGAACGGTTGCCGCGCCGCATGATCCGGCTGCTGCACCGCGTTTCGCGCATCGAGTTCGATGTCTGCATGGATGAATTCACCGCACAGCAGCGGGAGGAATCGTTGATCTGCGTGCTCGCCCCGCCGTTCAATCGGGCCGGCAATGTCTGGCCGCGATAGATGAAAATTCCAATTGCCGCCGGCGCGCGGGGCTTTCATCCTGCAAATCATGAGTGACATCATTTATCCCCGGAGTCCGCGCGAAACCATGGACGGCTGGCCGCATCTGCCGCGTTATGTGGACAAGATTCGACTCCACCTGGCGGGCAAACTGCATCCCGATTATGAACCCAATCTCGGTAAGGGATTCGACGGCGGCTGGTTGAAGGCGGCGGGTGTGACGCACGAGCAGATGCTTGAAGTGGTGAAGAAATCCATCACTGATGGCGAGGTGTGCGATTGGGTGAAGAGCAATGTGAAGAAGCCGGCGGAGGAGAAAGCCGCGCTGCTTGCGCGGATGCTGGATTATCCCAAGGCAGACGATGCCGAGGGCATCGCACGACTCAAAATGCGCAAGGAACAAGCCGGCCTGGCTCACCGTGACGACATCAAGAATTTCGTGGACTTCATAGACGCGGATGAGAAGCGGAGTTAGCGCCGGTTGAACGCCCTTCAGTACTGGTCAGTTCTGCGCGGTTCGGTCACAATCGTGGCATGACGGATTCCGAAATCCAACTCACCGCGCGCGTGGTGGCGGCGGCGGGTCGGGAACAGCCCGCGGATGCCGCGTTGCGCGAGGCGCTGGGTTCGCGGCGCTTGCTTACCCGCGAGCAGACGCGGGCCATCAGTCGGGCGGTGTTCACCTACTTTCGCTGGTTCGGCTGGCTGGATCACGCGCGACCTCTGCCCACTCAAATCAAACATGCGCTCGATCTGGCGCACGGTTTTGCAGAAAGACCGGAATCGTTCTCCAATGAGAAGCTGGTTGACCGTTGTGTCCCGGACTGGGCGCGGGCGCAGGTTGAAGTTACCCCCGCCTGGGTGCGGACGCTGCAGAGCGAACCTTTGTTATGGCTGCGGGCAAGGCGCGGGCAGGGCGAGACACTGGTGGCAAAGCTGGGCGCGGCGAAGCTCGAAAAAGCGCGGCTGCCGGATGCGGTGGTTTACAAAGGGGAAGAAGATTTGTTCCGCCGTGCGGAGTTTCACGCCGGCGAGTTTGAGATTCAGGACATCAGCTCGCAGGCGGTGGGATGGCTTTGTGATCCGAAGCCGGGGGAAACGTGGTGGGACGCCTGCGCCGGCGAAGGCGGCAAGCTGCTCCACTTGTCCGACTTGATGGAGAACAAGGGTTTGATCTGGGCCAGTGACCGCGCCGAGTGGCGGTTGAAAAACCTCAAACGGCGCACGGCGCGGGCTGGTGTGTTCAATTATCGCGCCGCCGTTTGGGACGGAGGCGCACGATTGCCCACGAAGACCAAGTTCGACGGCGTGCTCGTGGACGCGCCGTGCAGCGGAGTAGGAACGTGGCAGCGGAATCCCCATGCTCGTTGGACGACGACGCCAAAAGACGTTGAAGAACTTGCGGCTGTCCAGAAGCGACTGCTCGCACACGCAGCGATTTCCGTGAAGTCAGGTGGAAAACTGATTTACTCGGTCTGCACATTGACCCGGGCGGAAACGGTTGAGGTCGTGAATGATTTTTCGACCAGTCAGCCGGAGTTCGAGCCAATGATGCTGGTGTGGCCAGCAATGGCTCAACGACCCAATCCATTGTCTGCTTTGACGACCATCTGGCCGCAGGACCTGGGTGGGAATGGAATGTTCATCGCCGCCTGGCAACGGCAATAGAAACCCGCCTGACGCAATCGCGCCAGGCGGGAAAACCTAAACGCTTCGGCCGAATGTCTAGTTGGAGCGGATGAAATCGTCCGCTTCCATGACAGTGCTGTCATCGAACCGGCGATTCGGCCCGGCCGAACGAACAAGGACGCCCGCGTCGGAGAAATAGATGCGCAGCGGCGTGCCCCAGGGATCAACGAACTCGCCCTTTTCGTTCACTTCCGTCTTGCGGCCCACGAGAATGATCACGTTTTTAGGATTGTCGCCTTGCAGGGCCTTGGCCACGTCGGCATTGCTGCCAATGGGGTAGGTGCCAACGCGTTCCTTGTATTTTTGGAGGCCGATGAACAGGTTTTCGACATCCTCGTTGAACTTGGCGGTGCGCGCGTTGGCTTGAAACGTGGACCAGGCGCGGCTTGACCAAAGCACCCCAAACGCGACGGTAAACACGCCGATAGCGATTAAAATCTTCTTCATGGTGCGTTTTTAAGCACGTCGGATACCAAGGGTGCGTGTCTTGATGCTGGACAGAAAAGAAACTCCTCACCGTGCGGGTGGCGGCGCGGTGCTCTCGCGCACGATCAATTCGGCGGGCAGCCGCTTGGATTCGACGCGCTCATTGCGCAACAGTTGCTGCATGAGCTCCACGGCAGCAGTGCCCAGGCGGAACTTGGGCTGGCGCACGGTCGTCAGGGGCACGCGAAAATGTTCGGCAAGCAGCACGTTGCCAAACCCGGCCAGAGAAATGTCCTGCGGAATGCGCAAGCCCTGGCTGAACAGGGTGGTGGCACAACCGATGGCGACCAGATCATTCACGGCCTGCACGGCAGTGGCATCGCACTTCTCGCCGGCCATTTGCAGGGCGGCTTTTGTGCCGTCTTCAATCGTGCCGCCCGCTTGAAAGACCAGCCGGTCATCCACGTCGAGTCCTTCCTCTCGCAGTGCCCGGCGATAACCCTCGAAGCGCTCGTGCGCCCAAGGCGCCGTGGCAGGGCCGGTGAGATAGGCAATCCGCCGGTGGCCAAGCTTGAGCAGGTGTTGGGTGATTTGATAGCTGCCGGCGAGTTCCTCGATTTGCACGCTCACAAAGGCGTCACAGAAGGGCGCAGCCGAACCCAGCAACACCACCGGCGTGCGGCGCGTGACCAGTTCCTGATAAATACGCGCCTGCGGCTCCATCCGGTAAACCGGAGAAACAAATAAACCGTCCACCCGTCGCGACAGCAGCCGGCGGATGCATGCTTCCTCGCGTTCGGCAAGATTGAGCGTGTGCGCCAGCAACACGTCGTAGCCCAGTTCGTATGCGCGTTCCTCGATCGCGAAGACAACGCGGGCAAAGATGGGATTCGTGGTCGAGGAGATTACGAGGCCGAACGTCTTGGTGGTTCGCGTGCGCAAACCCTGGGCGGTTGAGTCCGGCACATACCCCATTTCTTGCGCGGCCAGTTTGATCCGGGCCTTGGTGGCCGACGAGACGTCATGGGCGTCGCGCAGAGCCTTGGAAACGGTCATGACCGAAACCCCCACGCGGGCGGCGATGTCTTTTAAGCGAACCATGGGTGCGAGGCAAGCAGGTGACGGATTGTGCGCATGCGATTCAGATGTTTACAAATACGCTCCGCGCCAGTGGAGTTTACGGCGGAGCGCTTCAAAAAATGAACTGTCGGAGAGGTGCATCAATCGGACCGTGTGGCGGCTGCGGCGGATTGTCACCACGTCGCCGGCTTCCAGTTCACAGACTACCTCGCCATCGGCGCTCAGGATGGTCGTGGGCCGGGGGCTGATGGCCTGCACGCGAATGGTGGCGTTGAGCGGCAGGATCAGGGAGCGGTTGGACAGCGTGTGTGGGCAAATTGGCGTGAGCGCGAACACCTCGGCAGTGGGAAACACCACCGCGCTGCCCGCGGCGAGCGAGTAGGCCGTGGAGCCCGTGGGCGAACTGACAATTAAACCGTCGCCCCGATAGCGGGTCAGCGGATCGCCATCCACATCCACGTCCAGTTCGATCAACCGTGAAACCACGCCCCGGCTGATGACAATGTCATTGAGCGCGGTGTGGCGAATCCGGCGGCCATCGCATTGCGCCGTGGCTTCGATCAGCGCACGCTTCTCAAATTTGAACTCGCCACGCCACACCCGCTTGAGCGCAGATGCCAGTTGATCCGAAGGCACCGCCGTGAGAAAGCCCAATCCGCCAAGGTTGACGCCCAGCATGGGGGTGGCGAAACCGGCGATTTCGCGGGCAACGCGCAGCATTGTGCCGTCGCCGCCGAACACCAACACCAAGTCCACCTGGCGGGCCAGCGTGCTGGCGTCCTCACAAACGGTGGCGTCAAACTTTGCCAGCCGGGCCGTGGCGGCATCGCAGAAAAGAGTCCGTCCGGCGGCCCGCACGAGACGGGCGGCCTGTTTCACGGCATTGGCGCAGGAACTCTTCCGGGAGTTTCCCAGCAACCCGACGCGTTGAATTGGTTCAGCCGGTTTTTTCAATCAGGATCAGAAATTCTTTGTTTCCCGCCGGGCCCAGCAGGGGCGACTCCGTCACGCCGCGCCACGCCAAGGGCGTTGCCGCCGCAACAAATTCCCGCAATTCTCGCAGCACGCGTTCATGGACGGCTGGATCCGTAATCACTCCCGCGCCCTTGTCCGCCTCGGCTTTCCCCGCTTCGAATTGCGGTTTGACCAGCGCGATGATTTTACCGGTTGGTCGCAGCAATGCAACGGCGGGCGGCAGGATTTTGCGCAAGGAAATAAAGGAGCAATCAATCACCGCCAGGTCCGCCGGGACAAATCCGGGTGGAAAGTGCGCTGGCGTGAGCAGGCGGGCATTGGTTTTTTCCATGACGACGACGCGTGGATCGCGCCGCAATTTCCAGGCGAGTTGACCCTGGCCGACGTCCACGGCGTACACTTTGAGCGCCCCGGCTTGGAGCAAGCAATCGGTAAAGCCGCCGGTGGAGGCGCCGAGATCAAGCGCCATCAGGCCGGTGATATCGAGGCCGAAATGGCGCACGGCGTGTTCGAGTTTGAAACCACCGCGGCTCACATACTTTTCCGGCGCGGTCAACGTCAGGCGGGCGTCGGGCGCGACGGGGTCGCTGGGCTTTCGCGCCGGATGGCCATTGATCAGGACTTGTCCGGCCATGATGGCCCGCTTGGCTTTCTCGCGGCTGAGGCACAAGCCCTGTTCAACCAAGGCCTGGTCAAGTCGAGTCATGCGGCAGGTTAGTCCGCGGCGCTGGCTGTGCCCAGCTTGATTATCCGGCGGCTGCGAGAGGCGAACCGTCAGCGGGTTGCAGATAACACGCGGGTCTGAACTTCGCGGAAACTATGCAGGAACATGTCGTTGTCGGCGACAGCCTTTTCCACCAACTGGCGAATCAGGAACAGTTCCGAAGTGTTGATGACAGCGTGAACACTTTGCCGGAACGCCTGCAGGGGCGTGAAGGTCTGGAAAGAGTCGCCGAGCAAAACGATGGTGGCGTGGCGGCGCTGGCTCATGGGCATTTGTTGCAGAGCCTGAAGGGTGAGATTCTCTTCGAGCGTGTTGGCCGCGAACCGCTCCTCGACGATCACCAGTTGATAATGCACCTGGCTGAAGCGGATGACAAAGTCCCCGTGCGTGGCGGCGGTGTGAACTTTGTAACCCAACTCTTCCACGGCCGTCTTGACGGTCTCCAGCCACTCCGGAGTGGAGAAGGCCACCAAAGCCGGTTTGTCGCCGGCGCCGATGAATTCAAACTTATCGCTCATGGCTTACTTGAGTTTAACGGTGGTGGGCAGGGGCGGCGCGCCGGATCGCGTAACATCGGAGGTGCCTTTCATGCGCAGCGAGCCGATGGTCGTGGTGGTTTCGCCGCGCGTTTTCTTCATGTTGTCAATGCCGCGCGTCACCACGCCGCGTTTGGTGCAATAGAGCAGGGCGGATTCCTCGGTGATGGTCCCGCGTTCGTAAGCTTCCAGGCAGGAGTAATCAAACGTCCGCCAGCCGAACGGCACGCTGGCTTCAATGATCTCGTAGAAACTTTTGCCTTCGCTTTCGCCAAGCCGGACGGATTCCTGGGTGCGAAGATTCGACCCCATGATTTCCGTGATGGCGTGGCGGCCACCGCCCACCTTGGGCACGAGCCGCTGGCTGACGATCCAGCGCAACGTGTCCGCCAACCGCGCGCGGACTTGCTCCTGCTCCTCGGTTTCGAACATGCCGAGAATGCGGTTGATGGTCTGGCCGGCGTCAATGGTGTGCAGCGTGCTCAACACCAGATGGCCGGTTTCCGCCGCGCTTAACGCAATACTGACCGTTTCGCGATCGCGCATTTCACCGACTAGGATCACCTTGGGGGCCTGACGCAACGCGGCGCGCAAGCCGCTGCCGAACGAGTCGAAATCCGTGCCGAGTTCCCGCTGGTTGAAAGTGGCCCGATGATGGGGGTGAACGTATTCCACGGGGTCCTCCAGTGTGACGACATGGACGGCCTTGCTGCGGTTGATCTCGCTCAGCACGGCGGCCAGCGTGGTGGATTTACCGGAGCCGGTCGCGCCGGTCACGAGCACAAGCCCGGTCTTTTCCCGCGGGACCTGCCCGATGATATCCGGCAGGTTCAGGGACTCCAGGCTGGGGATGGCGGTGTTGAGTTTGCGGCAGACGATTGAGTAGTTGCCGCGCTGGGAAAAAATGTTGATGCGGAAGCGGGCCTTGTCGGCCAGCGTATAGGAGGAGTCGCACGATCCGCGCCGCAGCAGGTCCTCGATGTACCACTGGTTTTCGCCGATCAGGTTCAGAGCGATCATTTCGGTCTGAAACGGCGTGAGTTTCTCAATCGCCGGATCGGTGGTCACCGGCTTCAGTTCGCCGAATGACTCCACCTGGAAGGGCTTGTCCGAGGTGAACAGCAGGTCAGACACCTCGGGCTGGGAATCCAGCATGGTGCCGAGAATGTAATCCAATTCGGGTCGGCGCATAATTCAGATATCGTCTTCCTCCGGCGCGTGGGGCAGGAACGTCCGGAATTTTCGCTTGTCCAAACTTTTCTCGTAGGCTTCCTCGGGCGAAATGCGCTTCATGCGCAAATGCTCCATGATGGCGTCGTCCAGCGGCTGGTTGCCCAGTTTCTTGCCCACTTGGATCATACCGGGAATCTGATGCGTCTTGCCTTCGCGCACCAGGTTGGCGATGGCCGTGGTGAACACCAGAATTTCCAGCGCGGCCACACGGCCTTTCTTGTCAATGCGTTTGAACAGGTTCTGCGCCACGATGCCCTTGAGTGATTCAGACAGGGTGGCGCGGATTTTGTTCTGCTGGTCGGCCGGAAAGACGTCAATGATGCGGTCCACTGTTTTAGCCGCGCTGGGCGTGTGCAAGGTGCCAAAAACCAGATGGCCCGTGTTGGCCGCCAGAATCGCCAGTTCGATGGTTTCCAGATCCCGCATTTCGCCGATGAGCACGATGTCCGGATCTTCGCGCAGCGCGCCGCGCAGGCCCGAGGTAAAGGACTTGGTGTGAACGCCCACCTCGCGCTGGTTGACCAGGCAATTCTTGCTTTCATGCACAAACTCAATGGGGTCTTCCATGGTGATGACATGATCGCGACGGTTCTTGTTCGCGTAATCAATCATCGTGGCCAGCGTGGTGGATTTGCCGGAGCCGGTCGGCCCGGTGACAATCACCAGGCCCTTGTGCAGCATGGCGAACTTCTTCAGCACCGCGGGCAGCGGCGCGTCAAACTTCTCGAAATCCTCGAACGAAAGCACCTTGCTGGGAATCTGGCGAAACACGGCCGCAATGCCGATTTTCTGATTGAAGAAATTGGCGCGAAACCGGGAGATGTTGGGGATTTCATAACCGAAATCCACGTCGCCGGTTTCTTCAAAGATTTTAATCTTAAAATCCGGCGCGATTTCGTAGAGCATCGTTTTGAGCGTGTCGCTGTCCAGCGGGGGATGCTCCACGCGGTGCAACTCGCCATTGATGCGGAGCATGGGGTTGTTCCCCGACGACAGGTGCAGGTCGGAGGCCTTCTGCTCAAACATCAAGTTGAAGAATGCGTCAATTTTTGCCATAAAATCTATGCGAGCCGATCCGTTATTAGCTAAATCCGCACCACACTACAAGCGAGCCAATTTTTGAACACCGCCGCCAATAGAATCCGGGCTGAAATCACCGGGCAGGGCGAAATTTCTTTCGCGCGCTTCATGGAACTCGCCCTTTATTGTCCCGATTGTGGATATTATGAAAAGGAAAATGACAGCCTTGGGCGGCGCGGAGATTTTTATACCAGCGTGAATGTGGGCCGGTTATTTGGCGAATTGCTCGCCTTTCAATTCGCCGCCTGGCTTGCCGAACCCGGAGCGTGCAAATCCGACCCGCAATTCGCGCCGTGCCAGCTTGTCGAGGCGGGTGCGCACCATGGACAACTTGCCAAAGACGTTTTGACCTGGCTGCGCGAGCAGCGTCTAGCTTTGTTCGAGTCTCTCGAATACTGGATTCTGGAGCCCTCAGCCACGCGCCGCGCAAAGCAGGCGGAGACCCTGCGGGAGTTCGTTGATAAGTTGAATTGGGCTGGGACACCTGCGGAACTGGGTGCGCAACTGCGTCACCGTGCGCAACCGGCGCCGGGCGTTTGCGGAATCATTTTTTCAAACGAACTGCTCGATGCCCTGCCGGTTCATCGGTTGGGCTGGGATGCGAAACGAGGTGAATGGTTCGAGTGGGGCGTGACTTGGCGCGAGGGCAGGTTTGGGTGGACCCGCTTGGCGGCCATTCCGCAGGCCTCTCCCCTTACGCTGCAAGCTTCGCCTGAACTTTTGGACATGTTGCCCGACGGTTTCACAACGGAAATATGCCCCGCTGCCGTGGCGTGGTGGCGTGAAGCAGCGCAAATCTTGCAACATGGCAAACTGCTGACCATTGATTATGGGTTGAGTGCGGAGGAATTTCTTACGGTGCATCGCGCGCGGGGCACTCTGCGCGCTTATTATCGTCATCGGCTTACTGACGATGTCCTTGCGCAGCCCGGCGAGCAGGACCTCACCGCGCACGTGAACTTCACCGCCGTCCAGTCGGCGGGTGAGGCAGCCGGATTGCTAACGAAAAGCACCCAAACCCAGGCGCGATTCCTGACCGATATCGCCCGGCGGGCATGGGAGGAAGGCAGTGGATTCGGCCTCTGGACTCCTGATCGCACTCGGCAATTCCAGACTCTCACCCACCCGGAACACCTCGGACGCGCCTTCCGCGTTGTGGTTCAGGCAAGATGAATCCAGAAGTGCGCCCCTACTTGTTCGGCTGGAACTGAAGCTCGTACTGCATTACGGACAGGCAATACATCGCTGCTGTTTCTGTACGCAGCACCCGTGGTCCGAGGGTGATCGGCGCGGCGCCGGCGGACTTAATCAACTCCATCTCCGCTGGGGTAAAATCTCCTTCCGGCCCAATCCACACGGCTGCCGACTTCGGCATGCGTCCGTGGACGGCGTGAAATTCCTCAAAACACTTGCGCGGGTGTCGGCTGTCTCCTTGCAGCGAGGCAATGAGCGGGAGTTCAATAAAATCCCGGCGCGCAATAAACTGTGCCGGTGTGACGGGCGGCTCGATTTGCGGCAGCCACGGTGTGCCGCATTGTTTGATCGCTTCAATGGCTGCCTGCCGCCATTTCTCGGCCTTGTGTGCGCTGTCCTGTCCGTCGAGGTGCGTAATCACGCGTTCGGTGAGCAGCGGCACGATGCGGGCTGTGCCCAATTCGGTTGCCTTCTGCACGATGAACTCAAACAGTTTGCCCTTGGGGATTGCTTGCAGCAGCGTGATCGGGCAGGACTGGGGCGGGGTGTAATTCTTTTGAACTACTGCCAGTTGCAGCGCGTGGCGCCCGGCCGTTCCAATCTCGCAAAGGAACTCGTGGCCTTCACCATCCAGCACCACGACGTGTTCACCCCGGCGCACCCGCAGTACGTGCAGCGCGTGATGCGCTTCGCGATCCGTCAGTTGCAATTCAGCATCCCGACATTCCGCAGGGGGCAGGAAGAAACGATGCATGGTGATTTGCGGTTGGTAAACTCTTCGCCGCGAGCGCGAACTGAACGGTGACTTTGTTACAAGTCGCCACTCGGCGGCTCAACGGAAAAGACTTTTCGCTTTCTCAAAGAAACCCTGACTCATGGGGTTTTCGTTTCCCTGACAGATGTCGGCAAATTCCTGGAGCTTGGTGCGTTGGGCTGCCGTGAGATGCGTGGGCACCTCGACGTTGATTCGCACATGTAGATCGCCGTGGCCGTAGCCTTGCAGGTTTTTGATGCCTTTGCCCCGGAGACGAAACATGGTGCCGGGCTGGGTGCCGGCGGGGACTTTGATCATTGCCTGCCCATTGAGCGTGGGGACATCAATCTCGGTGCCCAGGGCGGCCTGAACAAAACTCACGGGCACTTCACAAAGGAGATCGTCGCCATCGCGCTGGAAAATATCGTGGGCCTGCGTGTGGAGCACCACATACAAATCTCCGGGCGGACCTCCACGCAGGCCGGCTTCGCCGTTGCCGGCGGAGCGCAGGCGCGCACCAGTGTCCACCCCCGCCGGGATGCGCAGTTTGATTTTGGAAGATTGATCGCGCCGGCCCGCGCCGTGACAACGTTTGCAGGGCTTCTCCACCACCCGCCCGGTGCCCTGGCAGTGTGGACAGGTTTGGGCGATGCTGAAAATTCCACGGGAACTGATGACCTGCCCGCGGCCATGGCACGTGGGGCAAGTTTTGACCTTGGAGCCGGACTCCACACCAGAGCCGTCACACACGTCACAGCGTTCGGGTTTGGTGACGGAAATCTCCTTCTCGCAGCCCAGCGCGGCCTCTTCGAATGAAATCTCAAGATCGTAACGGAGATCGTTGCCTCGCTGCGGCTGCGAGGGATCATTGCGTGAAGTGCCGAAGAAATCATCAAAGATGCTGCTGCCGCCAAAAACTTCGCGGAAGATTTCAAACGGATCATGAAACCCGCCCGCGCCGGCCCGGCCCGACCGGGCGCGGGGATCGAAGGCTGCGTGACCGTATTGATCGTAGGCGCGGCGCTTTTGTGGGTCGCTCAAGGCTTCGTAGGCTTCGCTCAGTTCCTTGAAGTTCTCCTCCGCGGACTTGTCGCCGGGGTTCTTGTCCGGATGGTGCTTGATCGCGAGTTTGCGGTAGGATTTCTTGATTTCCTCCGCATCCGCGTCGCGGCTCACGCCCAGGACTTCGTAGTAATCACGCTTGGCCATGTAGCAATTGAAAGTGGACGAATGTCAGTTTGCGCATCCAAGCGGTTTACGCTTGGGTTGCCGGTTTGGCAGCCACCACCACGGAGGCCGGGCGCAACAACCGGTCGCGTAGTTTGTAGCCTCGGCGCAGTTGGTGGGCGACGTGGCCTTCGGGGACGGCGTCTGTCTCCTGTTGCGACACCGCCTCGTGCAGGTTCGGGTCAAACGCTTTGCCAGTGGCGTCCACTTCCTCGACGCCGGCACCCGCCAGAACGTTGCGGAGTTGCTGGTGGATCATCGCCACGCCCTCTTGAAGCGCCTGAAGGGCGTCAGGCGCGCCGGTCTGCACGGCCGCTTGGGCCATCTCAAAACTGTCCAGCACCGTGAGCAGTTTCTCGATCAGGGTTTCATTGGCGAATTTGATGGCTTCCTGCTTCTCGCGGGCGGCGCGCTTCTTGAAGTTTTCAAAATCGGCGGTGGCGCGCAGCAACCTTTCCCAATGCTCGTCGGCCTTGGTGGCGCGGGCCTTCAATTCTTCAAGCTGTTCGGCGTTTACGGTGCCCGGTTCAACGGGCAACACCGCTTCGGTGTCGGTCGGTTGGGCAACCGCCGCTTCGGGCGTGTCAGGAGTTTGAATTTCAGGCTCGGCCTTTCTCATGCGTAACAATCGGTCAATGAATGTTTCCAGAACAGCGAGCTTAGCCGATTGACCGGGCACGGGCAACAGCGATGTACCAGCCACAAAAGGTTTTCCCAAGCGACGCCGATTCAGAGTCTGAAACCGAAGCGTCAAATCTCTCTGATCAAGTCCGTTGAGGAGGTGCGTGCTACTTCGGGGCCACGAGACTTTGAAACTCCGGAATGGAGCGCAGCGGATTCAGGAAAGTGTTTGTGCGCGCGTCAAGGAGCAGATTCCGGGCGTTCGGATTGGTCTGTAACCGCTTGGCGCTCAGTTCCAAGGCCTGGGTCAAAGCCTGAATGCTTTCGCGGTGCTTGCCGAGACTGACACGGAGATTGGCCAGATCATACCAGGCTTCCGGCGCTTCGGGCGCGACCTGAACCAACCGTTCCAGCGCCGATTCCACCCTGGGCCAGTCCTGCATCTGAATGTAGAGATTCGCCACTCCCAGGAGGGCTTGCGCATCCACTTGGGGGTTGGCCACGACACGATCAAGCAAGGCCATGGCGTTGGCGGGTTGCTGCGCCTGCATATAAAACGAGGCCAGGTTGAACGCGGCCTGGAAATTGGTGGGGTTGTTCCGCACGTCCGCCTCCATTTGTTCCAGGTTTTGCCGCATCTTCTCGAACTCCCCCGAGTTCTTGGTGGCGTCCCGCAACCGCCGAACGAGATCAATCACCTGCCCGTTATACGGGTCCAGCTTCAGGCACGTTTCGGCAATGAGCAGCGCGTCGGCGATCCGGTTGAACGTGGTCAGCAACTGCACGTAACGGAACACCGCCTCCGGGCTGTACGGACAATATGCGAACGCCTGGCGAAATACGAAATCCGCCTCCTTGCGGATGCGCTCGAATTCCTCGGGCGTTTTGGGCCGGTATTCCGGCGGACACTGCGGACCAATGCGCCACGCAAACACGCCGCCGATGGAACTGCGCAGTTTGGAAAACGCCTTCTGCGCCTGGTCATCCCGGACGAACTTGCGGTCGCCGGTGAAGCCGCTGAAATCGCGCCGCAAATAGACCTTCTCCACAAACTCCACAATCTCCTTCACACTCGTGTCGTAGGTGATCCAATCGCCGATCAGCCGCTCGGAATACTTCCGCCAGAAGGCATGGTCGCGTTCGAGCACTTCTTCGGGCAGCGTGGGCAGCGGCTCGCGGTTAATCTTCATGATGACACCCGAGGGCGTCAGGTGCGGATACATCCAGTCCAGCGGAAAACTTTCCTCCACGTAGAAATCGTTCGTGGGATTCTTGTCGAACATCACCTTCGTCAACAGCCCGTTGATGGACATGACGGCGACCTGTCCCGACACCTGCACACGCTCAATGCCGCTGGCATCCCGTACCACGCGTACGTCCTCGCCTGGCCGAAGCTGGTTGATTTGGAGGCGGCGCTGGGCGTCCTGCAGATATTGTTGGAAACAGCGCTGCGAATCGTCCGGCGTGGCAATGTAGATTTCCTTGGGTGGATAAACGCCTTCCGCGCGTCGGCGGGCTTCGATCCGGTCACCCAGCCGGGTCAATGGTTTGTCCAGCAACGTGGTGGCGGCCCGGGCCAGGAAGTTGGTGGTGTAGTTCTGCTCGCGCTCCTTCGTTGACCGCAGCAGTTCCTGGAAGAATGGCGGGTCAATCTGCATGCTGCGGTTGTAATGCGCGCGGATGTAATTGAGATAGGTGCCGTCGGCCAGCGCGTTCTGCGTGATGATGTAAACGTCGCGCCGGTCAAAATGCGGGTCTGTATCCTTCTTGCAACGCGCCGGAATAAAGCTTTCGCAGAAGATCATGTAGGTGGGGCAGAAGCGGCCCGGGTCCGTGCCGCCGTAGAGGATCGCGTCCCGTGACATTTCTGGATAAATGAACTTCGCCTTCTCCGGGTCCTTCATCATTTCCTCGCGCAACCCGGCATCGTAGCTGAGCTTCCCGTCCGGCCCGGTAAACGGCGGCGTAAACATGTCGTGACCGAACCAGTAGCCGAACATGTGCTCGCGTTGTTCGTTGTCCGACCAGTGCGACATGATGGAATGCAGCGGAAACAGCGCGAAAATACCCAGGGTCAGGGCCATCGGTGCGCGCTCGCGCCGATACAAAACGCCCGCGATGTAGGCACTACAGATACCCAGCAGAATGATGCCGGCGAAAATCGGCATGGCGTATTGGTCTGGATCAAAAGACTTGCGCAGGGACTGAAAAAAGATTTGCAGGCCACCCAACTCCGCCTGTTCGCCGAACATGGTTTGCGTGGCTGAGGCCAGGGAGTATAAGGCCAGGCCGGCGGCTGCAGTACCTCCCACCCAGAACCAAGTCCTGAAGCGTTCGTACTGCACCGCCATGGTGGCGGCAATCAGAGTCAAGCCGTAGCCCACGCTCATGGCAACCATGACGTGTGAGGCAGTGAAAAACACGCGGATCAATTCACGTGCCTGCCGGTCGGGGGGCGGATTGATGAGGATGAGCAGGAGCACGCCCATACAGAGGTAAATGGCCGTGATGCCGATGATCCACGCCCGTTCACGCTTTTGCATTCTAAGGAAAAACAAGAACGGCACCAGGGCAATCAAGCTATAGACCCAGTTGAACTCCTCTACCACTCCTTCGAAGAGCATCCCCAGTTGCGTGACAAAGCGCAGCGGGTCGCCGAAGAAATCCGTGGGGTTCGTCTTTTCATACTGGCCGCGCGTGAAGGCGTGAATGAAACCCTCTACCGTGCGCGGGTAGCCCCATTGCATAGGAGGATTTGTCATGCCGGCCAGCGCCATGTAGAGGTAGAACGAAGCGCCCCCCAACCACACCAAGCCGCAAATCACCGCCACCAGCCACTCAGAGCCTGCTTTGCGATGCTTCCAAGCCAGCCAGCCAAAAGTAGCCAATGCAGCCAGACCCAAGACGGCCACGAACTTGCCCAAACCGAACAAACCGCCCACGAACAACAGTGTGCCAACTGCCAGCAATGCGTCCCGCATCAACTCGTCTCCGCTCTCCTGCGTGAGCAGAACAAACCAGACGTAAGCCGCAATTGAGCACACGCCCACGACGTTGAAGATCACAAAGATCATGGGGTTGGTGTTCTGGAATATAACCCCTTGTCCTTTGAGAATTAGTCCGGCCAGAAAGCCAATGCTGTTCCAGAGGAAGAAATTGCGACCCATGCGGTAATCTGCGGCCGCAATGGCAATTTCGATGCCCATGAAGGCCACGATGAGTGTTTGGTGGTTGGTGAAACAAATGCCATACAGGAAGAACCCCCAATACAAATAGCGGCGCTGGTGGGGCGCATAAATCCAACGCAACAAACACAACAGCACGGCAATAAACGACGTCACACTAAAGCCATAAACTTCCACGATGATTGACTGGCTCCACATGTAGCCATTGAATCCCAGCAACATGCCGGCGACAAAACCCGAAACCACGCAAATGGCGCTTTCCCATCGCCGGTCAATGTTCTTCAACTCGGCGATGCCCTCCATCATCATGCTGCTGCCGCGGGATACCAGTAACCCGAGCAGTCCGCAGCCAACCGCGGAGGCCACCGCCACCCCGAAGGACACCCGCCACGCGATGTTCCCCACCGGCAGGATCACCGTCCACAGCCACGTGTAGAGCGTCCACACCGGATAACCTGGTGGGTGAGGAATGCCGGCATACATCGAGGCCACGGCCAGTTCACCGGAATCTTCGAGCGTTAGATTCGGTGAGAGCGTCCACCAGTAACCCGCCATGACCAGTAGCGTGGTCACGCCAAACGTCAGCCAGTCAATCTTGCGGAACAACGGTGGCGGATTGATGGGAACGGAAACAGGTGGATTGGCCTTGGGCGCCGGATTGGCTGCCCCCTTGCCCTTGGCGGTCGGCGTCTTGGGTTTCTCGTTACTCATGGTCAATCATTCGTCCTTCCAGGCGAAAGAGAGTGCATAGAAGAAGTGGAATAACCGCCGTTTGTCCATTCAAAAGTGTCCACCCGGTTGGCCACGTGCTGAAAACTGCCGGGCAGGTAGGCGGCGTAACTTTGGTTGCTCATGATGACGGCCACCAGGTTGCTGCGCGCTGCCAGGTCGGAAACACCCACGCGGCTTTGCTGGTTGAGACTCAGGCACGCGAACAGCAAACACGCCGTGGCCGGCGCCAACCAGCCTAAACCGGCGGCGGCCCTGCTGGCTGGCCTCCGACGCGGCCAGAGCCGGCGCTCAAGTCCCGCCGATGGGCGGCGCGGCGTCCAGGAACGCAATTGTGTTTCCAACGGATTCGTGTGGTTCATAACTCTCTCCTTTCAAACAGGCCCGCAGTTTCTCCAACCCATAGCGATAACGCCCCGCCGCGGTGTTGGGCGGAATGGCCAGCAGATCGCCAATTTCCTCGAAGGTGTGCTGATGCCAGATCTTCAGAACAATCACCTCGCGCTGTGGCACGGGTAAATCTGCCAGGCAACGCATCGCCGCGCGTTCGGCGGCGGTTTCTCCGGGGCTGCGCTCGAACCAGCGTCGCGATTCAAGCTCGCGTGTGATCCGCCGCCAGAGCGAGCGGCGGTGGTTGAGGGCGCGGTTGCGGAAGCTGCGCAAACAATATCGCTCCGGCTCGGCGGGTGGTTGCGCCATTTGCAGCAGTGCCATGAAGGTTTCCTGCAACACGTCTTCCGCTTCGCCGTGGTCCAGCCCCAGCGCCCGGCCATACAGCAACAGACCGGACGCTTTCGCCCGGTATAACCGTTCGCACCAGACTGGTGGGTGGCCCAAGTTCACAGTTCTACAGCATAGACACCATCCCCGCCGGATTTGTATAATTTTTTTCGCAGCTTGCCTGACCCGGGCCGGGCACTACCGGGTTACTGCCAAAATAAGGCCCCGGCCGGTTTGGTCGGGGCTTCTGGATTTGCTCCGCGCCCGGCGATCTGCAATCGTTGTCCTTGCTGGATTCCCAGGAATCCCGCCACACTCTTTACCAAGAGCCGATGACATCATGATCATTTTTATCTTCGCCTGCGCCACCGCCGTAATCGTCTCGTTTGTCTGTTCGGTGCTGGAAGCAACCCTGCTCAGCCTGGATGACGTTCATTTGGAGGGCAAACGCAAGGAGGGGCATCGCTATGCTGCCGTGTGGCAGAACATGCGGAAACGGATTGACCGGCCGATTGCCGCTATTCTGATCCTGAACACCGTGGCGCACACGGGCGGGGCCACGGTCGCGGGCAGCGCCTTCGATGAAATCTTTGGCGATGAGTGGATCTGGTTGTTCTCGGTCATCTTCACGATGGTGGTGCTGGTGGGCACTGAGATCATTCCCAAGGTCATTGGCGTCAGTTATGCGGAGCGCCTGGCGCCGACGGCGGCGCCGCTCCTGACCTTCATGACGCGGGCGTTGACGCCGGTCATCGCGATGACGGAATGGCTGGCGCGACCCTTCAAACGCAAGGGCGGCAAGCGCCGGATGAGCATTGCAGACCTGCGAACCATGGCGGACATGGCGCGGCATGAGTTGCTCATCAGTCCGGAGGAGGGCAACATCATCATCAACGCCACCAAGCTGCGGCAATTGACCGTGGCCTCGGTCATGGTGCCGCGCGAGCGCATAATGCTCTTTGACGCGCGACAGTCGAACATCGTCAATTTCGAGACGGCGGCTTCCTCGCTCCACACCCGTTACCCGGTTTCACAGGATGGCACGGTGGAAGGCATCGCCGGCTATGTGAATTTCAAGGAGATCGTGGCGATGATGCCGAGCCGGCGGGAGGCGCAGATTCAACCCTTCATCCGCCCGCTGTCCCGGCTCGCCGCCACCGCCAGTCTCAATGAGGCGCTGAAATCTTTGCTGGGTCGTCGCGAGCACATGGCGCTCGTCGAGAATGAACAGCATCGCATTGTCGGCCTGGTCACGTTGGAAGATCTGATGGAAGAGATCGTGGGTGATCTGCCAGATGAGTTCGATCATCTATCGGATGAGATTATCGAGGTGGCGGAGCGGCGCTGGAAAATCGGGGGCGGAGCGCTCCTCAGTCGTGTGGCCGCGCAAACCGGCCTTGCGTTGAACGCGGGCAACCCGGCCACACTCCTGTCCGACTGGTTGCAGCAGAAGGTGGGACGGGAGCCGCGGGTGGGGGACACAGTCCAGGATGGCACCGCGCTGTTCACGGTCATCCAAACCCGCCGCCGGAAAGCGCATCGCGTGCTGGTGGAGACTCATTGAGTATGCAATGATTGGATTCCGGTGAGGCACACCTTGGAGAGTCTTGCCGTCCACGGTGCTGGAAAACGAAGAGGGTGTCGCATCTGGCGGCACCCTCTGCTGCTTCCACCCACAATCCAATCTTACATGGCCAAGGCTATCGCACGGCTTAGGGAGTCGGTGACACCCATTGCGTCCGGAAGTACTTCGGTGCGCCGGAAATGGGCGTCGAGTATGGGCTGGTTGCGCCCACGACCGAGGTGTAAGGACCGTTTGCATTGGAGGCGCTTTGCAGTTGCACCGCGCCGGTTTCGACGGGTGGCCAGGAGACGACCACGTTACCGCCCACGACTTGCACATCGAGCGGAGGAGTTGCCGTAACGAGCCGTTCCAGCTTGAAGTCGTCAATGATGACTCGATTGTCATCGTCATAACCCCAAACCTCATCCTGGTGAGGGTTCTGGATCTGGACTTGGAAACTGATTTCGTCAACCTTGCTGAAGTGCGCCTGGAAGTTCGCCAAGGATCCGGCGTTCACGCTGCCTTCCTTTAGCAATGGCGTGCAAGTCTGCCATTCGCTGGAGATGCCCGGGACGTCCACATTCAGAACCAGGAGCAGGTCCCGATTCGTGTCCTCATCGGGCGGTTGCAGAGTGTCGTCGGGGGCAATGAAATGCAACTGCACCGTGACCGGCGTGTTTTCGCGACCTGGGGCAAGGCCCACCACGCGGGCGGCGAGTTTAAGGCGGTAATCCTTCAGGTCGGAAGAGGTCATCAGAGAATAGTCCGCCGACCCGCCACCACCGATATTGCCACCCGCCCAACCGGGCCGGGTGCCTTGCGCCATGAGGGTATTGTCCATGCCCATGACCAGTGCCTGGCTACCGTCCACGCCTATGCCTGCAGCGTTGTTTTCCGCCCAATAGTAGGACCGGGTTCCGCCACCATCAACCCAGCCGGTACCACCAGGGAAATCATTCCACGTATACCAGAGCGCTTTGTCATCGAAGTTGTAATCGAAGATTGGCAGCGCCACTTTCGGCGGCGGGGGTGGCGGTGGCCCCGCGTAGGTTACGACCTCCAGCCTTATGTTGTCCATGTAAATGGCTTTTTCGGCTCCAAATCCGAATTGTCCGTCCGGTCGGTGTTGGTTTTGATTGAATTCGATCCCTGTGATGCCCGCCACGATACCGTTCGAGAAGGTCAGGTAGGATGTGTTGTCCCCCCAGTTTCCATCTTCGAAGGTGAAAACAAAATGCGTCCAGTTGCTGCCAGGATTGTAGGTGATGTTCTTCTGAATCGCCCGGTTATTAGGCAACGGTGGGTCCACCAGTGAAGAGTTAAGCCGGAACTCCATCTGACAATTGGCTGTGTTCTGACCGGGAGCCAACCCCTCCACCCGGGCGTCCCAGCTAAGGATATAATCCACCAAATTCGTGCTGGTAAACTTGGTATAGTCAAAGTCCCAATTTATCGGCATCCCGAAACCGGTCCCGTAGCTGTAACCTGCATCGGCGGCGACCAAGGGGTCAAATGTGGTGTTGTCGAAGAGGTACTGAAGCGCGCCGGGGCCGTTTTCCGGATCAATCAGAGGGTCATAAAAAAAGCGATTTACAGTCCAAGTGCCTCCTTGGTCGCCCGGATAGAAGTAGCCATAGTCCCATCCCGGAATGGCAGTATCAAAGTCCGAAAACGCAATCTCGTTTGTGCCTACGGGTTGGCCCCGCAGCGTGAAACTGAAGCCGAACGCGCAAAGCATGGTCAGGCCCATAAAGACTGAACTGATTCTACGGCATGTTTTCATTTTGATTTCTCTTGTGGTTGTGGGTATGCACAGGCCTGTGGGAGCAAGGCTTTACCCCGGCGCAACAACTTCACCCCGACCTTGATACTTTTTGTCTGGCGCGGGGAAACTCTCGAACTAGCCTTGCTCAAACAAGCTAAGCCATTCTAGCTGACTATCCGTGGCTGTCGTGTCATCAAAACTACTTACATGACGCCCGTGGTTGGCCCACCCCCAGGCCTAACAGCCGCTTTAAGAAGTAGCCGCCGAGATGAGGGGGCGGATGAAAACGCAAGATTCTCGTGCTATTTCCACCTCTTTACGTCGTCGGCTACGTAGCGAACGCAGTTTTATTAACAGGTTGCTAACGATCAGCAACACGGACGGCGATCGGCGGGTCTTCCCACGGTACGTGCAGACAGTGGCTCGAGGTCATCGGGGAAGAGATTAGGCGTTCATCCGTGATACTCGGTGGCTGGCCACCAGCGCCCTAACTCCAGCATGGAAACTGGCCGTTTAACTGGCTGGCACGTCACAAATCCCGCACGTAGAGATTCATGAATTCCATCGCGCGGCCGGCGTCGCGCAGTCCCAACGCCCCACGCGCCGGCGCATCTTCCGGCAAGGTGACTCGCTGCGTCTCCTGTTCGTTGTGCTTCACCGTCACCGCGCGACCTCGACTGGTGATGATGAAGCGTTGATACGCACCCGGCGTTGCGCCGGACAAAACCAGTTCGGCCCCACGCCAGATCACCACGGGTATCACCGGCGATTGTCCTTCTGTCAGTTTGGCCAAGCGACAATCCACGATCAACTCGGCGTTGCCAATCTCGGATGCGGTCCACAGGTCGCCCGCCGAATTCGGTTCGCCGGCGGCAAGCATCAGTCGTTCACCGCGCACGCTCCAGCGCGCGGTGGTAACCGCGTTCGTTTTCCAGCCGCGCAAGTCCAAACCGTTGAAGAGTGGTCGCCAGCCTTGGTCTAGGGGCGCGGTCTGATCCGCCGATACACCGCTCGATGGCAGTTCCTTGAGGCGGACACTACGGAATTCCACGGGAGCACCTTCGGATTCCAACGCGAGATAACCTTTGCGGTAATTGCAGTCCTCGCCGCCGGAGACTTCGCGGTCATTGACGCTCAAACGGATGATGCCGTTCGTGCATACGATGCGGTATTGATTCCACTCGGGTGATCGCTTGCTCCGCTCCTCGGAGGGGAAACTTCTCATGCCGTTATGTTTTCCAAATGGCTTCATCGTCGCGCCGTGAATGGGAAACACATCCCCGTGCGTCGTAAACCAGTCGGACTTTTTGCCGGTCTGCTTTTCAAATTGCTCGGCATAGCCGTGATCCAGCACCTGCACCTCGATGCCGCGTAGGAACGGCACCCCCGGCGCGGCGATGGCTGTGCCCCAGAGAAACACACCGGAGTTGCCGCCGCTGGTCAGGTGTCGCCATTCGAGTTCGAGGATGAAATTCTCGTACTGCCCTTCGGTGCGCAGCGCGCCAGTGGGGAAGCCGGTGCAATGAATGACGCCATCACGCACGCTCCATGTTTCGGGCGCACAATTGGCGTTCACCCAGCCGTTCAGATCACGGCCATTGAACAGCGGCACAAACCCGTCATCCGCCGCCAGGGCACAGCCGGCGGCCAGCAAAGAAATGAGGTGCAATCGTTTCATGTCAGTAGGAAGTCAGAGTTTTTGGCACCAGTAAGCAGGAAACTCACGGGTCGTCAATCCTCAGCGGGAAATCGGAGAAGGCGCTGGCGGATCAGCCTGAACGCCACCGGTCGCCCGCGGGAGCGCCCGATCAGGGGGAAATTGGAAACCAACCGGCTCAGAACGAGAAAAACTTCAGTACCTGCACTTCCTTCTTGAAGACTAACTGGATGATGTTGTTCTGGAATTGCACGTCCAGCGGCGCGCGCTTCTGCGAATGTTCCCACATCACCTGGCCGTTTTTGGGATTGATCCGCTTCAAGCGCATGAACGGTCGCGTCTCGAAACCGGTATCCGGCACGTAGGGGTCGTCGAGATCCAGTTCATCGGGTTGGTGAAAACGCAGCGTGTAAATGAATTTACCCGACAGATGGCTGATCAACCCGACCGACTCTTCGCTCCACAGGATTCTCCCGGTTTGGGAATCAAGCTTGATTACCACGTCGCTCGTCCTTTGCGTTACGTCAATCTGGCGCGAGAAGCGCACGCGGTCGGGACTGGCGGTGGTGGTGTTCAGGTAAAGCTGGCCTTCGTCGTCAAAGAACATCGTGCTGATGCCGACGGAAGGCAGCCGCCAGCGCGGTTCGCCGGACGCCAGTTCAAAGGCGGTCAGCACGCCTTCATCCGCCACGAACAATGAATCGTCACGCTCGATGCAAGGCCCCAGTCCGTACGGCGCGTTTTCCTCCGTTACCGCGCCGGGACCTTCTGCCAAGTGGTAGGTGAGGGCGGCACGCCATTTCAGTTGGTTCTGCTTGTCGAGCACGGTGAGCGTCTTGCCGGCGACAATCACGTTCACGGTCCTGAGCGGATGCACCTCCGGCGGCCCGATGACTTCGCCCTTCCACTCCGGCGTGGCTTTCGCTCCCGGAATGCGGATCGTGACAAGGTAGCGGCTTTCGTCCTCCTCGATCATGTCGCCGCCGCGGTCGCGCTGCATTTCATTGAAAATCTCATTGGCGATTTCCGCGGATTGAGTCACGGAGACGGCACCGTCGAACGCGGATTTCGCCGGCCGGCTTTTCATGGCCGAACGCCGGACGAGGCGCGATTCCAACAGTTTCACCGAGGCTTGAATGAATCCGTCGGGCGTGGGAATGAGCATGAAATGCCCGGCCAGGTCCGGGCGGGAGGTGGTTGCGGGGCGCGGAGTGTCGCGGTCCATCTCGCGCATTTCGCGAAGGGCGCGTTCCTGATTGAGGTTCACTGACAACACGGCGGGCAGCGCGAGTCTGCCTGGCAGTGGCAGGCGCTGATAGGTGGCAGCCACTCGGTCCGGGTCCATCGCCCCATCCGCGCCGGCAGGCGACATTCCGCCGCCGGCATCGGGCGCGACGCTGGCGATCGCGCCAATGACGGCGGTGTTCAATGGATCATCCGCGCTCGCAGCGCGGCTCCGACCGGTGGCCAGGTTGATGTGCGTCACGACTTCCTTGCCGGCGGCGTCCTGGGTAAGCAGCACGAGTTCGTCGCCGCGCGGAATCGCTCCGCTGAGATCCGCGAGCAGCGCAATTTCCTGGACCGGCTCACCGGTGTCCCAATCGTAGCGAACCAGTCTGCCCGGCGAGGAAACCCACACGTTCTGGCCGCGCACGTGAAACTCCAATTCCCCGGCGGTGGTGCGGGCAATGCGTTTGGTCATGGTTTCCAGCGACGGAACGCGATAGAAGAAACTGTCCGGGTGCGCGCCCTCCAGTTCGGCGCGTTGTTGGCGTTGCTGCAGCGCCTTGATCGCTTCCGCCGCCGCGCGAGCGAACGAGAATTTGTCCACCAGTTCGCGGGACCACACGGGCTTCTTCGTTTTGAGATCGTGGCGCGCAAGCGTGCAACCGTGGAGAAACACAATCTGGTTCTGGCCACAAAGCCGGCTTTGACCGGAGTAGGCTGGATCTTCAAATCGGACGGAAAACACCGGCTTGGGGCGGACGCCGAACCCCACATACCATACCCAGGCGGCCAGCAAAAGGACCACGATGGTGGCGAGGATGCCGGCCAAGAGATTCACTTTGCGCCAGAGATTCCGTTCGACCACGAATCTCTGGCCCGCGTATTCCGGGATTTCCAGGCGCTGGAATTCCGCCTTCTGTTTGCACAGGGGCGAACAGACGTAACCGAACAACTCCATGCACTTCGGGCAAATCGGCTTTTGACAGACCAGACAGTTTTCCACGGTGACGAAGCCGGGATGCGGGAGACAGAACTGTTGCTCCGCTGCCGCCGGCGAAGTGACGTTGGGATCCTGACTGCCACCCGGAACCCGCACCTGCAAGGTCGGCCCGGCTGGGGGAGGCGGACCGAGTTCCTGGCGGACGAGTTCGTTCACATACGCCGAGGAATCCACGCCGCACTGCGGACACACGAAACGCACGGGTTGCGTCAACATTTCCGGTTGAACGTCAAACGCGAATTTGGCGCCGCACGCACACTGGATTTTCATGCGCGTTTCAACGTTTCGGGTTCAGCAGCACAACGCCCTCGGTCAATTCGATAGCAAAAGGTGCGCGCACGGGCACCGCCTCCGCTCGTCCGTCGCCAAACAGAAAGTTACCACCCGCCGGATGATTGTTGCCGGGCGGCTTGCCGCTGCTGGAGAAGATTTCCTGGTTCGGCAGCTTCGCGGAGTCATTCGTCTGCTGATCGCTCATCAACACCTCCGATGCGTCGGTGAGGCGCCGGCCCATGTAGTAGGCGTCCATGTAGTAGGCGTAACTGATGCGGTGTTGCCGCAGCGATGCGCCTGACGGCAGCGCTGAATCCTTGCTCGCGGGACAGATGAACATCGCTGTGTCCACCGTATAACGCGGCACAAGCAGGTCCAGAACTTCCTCCGCAGTGCGCGCACCCTTGGCGACCGGAAACTCGCCTGCGTGGTCCTTGGCGTAAATTTCCATGGCGATATAAATCTTCTGGAGTTGATTCTGGCAAGCGGCTTGTTGCCGACGTTGACTACCGCGCGAACCCGACCCCCAGTACAGCGTCATCACGATCATCAGCAAAGCCACGACGACCAGCAGTTCAATGAGCGAAAAACCTCCCATCCGTCTAACCCGACTTCCGCTATTCAGGGTGGAATGATGACGCAAGTGGTTGGCATCCAATCCAGCGATCAAAAAGGTCTGCACTACAGAGGCTCATTCGACCAGTTTGCCTGATGTGGTAATCCTCGGCGGTGGCTGTTCCGGC
>JACZKP010000193.1 GCA_014860005.1 Verrucomicrobiota bacterium | reverse complement strand
CTGTCCCTTGGTCGAGGGCTTTCGTCGGCCTTCGCTTCGCTCAGGCCTCCTCAAGCCCTCGACCAAGGGACACATAACACAGCCCCATCGCTTGTCTCCTTTTGAACTCGCAGCCGTCTCCTTTTGTTTCCGCCCCGACATCAATCAAAATTTCACCTCAAAGTGATCTTTTGTGCGAGTCGCTAATGTTTTGGGGTCACATTTTCTCTTCTGTGATTGAGTATCGCCTCCCGCTTATTCAAGCCTCACATTTTGCTAGTCGCGTCCAAGAGTTCGATTTTGACCAAGAGTTTCCCGAAATTCGACGGCAGATTGATAAGTTGATCAAAGAGATAAAGATTCTCGAAGAGTACATCGACACGTTTGTCTCCGAACGAACTGAGAAACCGCACCCGAATTTTCGTTCGGGGCAGCAGCAGCTATGGGGAATGGTGCGTAAAATGAAAGAGCAATATTCTCCGGCTGGTTGTTTCTCGAACGCCCTCCCTCCTCCCAGCCTTCTCCCCAAGGAGAAGGAGGATCGCTCGCCGCTGGTTTGAAATGTCGTGCGACTGGATTGGCCGGATGGTTCTGGGCCAAAATGAGACGGACGATCGCTGTTCCTTCTCCCCGGGGGAGAAGGTCAGGATGAGGGCGAGCCAAGAAACACGATTCAGCCCTTGAGGAAAAACCGCCGCTGCTTCTCGCTAATCGGCATCGCGAGCTTCTCCATCACTTGCAGCATGTCCTCCCAGAGTTCGCGTTTGGTGTGCAGGGCCAGGTTGCGCAACAGATACGCCGGATGATACGTGGGCATGAGCGGGATGCCGCGATAGGTCTTCCAGTTGCCGCGCAGTTTCGTGATGCCGATGGTTTTGCCCAGCAATCCTTCCACCGCCGTTGCGCCAAGGGCGACGAGGACCTTGGGTTGAATCAAATCTATCTGTTCGTGCAGATACGGAATGCAGGTTTGCATTTCTTCGGGAGTCGGCTTGCGATTGCCAGCGCTCTGGCCCGGCGTGTCGGGGCGGCATTTCAAAATGTTGCCGATGTAAACGTCGCCGCGCTGGAGGCCCATCGTCTCAATGATTTTCGTGAGCAACTGCCCGGCCTTGCCGACGAAGGGTTCGCCTTGCTCGTCCTCTTCCGCACCCGGCGCTTCGCCCACATACATCAACTCCGCGTTGATGTTCCCGACGCCGAACACGACGTTCTTGCGCGAGGAGGCCAGGTGTTGGCATTTGACACAGGCCAGCGCCCGCTCGCGCAACGCGGCGAACGCGGCGGCTTTGGCTTCCGGACTCAGCACGGGTACGACATTGACCGGTTCAATCGGCTGGGCCAGCGGCAGAGGTGGTTCGGTGCCCGGCGTGAGGCTCACAGGCTGAGGTTGGCGGACTTGAGCGGGAACGGCGGCGAGCGATGGCTGAACACCACGCGGAGCGGGCTGTGCCAGAGCCTTCAGAGTATCGGGCGAGACGGCGACGTGGCGCACGCCGCCGGCCTGCAAATCTTCGAGATGCCGGATGGTGGCGTCGAGGAGTGCGTCGCAGGCGGATGACATGCAGGCATCGTAGCCGCAGGCGAGGCCGGCGCACGAAAATAATTGGCCCGGGGGTAGAGCGGTTTGCGCGCCTGCATTTTTGCCAGTTGCTTTTTTGCCCCGGCTTTGCTGAATTTCAGCCATGCGCAAGAATGCATCCGTCCTGGCCGCGCTGGTGAGCGCGGTTTTTGTCACTTCCATCTCCACGTCCTGTGCCCAGGAAAAGCCCGGCTACAAGGACACAGCGATTCTGCCCGGCCAGAAATGGCACGTGCATGATCCGGACCGTCCCGTGCCGCCGCTGGTGACACCGGGCGAAACCTTCAGTCACAACGCGCCCCCGCCCTCGGACGCCATCGTCCTGTTCGACGGCAAGGACCTTTCCAAGTGGCGGAGCGACAAAGGCGCCGCCGGCTGGAAGGTGGAGAACGGTTACATGGAGGTGGTGAAGGACTCAGGCAGCATTCGCACGCGCGACGAGTTCGGTGATTTTCAACTGCACCTGGAATTTGCCACGCCCGTCAAAGTCGAGGGCAGCAGCCAGGGCCGCGGCAACAGCGGTATTTATCTTTGCGGACGTTATGAGGTGCAGATTCTCGATTCCTACAACAATCCCACTTACACGGACGGGCAGCTTGGGTCAATGTACGGCCAGTTTCCGCCGCTGGCCACGGCACCGAAGAAACCCGGCGAATGGCAGGCCTACGACATCGTCTTTGAAGCGCCGCGCTGGGATGAAAACAAGAAACTCATCAAGCCCGCCAGTGTGACGGTGATCCTCAACGGCATTGTGTTGCACAACAAGAAGGAATTCATCGGCGGCTCAACCCATCGCGAAGTACCCGTTTACCGTCCGCATCCGCCGCGCGGGCCCATCAGCCTGCAGGACCACGGCAATCCGACGCGCTTCCGCAACATTTGGATTCGCAACCTGGGCGAATACGACAAGCCGTAATCTGGGGCATTGATGCAGAGCAAGGTTGCTTGACCCAGGGTGGTTGAGCAATCACTCGCTTGCGTTGCGGAAGCTCTGTGCGCAACCGGCACCCGCAGCCGGCTTAACCGCTCTTGCCAGAGGCTACCAACGAGGTAACTAGGCGGATGAAGCATGGGAATTCTCGCGCAAACTCCGCCTCCTCACGTCGGCGGCTACACTGTGAACAAGTTTCCTGACGCGCTGCCAAGTCTCCGTGCGGGTGTTGAACCGATGCTCAGTCTTTCTTCTGCTTCTTGCGGGCGCGCACGCTGAAGCGGACCATGGGGCGTTTGGCGTTGCTAATGACGCGTGAGTTGCTGCGACGCCGACGTCTATCCAGTCGGGCCTCGGGAGAGAAACAATGCCGCAACGCCCAGACGCCGATGGCAATGACCACCACGCCGAGTAACGCCAGCAATACGGTATTCAAGAAATCCATGGGTGCTTATTTAGCGGGCAGCGCGGGGAATTGTAAAGTGCCGGGTCGCAAGTTGAGCAACCGCCTCGCTAGGCCTGCTGCCAGAAGCTGACCATGGAAAGTCATGCTTACGGCAGCCATTGCGCCCGATAGAAGCAGGCGTCGCCCGTGAGCGGCAACACGACGTGAAGCGAGTTGCTCTCCAGCGTGTTGGTCTGCACGCCCGACCAAGTCTCAAAGTCGCCGCTGGCCTGAATGGCGTAACTTTGACCGGCGACGCCGTCGAGCCAGCAGGCGAACGTGTTGCTGGAGGTAATCATCGCCGCGCGCAAATCCGGCGGGGTGGGCGGAGCGACGCCCGGCAGCACGAACAGGGTCAGGCTCTGCGCCGGGAGCGTGTTGCTGAACGCGCCGCCCGTGACCGGAAGGTCGCTCAGGCGGGTGATTACATTCGCGGCAGTAAGTTGCCAGACCTGCGCGGTGCCGGCTGACAGAAAATTCGTGACCGTCACATTCACCGGCGCATTGGAACTGATTTGTTTGTTAATGGCCATGATGGTCAACGCGCCATCCGTCGAGCGTTGCGCGGCGAAGGTGGAGATGGTGTCGGGATTCGGTCCGCCGGCGAAAACGCTCGTGTCGCCATAGGTGGATTTGTTCCCATCGTAGTTGCAATACAGCTTCATCGCCTTGAACGTCGGCGTGCTCGAAGCGGGTGTCGTCCAGCGCGTGGCGTAATCCAAACCCTCGCGACCGAAGATGCCGTAAATGTCCGCCTGCGCCGTCGCGCCGTTGATGTGGTTTTCCGCGCCCCAGTTGTATTCCGTGATGCCGATCTTGGTGCCGGGATAGTACGCAGCGACCCATTCCTTCATGCGCGGGATGAGTTTGATGATGCTGTTAATCCACGTTTGATCGAGATAGTTCGTGTCCCAAAGCGCGCGGGTGGAATGATTGCGCCGAAGCTGCATGGCCGTCGAGGTGTCGTCACCGAATTCGCCGCCTTGCGGATAGATATGAAGCGTGAACACATCAAGCAGGCGCTGCCCATTGGTCAGTTCGTATCGCCGCGCCTGATTTAACAACCACGGACCGTAATCGATTCCGCCGTTTGTGCCGCGGTCGGGGAAGTTGGCGGGATTCCAGTTGCTGTGGTTGCCCGCCCATTGCCAGTCATAGCCGCTGTAAAGATAACCGGGCCAGCCCCATTCCTCCGGCGCCAGCAGGATGGCATGCGGATCAATCGCCTTCACCTTCGCGCCATAGTCGAAAAGCTTGTCGCGAATCTCCCGCATCGTCGTGCCGACGGGATGCACGTCGCGATGCGTCGAGTGCCAGAGCGTGTGCTCGTTGTCCATGCAGTAGTAACGCACGCCGCCGTTGGTGGAGAGCCCCCACCGATTCGTCAGCTGCCGAATCCACGCCTGCTGGAAAAGCGAGTTGGTGAGAAAGTGTGCATCGGTCGGGTCGTTCCAAGTGATGGGTGTGTTGTTCGTGACGCTGATGCCATTGCCGGCGTCCGGGAACCATTGCCAGTCGTTGTCCGTTTGCGGTCCATACTTGGCGATGGAATAACTGGAGAGCCGTGCGCGATTCGGCCCCAGTTTCGGCATCCAGCCAATCATCGGCACGGTCAACATCGCCTCCGCGCCGCCGTTCTTGCTCTCGGTCACGTGCGCGTCGGTCGCCGCACCGGGGATGGACGAGGCTGCCGCCAGACTTTGAAAATACCAGTCGGCGGCGTGATTGCGCGCGTTGAGCTGCCAGTTGTAACGAGTTTCGGCGTTGCCGCCGGAGCGGTTGAGTGGCGAATTCAATTCCGTCAATTGACTCGCCGAGGCAAACGCCACACCGTAAATCATCGGATTGATGGGACGCCGGTTGAGCGCGGCATTGACGGTGATGGCGACCGGCGCACTGGTGCCGGGAGGCGAGGCCGGGGCGGAAATCAAGGAGATGTCGTCCACGTAAAAGGTCGGCGCGAGGCCCGAGTTCTGAACCTGAAGCCAGAAGCCATCAAAGTCCGTGGCGCTGGCGACGCCAAGCGACGCGAGCGAAATGGTTTCCTGCCGCCAGGAATTCACGGGAAGTGGCGTGAGCACCATCGGATTCTGTGCGACGCCGTTGCGCATGGCTTGAACCTGCACGATCTGTCCGCCGCTGGCGCCGCCGTTGATCCAGAAACCAAGATTGGTGAAGGCCGAACCCGCCTGCGCGGCGTGGTGCAGATAAAGCGCCTGCCAATTCTGCGAGGAAACGCTGATGGAACTTGAGCCGCTGCGGACGGGCGACGGGTTGGCCAGATTCACCGTGGCCCAACTCCAGTTCTCCCACCCGTTCTGGAGTGAGTCGGCATACACCGTCTGGTTGGCTTGGGCTGCGAGGCGTGGCGTCACGCCTCCGAGCATGCCGCCTAGGAGCATTGCCCCCAGCCAGCCTCGCAGGACTCGTTGAGAGTTTAACATGCGCCAAGTTTTCCACATTGCCGCGGCGCTGGCCATCGTGAGTTTGCAGGACACAAACACCGCCCGGCCTCCAGGCGCAGGAAGCCCTCCAGCGCAGCCACCGGGTTTTACAGGCTTACTTGCAGCGGCGCGATTCCGTCACCGGTTTGTTGCCGCGCAACCGGCGCAACAACACTTGGTATGTCCAGTTTGGTTGTTCTCCCGGGTGTGCGGCGATCTACACGGTCGCGTAACGCTTGTAATGAAACTCCGCTTTGTTAGCTTGGGGTTGCCGTATGCCGAAAAAACCACCAGGCCTCTTCAAATCGCTGTTCGAGCAGGCCGAAGCGTTCATTGATGATCGCAAACTCGCCTTGGCCGGTGAGGCGAGGCTCTCGCGGCTGCAGAAGTTCGTGCATTTCTGGATTTTGGTGGGGCGCAGCTTCGTGCGCAATCGCTGTCCGGTGCGCGCTTCCGCACTGGCCTACACCACGCTGCTGGCGTTGATCCCCATGCTCGCCGTCGGACTGGGCGTTTCAACCGGTCTGCTCAAGAGTAGCGAACAGCAGGCCGCCGAGTTGATCCGCAACCTCGTGAACCAGGTTGCGCCCCAACTCGATTTGCTCCCGGTCGGTGGTGAAGAAAAAGCGGATGCCACGCGGGCGGTGGTGGAGATTCTGCCGCTCATTCTGCAAAGCGAGGGGGCCGATCAAACCCGCTATCTCGGCGAGCTGGTGGACCGCATCGTGCCCGCCGCGGGAACGGACGAGGCGGAGAACCGGCTGCTCCAGGAAGCACGCGAGCGGGTGTCACTGCAGATTCGCGCCAGCGTGGAGGGTCTGCTCGAAGCCAGCGAAAGCCGTCGGGCCGAACTCATGACCGCCATGGTGGATGACTTGTTGCTGTTGCGTTCCAACGACCGGGTGGTCAGCCAGATTCAATCTTTCATCGGCAACATTCACAGTGGCGCGCTCGGCCTCACCGGCACCGTGTTCTTGATCTTCATCGCCATTGGCCTGCTCAGCAACATTGAGGCAACCTTCAACGACATCTGGGGCGTACCCCGGGGGCGCGCCTGGCTGGCACGCGTGGTCCAGTACTGGGCCACCATCACCCTGGGACCGATGCTGATGCTGCTGGCCATCGGTCTAACGATCGGCGGCAAACTCGACGCAGCGCAGGAGTGGATGCAACACTGGGTGCCGTTCATTGGCAGCACGTTGATTGGGGCAAGTTCGTACTTGGCGCCATTGCTCATCCTGACCGCCACATTCATGCTGGTTTACATGCTCATGCCCAACACCCGCGTGGTATGGCAGGCCGCGTTGGTCGGTGGCTTGGTGGGCAGTTTGCTCTGGAACCTCAACAGCCAGTTCAACGTGCTCTTCGCTTCCAAAGTCGTCACCGCCGGCAAGATCTACGGTCCGTTGAGCGCGGTGCCGGTGTTCCTCATCGGCCTGTATTTCTCGTGGCTGATTCTGTTGTTCGGCGCGCAGGTCAGCTACACCTTTCAGAACCGCCGCGCCTATCTCCAGGAGAAACAGGCCGAAACCGTAAACCAGCGCGGACGTGAATTCGTGGCCCTGCGCCTCATCACCTGCATCGGCCAGTGGTTTCAACGGGGCCACGGCCCGCCGACGCTTGGGGAGATTACCGATGAACTCGGCGTGCCCTCGCGCCTGGCGCAGCAGGTGATGAAGACGCTGGTGGCTGCGAAACTGGTGGTGGAAGTGGTCGGTTCGGAGACGGCCTACGCGCCCGCCCGCCCGCTGGAGACCATCAGTTGCCACGAAGTCCTGCTGGCCATGCGCGCCACCAGTGGCCAGGAGCTGTCCCCCCGCGATGAACCGGCGCGCGACGAAGTCTTTGGTGAATTCGCGCGCATCCAGGAGGCGGAAAAACAAGCGGCCGCGGCGGTCACGGTGCTTGCACTGGTCAATCGTTCCCAGGCGCGGCTCGCACTTGCGGCACCCGCCCACGAGCAGAAAGATCTTAAATCCGCAACCACAGCCACCGATTTAAGCGCACGAACCGAAGGCGTCGAGACTCCAGTGTTGCAGAAATACAACACCCGCACCGCCGCCCCCGCAGACAGAGCAGCCGTCGCGAAAGACGTTGAGGCAGGACCGGCAATGCAACCGGCCAATCCTGCCAAGTCCCGACCCGCAGGCGTGGAGCCGCAGTCCGGCCCGGCGACGGCGCAGGCTTCAACCGACGACAAACAAACATTTCCGTTATGATCATTGGCGTCCCCAAAGAAATCAAAAACCAGGAGTACCGCGTGGCGTTGCTGCCGTCGGCGGCTTATCAACTCCAGAAGCGCGGACACCAGGTTGTGGTCGAACGCGGCGCCGGTGTGGGGGCGGGTTATGCCGACACGGAATATCATCAGGCTGGGGCAAAACTCGTGGAGCCTCACGCGACGGTCTTCGAGCAAGCCGAGCTCATCGTGAAAGTGAAGGAGCCGTTGCCGGAGGAGTATGGCCTGCTGCGCTCCGGGCACCTGCTGTTCACGTATCTTCATCTGGCCGCCAGCAAACCGCTCACCGAGGCACTGATGAAAGCTGCCGTGACCGGCATCGCCTACGAAACCATCGAGGTCAACCGCCGGCTGCCGTTGCTCGAACCGATGAGTGAAATCGCCGGACGGATGAGCGTGCTGGTCGGTGGGTACTTTCTGGCCAAACATTGTGGCGGCAGTGGCGTGTTGCTGGGCGGCGTGCCGGGCGTGTTGCCCGGAAAAGTCGTCGTGCTGGGCGGTGGGGCTTCGGGCATCAATGCCGCGCGCATGGCCCAGGGCCTTGGCTCGGACGTGACGATTCTGGAAGTGGACCTCGAGCGAATGCGCTTCCTCGATATCACCCTGCACACGGCGCACACACTTTATTCGAGCGAAGCGCATCTGATGGATTTGTTGCCGGACGTGGATTTGCTCATCGGCGCGGTGCTCGTGCCCGGCGCGAAGGCGCCAAAACTCATCAATCGCGAGATGCTGCGGCGCATGCGGCCCGGCAGTGTGCTGGTGGACATTGCTATTGATCAGGGTGGCTGCGCGGAAACCTCACGCCCGACCACCCACGATAAGCCGGTATTTGTGGAAGAGGGCGTGACGCACTACTGCGTAGCGAACATGCCCGGCGCCTACGCGCGCACGGCCACACAGGCGCTCACCAACGTCACGTACCGCTATGTCGAGACGTTGGCGGACCATGGATTGGCCGAAGCGTGCCATCGTCAGCCGGCTCTGATCGGCGGCATCAATGTGATGGGCGGCCGACTCACCCACAAGGCCGTGGCCGAGGCGCACGGGCTGGCGTGGGAAGCCGCGCGGATATGATTGGCCGCCAAGAGCAATAGCATTGCGCCAGTGGGTACGGTTAAGGTGAGTGCGGGAATCCTGGCAACACTGCCAACGTCGCGAATTCGCGCTTCGGTGTCCTGAAAACGAAGTCTGCGCTTTACTTCCCACCCCAGTCCGGCAAGCCTTCGGCCCTGTTATGGATAAATTCTGGAGTATTTTTACAATGCCGATTGGCTTGGCGCTTTGTTTCGGCCCGGCGATGCTGGTCTGGTGGCTGACCCGCGACAAACAAACCTCCGATGAAGAACCCGAACAGAAGCCCTGATCCCGCCGTTTTGCTGAAAGCGAAACCGGCTTCGTTTGGGTCGGCACCGCCAGTCAGTCGTAAGTTCGCTCCAGACCATCAACAGACCGGGTGAATTTATGTCAAAGCCCAACATCGCACAGCGTTCCCCGTTTGTATTGATGACCAAGCCGGGCGACTACTGGTGGTGCGCCTGCGGCCAATCCAAGACTCAACCTTTCTGCGACGGCTCCCATAAAGGCACAGCTTTCGTTCCGACGAAGGTGGAAGTCATGGCCGCGAAATCATTGGCTTGGTGCGGCTGCAAGCAATCGAAGAGCGGCGCGTTCTGTGACGGCAGCCACGCCAAACTGGCGTGATTCGTGGGCGCCGGGCGCGGCTTGTGCCTGACCCTTCGCGACCGGTCACACCTTGCGTTTGAAAACACCGCTGGTGTCGGCGAGATTCAGAATGGAAAGGTCCAGACCGCCATCGGGGTCGCGGTCTTGCGCAACTTTGAGTTGCGCGGCAATCTGTTCGCGGGCTGAGTTGGCGTAATACTTGACCACTCCCACACCAATCTGCGCCTTGAAAATCACCACCAGCAGGGTTTGTTCGTCCACATTTGTCACAAACATGCTGACGGTTTCCCCCTGCTGATACACGCTGTCGAAGCTTTCCTCGTTGACGAGACCGGCAATGGTCTGATTCGCCAGAAACGCACCGGAAGCCAGGGCGCCAATGGTGGTCAGGTCGAACTGCCGCGAATCTCCCTGATGGGTGATGAGGAAACCGCCCTTGTCAATAATCAGGGCTGTCAGAGCATCGGTATGCCGCAGGAAATCGCGCAGCACATCATCGAGCAAGTGGATGTCTTCCTCGAGGAGTTGTGGCAGGGTAGCCATGTCATGCGTACTGAGGCACGCTTTGATTGATGAACTTGTTGAGCAGCAGGCGGGTGATCATGTTCAGGGATTCAAACACGCCTTCGCACTTGTGGGCCACGGAACTGAAGGAGGGCACCTGGATTTCGCGGTTGTTGAGGAGGAATTCCAGATACTCCACCGGGGCGGCATTGGGGAGATCGCGCTTGTTGTATTGCAGCACGTAGGGGATTTCTTCCAGGTTGAGCTTGAGACTCTTGAGATTGTCCATGAGATTCTGAAAACTCTCGACATTCTCCTGCATCTTTTCGTACTGCGAGTCAGCCACGAACACGATGCCGTCCACCCCGCGGAGCACGAGTTGGCGCGTGGTGTTGTAAATCACCTGGCCGGGCACGGTGTAGAGCTGGAACTTGGTTTTGAAACCCTTGATGGACATGGCTTCGATGGGCAGAAAGTCGAAGAACAGGGTGCGATCCGAACTGGTGGCCAGCGACACCAGCTTGCCCTTGTTGCCGGCGGCGGTTTGCACGTGGTCATGCACCTGCACGAGGTTGGTCGTCTTGCCGCCCATGGCGGGGCCGTAATACACGATTTTGACCTGCAGTTCCTTGGTGGCTTGATTGATGATGGCCATATAATCCTTACTTGTTTTTTCGATCGAGTTCGGACGCGAGCGCCGCCAACTGCGCCGTGGGCAACCCCTCGGAAACACGTCCGAAGGCGGCAAAGAAAATGGCATTCACCCGGAAGATCTTCCAAGGCACGTTGCCGACCGTGAAATTGAGATTGTTCAATTCGCCCATGCGCAGTTCCTTGGTACACTGGTTGACCTTGGCAAAGATCTGAGGCAGGAAAGCAGCGAGGGTATCACCGTTCAACTCCGCCGGAATGCGGCTCGCCACCATCAACCCGTCCGGCAGCGCAATCAGCGCGCCCGCCACCCCGTCCAGCGCCGCGGCCCGGGAGACGATTTCGTTCGGCGTGGCGTAGCGGGCAACGAACTCGGTGCCTGACGGCATCTTGCGTTTGTACTCGGTGTCGTCAAATCGGGCCTTATCCGATTGGTCATCCCAAACGTAATAGTTCGTGTCCACCGGCTTGTTAATCGGCCCCGCCGCGGTACCAGGTGTGGACGTGATTGCCTGCAGAGGTGTTTCCGGCTTGGGAAAGCCGAAGAACAGATTGGGGATGCCGTCGTCGAGCGTCACCTTCTGATGCGGTTTGGCCGCAGCCTTTTGTCGCGCCAGGAACAGCGGGGCAATAACCTTCAAGGGCAGTTCCAATTCAGTGTTGTCCTGAGTTGAAACTGACGGCATCGGCGCGGGAGAAATCCAGGAGCGCAGGGTTTTCCAGGGAAACGCCGCTCGACCACGTTTGAGCGCAGCTTCGATCAAGTCACAGGGAACAGCCAGCCGTGCATCCACCAAGTTTGATTGCACGATCTCCTGTCGCACTGGTTCCGGCCAGCCTTCGGCGAGGCTCTTGAGCGGGACCGCCAAGGATCCCGCATCTGCGGCCGGCGGCGGGGAAGGCCTGGGAGCCGGAACTGCGGCGGCCGGCTGGGCGGGCATGCGGATGGGCGTTGCGGGAGCAATAGGCGACGCCGGAGCGACCGGCGGTAGTGCTCCATTGATCTTAGGCATCTGAACCGGCGCTGACGCGGTCGGAGGCGTGGGCGCAGGCACGGATGAAATTGAGCCGCGCGCCGGGGTTGCCGGCGCGGGCGCAGCTTGGCGCGGTGCAGCGGGTGTCACCGGCTTTGCGTTCCCCACCGAAAAAACTAATCCCTCTCCCTTCGCGTCAAACGGACTGACAATATCCGCGGGCACCTCAACGTGTTTCTGCGCAGTACGACGTACGAGCAAAGCGGGATTGATCTGGGAAAGAATCTCACCAAGCGGCAAAGCCACAGGAACACGGTCGCCATCCGTGCTGCCGTCAAACACATGTTGCGCCGCCAGACGAATCTCGCCGAAAGGAAGCTTGACGGTGCCTTGGGCCAGTTGGGAAAGGATGCGATCAAGTGGCACGGAAATGGTGAGATCACTGACCTCGGTTTCCTTGACCTTGGCGCGCAATTCTAAGGGCAGACCGGCAAGAATCGCCGACAGTGAAACAGGCACGGTGGCGACATTGCGCCG
Organism: Verrucomicrobiota bacterium; assembly: GCA_014860005.1. Next base: position 22,292 of record JACZKP010000193.1, on the reverse strand, counting down.
CGAGGCGTGCGAGCCGGCCCCATTGCCATTTCCGCCGAACTTGCCGTTGCCGTTGCCGTTGCTTGAGACTGTAGCTCGAACCGAGGTTGAACTGATGGGGGATGACATCACCGGCGGTACGCCGCTGGTGGATGAGTCGGACGGCAACTCGCTGGCCTCCGACTTGCGGAAGATTCCTCTTAAGAATCCGATGAATTTGGACTTTCCTCCGTCAGTGGTAGCGCTCATGGTCGGTACATCATTTAAGGCCTGCCTCAAAATCGAGACCGGTAGTGGAACGACCAGCATGGGGCATGCAGGCCTTCCCGTGGGAGCACTTGCATGGCGCGATGGTCGAAATACGATTCATATATTGGTCTTTGTCTTGTCAGAACTTTGAGCGGGTTCTCGCAGATACCGTGCCAGTGAGGAGAGTTGCCGCGCGGCTTGAGGATCATGGGCCGGGCAAACGGGAACTCTGGTTCTTTTGAGCCGATACGGAGCTACGTCAGGTTGTCTCATCGGTGGACTGGTTGTCCATATTGTTGCTCGACGTGTGCGTGATTCTAGGGAAGAATCCGCCCGAGTAGCACGGGTTGGTCTGACACAGCGGGCGCGCGGAATTGAGCGGTAAAAACTCGCGGCGGTTGTTCGCGGGAATACCATTTGCTTTAAGCGTGCCGAAGGCCCTTCGCATTCGAGCTTGAGTTTACCGGACACGCGGGTTAGCCGTTGAAGCATCAGAAATGGAAACACGCCACAAAATCCTGCTGCTGGATGATGATCCAGATTTGCTGGATGTTTACCGCGAGATTCTCGGCCAGCTTCCGAGCCGGCCGGAGATCCGTACCGCTTCGTCGGGTGCGCGGGCGATCGCCATGCTGGAGGGCGAACCCTTCAGCCTGCTGATCACGGATTTGAAGATGCCGAAGATGGACGGCCTGCAGGTGTTGTCCATTGTACGGCGCAAACACCCCGAACTGCGCACCGTGGTGCTGACCTCCGTGGCCGAGGAGCAATTCCGTTCGCGGGTTTATGCCCTAGGGGTGGATTTGTTCTGGCAGAAGCCAGGATCGGAGGAAGAGATCAAGCTGTTTCTTGACTGCATCGAGTCATTGCTGGGGCGCGAAGTGGAGGCCGGATTCCGGGGCGTGCAAAGCAAGAGTCTCGTGGACATCGTGCAGTTGGAGTGCATTTCCCAAAGCTCCTCCCTGCTGCGCATCACCAACGGCCCCCTCTCCGGCCGCATCTGGATCAATGACGGCGAGGTGATTGACGCGGAAACCGACGGGGCGCGTGGCGAGGAAGCATTTCAAAAAATCCTGGCCTGGAAAGCAGGTAATTTTGAATCCCTGCCGGCCGAGGCGAACCGCCCGCAGACCATTTTCAAATCCTACAATGCGTTGTTGCTGGAAACCGCCCAGGCGATAGACGAATCCCGGCACAGCGACGCCTCGCCGCCCCAGGCCGAAGGGGAGACGCCGAATGTTCCCGTCACTGGCTTGAGCGCTTTGGCGCAGGTAGACGGCGTCGAATTTGTCCTGGCTGTCAAAACCGCCGACCCCGCCAAGTTCGAGTCGCGCGGCCTGGAAAATGCCCATCGGTTGGCCACCTGGACGCACGCAAGTCTGGACCGGTTCCGCGCCCTGGGGGAACGTCTGCAGGCGGGCCCCGTCGAACAAATCCACGGCATCGGTTTGCAGCGGCACGTGGCTCTTGCCGAGCAGGGTGACGCTGAATTGTGTGTGGGCTGGGTGCAGTCGCTCTCGGCGGATGCCCTCCATGATCGCATGAGAAAAATTCTGGCGTTATGGGGTTCCTGAACCTGTTTTCCAAACCCGTGCCTTCGCTGTTGCGCCTGACCTCGGGCAGCTTCACGCTGGATCGCAGTGGCCGGGTGGTGGTGACGACGCTGCCGTCCACCTTTCCGACCGAGTTGGTTTCGGAAATTGGCCGCCATGTCTTGAGCACTTTTCACGAGGCGCAGGCCGCCCAGATTCCGCTGGCTGAATTGATCGTGTGTTATCCCGCCCTGAGAATCACCGCGCGCGAGTTGCGCGGCGGCGCCATTGTTTATCTGGCGCTCCAAACCCTCACCGGCCCGGTCAAGCAACCCTGACTCCCCCGAACTTATGAGCAACAAGAAATTGGAACCCCTCATCCAGCAGATGGAGAATTACCTGGAGTGCTGGAAGCAATTCAACAACTTCGTCAACCAGGCGCGCGCCAAGAAATTCGGCCCTGAAGACGAGAACCAGTTTCTCGAAATTAAGAGCATCCTGGTCCAGGAACTCGAACTGATCCTGGCCGCTGTAGAAATCGCCTCTCCCACCAAGGAGGAAGTCCATGCCCTGATTGGGAACTCGCCCTCGCTCCGCTACCTCAGCGAAATGAGCGAAGGCGCGCTCCGCAACGTTGAAAACCAGTGGCACAAGATCTACATCGGCTGGCACTCCATTCTCGGCCAACTCAAAGTCCGCCAGCACGAAGAAGAATCCAAGTCGCCGCTCGAATCGTTCTTCGGCAAGAAGAGCAAGTAGCGCTACGTTGCCGTCATAATTCAGCGCACGCATAATACGCGACGGCTGCTACTGACTGTCATTGCCGGCGCCATTTTACCTAACGATTCATGCCAGACTGGATTGCGGTCATTTTATTGGGAATCATTGAGGGCATCACCGAGTTTCTGCCGGTGTCTTCCACCGGTCATTTATTGCTGGCCCAACAGGGCCTCGGCTTGCGGCAGAGCGACCTTTTTAACATCGTTATCCAGTGCGGCGCCGTGCTCGCCGTGCTGCCGCTCTTTCCGGAACGCCTTAAGCAATTCGTTTTCCGGTGGCGCGAGGCGAACACCCGCGATTACCTGCTGAAAATCCTCGTCGCGTTTGGTTTGACCGGCGTGGGCGGCTTGATGCTGGAGCAAATGAATTTCATGTTGCCGGAGGAAACCCTGCCCGTGGCTCTGGCGCTGTTGATTGGCGGGATTCTGTTCATCGTGGTGGAGCGCTGGCTGAAAGGAAAACCGTTGCGCGACGACATTGGCTGGCACGTCGTGATTGCCGTCGGACTGGGGCAATTGCTGGCCGCAATCTTTCCGGGCACCTCGCGCTCCGGCTCGACCATTCTGCTGGCGTTGATGCTGGGTCTGAGCCGGCCCGCGGCAACCGAGTTCTCCTTCCTGGTCGGCATTCCCACCATGCTCGCGGCGGGAGGATTGAAAATATTCAAAGAGTTGCGACAGACCGGCGACGCCCCCGGCGAGGACTGGGGACTGCTGTTGCTGGGGTCGGTGGTTGCCGCCGTCGTTTCCTTCATCGCCGTGAAGTGGCTGCTGCGCTATATCCAAACCCACACGTTTGAGGCATTCGGTTGGTACCGGATCGGACTGGGGATTCTAATTCTGCTGGTGCTACGGATGTGACGTTTCCCATTCCGCCAACGGCGACAGAGTCACTTCCTCAACGCGCTCCGAACCCGGTTGCAGCAAGACAGCGACGCGCACCGCGCCTTCCTGCGCCGGCAAGCGCACGAGCAATTTACCCATCCCGCGCGCCGGACGCTGCGGCCGAGCCAAATCCAATTCCTCGAAACTGAAGCGAGCATTTGCCGGCGACAGCAACTGTGCCTCCAGGGTCTGGCCGCCCTTTCGTAGCGTGGCGCGCGCACCGTCGGTCGTAACGGTTGCCTGGGTATGCATCGTCCAAATCACGTCAGCGGGTTTGGTTAATTCAAGCTCGTCCTGTACCAGCACGCGACTGCGGCCATCGCGCAGTGCGACCCCCCGCCAGACTCGCGTCGCCCCCGCCGGCTCGTAAGCTTGCGTCAGGTCCGCAACCGCCAGGGCGTTGTCCTTCGTGGAGGTAAATTGAATTATCGGGGCAGCGGCTCTGGTGTTCTGGTTCGTGCCATTCAACGTAAGCGTGTTCTGCCCTTCGGTTTTCAAGCGATAATAAGTCCAGCGCTGCCCGCCGAAATAGCCGGGCATATTGTAGTCGTCCGCCCCTAACTCAGCCGCCCAGCGTTCTCCCAAGGCATCGAGCACAAACGTGCCGAGGTCGAGATGCGCGTGACCGGCCTTGTTGTCGCCACCTTTGAATCCCACATAGATGGCTTCTGAATTCTGCCAGGCCGAGCGCATGACCGCGACGTGGATGTTCTTGAAGTGCGCGTCCAAGGGCAGTCGCTGGAGGTCTTTCGCCGAGCCGCGCGGGTCGTACCAGATCAGGTCACGCGTTGAACCGCGTTCGCCGACAAATTGTCGCTGGGCGGCAGCGAGGGCGGGCAGGTTGTATTGCCGCGCGAGCCAGAAGAGCACCGGATCATCATTCGCGGATTCTCCGCAATCGGCAAAATTGAAGAACAATCCAGTTGGCCCGGCGATGTGGAGCCGGTGCAGACCAGCCTCTGACAAACCCGGCGATGCGCCGAAACCAAAGTCTGTGCCCAACGCGCTTTCCAAAGCCGCGAGGAGATACACGGTGTACCGCGTGGCATATCCCCAATAACCCGGCCCTTCCCGCCATGCGCCGTCGGGCGCGTACGAGGCCAGCGCTTTGGGGACTGAATCACGCATCCGGCCAACAAGCCAGTTGGCCAGTTCCGGTTCGCGGTCCGCTACGGCCAGCGCGCCCACAGTGATGCCACCATTGCAGACGTTGTTCCAGTTGTCGGGTGACCTGGCCCAGCCCACGTTGCGCTCGTGCGCTTTCCTGGCTTCGCGCAAACCTTTTTCCACGATGGCTGTTTCAATGGTCCTCCGCTGTTCCGGTGTCAGCGCGTCGTACAACCAATCGTAGCCGATGGCCATGCCGTGGGTCATTTCCGCCACATCCAGAAAGTGCGAAGGATTCCAGTCCTTGAACTCGGCAACTGCCAGCATCTCGCTGATCGCCCGGTTCAGCCACTTTGATTGCCCATCCAACCGATGCAGCAGCCCAAGCGTGTAAAGGCGGTCCACCACGGTGCGGCTCTTGTCCAGCAAACGCGGGCCAATGAGCACGCGCTCGACCGGCGGCTGGCGCAGGAGCGCTTCGCCCTGGGTGACGACCCGCGCGTAATACTGGCGCGCGGTGGGATCGGTTTCGATGAATTGCCGGATGCGCGCAAGATCGCCAGCAAGCAGAACCAGCCGTGGATGCCCCGGGCGAAGCGTTGTGAGATTATTCGTTTCACCCGCAGCATTTGCAAAAGGCAACGTGGCTGTTGCGATGCTCGCGACGATCAACCCAACCCTCAGTAACTTTTGTGATTTCATAGCGCCAAATCCCCCAACCCCGAAACCGACAGCCATCTTGTTTCCCAACCGTTTATTTCTACGGCGCCGGGATGAAAATTTTCTGTCCTACCGGCATCCGCTCGGGCACGAGTCCTGGATTTGCGTCCAGAATCTGTTTCAACGTCACCTTGACCCCCTTATCGCGATACGCCTGCATGATAGCTGACAGCGTGTCACCCTGGGCAACGGTGTATTCAAACACCTTGCCTTCGCCGCCGGGTGCGGTAGGGGGCGTGGTCGGAGTGGCAGGTTGGCGCCTGCCCGGTGGACTGGCCACCAGTTTCACGAGCTTCTCAAATTCTTTGAGAATGAGTTCCTTGTCTGCCTCGCGTTTCCGGTCCACTTCCTGGAGCTTCTCCGCGAGCTTGCGCAATTCCTCCTGGCTCGCAAAGTTGCCGACCGGTCGGGCCAACTGTTCGCGCAACGCTTGAATCTCGCGGGTCAGACTTTCAATCTGCCGCTTTTGAATGGCCTTGTCCTCCTGAAGGTCTTGCACGAGGCCGTTGAGTCTGTTCAAGCGCTCCTCCGTCGCCGGATCCTGAGCGCGAGCATCGAGGCCGCTCCACAGAAGGAGCACCGCGAAGAAAATGGAAATTCGTTTCATACCCCGACAATAGGAACGTGAACGGCAGCATCGCAACCCGAAACTTTGCGGAGCGCGCGGCGAACTGAGGTGGGGCTCATTGGTGACGAGATTCGTGACGTGTTACAAAAGGAGCACTTGGTGGTTCTGTTCCCCGAAGGCACCACTTCCAACGGACAGCAGATTCTGCCTCCGATCTTCGCTGCTCGAACCTGGGTGTGAGGCTGGATTCCCATTGACCGCGGTCTGCATCGAGTACGCGCTCGCGGACGGCACCGTGGAAAACGAAGTTTGTTACTGGGCCGACATGACCTTTTTTCCGCACTTGCTCCGGTTGATGACCAAGCAGCAGGTAGCCGTCCGGGTACGGTTTGCGAAAGTCCTGCGCAACTCAGCCAACCGCAAAGACCTTGCGCGACAACTTCATGCGGAGGTCGTCCGGCTGAAGACGGCTGCGCCCGGGTGAATACCAAGACACGCGGTCGCGTCTGCAATTTTGATTTTGAACGCGCTGGGCACTTCCGTTAACGTAATGCCAGCGAAACGAAGCTAATTATGAAAAACATTCTGAAATTGAAATCGAGCGTCGCTGCGGCCGTGGTCGCGGCCGTGGTCCTGAACGCGGTGACATTCTCCCAACCCGCGCTTGGCAATGACGCCAAAGAAGTTCTGCCGCTGAGTCTCCCCGCTCCCACGCTGAAGGGCACGCCGGAGGATCTGCCCCTGGGGCCGAACATTGATCCGCTTTCCGACAAACCCCGTCCGCCGTTCATGGTCACTAAAGGAGTGAAGAACGTCGCATTGGGCAAGGCCGTCACGAGCAGCGTCAAACCTTTCAGTGGCGAACTCAACCAGATTACCGACGGCAAGAAAGAAGCGTTCGATTACGACGCCGTGGAAATGCGCCGGGGCACGCAATGGATTCAAGTGGACTTGGGCGAGGTTTATGAGATTCACGCCATCGTAATGTGGCATGACCACCGTTACATTCAGGTGATGCATGACGTAATCCTGCAAGTCTCCAACGATCCGGAATTTCAAAAGGACGTTGTCACGGTGTTCAACAATGACGTGGATAATTCGTCCGGTTTGGGCGTGGGCACCGACCGTGAATACTTCGAAACCCATGAGGGAAAGATCGTGGAGGTGAAAGCAGTCAAAGGCCGCTACCTGCGGGGTTACACCAAAGGCGGCACGTTGAGCGCGTTGAATTGCTGGCAGGAAATTGAGATTTACGCCTTGCCAGCCAAATGAACCGCTGGGGCGCACTGGCGGTGCTGCTGGCAGTCGCCGGTGCGCTGGCATTGCGCCTCCCCCGGTTGGACGCTCGTCCGCTGCACAACGACGAAGGCATCAATGCCTACAAGCTGGTCGAGTTGTGGGAAAAAGGCACGCACGCCTACGACCCCGATGAATTCCACGGGCCAACGCTCTATTATTTCTCCCTGCCTTTCCTCTGGTTAAGCTCCGCGCGCGACGCGACGGAGTTGACCGAAATCACCCTGCGCCTGGTGCCGTTGGTATTCGGCACGGGCTTGATTCTCCTCCTGCTGCCACTGGCCGGTGGCTTGGGACGATCTGCCACCATTTGGGCGGCCATCTTGCTTGCCGTTTCACCGGCCATGGTGTTTTACAGCCGCTATTTCATCCACGAAATGCTGTTGGTGTTCTTCACCCTGTTCACCCTGGCCGCCGGCTGGCGGTATGTGGAAACACGCCGTTCCCTGTGGGCGGCACTCGCGGGACTTGGCCTCGGGTTGATGTATGCCACCAAGGAAACCTTTGTGCTGTCCGTGGCTGCGATGGGTCTGGCCACGTTGGCCACGGTTTGGTGGAACGAATGGCGGCGGCGCAGGTCAGCCGTGGTTCCGGGTGAAACCGCAATCCTTCAAGCCTCACCATTCACGCTGCGTCCATTCCTGGCGTTTTGGAACGGGCGACATGTGGCGCTGGCCGTGCTCGTGGCGGTGGTTGTGTCGTTGGTGCTGTTTACTTCTTTCTTCGCCAATGCCCGCGGCCCGCTGGATTCGGTGCTCACTTACCTGCCGTGGCTTGAGCGCGCCGGGGGCCAATCGCCGCACATTCATCCGTGGACATTTTACTTCGAGCGGCTGTTCTGGTTTCAGCAACCCAAAGGCCCGCTCTGGAGCGAGGGCTTGATCCTGGTGCTGGCGGTGGTTGGCATGGCCGTGTCGTTCTGCAGCAATCGAACGCTCATTGGCAACGTCACGCTCGGCCGGTTTCTGACTTTTTACACGATGATCCTCACGGCTATTTACACCGTGATCTCGTACAAGACGCCGTGGTGTCTATTGAACTTTCAACTCGGGATGATTCTGCTGGCGGGCATCGGCGCTGCGGCGCTGTGGCAGTTGTGCCGGCGGAAACTCACGGCCATCATCGTTGCCGCAACCTTATTCGTCGGCACCGCGCACCTGACCTGGCAGGCATGGCACGCCAGTCAGACGTATGCTGCTGACCGAAGGAATCCCTACGTTTACGCTCACACCTCGCCGAACATGCTCAAGCTTGTGGAGCGCGTCGAAGCCATTGCCCGGATGGCGCCCGCCGGACACGAAACCGTGATCAAGGTTTTTTCGCAGGACAGCTATCTGCCCCTGCCCTGGTACTTGCGGCGCTTTGCGCACGTGGGCTGGTGGGATGGCGTTCCGCCCGATCCCTACGCGCCAATCATCATCGCCTCGCCGAAGCTTCAGGCGCGGCTGGATGATAAATCCGACAGGGCTTATCTCATGACGGGGATGTACGAATTGCGTCCGGGAAGTTTTCTCGAACTCTACGTGGAAATCGAATTGTGGAAGCAATTCGTGGCGACTCTGCCCCGCGAAACGGAGTAGTCCACTCATCCAGCCTTGGGTCGCAATTTCCATGAGACTGCCGCTCTGCAAAGTCCCTTACTGCCGCGCCATCCTGAACAGATTCGATTGGCCGCACAGCGCGGTCGCCAAACCAGATTTCCGGAGAGGTGGCGCCAACCTGCAGACTTGGTAGGCGAATACATTCACCACCCATCAGCGCCGCCGCGCTGGGGATTGGCCGATTACGCGAGTCGAAGCCGGCGAAAGTTCAAATACTTGCTTGACGCCCGCTGCCAGAAGCCGAAATTCACGAACGTTGAACCCCATGCAAATCCAATGTCTTGAACTGCGCGGTATCGAATGCCGAGGTCCTGGTCCTAACGGCCCGGTTGCGATTCGAGCCTGAATCCATATTCATCAACTCTATGGCAACAACGAAGACACCCGGCGTCACTGGCTTCGCTCCACCGGACGGCATTCAACCCGCTCAGACCCCTGGCACACTGGGGCTGCATGATCGCGCCGATCCCGATGGGCTTTCGTTTCCTGGTGACAGTCCCGGGACGGTCGGGTTCAACGACAGCACGACGGCGCTGGCGGGTGGCGTGTCGTTGAGTTCCGCGGCTTCAACCCCGCGCCAGATGACTCCGTTGGATTTCGAGGCGATGTATCACGAACTCGCGGCTTCCTATTTTGAAAGGGATTCCGGTTTCGCCCGCAGCGTTTCGGTGGACGTCCACATTTACGCCAACAACGGAATTCCGCGCCGCCAAAGCAATCTGGGCGAGAAAGACCGGCTCGTCAGGTTGGTGCGCAGCGAACTGCGGGCAGCGCAGGGACTGCCATTGATTGACCTGCAGGATGAGGATGTCCAGCGGATCGCGCGGACGTTTTTTGCCAAAGGTTCACCCGAGGACTGCGCCACCACTTTCCGGCACGCGTTGCGTTATGAACGGATCACCCCGGAAGGCATTCAGCAGTACTGCGACACCGTGGCGAAGATCGGGCTGGATTGCAGCGGCTTAGTGAACAACTACTTCCTGGCCATCGGCAGGATTTCCCGGTCGCAAACCATCTCGACGTATGGTGCCGGGCGGTTGCGTTCGAGTTTCGATGAGATTCAAGACCTCGATGTACTGGTGTGGGAGGGGGGCGACGGCGCTGCTGGAGAGCACATTGCCGTTATTGACCACAAAATCGCGGGCACTGACCGGATGGTGGTGGTGGAATCCTCGGGCAGCAAAGAGGGGCTGGTGCATAATGAATACACGGTGTTGGAGGTACGTGACCGGCGATTTCGGGTGGACCGCGGGCCGGACGCCAACGGGAGAACCAGTGTCAGCCAGGTGCGGATAGCCGAGGTGTGATGCCCGTGTGAAGCTTACCGGCGGGCGTTGCGCCTTTCACCATTCAATCAACGCCGCGCCCCAAGTGAGGCCGCCACCGAACACCACCAGCAGGATCAAATCGCCGCGCTGAATTCGACCGGAGTTCACGGCCTCGTCCAAGGCGATGGCCACCGACGCCGCTGAGGTGTTGCCGTAATGGTCCAGATTGACGAAGAGTTGATCCGGCGTCGCGCCCAGGCGTTCGCCCACCGCATCAATAATGCGCCGGTTGGCTTGGTGCGGGATAATGCATTTGACCTGGGAAATGGTGACTTCGCAACGGCGCAGGGTTTCTTTGGCGGCCTTGACCATGGCCTGAACCGCGTGCTTGAAGGTTTCCTTGCCTTCCATGCGGAGGAAATGCAGCCGTCCGGAAACAGATTCCGCCGAGGCTGGACACCGGCTGCCGCCGCCGGGCATGTAAAGCAGATCGGCTTTGTCGCCGTCCGCGCCCATCACGGCGGTGAGCAGGCCATGCGAGTTTGCGCGGTTCTGCAGGATGGCCGCACCTGCCCCGTCGCCAAAGAGGACACAGGTGTTGCGATCCTTCCAATCCACGATGGAGGAGAGTTTTTCCGCGCCGATGACGAGCACGGTGTCGTAGGTTTGCGACATGATAAACTGCTGGGCGATCTCGAGTCCGTAGATGAAACCGGAACAAGCGGCTTCGAGATCAAACGCAGCGGCGCGGCGGGCCCCGATCTTCTGCTGCACGAGGCAGGCCGTGGAAGGGAACACCATGTCCGGCGTGATCGTGGCCACGATGATAAGGTCAATCTGGTCGCCGGTGACGCCGGCGGCTTTCATGGCGCGCTGGGCCGCTTTGGTGGCCATGTCGGAGGTAAACTCATCGGCGGCGGCGATGCGACGTTCCTTGATGCCGGTGCGGGTGGTGATCCACTCGTCGGTGGTGTCCACCATCTTCTCCAGGTCGGAATTGGTCAGCACCCTGGCGGGCACGTAGGCGCCCACACCGGTGATCGAACAGGTTCGACCCTGAAAATTATGTCGGGCCCGGGGATTCTTGAATTTGGGAGAACTTGAAGGACTCATGTGGCAAGGGAAACGGGCGCGGTGGCCGCGGCGGCGGCCAGCCGTTCGTTCGCCCGCGCGATTTGTTCGGAAATGATTTGATTGACCCCGTGCCGGATTTCTTCGGCAGCCACCCGGATGGCGCTCATGATGGCGCGTTCGCGGGCCGAGCCGTGGGCTTTGATGACATTGCCGTTAAGCCCCAATAAGACCGCGCCGCCATAGACTTCCGGATCCATGCGCCGCTTGAGCGCCCGCAAGGCGTCCTGACAAAGCAGCGCACCGAGCTTGCGAACGGGACTGGCGGTAAGCTCCCGCTTGAGCAGATGCATCATGGCGTAGCCCAGGCTCTCGGCAGTTTTCAAAACGACGTTGCCGGTAAATCCATCAGCAACCACCACGTCCACCGCGTCCTCGAAAAGATGAAATCCCTCCACGTAGCCGATGAAATTCAAGTCGAGTTGGGCGCACAGCCGCGCGGCTTCCCGGGTTAGCTCGTTGCCTTTGCTCGCTTCCGAGCCGTTGCTCAGGACCCCGACACGAGGCTTTTCGAGACCCAGGATTTCATGGGCGTAAACGCTGCCCATGACGGCGAATTGGGCAAGGTGCAGCGGCTCGCAAACGGGATTGGCGCCGGCGTCGAGCAGCACGAAATCGCTGTTGCGCGAAGGCATTCGCGCGGCAATGGCCGGGCGCTCCACCCCTTCGAGCCGGCGTAGTTTCATGGAGCCAGCCACAAGCGCGCCCGTGTTACCGGGTGAGATGACGGCGTCAGCCTTGTCCTCGCGGGCAAGGTCAATCGCGCGGACCATGGAGGAATCTTTCTTCTTCCGAATGCCTTCGAGGGGCTTGTCGTCCATGGTCAGCACTTCACTCGCATGAACCACTGACACCCGGCTGTCCTGTAGATTAGCTTCGGCCAGGGCAGTGCGAATCTGGTCCTGATGGCCGACGAGGAGGATGGCGGCAATACGGTCGTCGGCCTGGAGGGCGAGTTTAACGCCTTCGATGACGACCCCGCAGCCGTGGTCGCCACCCATGACATCCACTGCGATGCGCATAACTATGGCTCGCGGAAACGCCGCTTCGGCGTCGCGCAACGGTCAGGCGCCGGCCGTAATGGTCAGAACCTGGCGTCCTTTGTAATAGCCGCAGGCGGGACAAACCCGATGAGGAACATAAGGAGAGGCACACTGCGGGCAGGTGCTGAGTTGGGGGAGCTTGAGCACGCTGTTGTATGCACGGCGCATACGCTGGCGGCTTCGCGACGGTTTACGCTTGGGAACACCCATAATTCACTCGATTCTAAAGTTTCAGTTTGTCCAAATCGGCCCAGTCGCGAGAACCCGATGTCCTCCGGCCGCCGTTCTGTTTCTTCTCGGTAGTCAGTTTCTGCTTCAATCCCCGACATTCCGGCTTGCACAACGGATGTTGCGGAAGCTCAAGGAGAATATCTTCGCGGACATAGCGCGTCAAGTCCACGCAGTCGTGGACCACGACGGCCTGTTCTTCACCTTCCAACGGCAGATGACACGTCCATCCGGGAACCTCCAGGGCGTGTTGAAATGATTTGAGACAGCGCACGCACTGGCAAGCGAGTTTTACGCGCAAGTCTCCGCGAATCAACAGGCTTTGATCAAGCCTCTGGACTTCCAAGTCGTATTGAACAGGCCCATCCACGCTGATCATTTCGTCGCGGGTGTCGAGTTCCAACTCCTCCACTGGCAACTCGCCCCGCAAGACGAGTTCGTGCTCCACCAGATGGCGTAGATTGACCAGCAGCGACATGGTGTCAATTCTCCTGGGCTGGCAGCGCGGCCAGCTTGGCCGACAAAGCCTGCCGCACATGTTCGGGCACAAACGCGCTAACGTCCCCGCCCAGCCGCGCGATTTCCTTCACTATCCGCGAACTGAGGAAAGTGTAGGTGTCTTTGGGCATCATGAAGATTGTCTCGATGCGTTCGTTCAGTTTGCGATTCATCAACGCGAGTTGGAATTCAAATTCAAAGTCCGATACGGCGCGCAGCCCGCGCACCACGGCCAGCGCGCCTTGCTTCTCGACGTAATGGATCAGCAAGCCGTCAAAGGCGTCGGCCTTGACGTTTGGAAGGTCTTTTATGGATCGCTCTACAAGTGCCAGCCGTTCTGCCAAGGTAAACAGCGGACGCTTGTCCTCGCTCTTGGCCACGGCCACCACCACCCGGTCAAACAGCTTGGCTGCCCGCTGGACAACGTCGAGATGGCCGTTGGTCAGCGGGTCAAAACTGCCGGGGTAAATCACCATGCGCATGGCGGCAATGTAGCAAGCACCGGTGGGATGACGAGGAAGAAAAGCACGGTCACCGGAGTGCCGCCGTGCTTTTCTCCGCTGGCGGAGTTGAACTCGGGCTGGTTGCAGACGCAACGGACAACCAAGGCACTTCGTAGTTCTTGATGGCCGTGCGGAAACCTTTGACGGTCGCGGGCGGTAGTTCGATGCAGGTTACGGCCAACGCTGGATCGTCGCGCCGGAGTTCCTGGTAAGTAGTTTCGCCAATGACGATACGACCGCGCCCCGAAACCGCCTCCAGCCGGCTGGCAAGATTAACCTCGCGACCAAAGACAGTGTAACTGAGCTCATGTTCCTCCGACCCCATGAATCCCGCAATCGCCACCCCGGAGTTGATGCCGCTGCCCAGCGAAAGCATTGGCAGCATAGGTAGTGCGGAGAGACCCATCTTGGCGCCATCCTCATTCTCCCGCTCCCGGCGTTTGTTCTCTTCGCCGCGTTCGCGGTTCAATTCGTGAATTGCCCTTTGAGCGTCAATGGCCGCACGCACGCAATGAAGCGCGTGCTGGGGCTTGGGCGTCGGGGCACCCCAGTAGGCCATAACACAATCGCCGATGTATTTATCCAAAGTCCCGTCATGCCGTGTCACCACATTGGCCACCAGCGAGAGGTAGCGATTGACGGTTTCAAGCATGCCACGGGCCTGTTCATCGTACACGGCATCCGCGGCGGCGCCGGAAAGATTGCGCTCTGCGACGATTCGCGCCGCCCGTTCGTGCGTTGCATCTGTCAATTCAGTGAACCCTCGCACGTCAGCGAAAAACACGGTAATCTCGCGGCGCGAGCCACCGAGCGCAAGGGTATCCATTTCCAAAACCTCCTTGGCAACGTGCGGCGAAACCATCTTGTCAAAAACTGACCGCAGGCGCCGCTTCTCGCGTTGTTCGAAAACCACGCGATAAGTGACCAGCAGCCCATGCTCGACGAGCACCGCACCGACAATGGGCAGAACCAACGGCAACCAATAACCGTATTGCACATACAGCAAGAGGCCGAGGCCACAATAGGCCAAGGCCAGCACGACAATGCCCCCGGCTGCCGAGAACACTCGCAAACGCCAGGTCAGCACCGCCGTCACGATGCCGAGCAAGGCGATCAATACACAGTCCGTTGCCAGTGAAGTCCGACGCACAAACCGTCCGGTGATAATGGAGTTTGCAACATTCCAGTGCTTGCTCACCAGCAAGGTGTCCCTTTCCAATGGGGTGGCTCCACGGTCGGTGAGATCATTGCCGCCCCGGACGTTGGAGCCGACGACTACGAGTTTGTCCTTCCAATTGTTACGGAATTCCCCGGGTTCACCATCAATCCGGCGTTTGTACTGCGCCAAGAGCGAATGGATTGGTTCGTGTTCCAGCGCAGCGGCATTCGGCGGCAACCGCCAATTCACGTAAAAATAGCCTTGTGAATCCACCGGCAGGACTCGTTGCGCACCGCTTGGAGCGCGCAGCGTGATGCGCCCGCCATCGAGCGCTATTTCGGCTTTCTGCAAATCCAAACCCAGTTCTTGCGCGGCCAGCACGATGCCCATGTGCCAGATCCGTTCTTCCGTGAAGGCTCGTGCGATTGGTGACATGCCCGGCGGCAGGGCACCGAAATCGGCCAGTTCGAAATTGTTGTTGTCGTCCACTGGAATTTCGATCTCTTCCCCATTCGCTTGCGGCAATACAATCCGTCCCGGCTCAACTCGGGCGCGGTCGATGTCAATGCCATATTCGGCATCAGCCGCCACCTGCCGGAATGCTGCGTGCCATTGCCGGCGGATGCGAAACGCCTTGGCGCGCCGCAGAATCCCATCAGCATCCTTGTCCGTGGTGATGTCGCCGATGGCTAGCGCATTGGTGAGGAACAGGTCTGGGATTTTGAGGTCCGTGGTTGTGGCAAGAAGCACATTGTCCGCTTCCCGCATCTGCCGTGCAAAAAACTCATCCGATTCCATGAAGCCGCCATCGGCCATTTCCACGGACGCGTGATCCTCCCGCAATTCGCCGAACACTACATCAAACGCCACCGCCTTTGCACCTTGCAGCGAAAGTTCCTGAATCAACCTCCCGTAAACCTGGCGCGGCCAGTATAGGCCGAACTTGAATCCCACCGCATTGGTCCGCACTTGGTCTATGCTCTCTTCGTCAATGGAAACAAATCCAAGATTTGTTGCTGCTGGCTGAGGGAAGGCCAAAGCGGCCCGAACGCGCATGTCATAGGTCATACGTTCGAGCCGGTCGAAAAAATCCAGGTGAAGCAGCCGAACAAGGATCACCACCAGCACCATGCATGCGGTGATCAAGATGGGCGCGGGTTTGCGGAGCTTGAGCTTCACCGGCGCTGAACTAAACAAAAAAACCAGAGCAACTCAAGGCTGCTCTGGTTTGAAATATTCGACTTTCTGTTACCTAGCCCGCATGGTGACGCCATTATTTCGCGAACTCCCACCAATATCCCCCATCATTGGAATCGCCACGATCATGGATGGACACTGGATAGACGGTGTAATCCCGCGGCAACTGAGGCAGGAGGTAATCCACAAAACGGGTTTCGGACAACCAAAGGTTAAACTGATTCATGGTTGCTGGCGGGATGGGATTTAGCTGGCCCGTACGCGTATCGAACTGCCAACCGCTCGAGATCACCTGCGTGACCACCTCGTCCCCCTTGGTGTAGGCCACCACCATCGAACCACTCACTACCGAAATCACGCCGTCAGCGCTGATGAAATATACCGTTCCGCGCACACCCGCAACGCCGTTGGGAATCTTCACCTCAAACCGCGAAGCGGCAGACATCTTCTTGACCGTTCCAAAAATCTTTCCGCTGCGAAGATCAAGCTGCGTTTCGGTCACCTTATCCGCACCCGTTTGAACGGCGGACAATTTATCAACCGCCAGCACGGAATCTTCGAGCACGCGCACGACGTCCTGTGCGGACGCCGGCTGATTACTAAGCGGGGTCGGAGTCGCAGCAGCCCCGCCGCGAGGAGACGGAGCAGAAGCTGATTCGTTGATCACAATGTCCACGAACGAACCGGCGGCGGTTTGAACCACGTTCCCCGATTTAAGGACTGTGCCAACCTTGAGCGGTTGCCAAACATTATCGCCGGTGGAGTAACGAGCTGCGCCTTTAATCCGCACCACTTTGCCGGTGCGATCCTTGACGGATTCTGCGGTTGCAGTCGTAATCATCGCGCAGGCCATTGTGCAGGCGACGAACCAAGTTGCGAGCGTTCTTGTTTGTTTCATAAGGCTCCTGATCCAACAATGTTGTTAATCTGTCGTCAGTCTAGGGTTGTGTCCCGGAATGTCAACCGAATATTCATAAAAATTTTGCCCGTTCTGTCGGCGGTGCAAAGACTTACCCAGTCAGCGGTTTCACGCAACTTTGGGGGAACTCATTCCCGCCTATTTGCGCAAGTTTGCCAGCTTATTCAGAGGGGCTTGTGACAGGCAGGGTGCTTTGTTTTGATGCCTGCTCCAACATTCGCGCATTGGTGATTTCCAAGTTTCTCACGGCGATGTCGTTGGTCCTCCACTGAAGCCTCAGAGACCGCTCAAACCAGGGTTTCGCGGCCGCATAATTGCCAGTTTGTATGTAATGCCAACCAACGTGGGCCAGGGTGAAATAACCGTTTGGGTCCATCTCCTCCGCCTTATGGAAGAAGGATTCCGCTTCGTCCGGGCGATCCAGCCAATCCAGGCACATCCCATATCGCATGTGATTATATCCGTCAAACGGGTTGGTTTCCATGCCACATGCGAACCAAGTCATGGCATTCGTGGCCAGGTCGCCGTAGTTCTCAGCCCCGTCGAAGCTCTGTAGTCGGTACGCTTCACCGATGGCGTAGCTGGTTTCAAAATTGGTTGGTTCAACCCTGGCGGCACTTTCCATCGCCGTGAACCAGTCCTGGGAGAGAAACGGAACGCTTCGCGCCTTATGCAGTTGTGCATATTCGCGTCCCAACCGGACTTCTTGATGGCTCAACCACGCAAACGCCGCCACCAAAAAGCCGGTGGTCACCAGTTTCCCCGGAGTCCCAAGGCTGAACCAATACCCCTCGGTCGCAAATCGCAAATGGCTCGAAATCAATGCCATCAGACTGACCGCCAGAATCGCGTTGGCGGGGATTTGCAGGTTGAACTCCACGATCGAATGAATCAGCAATGCCAGTAGCCCCGCCGCCGCCCCGAGGACAAACGCAAACTTGTTGCTGTGATTCGACCGGAATTCCCTTTCCGGCTTGCGGACATGTTTCCAAGTTCTCACCAGACCAACGAACAATGTGCCCAGCGCCAACACGACGATGGCCGCGCCGATCACGCCCCAATCCACCAGTGTATTGAGGTACTCGTTGTGAACCCGCTCGGGCCGGAGTTGCACCGTCTCGGGCCGGTACGCCCGAAACCGGTAATCATAATGTCCCGGCCCCACCCCGAACCAGGGATGGTCCTGCCACATCCGCACCGCCGCACCCCACATTTCATATCGGGTGTCCGCCTCGAAATTCTGCCCCGCTTCCACGCCGGCCTTGAAACGCGCGGTCAGATGATCGGTCTTTAACAGAAAGAACGTCCCCGAGCCAATCAGAACCACCATCAGGATCAAGGCCGGCAGGCGATAATTCCGATGCAGCACCAGCACCCCGAAAAGCACGATGAGCGCCACGCCCGCCGACACCCACCCCCCGCGCGACACGGTCACGCCGATCCCTGCCACTGTCATCAACGCAGCGTAGGCAAGAAAAATCTTCAGCACCGGCTTGGCCCGGCTTGCCAGCGTGTAGGCCAGGGCCAGCGGAAGCAGCATTTCCAGAAATCCCGCCAGATGATTCGGCGAAATGTAAGTCCCCGACGCGCGGCCCTTGTAAAACGAGGCGAAATTCCAGATTCTATCTGAACCGGACAAAAACTGGTAAACCGCATACATCGAGATAGCCATCGCCAGGAAAATCATCGTGAAACTGATGATCTGCGTGGATTCCTGCCGGTGCAGGTTGTTCAGGATGGCAAAAAACAGCGTCGCATAGACCAGCACACGCAGCAGTTCCTTCCGCCCGACATATTCAATGTCACAGGTCAGGTAACGCGCCACGGCGTAAACAGTAAACCCCACCACCGCCCAGCAAATGGGTGGCCAGAGAAATTGTGGGCGGCCACTCACCCAAAGCCGCAGTCCCCAGAGCAACAGGACGCCAAGCGTCAACCCTTGGATCACCAGGAATTCCAGGCGGCCCACGCCTCCGGTGGCCAGCGGGCCAAACACCAGAATGGCCAACACCAGGCCGAGTATGCCGCGTTCACACCAACGATCCGCAGCCTCTCGATTCATAAAGCTTCAGTAGTGATCACAGATTAAAACTCGGGCGCTGTCGTTCCTGACGGTAAGCCGCCGATGCTACGTGCAGGATTCCTAAAACAAACTGTAGATGAATGGCGCCAGCGCCGAACCCTTCGCAAAAACCAGCAATCCACCCAGCAACAGGAGGAAAATCACGATCGGCGCAATCCACCATTTCTTTCGTTCGCGCAAAAACGTTAGGAATTCCTTTATGATCGCCAATCGGTTCATTGCACCAAGGAGTTGGTCATGGTTTCAAACAAACGTTGCGCCACAATGGCGTTGCCTTGAGCATTAAGATGAACAGGGTCCGCCTCCAAGTAAAGTGCCTTCCCTTTCGCGACCAGATCAGGCGCGACGTTGACAAATGAAGTTCCAAGCTGGCCCGCAATCCCGCGTTTGAGCTGCAGTCCGGCGGCGGGCTTGCTGACGTCCAGTTCCTCCAGCCGGGGCAGGAAGAGCAACACCGGTGTGGCGCCGTTCGTGACCACCATCCGGCACAGTTCTGTTATGGCTTCACGGAAGGCCGCCTCCGGATCCGCCTGCTGCTGCTCCTTGAACAACGTATCCTGCGCTGGATCTACCGGAATGAACTTAGTGCGGTGCCGCTCGTAGAAATCCCGTAGTTTTACCTCCACCACGAAATGGTAGATTGCCGAGCGCCGTAGCAGATTCTTCAGCCGTACGCGCAATATGAACTGCTTCACAAACTCAGGACTGTTCCCCTCCGAGAACTGCGTCCACAAATTCGCTTCGCCCACGATAACAACATCCGGCTGCCAGGCCACCGCAATGTCACGATAAAACACCAGCATCTGCTGATATGACCATGCATTGACCCCGGCATTGATGACCTCCACCCGCCTGCCCGCCCGTGCGGTAAACGCATTTACTCCTGCAGTCGGTGATCCTGCCTCGCCGCCTGCAGCGGTTGACGACAACTCCCCATCAAGGTTCGCCTGCAGCAGCCGGCCCAGTTCCACCGAATAGGTCTCGGCTTCGCTCAAGCCCCAGCCAAACGTCCGTGAATCTCCCAGTGACAGGATGCGAAGCGTGTTCGCCGGTTTCTGCGCTGTGAATTCCGTGCCGCGGGTGCCGTGAGAATCGATCCGCACCGGCTTGCGGCCAACCTTGGTGAAACACGTCTGATTCGGCTTCAGCCGCCAATAAAGCCTGGCGTCCGGCTCATAGATCTCCAAACGCCCAAAGCCGCACATTCGCAGAACCACCTCGAAAAGAACGATGCACATCAAAAATACTCCGCCCGACAATGCGAGGTTTTGCAGCAGGCGCTTCCCGAGCGATGGTTTTGGAGTAACAGCGTTCATCTCGTCGTGCCCGCGAAAAGTTCCAGCCCCTGCCAGCCAAGTCGAGAGAAATGGACGCGCGCGGGCAAAACTGCTGATCCGTTCAGTAGCGCAGCGCGCCCAACTTCCGCCTTTCCTCCGTCCGCACTCCGTTTATCCTGCGCCCATGCCTTCTTTCGACATTGTCTCCAAGGTGAACTCGATGGAAATCGAGAACGCCGTCAATCAGGCCAAAAAGGAACTGGCCACCCGCTTCGACTTCAAAGGCAGCACCGCTGCCATCACCCTTGATAAGAGCGAAATCAAACTCGCCGCCGAGGATCAATTCAAACTGCGCTCCCTTGAGGACATGGTCATGGGCCGGCTCGCCAAACGCGGCATCAGCCTCAAGAGCGTCGAGAAAGCCGAGCCGGAAATTTCCCCGCTGGGCCACGGACGCCAGGTCATCAAAATCAAGCAGGGCATCGAGTCCACTGTCGCCAAACAGATCACCGGCTTCATCCGCGACGGCAAATTCAAGGTTACGACCCAGATTCAAGGCGACGAAGTGCGCGTCACCGGCAAGAGCCGGGACGAATTGCAGTCTGTCATCGGTGCCGTCCAGGCGAAGGAGTTTCCCGTGCCGGTGCAATTCGTGAATTTCCGGGACTGAACCGCGGGTGCGGGATTGAACTCCAGGCCAGCTCGCGGTCGAGGAGACTTGCATAACTGTCTCCGATCGCCACTCGAACAAAAGGACTATCTGGGCGAGGTATCGCAGTTCGTTCTCGGTTGGGAGTAGCGTGAACAGAATGCCAGCACCAAACCCAGAACAATGAGGCAGATCAACCACTGTCGCATGACTGTCGCGTTATAGACTGCGTGGAAAAGGACGCAATTCCAGGTGCTTACAGTTCGCTCGCGAATTGCGCATAATACGAGTCCTCCGAAGATAAGTGCCAAAAAAGCGATCAGATCTCGAGAGGCCAGTCCCCAATGGAAGTATACTGAGTCCAATGCGACGACGAGAAGTGCGCTCGGTAGCGACTGAAAACTCCCACGAAATGCACGATACAAGAAGCCGCGCATGACGACTTCTTCGTAGAACGGTGCGAGAACACCTGTTTGAACGATGAAGAAACGCCAGCGTGCGCCGCCGAAAACATGCTGTTGAGCCGCGACTTCATTCGGTTGCAGGATCCCTTTCGTGATAAGTATCAGAAGCACCGAACCCAAGGCGACCGCCGTCCACGCCATAATCCAGCCAGAGAATGTAGGCCGTTGTTTCAGCCCTGCCTGATCGAGAAAACTGCTGATCGCCGGAGCGCGAGAGAATAAGTAAACAATGACAAGCCAAAGGCATGCTCGAAAGAAAAAGCGAAGATCTTCAACGAGGAGCGAGTGCGAGATCACCCAGTCTGCAAAACCAGCGTTACTCTCAAAGGCGGCACGCAATGCCTGGTTCAGTGCAAGTGACGAAAGCACCAAGGCCAACGCGCAACCGAAACCGTGACGAGCCCGCCAAGACGCATTCATAGGCGTGGAGTTTCGAGCTGAGATCGCATGCTTAGTCCCTCCAGAAGTATACCCCGTGCTTCCACGGAACAATTTTGCCCTGCGCCCTCGGCACGCTATTGGTGTCCAGACACACGGTAATTCCCCAGTGTCCAAAACCTCCACCGGCCACCAAACCTAAAGCCTCTTTGCCTGAACTGGTTTCGAAAATCTGTGGCCAGATGTCACCGACAACTTCTGGAAAAAGGGCGATAGCTCTAACCTCTTTCGGCCATTTCTCCAGCGGAATGTAACCACGATCCGGATCCTCCCACCAATCCGACACCGTAAGCACAGCCCGCCTTACCTCTGATGCATTGCACTTCGCCTTGGTCTCGGCAATCTGCTGCTGGAACTGCCTGTTGGCCGGGCTGGGGCCGCACCCGGAGGACAAAACGAGCATCGCAATCATCGCCGCGGCATTCACACACAATTGCCTGAATATCTGTATTGGCCGAATCGGGTTCATGAGTTGTAACAAATTCTCCGTGTCAATTGAGCGCGTCAGCCCCGCCTACAAACAACACGCTGCTAGCTCACCACCCTCCAACACTGCGTCAACCATCCTGGCCTGTCCATCAGCAGTTCTCATTTTGATTAAGTGCGGGATGGTTACAAGCGGGGGTGAAGGTGGATTGAGGCAAAGCAATGTGGGAATATAGCGGCGCTGAAGACTGTGGGATGAAACGCGAGCAAGGCGTAGCCTCACGCTGGCTGGA
>JACZKP010000022.1 GCA_014860005.1 Verrucomicrobiota bacterium | reverse complement strand
AACCGCGTGTTTGATTCACTGGCAGGCGTCAAGAAACAGCTCCGTTCAGGGTTGCGTCGCCTCAAACGTGATGGCGCTTGCATCAAAAGCATCACCCATTGGCCCTGGATAGTTACACTCACCTTGAACGCACGTTAGAATTAGTCGTACAATAGAAAACTCCTGGTCCGCTCACACCAGTTGTGCGGCGTGACCCAGGAGTCCACAGATTGGGCAAGCTCACCCGGCGCCTCTGCCAGCGCTTCCCGAATCCCTGCCTGTCCGATGAGCCGTTCAAAGTGATTCACGCCGCCGGGATTTGCCGCCGTTGGATAATTGGCCCAGCGAAACTCCGCGCGGTGAAGGCGGATCAACGTGGCCAGCAGTTGCAATCCCGCGCTTACCGGTCGGACGGACTTCGCTTTATTGACGCGCAGCCGCACGCCCTGACAGCGCAAGCCGGCATGTGGATTCTGTTCGGGCACGAAATCCACCGGCTCCGGCACCACGCCTGGCAACCCCAAAGAAGACAATTCGCCGACCAGTTGCAGCGCATTCACCCAGGGCGCACCGACGAGTTGAAATGGAAAAGCTGTTCCCCGGCCAACGCTCAGGTTGGTGGCCTCGAACATACAAAGTCCCGGATAGAGCAACGCGGATTCGTAACCAGGAATAGCCGGAGAGGTGGGAATGAAGGGCAGATTGGTTTCCGGCCAGTGTTGATCGCGCCGCCAACCCGTGCAGCGAATCACCTGCAAGTCAGCGCCCAGTTGCTCTTCCTTGTTCCACAAACCGGCCAGTTCACCAACTGTTAAAGAATGCCGAATTGGAATCTTTGCGCGGCCAAGGAAGCTGGAGAATTTTTCCGTGTCGAGCAGCGGGCCTTCCGCGGCGGCGAGCTCTCCTCCCAAAGGATTTGGCCGATCCAGCACGAGGAGCGGCACCCTGAATTCCGCGCAGGCTTCCAGCACGTGCCAGAGAGTCCAGATGTAAGTATAAAACCGCGCGCCAATGTCGGGAATGTCGAACAATACCGCATCAAGATCAGCGAGGCTGGCGCGCGACGGCTTCATGCGCTCGCCGTACAGACTGATTACGGGCAAGCCGGTCAATGGGTCAAAGCCATCCTGCATCGCGGCGCCATCGGCAGCCCTGGCGCTCATTCCGTGTTCGGGGGCGAATAAACGCACCAGGGGAAAGCCCGCTTGCTGCAAGGCGACGCGGCTAGGCAGAGCGGCGTTCTGAGCCAGGCGAGCGGCGTCGTTGGTAACCAGGCCAACGCGTCGCACGGCCAGGCCCGGTGCGGCCAACAACTGATCAATCCCAAAACGAACGCGGCTCATGCATGGCGGGTTTATCTCGAAATGCCTGCGTAGCGCAATCCCGGATGTAGCCCTGGACTGGTGGCATACACCGACAAGCCTCCTGCGGGGATTGGCTCGCCGACCCAGGCAGAGGAACTTCCCCATTGGTACTGCCCTCCCAGCGGAAACTCCGGTCGAGGAAAATTCGCGCGCTTATTTCTGGTGCTCCGCCTCGTAATGCTTCCGCAGCGCGTCTTCGCCGAAATCGTTTTCAAAATCACGCCAGACCGTGTGGATGTGATTGGCGTTGTTCTGGGTGTTGTCGTATTCGAGCAGAAATGTTGGTCCTTGAATGCGGTAATAGTGTCCCTGGCCCGGCTCCAGTCCGCCCGCCCAAGCAAAGGTAATGTTTTGCCAGCCGGCGGCTTCAATGCGCTTCCGGTCTGCCTCGGCAATCTCCGTGCGGTGACGATGGACATATTCCTGAATCAGTTTCTTGAGCAACTCGCGCTGCTCGGGATTCAATTGCGTCGCCGGCAGGCCCGCCGGCTCCAGTGGTTTCACTTTGCGTGCCGCGCCGGTGATGATGTCGCGCGGCGCCGTGGTCGAGAAGATGCCGAGCTTGCGCTGGTTTTCATCCAGCGATTTGGCCAGTTGCCGGCCCAGGTCTTCCTCGGCCGCGAGCACGCGCAGCCCTTTGCGCGGGCCGCGTTGAACCTCGGCGGGATTGATGCCGATGAACGACGGCGTCGTGGCCAGCACCGTGTCGCCGCGCACGGTGAAGTTCATGGATAGATGATGCCCTTCCATGCGCCAGCCCCAAACGTCCTTGCCCGGCGTGCCAAAAATGGTGACGTAATAAAGATCCGCGTCGCGGTGGGCGGCGCTGTTCTCCAGTTCAAACAGCACCTGCTCGACGCTCATGAGCGTGGCGACTTTGTAGAAGCCGCGATGGCTCAAAACACTGTTGAGCAGAGCGTGCGCGAGGTGCTTCTGAGCGGGCGTCATTTCTTTGAACGGCAGCCCGTTGCGCGTCCGCGGCACGAAATGGAAGTTCACGCGTTCATCGCTCTTCAACTCGAACACGGTCCTGGACCGTTGCTCGGCGGTCAGTGCCGTGAGAAAATTGTTGGCTGCCGTCGCCAGTTCCGCGCCCGGTGACTGCGCGCGCCCGGAAACGGAACTGAGTTGAAGCGCGGCCAGCGCCAGCAGCACAACGATGCGTTGGGGAGAATTCATGGCCCAAGGACAATCGAACGCGAGCCCAAAGGCAAATCGAAAAGCAGCGGTCGAAGATTCCGCATCAATTCGAGGAATTCTTTTCGTGCGCTTTTGAGGGTTTCGTGGTTAGCCTCCCCTGCGTGAAATTGCTCTTCATTGGGGACATCGTGGGTCAACCGGGACGCAAGGCGGTGCAAACTCTCCTCCCGAAACTTCGCGAACAACACAACCTCGATTTCGTCATCGCCAACGGCGAGAACTCCGCAGGCGGTTCAGGTATCACGCCCAGGACGGCAGCAGAAATTTTTGCCGCCGGCGTGGATGTGATCACGAGTGGCGACCATTTGTGGGACCAGAAGGAAGTTCTGGAACTGCTGCACCACGAAAAGCGGTTTCTCCGGCCGCTGAATTATCCACCCGGCACACCGGGGAATGGCAGTGCCGTATTTGAAGTCCGCAATCCGCAATCCCAAATCTTAAACCCGCCCCGCATCGCCGTGCTCAATGCGCAAGGCCGGACGTTCATGGCTGCATTGGAGAATCCGTTCCTGCTGGTGCCGCCCGAGGTCGCACGCTTGCGCGAGCAGACGAAGATCATCTTCGTGGATTTTCATGCCGAGGCCACTTCGGAGAAGATCGCGTTCGCGCGGATGCTGGACGGTCAGGTGAGCGCGGTGGTGGGCACGCATACGCACGTGCAGACGGCGGATGAGCAGGTTTTTCCCGGCGGCACGGCTTACCTGAGTGACGCTGGCTTTACCGGTCCGCACGAGAGCGTGCTGGGGCGCGAAATTGAACCGGTCATCAGACGGTTCGTCACCAACATGCCGCAAAGGTTTGAAGTCGCGCGCAACCGGGTGATGCTTCATGGCGCGGTTGTGGAAGTGGACGATGCCAGTGGCCGGGCCATCCGAATCTTGCGCGTGTCGGAATCGGCATGAAATCCGAACCAGTCGCCAGCGAACAGCACTTGACGCGGCGCTTTATTCGTTTATCAAGGCTTTGTCGGGTTGGTTTGCCGGGTCAAACAAAACAAGATTCTTAATCACACAAAACTCCATTCTCTTTATGAAGAAAAAGCTACTCACACTCGCGCTGGTCGTGCCGGTCATTGGCTGCCTCTGGGCCGCCGGGGAGGACGGTTTCCGTCCGCTGTTCAACGGCAAGGACACCACGGGCTGGAATTTGCGGAATCCACAGGGCCATAACAGTTGGAAGGTCGAGAATGGCATCTTGAAGAACATCGTTAACCAAGGCGAACACGGTACGGACCTGATCACCGGCCAGAAGTTTCAGAACTTCACGGTCAAATTCGAATACATGGTGCCGGACAATTCCAACAGCGGTTTCTATCTGCGGGGCCGGTATGAACTCCAGATTCTCGGCGACTATGCCAGCGGCAAAGCCACTAAAACCTGCAACGGCTCGCTCTACAACTTCAAGGCGCCGGACAAATTCGTCTCCAAGCCCGGCGGTGAATGGCAGACGGTCGAGGCGACCATCATTGGCAACAAGATCACCGTCATTCAGAACGGTGTGAAGATTCATGACAACGTCGAAGTCACCAAGGGCACCGGCGGCGAACTGGACAACAACCATGACCAGCCCGGCCCAATCTTCCTGCAAGGCGATCACGGCACCGTCTGGTTCCGCAACATGCGAATCAAGGAACTGAAGTAAACCACGCAGAAAGGGACACGGGGTATGCAATCGAAGAATCAATTCAATCGGAGCGCGGCTGCGGTCGAAGACCCAGCCGCGGTGGTCGGAAGAAATCCGTCAGGGCTTTCTCGCCGGAAATTCCTTACCAGTACGGCCGTAGCGTCGTCCGCCTTCATGTTTCTCCCCAGCCACGTGCTGGGACGCGGCGGAGCGAAATCGCCAAATGAAAAGCTAAACATCGCCGGCATCGGCGTCGGTGGTCAGGGCGCCGGCGATTTGCGAAACATGGAGAGCGAAAACCTCGTGGCCTTGTGCGACGTGGACTGGCGTCACGGCGCGGGCACGTTCAAGCGGCATCCTCAGGCCAGGAAGTTCAAGGACTATCGCCAGATGCTCGACGAGGTGAAGGACATTGACGCGGTCGTCGTTGCCACACCGGACCATCACCACGCGCTTGCCTCAATGGAAGCGATTAAGCGCGGCCAGCACGTCTATTGCGAGAAACCCCTGACCCACTCGGTTTGGGAGGCCCGCCAGGTCGCCAACGCTGCGCGCGAAGCCAAGATCGCCACGCAAATGGGTAATCAAGGTCAGGCCTCGGACGAAACCCGCCAGCTCTGCGAACTGGTCTGGTCCGGCGCAGTTGGAAATGTCCTGGAAGCGCACATCTGGACCGACCGCCCCTCGCGGGGTTTGTTTGATGAGTACTGGCCCCAAGGCGTCGCCCGCCCCACCGACACGCCGCCCGTGCCGGACACGCTGGCGTGGGATTTGTGGATCGGCCCGGCGCCGTTGCGACCGTATCATCCGGCTTATGTGCCGTTCCGCTGGCGCGGTTGGTGGGACTTCGGCACTGGCGCGCTCGGGGATATCGGCTGCCACTCCTTCGATCCCGTGTTCCGCGCCCTCAAGCTCGGCGCGCCCCTCTCTGTCCAGGGCGCTTCAACGCGTGTCAACACCGAGACTTTCCCTCTAGGCTCGGTGGTCACCTATCAATTCCCAGCGCGCGACGCCTCCCCGCAGGCCAACAACGCCCACATCAAAGGCCTCAGCGGCACGGAAGCCGGCGCCGTCGCCATGCCGCCCTGCAAACTGGTCTGGTATGACGGCGGGCTCCGTCCGCCGCGGCCCGACGGCCTCCCTGATGGGCGGTTGCTTGGCGACAACGGTCGGATGCTGATTGGTGATAGGGGCTTTATCCTCGGCAACACCGTCTATCCTGAAGCCCGCGCCCGGGAAGTGGGGAAAATCGAGCAGTCCATCCCGCGCTCGGCGAGTCACTACCAGGAATGGATTGAGGCGTGTAAAGGTGGCAAGGCGGCGGGATCGAACTTTGACTATGCAGGGCCACTGGCCGAGGCTGTCTTGTTGGGCAACGTCACCCTCCGCGTCCAGCTTCGCGAAGACCTCACGCGCTTCAAGCTCCTTTGGGATGCACCGAATCTGAGGTTCACGAATTGGGACGAGGCGAACCAGTTCTTGCGAACGGAGTATCGGCAGGGCTGGTCGCTGTAGCGGTGCCAAATTGACCGCATTCTGTTGTTTTACATCCTTAAGACAGAGCAAAGCCGAATCGGGCAACCGATCCGGCTTTTTATTACCCTCTCCGCCTCGATCGGGAGAGAATTCGCCCAACCAAAGTTCGCGCTCTGAACCCCTGAACCGCGATTGGAGCGCCGGTCTCCCGACCCGGCGTGTTGGTAGGCAAACGCAGGTTCACGCCGGGTCTGGACACCTGCGCTCCGGTTCATGGAAGGGTAGAGTGAGGAGCGAATCAGCTTCCAAACAACTCTCACCACCAGCCTCTTTACGCTCATCTTCCTGCCATCAATTTTTCTGTCACCATTCGGGCAACCCATTGCTTGGGATTTCTCAATCGGTGTCCAGGAAACATTCTGCCGAAATGGATGTTGAAATGGATTGACAGCCGGCTCTGATTCGCCAAAAAATCAACGGCCCAGGTCATGAAGCCACTCGCTGAAATAGCAGTGAGCAGTGCCGCTCGCCCAGGACACTTGCAACCGCGCAATCCAACCGTGTCGGCAAAGGCGTTTTCTCGTCTAAGGCTCATCACGGGCGGGGCATTTCAGGGTAGTTACTTAAACGGATTGATAGGGACCTTTATGGTCAACGCCTGTATTCCAAAGCAAGGCAAGTCTTCCCGCGCCGCGTTTACCCTCATCGAACTGCTGGTGGTCATCGCGATCATTGGCGTTTTGTCGGCCCTGTTGTTGCCGGCCATTGGCAAGGCCAAGGTGAAGGCCCAGACGGTTTCCTGCCTGAACAATCTCAAGCAACTGCAAACCTGCTGGCTGATGTACGTGAGCGATTACAACGATTTTGTGCCGCCGAACCGGTCGCTCATTACCAACGGGGCATGGCGGAGCACACCAGATTCGTGGATTGGTTTGAGCAGCGCGCCGCACGACACAGATTTCCAGCCGATTCAACAGGGGCTGCTGTTCAAATACGATTACAACCGCTCGCTGGCGACCTACCATTGTCCCGGCGACCGCTCGCGCGCGCGCACGACGGAAGGCCAGGACTTGGGCATCCCGCGAACGCGCAGTTATTCCATGAGCGGCTGTTGGGGCGGGCGCACCAACGAAGTGCAAAACACCCTGGCCCGCCTGAGCGCCGCGCCGAATCCGGCGCAACTGTTCGTGTTCATAGACGAACACGAAGACAGCATTGACGACGCGCATTTTCTCACCTGGCCCAATCCGGATGACCGCTGGGTGAACCTGCCGGCTGGACGCCATAATCAAGTTGGCGTTCTGTCCTTTGCCGATGGCCACGCCGAACGCTGGAAATGGACATGGCCGAAACAATTCGTGAAGAAGCAGAGCTATTGGAAACGAGCCGAAAATGCTGCTGACTTGGCCGATTTGCGGCGGCTGCAGCAGGCAATTCTTGAGGTCGAGAATTTTAAGCCTCAAAAATGACAAGGAGGAACCAATGCCATCACCCAAACGCCAACGAACAATAGACCGCAACGGCAATCCCCGACCTTCCGCAACACAAACCCAGATGGCACCACAGTCTTCTCGCGATGCACAGGCTGCTCTTGGCCCATCGGACCAACCACCGACGCACCCAAGGCTATCTCAACGCCAACTGCGGATTGTGCAACTTGTCGCCTTAGGTTGGCCGGACAAGCAAATTGCCGCGGAATTGCAGATCAGCGAAGAAACCGTGTCGTGGCATCTCCGCCAGATGTTTGCAACCCATGGAGTGCATTCCCGCGCTGCCTTGGTTAGTTGCCATCAAACGCCGAGCCCCTCTGGAGGTGTGATCACGTCTGGGATTTCCTACACGAACGTGTAGTTGTGGAAAGGCCGCAAGCGGCTTAGAATTGATGCCAAGCCAAAAATGACTTTTTGCCTCACAAGTTGAGCCTGTGATTGCGTCCAGCTAACTGCGTCGCGGTAGCACGGTCTGGAACAAGGTTATGGGCAGACTGACGCCAATGAATGAAGTGAATGAAAACGTGAAGCGCGCGGTTGCTGCCTTGGAATCACGCAGAAGGGATGTGGCTTTTAGCAAGCATGAGGCGAACCCAAGGTGGTTCAAGGTTGCTGATGTGATGATGTGAAAAGGTTCAGCAAATGACCGTAATCAGCACTTTTCCGATGGCGGTAACTGCAAGCCAGTTGGTTTTCTTGTTCCTATTGGTTGGGCCGGAAACTGGTAAAACCGCGACGACGGTTAGTCTGAGCGGGAAAGTCTCCCACATCATATTCAAGGAGCCGGATAAACCCCAAGTTCTCAGGACAAGACGATTCACCGCAGAAATCGGGAGCAACGTGTGGAGA
The DNA here is from genome assembly GCA_014860005.1 of Verrucomicrobiota bacterium. The sequence continues at coordinate 13,564 of JACZKP010000022.1, read as the reverse complement.
ATTACGACTGAGGTTACGGCTAAACCGCTTTCGAAGCGGGCTTCTGAGATTTCAGTCGAGGGTCTTTCGTTTTCAAATCCTCAGAAGAAGGTTCATTCCGGGACAGATGGCTCTGCATTGTCATGTGAGTATGTTTATGATGGCACGTTCAGCTTCCAGCGTGTTGTCCGGGATTACGATCAAGATGAAGTCCATCAGCGCAAAGCAAAAGAGCCTGGCTATAGGGGGCATGTATCTGAACAACTCATAATTGGTGAGCGCGTTTACCCTGATTTTAATACCGATTTATGTATGCCGGTGTGGTTAGCCTATGCCTCCGATCATTACGCTCAACAGCAAGGTGGATTCTGGCCGGAACTGATTTGGATGGGCACTAGTAACCTCGATCCCGGTTCCCGCGCGTTTCGTGTGGATTACAGGCGCAGGTGCTCCGACAGCATTTGTGTGCCGGAAGAGATCGTTTTTTTTAACCAAGGATTCTCCCCTGGGGCCGATAAGAGGGGGCATCTCGTTGGCAAGCCGCAGCCACCTAACTTGCGCCCGAGTTTCCTCGAGGCAAAGTACACGGTTTCCAGTTGGCGGGAAGTATCGAGCAGGCTTTACCCGGCAAAGAGTGCGATCGAATACTAAGCACCACCGGCCGACCAACAAGAAGTCGGAAGGGTCACAATGCGTGTGGAGATTACGACCGAGGACGTTGTTGTTTCAACTGCGGTTGTGTCCACGAAGCCGTCCATCAACCGCGATACCATCACACGAGTGGTGGATTATCGTTTAATGACTTCTTCAGGACCGGTTTCTTACATTACAACAAATGACTTGATCGAGCCTGACTCAGCAACCGCGCAAACGTTGAAAACTCAGTTCGAGCAGTTCGAGGAAGACAAGAGGAAACGACCCAGTGCCCGCAGCCAGCAACGGGCGAAGCGCGTCTTTCTCTTTCTGTTATTTGGGGCGGTGACCGTGGGGCCTTTGGTCATCTGGGGAGTACTTAGAGGCCGCACTCAACAAAACGCATAGAAAGGAATGAGATATGTCTGACCTAATTCAAATCAAAAACTCGTGGCAAATGACAGTTTGCTTAGGCGTGGCAGTCATCGTGACAGCGGTTTCTGCCATCGCGGCATCGTGCCCGTTTGACTATACGAGAACCCTGTGCTCGCAGTACGTTGGACCAACCACCCCGACTAGCTGTCCGGAATGCAATTGTTGGTGGACCGGCGATACCTACACAGAAAACTACCTCTGTATCGAGGGAACGTGGTTGCTTTACTGCGCTTCGGTCACTCTGAGCTACTCAATGCAGCAGCATTGCTATATCGATTGGACGATAAACTGTCCAGCAACTTGCGGTACGCCGTATGTCGCTGCCGAGCTTGGATGGGACTGTGATGGGATCGACTTCACACAGTGTCATTGAGCGTGAAAATGGCAGGCTTCTTCAGCGGGACTGCCTGCGCACCGGAATCCAGTTGGAATTTTTGACGCTACGCACGCTTACCGAAGCAACACGATGTACCAGACGCCGAGTACGAGGCTGTTCACATACAGAATGAATCGGACAACACTAGCCAAGCATGGGGATTGGTCCGCGGCTCGAACAAAGGGAGGCTTTATCGTTTCGGCCGGCCTTATGTTCGCGCTGACCGGCGTTGCGAAGCTTTTAGGCACAACTGGCGACGCTTCAATTCTCCGGGTCCACGATCCGATCTTTGGGCTACCCTTCAAGCAACTCCTGATGCTCGTCGCCGCGGCAGAGATTGTTGTAGCCTGCCTGTGCTTCTCCCGCTTGCGGGTCCGGGCAAGATTTGCGCCGCTGATTACAGCCTTGGTGGCCGGGTTGGCCTCCGCTTTCTTGGCTTACCGGGCCAGTCTGTGGTTGATCGGCTGGAAACGCCCCTGCGGGTGTCTGGGCCACCTCACGGATGTTCTGGGCATTTCAGCCGAAACGGCGGATTGGATTGCCGTTGGACTGCTTGCTTACCTGTTGGTGGGCAGTTACGGGCTTTTGCTCCGTGGGCTACGAGTCCCCACAAACAGGCGCACCCCCTCCATCCGCTGCGGAGAATAGCGCGTCATAGGAGCGCAATGATGACAAGTGGCAAAGCAACCAAGGCAGGACGCAGACGCACTGGAACGCGGAGCCGGCTTCTTGGCCGAGCGTTGCTGGCCGGGATAGTTTTGACCGCCACGTTGTTTCAAGTGGTCGCTTTTGAGACTGATGTCCCAAAGAGCACGGTGGCCGATCAGAGTCACATCGGCAAAACCCTGCGGGTTAGCGGCATTGTGATTCGGCGCGCTACCGGGATGGGCGGCAATCAGGACCTTATGGGCACGAACTGGTTTACGGTTGAACTCGATCGCAGACGGTGGCGGGTCACACTGCACTTCACATCCTCAGGGGAGCACAGCGAATTGGCCTACTGCGATGGCCAAACCGTGCATTACAGCTTGTTCCAAACGGGAAACGCCATGACTGCTGAACAGGCAAGCATGAACACGAACGGGGTCGCGATCTCGTTCATCCATAACGGCTCAATGCCTGAGGAGGCGTCGGTTAGCGGCCGGTTTGTATGGCTGGCGCTCTGCTCGGGTGGCTTTCTAGGCAGTGACAGCTCTGGCGTAATGCTGGTGCCGTGGATGCTCCGAGAAGGTGCGCTCGGCAAGTCGTTCCGCTATACTGCCAACTTGCTTCCAACTCCGCCTGGCGTGCCCTACCAGGTCATGTTTGCGTTTTCCACCAATTTTTGGCAGACCGCAGTCCAGGCAGGCCAAGCAACCGCTCACGAGTTGGCCGCCCAGCCGGTTGACCGCTACCCTGACGGTTGGATTGGCGGAAAGTATCATGTCGCGCGGACGATCACCATCGGTGAATTCACGGTGCCTGGGGAGGCCACCCTTGAGCGGTTTGCACGCCTATCCCCGGCAGGCCATGCCCCCGCTAAAGCCGTGTTGCCAGTCACAAACATCCTGATCGAAGAATATAAATTGGTGGCCACAGAAACGGCACTCGTTGATCACGAGATTACAATAGGTTCTCCACCCCCGCCTGAGTTAGCCTCTTCCATCGTGGATTACCGGCACGCGACGGCACAAGAGCCGAATCTCTACATACGATGGACCAACCGCGAACCACAGTGGCCAGCGCGGGACGATCCCCGCGTGCCAACTCTCTTGGCGGAATCCCGGCGCATGCTCGCGGCAGCCAAGAATCCAAAACCGAATTCAGGACGCAAGCTTGTGGCTGCAAGCATCCTGTTGTGCGTGTTTCTCGCTCCCGCTGGCTTTGTACTCCTGCGGGCTGCGAATCGTAACAAGAAAACAACCCCCCCAAGAAACGCATCAGGATAGCACGCAACAGGAGCGACATGCCAAAATATCCACTAATTGGGCAACGATCTGAGTGCGAGGTGTTCTTGATGATAATCCTTTTTGTCTCCGCATTGGGGCGGCACCCGGCGCAGGCTCAGGTCAAAGCCGATGCGGGAGCCAACGGGTTTGATTTTCAGGCGTTCATCAATAATCCCCCGGTGATTCAGGAAATGGTTTTTGCCAGTGAAAAACCGCCGTTGGTGCAGGGCGGCACGAATCGGCAGCCGACGCAGTTTTTCCTTTTGCGATGGGAATCACCGCTGCATTTCATTATGGCCACAGCCCCTTCGCTGTCGGAACTCGCGGAAGGGGCCGCTCCTCTTTCGTCAACCTGGTACAGCGCCGGAAAATCGCACTGGTGGCACTTGGTAGCCGTGCGGACAAATCAGTTTTTGCTTCGTCTCTGGGAGACGACGACCCCTTCGGACAAACGGCGCAATCCAGTGCTGATAACCGTCAACACCGTGCGCCATGTAAACGTGGATCATGTGCTCAAGCTTGGGATCGCTTACGCGCCGACGTCCGGCGTGGTTTGGGAGGGCGACAGCTTCACTTTTACGAATGTGGCGGAGAAAACGACGGGTGCCGGCCAGTTGGCCCGCGACGACGCCGGGCGAGTGCAAACCGTTTTCCATACCTTTTCACGGCCCATTTTGGTGGGAAAGGAATCCGAAATCAGAACTTTCCGCCACCGGATTGATTACACGTATGATAACGGGTTGGAACGCCCAAAGGACTTTCCGTCGCAAATTGATCTGCTCGTACTCCGCGAAAATGCGCCGCCGTTCTTCAGCGAGCGAATCCGAATCCACCGACTTGTGACCGCGACGACGCCATTGGCTGAATCTCAACTGGCTTTTGAACCGCTCGTGAAAGGTCACCAGGTGATCCGCTGGATAACCACGAACGACACGGAACATGTATTCGATGGGAAAGCGTGGCAACCGGTTCCCGATCCGGGCGTTTTTGAACGATCCACTACGGTTTCCAGGTGGGCACTCATTTTCGTTGTGGTGATGCTGCTAGCCCCAACGATTCTGCTGGCTATTTGGGCCAGAAAGAAGAAGAAAGCAGCCGAAAGTTGATGACAATGACAAACCACATTATGAAAAGAATCACATGTATCCTGCTGTTCACCATTGGTTTGGTGACTGTGAAAACGCCGACTTACGGATCGCCATGCTACAATCTCACGAATGCGCCCGGCCGTAGAATGTAACAGGGTCAGGACAGCATGCAATCATCGGCAAGGTTCCGTCCTGTGAAAATAATGACTGCTGAAACCCAGAACTGGAGTTGGATGCTGAAGCAAAACGGAATCTTTCTGGCAGCATTTGCATTGTTGCTCTTTTGCATGACCTATGCGCATCAAAAGAAGTTTGACGGGCCCACTCCGGTTTCGCGGTTGGATTTGCTGCATTCGTTACTGATTCAGCGCACGGTCAACATTGATGCTTACCACAAGAACACGCCGGACAAGGCGGTTTTCCAGGGTAGTTACTACAGCGACAAGGCACCTGGAACGGCCGCGCTGGCGCTGGTGCCGTTTGCTACGGCTGCGGGCATCCTGTGGGCAGCGGGGGTGAGCTTGGATTCAAGTCTCGGCTGGCTGTTCTCAAGTTGGGTGGCGTGCGCCGGGTCAATCGGCCTCATCACGGCATTCGGTGGCGTGGCGCTGTTTGCGTGGCTCTCGAAGCATGTTTCGCCAAGTTGGGCGTTGGTCACAACTCTGGCTGTGTTTCTTGGAGCGGCGCCGTTGCCCTACGCCACCATGATGTTTTCTCATGCGCTGGTGGTGGGTTTGCTGGCGATTGCGGTTTGGGCAATCCATAAGAACGCGGAGTACGGAATGCGGAGTGCGGAGTGCAAGCTGGGAGAACGCAGAATGATTCGGCGGTTCAAGGCGAATCGGTGGAGCTTGCTGGCGGGTCATGCGTGCGGGTGGGCGCTGGCGAGTGAATACAGTTCGGGGCTGGTCGTTGTGGGGTTGTTTGTCTGGTTCGTTTTCATGAACAACGCTGCCTCGACCATGAATCCCGAGGTAGGGCGCGCCACTCCGTGCGCGCCAGGGCGAGTCGCTGACAACAACGGCGCGCACGGAGTGACGCGCCCTACCCTCATGGCGAGGCTGCGCGCGGCGTGGTTGAGCGCCATACCATTCGGTCTGGCCGCGATTCCGCCGCTGTTGCTGATTCCAGCTTACAGTTGGGCGTGCTTTGGGAATCCGTTCATCCTGCCGTACAGCCTTCAGGCTTCATTTCCAGCGATGCAAGAAGGGGTGTATGCCATCAAATGGCCGAACCCGGAAACCGCGTTCAATCTGTTGTTCACTCCGGCGCGCGGGCTGTTTTTCTGGACGCCGTTCTTTGTGATGGCGGGTATTGGTTACTGGCAGTTGATTCAAAAATCGCGAGGACTGTTCTGGCTGACGTACCTTGTGCCGCTGTTGCACATCATCGTGATTTCGGGTCGCACTTGGGATTGGCCGGCGGGGCCGGCGTGGGGGCCGCGTCTGCTCTCGCCCATGATTCCCCTGTTGGCCCTGCCGTGCGCGTATGGTCTGCAACGGTTTCCTTGGATGGGATTGCCGCTCGCGGTTTATTCCATTCTCGTGACGACGTTGGCGACCTTGACAGATGCGTGCCCGTCTTATCCAACGCATCCGAATCCGCTGTTTGATTTGAACATTCCCCTGTTCTTGAAAGGCGAGTTTTCACCGAATCTCGGGACGACGCTTGGGTTGCCGCCTTTCGTTTCGGTTGCGTTGTTTTATGCGGTTTTGATTGGAGGATTTTGGTGGTTGTGGCGGCAGTTGCCCGGAAGAGAGTGAGCGAGTGGACGCGTCAGTGAATGAGTGAGTGAGAATGAATAGTGTGCGCGCCAACGAAGCAGAAGCGAGCGTCGAGAAAGCCGGGCGGTTTTCAAATGTGGCAGAGGCCGCTGCCTTGATGCCCGCGCGGTGGATCTATCCGGTCTATACGTTGGTCTGGAGAGTCAGAGGGTATGGCAAACAGAAAGCTGGATTGAGCCGGTGCGAGACTCCGCGGGCACCGCACCCAATTCCGCACATTACAGAAGGAGTCTCCGGCAAAGCAGCCGAAGCCCGATGATTACGCGGTAGCCACGAAGATTGTGCTGACGATGCTGGTCAATGTCACCATCCCGGTTTTCAACGAAGAGGTTCGACTCGCCGCGAGCCTGCCGAAATTGCACCGGTTTCTTGGTGAACATTGCCGTTATCCATTTGAAATCGTTGTCGCCGACAATGCCTCCACTGACCGGACGCTGGAAGTGGCCCGCTCCTTTGCCGCTACGCATCAAGCAGTCAGCGTCATGCACCTGGAGGAGAAAGGCCGTGGCCGGGCGGTCAAACATTCGTGGAGTGCAAGCCGCGCGGATATTCTCAGTTACATGGACGTGGATTTGGCCACGGACCTGGCAGCGTTTCCACCCTTGATCGAAGCGCTGCTCGGCGGCGGTTATGACATAGCTGTTGGTTCACGCCGGCTGAAGCCATCGCTGACGACGCGTGGCCTGAAGCGGGAAATCATTTCGCGCTGCTACATGCTGCTGGTGAAAACACTGTTTCGCGTGAAATTTTCCGATGCGCAGTGCGGCTTCAAAGCCATCACACGGAGCGCGGCAACGGCACTGCTCCCGCTCGTCGAGGACAACGGCTGGTTCATGGACACGGAGTTGCTGATCCTCGCCGAAAAACTGGGATACCGGATTTATGATCTGCCGGTGCGGTGGGTGGACGCCCCCGACAGCCGCGTGAGGATCTGGAGCACGGTGATTGCGGACTTGAAAGGTTTGATCCGGTTACGGCGGAACTTCGCGGCAGGCAGATATCCAGCGGGCGAAGCCAAGCCACGGAACTTGGATTCTGCGGCGCCACGCAACTCGGGAGCACCATAGGCTGGTGTCCGGCACGCGAGCGGACTAAAGTCATGCACATCGCGACCTTCGTGCCTCACTTGAAAGCTGCCTTGCCCAGGCTGATGTGGGGTTTGCTCACTGGTGTCGTTCGTGATTAACTACGTGCGATGAGCAAATCCAAATCCCAATGGGACTTCGGCGAACTGTTTCCGCCGGAACAAACCCGCCGCGTCCTGTCCGTCAGCGAACTCACAGAGCAGGTTCGGCGGTTGTTGGAGAAGCACGTTGGCCAGGTCTGGGTGACGGGTGAAGTCACGAATCTCCGCGCGCAAAGTTCCGGGCATATTTATTTCACCCTCAAGGATACCAGCTCGCAATTGAGTTGTGTGTTGTTCCGTAGCGAGGCGGTGGCGCATCGCGAATTGCTTGCCGATGGTCAAAAGGTGCTGCTTCAAGGCGACGTGACGGTCTATGAGGCGCGCGGACAATATCAACTCATCGTGCGCGCCGTGGAATTGCAGGGGGTCGGCGCGCTGCAAATCGCGTTCGAGAAACTCAAGCAAAAGCTCGCGGCAGAAGGTTTGTTTGCGCCGGAACGCAAACGTCCGCTGCCGCGCTTTCCGCAACGCATCGGGCTGGTTACTTCACCGACCGGCGCGGCGATCCGTGACGTGCTGCATGTCATTCAAAGGAGGGATCCCAGTCTCGAAATCATCCTCGCGCCGTGCCGCGTGCAGGGCGAGGGCGCGGCGGCGGAAGTGGCGGAGGCCATTCGCAATTTGAATGCATGGGCCGCGAGGGGGATGGAAAGTGGGCAGGTGAGAAAGTGGGAGAGTGGGCAAAAGGCAGCACCGATTGACCAGTCTCACTTTCCCGCTTTCCCACTTTCCCATCTGCAACTTGACTTGATCCTCGTCACCCGCGGCGGTGGCAGCCTGGAAGATTTGTGGGCGTTCAACGAAGAAATTGTGGCGCGCGCGATTTTTGAATCCGCGCTGCCGGTCGTGTCCGCGGTGGGACACGAAATTGATTTCACAATCAGCGACTTTGTGGCGGATGTGCGCGCAGCCACGCCCAGCGCCGCGGCGGAAATCATCACTGAGGACGTGTTTGCGAGTCGCGAGTTCGTGGCCGAAGTGCCGTTGCTCATGGCGCAGCGCGTGCGGCAGCAACTCCGCCGCGCCACCGAGGATTTCACGCAATGGGCGCAGCGTTTGCAGCGGGCGCATCCGCGCCGGCAGGTGAACGAATGGTGGCAACGACTGGACGAATTACATTCCGACCTTGGGCGCAACACGCGGCAGGGAGTGCGCGAGCGTAGCGTGGCCTGGCAGAACGTGACGGCGCGACTCTGGCGGGCGCGTCCCGCACAGTTGGTGAAAGATCGCGGCGAAGTACTGGCACAGGCCCGGCGACGGCTCGGCGAACAAGCGCGGCATCAGTTGCGCGAGCGCCAGCACGCGTGGCAGACGGTGGATTCACGCCTGCGGCTGCTCGGACCGGAACAGGTACTGGCACGCGGTTATTCCATCACGATGGACGCGGCGAGCGGCAAAGTCCTGGGCGATGCGGCTGAAGCGAAATCAGGGCAGCGATTGCGAACGCGCCTCAGAAAGGGCGAAGTCTTGAGCAAAGCAGAGAAATGAAAATGGGTTCCCCGCCCTGCCGTCACGGATAGATCACCCGGAAGTACTGCTGAACCTCGCTGGTTATGGAATTGGTAAACGAGACATTCGTACCGGTGGAAGTCGCGGTGCCAAGCGTGAGCCAGTTCGCAGTCAACAGATTCGTTTTCGCCTGCACCGTGTAGGTGACGTTGCGCAAGCCCTGCCAGTGCAGAACACCGTCCAAGGACAGGGCCAATACCGGCGGCGGAACAAAGAGACTGGTGTCCTGGAGGGCAATCTTGAAGTCCTTCACGACGGCCAGATGTTGCATGCCGGATACCGTGGAATCGCCGAATTGAACCGGCGCGACTTCGCTCAACGGCGTGTAGTTCGTGGAAACGAACACCAGCCCGTTGGTAAGCGTGTGCGATGGCATTACCACGGGCGTCAGTGAGTTGGTCAGCGAAAAGCTGACCAGCACGCGGTCATAACGGCGGTTGCGTCCCTGGTTTGTGTTCGGGTTTCCGTTCAAGTCGGTGGGCACCGGCTCGTCGCTTAAAAATGAACCCAGCGTGCTGACCGCATTTTCAGTTTCCGCATGGATGTTAAAGTCGCCGGCGACGATGATCCAGGCGTTCACGGGAAAATTGGTGCTGATGAGCGCCCGGAGTTCTGCGGCTTGGGCGGCGCGACGTGAAACATCGCTGCTCGAACTGCTGGCCTTGAGGTGAACGCTGACTACGTAAAGATCATTGGTGCCGGGTACGTCAATCCGTGCCCACGCAAAGCCGCGGTCATTCACACCCGCGTCGCTGTCCAGCCAGGAACCACTCGCAATCATCGGGTAGCGACTGATGATGCCATTGGGGATGTTGTAGCCGGCTTCGCGGAAATACCCAAAGTTCGTGCCGAAGGCGCGGTCGAGCATTTCGCGGAATGCCGCCGGCGTGTTGAGTCCGGCGCCGCCAGTGCTGGCGTAGTTGAATTCCTGAATGGCAACGATGTCCGGCTTGAGACCTTGCAGGATATTCAGGCCGGGCGTTTCGTAACGCTGATTGTTGCCCGAAGTCAGATTCGCCGCGACGACGCGGAGGGTGAGATTGCTCTGGGAATATGCGGCCGCGCTGAACCAGAGAATTCCGGGTAGAACAAGGTTTGCGACCCAACGGGTGAGCATGGAATTCAACCGCATGCGACAAATCATTCGGTAACGCCGATCACAGCGTAACGGCCCTGCCAGCAGTTCCAGCGCGATGTTTCCTGAAGCCCGGTCATCTGCGAGCAGCCTGCTCGTCTTCCAGTTCGGCAAATATATTTTCCAGGCTGTTTAACGGCGCGTCGCGTTTGGGATTCAGCACCTGGCGCAGATAATTCACCGCGTCAGGGATGGTCTTCACGGAGCGCGGCAGGACCGCCCCGCAGGCGTTGGCGTGGCCGCCGCCCTGGAGTTTCTCCGCAACCTTAAGCGCCTCGCCGTTGCGGCTGCGCAGGCTGGCGATGACGACGCCGTTGGTGCGGCGGAACATGGTGAGCAAAACCGGGTACCGCGTGGCCTGCTGTTCGAGCAGTTGGTGGACGATGAGGTTGTTGTTGCCGATGACCGTATCCACGAAACCAACGTTGGGACTGATCTCGGCGACGTTGCCTTTGCTCCACTCCAATCCCAGCGGGTCTTCAATGCGCCGTTTGGCGGCCATGACTTCCAGGAGCGGATGATCCAGCAATTTTTCAATCTCGCCACCGAGCAGCGTGTGCAGATTCCAGAAGCCGTAAATCTTGACGAGGTTCGCATAATCGCCGGCGAGGGTGAAATCAGCATCATCTTCCAGGAACAAATCGCTCACGTTGTTCAGATGAACAAGCCGGTCGAGCACGGGCGAGCCGAGGCCCTGCTCGCAGCACAGTTCGTAACATAACAGCCCGGCGGATTTGTTCACGTCGTGGATGAGTTGGCCCTGTTGCGGCTTCAACTCAGTAACGTGATGGTCCACCACGAGCCAGTTCGCCTTGTCGAGGCGCTGCTCGAAGGTGAAATCGGTGACCCAACCCGACTTCTCGCGCAGATCACGCTGTTTCCAGACATTGTAATGATACGCCTCCAACGGCACGTGCGCGTCGAAGACTTTCCGGGCGAGCCGTTGCAGCAACACCCCGGCGATCAATCCGTCGAGATCGCTTTCGTGGGTGATGATGACATCCGGCTTGGCAAATTGCGTCATGATGCCGGCAGGCTAGTTGAATGGCCGACGGCTGGCCAGCGGCGAATTCGGGCCAGGGGAATTTGTGACGACAGGACGGCGTTGCAGGCGCGAAAAAAATCTTTCAACCCTGGCTTAACGTGCCGACAATCCAGCGCAGCAAACTATGAAACTCTTCGATCTCAGCGGGGATGTGGCGGTCGTGATTGGCGGAACGGGCGTGCTCGGCGGCGCGCTGGCACAAGGTCTGGCCGACGCGGGAGCGAAGATTGCCGTGGTTGGGCGTAACGCCGAGCGCGGGCAGGCGCGCGTCAAGGCCATCGAAACCAGCGGCGGGCGGGCGATGTTTTTTGGCGCCAATGCGGAGTCGCGCGCGAGTCTCGCGACGGCACACCAGAAAATTGAAGCCACGCTGGGTGCGCCCACGATCCTGTTAAACGCCGCCGGGGGCAATGATCCCAAGGTGACCGTCACGGCGGAGCATGCCTTTGAAGCCATTGCGGCGGAGGATTGGCGGGCAAATTTCGATCTGAACCTGGTGGGCGGCGTGCTGTTGCCCTGCCAGGAATTCGGCCCGGCGATGTGCCGGCGCGGCCAGGGCAGCATTATCAATATCGCCAGTGTTTCGGCCCACCTGCCTTTGTCGCGCGTGGTGACCTATTCGTCGGCCAAGGCGGCGGTCTTGAGCCTGACAAAATTCCTGGCGCGCGAATGGGCGGCGCGCGGCGTCCGCGTGAATACCATCACGCCGGGCTTTTTTCCTGCGGAGCAGAATCGCAAGCTGCTCTTTAACGACGACGGCTCGCCCACCGCGCGCACCCAGGCGATTTGGGGCCACACACCAATGAAACGGTTTGGCGCCGCCGATGAGTTGACCGGCGCCGCGGTTTTTCTGGCCAGCACCAAAGCCAGCAGCTTTGTAACCGGCACGGACATCGTTGTGGACGGAGGATTTATGGCGCAGACCATTTGATTCGGTCGCGGCGAAACCCCACAGACAACCCTGCTTACTTGCTTGCGGATCCACGGGAGTTTCCGTGGGTGAGGGAAAGCATTCATCGAGAGTTCTCTCACGCATTGGGCCATGAACCGTGGCGGCGACGCCCCGTCGCCGGCGGTGGCCGCAGCGCCCCCGCCGCGGGAGGCGACAGAAAGGAGGCGACGAGGGCGTCGCCTTCACCCGTTGCGACGAGGCGTCGCCGCCACGGGCACTTCATAAGGAGCGGCGCTTCTTGCTCGACTTGTGAACGCGCGCGGCTTTACTGGAAGTTGCCCATGCCAAACGACGGAAAGAAAGCCACGCCGCCCGCGGCGGACCCGAAAGGGCGCAAACTCATCGCCGGGCAACGGGTGTTTGACCGTTACTATCTCAAGCGCACGCTGGGCGAAGGCGGCATGGGCGTGGTCTGGCTGGCGCATGATCGCGTGCTGGAACAACCCGTCGCGCTGAAATTCCTCGCGGAGCATCTGTTTCACGATCACCACGAAGTCGGACGGCTCAAGCTGGAGACGCGCCGCAATCTCAAACTCGCGCACCCGAACATCGTCCGCATTCACGATTTCGTGCAGGACGCGCGCGGCGCCGCCATTGCCATGGAGTACGTGGACGGCTGGTCGTTGTGGTCCCTGCGCGTGGACAAACCCCGGCAAGTCTTCAGCGTGGAGGACACCGCCCCGTGGCTGCGCGAGTTGTGCGACGCGCTGGATTACGCGCACAACGAGGCGCACATCGTCCATCGCGATCTCAAGCCCGCGAATCTGCTGCTCAATTCCCGCGGACAGATCAAGATCACGGATTTCGGTTTGTCGCGCGAGCTTCGCCCCGGAACGAAGCCGGACCCCGCGCATCCGCGCATTGTTGGCACGGACATTTACATGAGCCTCCAGCAATGGACCGGCGAACCGCCCGCCGTGGCGGATGACATCTATTCGCTGGGGGTGACGATTTACGAACTGCTCACGGGCAAGACGCCGTTTCACGAGGGCGACATCTTCCAGCAACTGCTCGAACTCACCCCGCCCAGCATGACCGAACGATTGCACGAATTCGGCATAGACGACGTGGCGATCCCGCTGGTGTGGGAGGAAACCGTCGCTGCGTGCCTGGCCAAAGAGCCGGATCGCCGGCCCGTGAGCATGCGCGACGTCGCCCTCCGGCTCGGCTTGCTGGAAGGAGCGAAGCCCGCCCTCACAGAGCCAATGCCCGTCATTCTGGAGCAGACGCCCGCACCCGAACACCCGGAGACACAATTTGCCACGCCGACAGCGCCGCCGGAATCGCCGGCGAATGACGAGGCGGCCACTCCCGATCCGCGGCGCAAAGGCGTGTTGATTGCGGCGGTGGCGGCGTGTGCCATCATTGTGGTTCTGGCGGTTTCACTCCTGGTCGTCCACCGGGGCAAATCGAAGAGCACACCCGCTGCGGCGGATTCGCCCACCGCCGGACTGCTTGCGGGTGAGGTGTGGCAAAACGGCCTCGGCATGAGGTTTATTTCCATTGCTGGGTTT
>JACZKP010000192.1 GCA_014860005.1 Verrucomicrobiota bacterium | reverse complement strand
GCGGCAACGTATACTCACCAACAATCCAAACCAAGCCGTATTCAAGAATTGATAAGAGAAGCTGGAGTCGAAACGTTGCGGCCAGAACTCCTTCAAGATTGCTCTCGAAAAACCATTGAGCTAATGATTGGTTTGGCAGCTCTAAACACTTTCGACGAAGTGTTCCTTGAGGATCCAGAAGAGTCGAACAGCAAAGATCCAAACCCAGACATAATCATAAGGTCTACTAGCGAGAACTTTGGCATAGCGTGTAAATCGCTCAACTCTTTGAATAGAGTAAATCTCAGGGAAAGAATAGAAGAAGGGTTAGAGCAGATCGACCGAGCGATTGCATGTGGTAAAATTGATAAACGCCGAGGAATAGTGCTTTTGGACATCTCCCCTCTTTTGAATCATGACGCTCTTTACATCCCGAGTAAAAACCGCGTTTGGCCTTTGAATCATGTACCACAGATACTATTGGAGACGATCAACGATACGCTTGGCAAGATGCTGGGGGCAGGTCCTTCTTCAACCTTGAACGAGACAGTGGGTGATCTCTTCAAAAAACACCAAGCGGCACCATGTGTACTTGTGTATGCGCATACTGTTATGATTGCCTCTTCAGTTGAATCAACCGCCCCTCGTTACATGAAAGCTATGAAGCTGCTTTTTGCCGGTGATCATTCCAAGGTAAAAGTATTTTCAGAAAGATTAAACCGGGCGTTACATTGTCAGTAAGCCTTCTTCCTGTGCTGCACGCACACAACTGAAGAGTCGGCAGACCGATTGTCGCGTATTGCTCCATCGGCTGGCGCTCGGCGGGGTCGGTGCGGGACCGCGTCATTGTCTGAAGTGCATGCGCTCTCGGATTAAATCCGCGTCCGGGAAAGTGGCGAATCAAAAGGCGGCAAACAGAAACTTGCCGCATGTCTGCCGCCACGATTGAAACCACGCTCGAAGTCGCGGGGATTGAACTCGACGTTGAGTTGGAGATCGAGGGCGACTACGCGGACCACGGGATTGGCGCCTACGAGTACTGGGGCAGCCGAGGGACTCATCATGACTGGGGGTGGAGCGACGTGGAATTGAGCAATGTTTCCTACGATCCCGGCGACATCCCGTTCACCGTTCGGCGTGCGCGACCACAATTAAGCCGCAAAAAATTCCGCAAGGCCGTACGACGGATGCGCCGGCTGGTTGAAACATTGATCGAAGATGTTGCCGAGAATTGGGTTGCCCACAACGAAGACGAGTGCATCGAAGCGTTGACGGCTCAGAACGAGCCAGACTACGACGAAATGCCGCGACGCCGACGCTCTTTTGGGATTGCCGCATAATTGAATGTCGCTTCGACCGGGAACGGCCCCGTGACAGTTTTTTCGTTTCGAGAGGAGCGAGCGCCGGGCCAGAGGAACAAATGCCAAACCCATGTCGAAGGCCTTAGAATGGAGTGATAGTCGGTTGAGTGCGCCATCGTCGCCGCCGCCGATCATCCAAGGCTGGTCGCCTGGATCGTGTCCTCCGGCAGGCAGCCGCAACTGGCATGGATTCAACCGCCACCATTGTTACAAGCCGCAAGGAAATCGCCGACGCAATTCGGGCCTCCGTTCCCAACAAGGTCTTTGAGGTGGGTCCGTCTTTCATTGACTTGGACGAACCGGGATTCAACGCGGATTTCGAGCCTCAGTTCCGGATCGTGAATCCCGAGGTGGAGCAGGCTATTCGCAGCCTCCGTGGAGAGGTCATCTGCGCCATCCCGCCCGGGCTGCATTACGGAAACCTGCTGCTGCACCTGGCCCACACCGTCATGGGCGGCCAGGCGACACTCTCGTACGGGCCCATGCACGAACTCGACCCGGAGGGCATCACCGAAACGTTGAAATGCCCGCAGGCGATCAGCCCGTGGTTGCTGACATCAATCGCCGCGCGTCGCATGACCGAAAAGTTGTTGGGGGCGCGCTTGATCCCGAAGCTCAAGGACCAAGCATTGTCTTATCCCGGCTGGCAGAGCTTATTCTGCCTGCAATTGCTTCGTGACACCGCCATGCCTTCCTGGAGAAGACATCTGCACTTTGGAACCTGCACGGCGGTCGAGATTGATTCGTTTGGCGGGACCATATTCCATCGTCGCTATCCAGGACACGTCGGCGGGGTGTTCAAGGTGGTTCAGAAAGAGATAACGGCGCAGTGGCCGGACCCGAACTGTTCCGTGAATCAACTGCTCGGTGATACAAACCCGGACTTTCGAAAATGCTGGCAAGAACTCGAACAGGCTTACTTTTCCGGCGTCTGCAGTTGGCCCTTCCATTATGGCGGAGTCTCGTACGGTGAACGTCCACTTCAAGTGCGGTCTCGACCTGCAGGTCTTTTGCAGCACTTGGCGACCCCCAGGCCCGCCCGCAAAATCATTCGACTCTACCAGCAGAATCGCATCCGGTTCCGCAGTGTGAGTCTCTACCCCGAGGGGTCCCCGCCATTGAATCCGCTGCCGACAAAGGCGCAAATCAAGCTCACCATCGATCCGCAAATTCCACGCAGCACCCTGGGAGCGTTCCTCGATCGTTTGGACGGTTGCCAGATCAATCTGCATTTCCCATCTCTCCTCAAGCTCATCGATTCCGATTATGTCCAGGCAACTGAACGGAATCTCACGATCACGCCGAAAGGCCAGACACTCCTCCATCAGATGGACCGGATCGGACTGACCAGCCAACGTCTGTATCTGATTCTCCGTCTGCTGGAGAATATTCAAACTGACGAGGCGAGCTACGCCGAGGTTCTCAAGTTGATACAGGGGAATTCTCACGACAACAGCCAGGTCCGCTCGGAAAGCGCCACTGAGGCAGCCAAACGGCCTTAAAATGGGATATGAACCGGCTGCTTTTCGGCGCCCTCTCGGCATTAACGCTGTCCAGCTTCGTGATGGAACGCTACGCGGCGTGGTATGCCCCTGGGTGCGCCCTGAGCCAAGTGATCAGCGTGGGTGCGCTGCGCCTCCTGTTTTTCCTGTTGTTCATCATTCAGATGCTCTTGCCGCTCTACCACTGGGTTCGTGACCCGTATTTTGTCGCCGATGGCCTGTCGGGATTGCTGCTGTTCGGTTCAATCGTCGCTGGCGCACTTGGCTTCTTCATTTACAACGTGCCGCTGCTGGCGCTGAACACCATTGTTCGGTTGGCGCAGTTGTGTCTGAACTCCTGAGGACGCGCCCTGGATGAATTCATCCCGAAAGCCCAGAATCTTGATCGTGGACGACGAGGCCGAGATTCGGACGCTGATCGCTGAGATCCTGACCCGCGACGGTTTCGAGATTCAAGAAGCAGGCAGCGCAGAAGAGGCGTTTCAAATCCTTGGCGTCTTCGCTCCAAATCTGCTCATCACCGATTACAGCTTGCCGGATGCGAATGGCAGCGCACTGATCGTGAAGGCTAAAACCGTTTTCCCCAATATCAAATGCTTGATGATTACCGGATGGTGTGAACTTCCCAACCCGTTGGAGGGCCAAACGCGGGCTGATGTCATCGTAACCAAACCATTTTGCATAAGCATGGTGGAGACGGAGGCGCTACGACTGCTGGCTGACAGATTAGAAAGTCCCAATCCGGTTTCCTCGGTCGCACAAGAAGCGTGCTGAACCGGTAACCGCTTCCCTCTGATCGCCGGCCCGATCGGCAGAAACGTCGGCGAAATCTGCCGAACAGAAAAGCATGTCCGCACTCCGTGCGGACCAGGAATTCTGTGCCGGCCAAGCTGCGCATTTTAGCGAAGGGGAAGTTCCGGCGTTTCCAGGGCAATCACGCCAACTGCGCCGGAGTCGAGTTTCAGGTGACCGAATGCGAGCACGGCGGTCGGCGATTCTTCGTCCGCGAGAATTTCCGTTACGACACCTTCACCAGTAACAGCGGCGTTCGCTGGGGATTGCAGCAAGGGCACAGCGTCAGCGGGGTCAATGTGCTGGAACTGGCCTGCGAAGCCGGACTATTTGACGAGCTGGCGCGCATCGTGCAACAGGCAGATCAACTCAAACGGCCGGTCATTCGCAACCGGACGTTCACGCTTCGCACCGCCCCGCGCTATTTCAGGAAGCGCGGTTGAAGCCTCCTCAATGCATGACAGCATGCGTTAGCAAAATCCCGCCAAACCAGAACTGAGCCGTCAATGAAAACCAAGCTCAGGTTGGAAATCCAAGTCAACTATAGCAGAAAGCTGACGCACAGCGAGTTGGAAGAAGCTAAGAGCCGGCTGTCGAACGCAGCGAATCACTTGGCTGGAGAAGGTCTGCTGACGGGAGACGGACCAGAACTGGATTCCTGGGAATCGCACGTTCTCGGAATCAAATCCGCAAAGCGCAATGAACCTCAACGTAAAAGGCCGCGGCCCTGAAACATTCGCTCGCGTGCTGCTGCGCGCGTGGCAGTGCGATCCCCGCGAGAAGATCCGTTTTCGGGTTGAAATCACCGGCGACCAGGGAGTGCTGGTGATGAACCCGCGAGCTAAACGGGTCAGGCAACGGAAAAAACCTCAGAACGAGGTTGGCGATGAACCCGTCTTCACGTACGACCTGCCGGGCAGTGAGCCAGAGGAATTGCTGACCGACCTGGCTTCGTTCATCGGAAGCGAGTGCGTCCGAGTGCGCATGATCTCGCGCCCAAGCAACAAGAAGATCGCGCTGCTGAACCAAATCGAGCTGGAAGGGTTGGCCAAATTTGCTGCCGCCAATGACTCCAACGCTCTTCTCCCGTTCATTCTCCCCGAGCAATCCGAGTGGCGTACCAATGTTCTCGTGAAGACCGGGGAAGGTCGTTTCCGCAGATGCCACCTGTGGCTTTCGGCTGCCGAGGCCAAGCGGCTTCTCCTGGAGTTGCCTCACAGCGTCGGAAACCTCTGCGCCGTCCGCTGTTCCAGACTTGAGGTGGAACTTCCGGAGGTGGAAAAGGTGGTCTCCGCACTTCCCGACACCAAGCTCCAGGAATCTATTCGGCCCTCAATCGAGAATTGCCCTCGCTGCAACGGGCAAACCGAGTTGAACGGGGACGGACGCTTGGCCTGCCACTTTTGCGGGAACGTCTTCCAATCCAAAACGGCGGACGTGCCGGTGGCGGCTTGAATTTTCAGCGCCGGCAAAAGCCAGTCAAACGAAAGAGCGTGATCAAGCTAACCCATTTCGTCGTGGTCCATACACATCGGCACGGAATCACGACTGGATTGATCATTGGCGGGCGAGGTCAGCGAAAACCCACCGCAGACGAAGCGGCAAAACTTCTCCGTCTCCATTTTGAGCCTCAACGGAGAGAGACGATCGAAATCACCGCGGAGAAGCCAGTGTTCATTGGCAAAGCAAGTGGAGACAAAAAGCGTGCGAACAACTCGCAGCGGCTACGACTCATTACCAAATGGGCCGACCGGCTCTACGCCAAAACCGAAACGTGGAAAGGCCCACTGGGCACGGAACTCGCGTATTTGTTCGCTGCCATTGCGCGCGGCCGCCATGTCGCTTTGCCCCGGCGTTCGGCATTGGTGCGGCTATTACGTCGAGAAGACGTTTCAGCCAAGGATCGAATTTGGAGGCACATCGTGGTCGAGGCATGACGAATACGTTGCATAAGCCAAGAATTCTCGTAATCGAAGACCAACCCGACGTGCGCAATCTCCTGATGCTGGCTTTGACCCGCGCCGGTTGCGACGTCGCGACCGCCCAGACCGGGCTGGAAGGATTGCAACTGGCCGAAACCGGAAAATTCGCCTTGATCACTTCGGACGTGGACCTGCCGGACATAAATGGTTTCGAGATATGCTCCCGCTTGAAGAATCACCCTGAACTGCGCCATACGCCGGTGGTTCTGGTGACAGGGCGATTTTCTGAAGAAGATGTTCGGCGCGGTCGCGAAGTCGGTGCAGCTGATTACATCACCAAACCCTTCGACCTGGTGTCCTTTCTCTCGCGACTGCGCTCTCATCTCAAGGAGTAGGCGACGGCAGACAGCGGAGTGCTCGCCCAAAGGCCGTCCCGAAACAGGCTGGTAACGCCCAGTATTTCCATGGAAGACTCAGAACCAGACATGGAGCAAATCCGGCGAAACATCCTTGAAAAATTGCGCCGGCGTTTTGCCAAAATGGAACAAGGAAACACCAAGAGATTCGACCGAGTGTTGGCCCTCTGGATTGATTTGCAGCGTGCGATTTTGTCGCGAAAGAAATCCGAAGATCAGAAAGGCGGTTGTGCTCCGTGGAAATCCAGACAAATCCGTGCAGGATACCTGGGACAAACTCACCGATCCAAAGAATCTGCTCGCGCTGGAAAGCTTGTTCTACCAGTTGCCGGAAAACCCACAAATGGAGATGGCCAGGAAGGCACTGCAGGTTTGCAGGGATCGAAGCGCCCGCGCGCCGGCAGAAAATGATTCCAAGCGCACTGAGCGCGAAAAGCTATAAGCCCGGGGTTGCGCGGGCAAGTTAACTCATGCCCGGGCCGGGCATCGCCACAGCCCCGTTTTCGATCCGCAGGCCCTTCTCGTCGAGGACGGCTTGCTCTTTGGGTTTGAGCAGGAGCAATTCTTTCCCGTCCTTGTCGATATAAACCCGGCCCGGTTCGCGCTTGTTTAGCTGTTCAACCTGCTGGGTCGTGGCTTGCAACGGAGGCAAGACCGGGTGGATATCGTTTGCAGCTTCCAACCGCAACTCGGTCGCGCGGAGTATGGCCTTGGTGTCGCGCATCTCCGGCAGCACCGCTTTGAACCAGCCCTCGATTTCACGAACCACGCGGTCCCGCTCGGGGTTTTTCTTGGGAACCTTGCTGGCGATCAGTTGCAGACGGGATCGCTCGAACGCCTCGGCATGCACCTTTTGCGTTTTGTCGTCCAGTTTGAGCTGCTTGCGCACTTCTCGCATGAGTTTCTTGGGGGCGAGAATCTCCATCATGGTCTCGCTGGTCAGGGGCAGAGCGGCGTCCTCTCTCGCGACACGCCAGAGTATTTTTTCGATCACACCACGTTCGGCGCCCAGTTCACGCAGCGCGTCGGCATTGACGACATAGGCGTTGGCAACGCTGCTGCCGAAGGATTTGGTCCACTGTTGAATCTCGCTCACCCGCGGGTCTGGCGAGGACGGCTTTGGCACTTTAACTTTCATACCCCATTGTAGGGCGGAACGGGAGTGCATGCGTAGGATGCCAAACGAAAAAGTGTGGACTTGGAAAAGCTCAAAGCCCTTTTGCGCACGGCCCAGATCGCTTTTGCCGAGAGGAGCGTTCCTAACAGCAGTCCGCCCGGGAAGACCCTTCAAGTGCAAAGGAGCGGCCACAGCCTGTCCATCACGCCGAGTGTCTATCATTACGGAGCGCACTTCGAGATCCGACCCGGCAGCGGCCCAAAGATCGCGTTCAACTCGGCAGGCAATCCGGCAAAAGTCGTTGCGGCAATGGACCTTCTTGCACGGGTGGCCAGGCTTGCGCCACGTCTCAACTGGGCTACGAAACAATTGGCCCTGATCGCGGGCCGTTATCCCGGAAGCCCGGTGCTGGTTTACGAAGCCAGCAGCGAACGGCTCGAAATCATCCCTCGGCCACCCAGCTTCAATCAACTGCACAAATTCGCCGCAGTCAGAACGTATCAACTCGATGCGAATCCGAAGACAATCGTCAGCGAACTCAACCGGTTGCGCCAGCAAAGCCAGCCGCAACGCACGTGGAGCAGCATTGTGGACGATTGGAACCGGAAGTACAGCGCCCAATTCGGCCATGAGTTGTCGCTCTCCGCCTCCTACATTTACGCGTGGAATGGCTTTCGTTTCCTGCTGGACGGTAATGATCTTTCTCTGGACGTGTGGCAACCGGTTTCCGTCCCCAGCTTCCCTGAAGCGATCCAATTGCTGGAATCGATTCAGGACATAATGAAGCGCGGCGAAAATTGATTCTCGCCTCGAGAAAATCCCATCAAACTAAGACAACGTGAACGATCACCAAAAGACCACCGCGCGCATGTCCGAGTTGCGCCGCCTGATTGACGAAGCCGATGACGCGTACTACACGCACGGCAGCGCCAATATCGAAGACACGCTTTACGACTCTTGGAAAGACGAACTCGTACGCCTCGATCCGAGCGATCACCGGCTCAAGCGTGTCGGCGCGCGCATCCAAGGCACGCTGCTCCAGAAACGGGAGCACACGATCCCGATGGGTTCTTTGTCCAAAGCCACCAATCTCGGCGAGTTCCAGAAATGGGTGAAGGGAATCGGCGCGACAGGCAAGCGGCTGCACGCTTCCTACAAAATGGATGGCGGCTCTTTCTCATTCGAGTTTCGAAATGGGCGGCTGGTCGCCGCGATTTCACGAGGCGATGGTTTGATCGGCGAAGACATCACCGCCAACGCGCTCAAGTTTCGCGGTCTTCCTGTGCAATGCCGGAATGGCGACACTCCGTTCACCGGCTTCATGCGTGGTGAAGTGATCCTGACAACCGAGGAATGGTCGGAACAAGTTGACCCCGACGCGCTGTCGAACCCGCGCAATTGTTGCGTCGGTATCGCGCGCAGAAAGAACGGTCACCAATCGGAACTGCTTCAGATTTTTGCCTTCCGCGTCTTTGATTCGGAGGGTCATCCGTTGCGCGCCACTGAAACAGAGCAGACCCAATTGATGCGCGAGATGGGATTCATCTGCGCGCCGACTTTCACGGGCACGCAGGAAGAAGTCTGGCAATGGTATCAGAAAACTCAGGCAGAACGGCCCACGCTGCCTTACTGGATCGATGGCATCGTGGTGAAGCTCGACAGCATCTCCGAACAACTCGCACTCGGTGAAACCGACCAGCGTCCCAAGGGACAGGTCGCTCTCAAATTCGAAGCCGAAGGCGCGTTGTCGTGCATTCGAGGCGTCACGATCAGCGTTGGACACACCGGAGCAATCGTGCCGACGGCGTATTTCGATCCTGTTCAGATCGGAGGAACCACCGTCACCAATGCCACCCTCTGCAACTGGGACAACATCCGACAACTCAATGTCGGGATCGGCGACAAGGTTCGAGTCATCAAGGCCGGCGACATAATTCCAAGAATTATGGAGGTTGTCGCAAAAGCGAAAGACTCGGGCAGCATCCCGGAACCGAAGTGTTGTCCCTCCTGCGCTGGAGAGGTGAAACGCCGCAGCAACGTTTCCGGGGACGAAAGCACGGTCCTCTACTGCCTCAATGCCGATTGCCCCGCGAAGCTTGCGGGAAAAATCAACCGCTTCCTTTCGTCCCTGGACATTCTCGGCATCGGCGAGAATCTCATTCAGACTCTGATCAAGGACCTCGGCGTCAAAGATGCCGCCGACCTGTACACGCTCCGGGCACGGCGCGATCAACTTGCGTCCCTCAAACTCAACGGCGCCGTGCGGCTTGGCGAAAAGCGCGCCGACAAGTTCCTCGCGGAAGTTGAGAAGCGACGTCGTCTGACCTTGAGCCAGTTTTTGGGTTCGTTGGGCATCTTCGGCCTTGGCAAGCGACGCGTGGCATTGATTCAGCGAGCGGTCCCTGGCGAATTCGATACGCTTGCCGATTGGCTGTCTGACAAACTTATCCGGCTTGCGGAACCCGCCGGCTTGCCCAACACCGGGCGCAGATTACAGGAGGACCTGCTGGCGCAAAAACCTCTCATCGAGAAACTCCTCGAGGCCGGAGTGGAGATCATCGGCGCCGATACGTCGGCGCCAGCCAAGGCCGGCGCATTCCGGTTTTGCATAACAGGGTCCTTGTCGCAGCCGAAAAGCTATTTCGAGAAGCTCATTCGCGCCAAGGGGTACGACTACACCGACACGTTTAGCAAGGAGGTCACGCACCTGGTGGCGGCCGATCCCGATTCCGGTTCGAGCAAACTGCAGAAGGCCCGGAAGATGAATATGCCCGTGATCTCGGAGCCGGAACTCCTGGCGTTGCTCGACGGATCGCAAGCCGGCCAAACAACGAACGCGTGAAGCGAATCGAAATCCGGGTCGGTGAGGATTGCATTACTCTGCACCTGGACAGTGAAGGAGGTGGCGCCGTCCAGTCCACACTTCAGATCACTGAGCGCGATGCTGATTTCGAGGCGGAATATCGGCAAGACTACAACTCGGCCGTGAATGGGCTGGAAAGTCTGGTTCTGGCTCACGCGTGCGCCGGGATTGACGTGCAGGACGCGCGTTACATCGCTGGTATTGGCGCGGCGCTGGATGCCATTTCCAACCACATGACATGAGCGACCCAGCGTACGGATTGGTGAAGTTTCCGCCCGGCACGACGACCAGGTCTCTGGGCCGGAACGGCACGTTCATTACGATCGGCATCTTCGTGGACAGTTTTCGGCAAAGGATCACGCTCACGCCGCAGAATTCGCGCTGCGAAGCCGCACGATGCAATATCGATCTTCCCAAGGACTCTCGCGTGTTGCTCGACTTGATCCGCGAGATTCTTAAGAACAGTCCGAGCACCCGCGAAGCTTTGAAGCAGGAATTGGCCTCGCTCTAGCGCGCGGCCAGCCTCTCGGGGTTGAGAGAGATTTTTCTGTGAGAAGGGGAGGCGGCTCTCCCAATAACCATCAAACCCATGCACGATGTTGTAAAGCGCCCAGCCAAAGGTTGGCAGGTTTACTTCGTGCCACATCAAACGGGCACCCAGGTCAACGCCATCTACACGGGCGGGATTTCGCGCAAGTCTCCCTGTCTTCCGAAAGGCGCCGTTGCCCGGGAAAACATCGAATTCTCCGCCCGCATCAAGTACAGCTACGCCTGTCGCGGGAGTTCCTGCGCGCTCATCACATTCGAGGACACCGAACCCGACAAGCCTTACGTCTATTTCATGTCCACGCACGAACTGGGAGAGTTGTTCCGTGGCATTGCCACCGGCCAGATCAAGGTGGGGCCGGACGGAATGGAGGTTCGGCTCACGTTCGTGAAAAAGGGTTCGGCAGTGTTCGTTCGGCCAGTCCTCATCTGAAGTCGCCGTGAATCCAACCCGCGTTCTGCATTCGAGTTGCACGCCAAACAGAAGGCGTGAAGAGGACCGCAACGCAATTCAACTGCCAGAAAGGCGACACCGTTGTCGTGGTGCGTCGAAAACGCAGTCGCTCGCTGCGTGAAACGCTCACTATCGTCAGCATCGGTATTGAGAATGAGCACGGCCACCCATTGGATTTCATGGCCGCTGACAAAAAGGGCAAGGCGTTCAAGCTCTCCCCGTTTGAAGATTCCGACGCCTTGCGCGTCGTCATCGTCCCGAAAGAAGTGCCTGCGGAACTGGCGCGCTACAAAGATCATCCCGAATTCGCGGTGGCCCGGATGCCCGGTTGCGACCGATTCACTTATCGTTTGGTCAGCCGCAAGAATCTGGAACCCGTCTGCCGGATTCGGGTGGAGCGGCAGGCGCAGGATATCCTCCTCAGTGATGCGGTCTGGTGGGCCAGAGATGAGGAGGTCGTATCGGCGACGGAATTCTTCAGCGCCGGTGGGAAGCGGATCACACTCAAGGGCCTGATCATCGAAAGCTAGCATCGTAATCCAGCCATGAGCCTCTGCCTGAATGATGCGCTGGAAATCCAAGCTCAGTTGCGCCAGCGCCGCCTGGCCGCACACGGCAAAAGTGTATCGCCCGACTTGCAGGCTGTATTGGAGCGGTTCCCTGACCTGCAAAAGTTGCTTGGGCAATTCGCCGCCGACGCCGGGTCGCCGTTGGAAATCACTTCGGCTCCTGAAAACCGGATGATTGCAGTTCGGATTCTTCATGCCAGATCGTTACCGCCAAACCGGAGCGCGTTTCCCGACGCCAGACAGGTCACCTTGTTAATCCTGGGGAATGCCACGACGTTCTATTTTCTCGCCGAGTTGGGTTCGGGCGGTTCTGACATCAACCGCGCGGTGCAAGGTTCCTACCTTCTGACACCCGAAACGACGCTGTTAAATCGGCTGCCGAACAACGAGACGTGCGAGGGACCACACATCGTCGTTGCCGAGCGTTCTTTGCCGTGGGTGATTGAAAACTTTGAGGCACTGCGCGCAGCTCGCCACGTTGCCGTCCGGGGTTGGAACCAGACACTGGCGGCACTGGAGAAAAGGATTCAGGGGGCGCGCACCGACCAGCACATGGGACTTTATCACACGCCGGTTCGCGAACTGCTGTTGCGTTTCCCGGTTCTGGTGGAGCACCGGGACGCGGAATACCTCTTCCGCGACCGCGAAGATCTGGACAAGCCTCTCGTGGACTGCATCCCAGACAGAAAGGCAAGCCACGGTGAGCAACAATTCCGGTCACGCGATCTCGATCACTCATTTCCCCGTTACCATAAGGCCTCCAAGAGCCCGGTTTTCCTGAAGAAGATGGGACTGCCGGCCAACGTGGAGAATCGCCTGCGCCAGCGAATGCAAGACGTGAAGGATGCTCTGCAGCACTGCCGACTGACCCAGGGCCGGTGGCCCGGGTTCTGTGAAATCACCGAAGTGGTACCGTTGAATGCCAAGCAATGGCTGCTATTGGATGAAAACGGGTTCAGTACCGTGTGGAACGTTGTGGCGCCACTCGCTGCTGATGCCGTCAAAGCGCAATACTGTGTTCCCGCCGCCCAAATGAGTTTTCCACCCGAAGTATGGAGCACTTGCCGTCACCTGCTGCCCAAAGCGGAGGTGCAGGGCCTGATGGAGGTGTCTCCTGAGGAGGATCCATTTGGACTGGCGGCAGGATTCCTCGAATATCTCCGGCGCGGGATTCAGTCCTGCGGAGATCGCGAGCCGGCCGACAACGTCTGGCTTGCCAGCCTCTATTTTTACTTTGCCCACCGGCTGGCGCCTTTGTGGGGTCCAACGCGTGAAGAAATCATCGCACTCGCGCAAAGAGGCCGCCCCCCTTACCGGATCCGGGACGCGTTGGAGTGCTTCAAGCCGGAACACGCGCGATACTCGCTGCTCGATCAAAAGGATCCACCGCTGAACCTGGTTCAAGCCCAAGTCAACTGTGCCGCAACCATCCGCAAACTCTACGAGAACCGTGAGTTCCTCGATTGGAAGCTCCTCAAAACCTGACGAAACGAAAAGCAGATGAAGGCAATATCGCCTGAAGGCAATGAGATCATCGGTACGCTTGAAGTGATTGAGGGTGTTGCTCGCGCCGATGTCGCCCTCGCCAAGAATGGACGACTCAAAGTGGAGTTCCTGGGGGGAAACCGATGTCGATTGGAACACCCAGGTAACCAAAACCGAAAGAGCCGAACGCTTGTTCGTGTGTTCGCAGCACAAGGTGTGGCGCGAAGACCAGGTCAAGCGAGCCACGCAGGCCAGACGCCAGAAACGATGACGGCGCTCTCTCACCAGTACCAGGACGCGGACAACTGGCCTCCACTGAGTCAGGTGCTCCCGATAAAATTCCCGAACGGGCAGCGGCTGGACAGCCTGACAATGGTTTGCCCTGATTGCCGGCGGGAGGTTCGCGAAATTCGCGTGTCAGTTTCGATTTTTCCCAAGGACGTGGCTTCCGTAAGAGCTTGGGCGCATTGCACGGCCTGCCGAAGGAAACTAACTAACACCTTCCGCATTCGCGCCGCAGGTCACAGTTTTCAGTTGGAGGAAGTCCACGACGGATTCATTCGCGTTTATAGCGTGCCCGCGCGAATAAGCATTCTCAAACATGTCTGGAGCGCCTTGAAGCGTCTGCGGCTCTGGGGTCGGAGTTAGGATTGGACCGCCAGAAAAACAAACGTGATGAAACTGCAAATTCCACTTCACCTGTTCAAGGGCCTCAAACTGGAAAAGAGAGATTTGCTGGACATCGCCAGGCGCACTCAGCAACCCCACGTTGAGGTCGGGCACCAATTCCTCTCGCAGCAGGATCATGCCACGTTGCTGGAGGCTTGCCAGAAGCAGGAACAGCCGTCCAAGGAGGTCAGCAAGCTCAAGCGGCAACTGAGAAGTCTGATTGAGATCCAGGCGGACCCTCTGCTCAACAAAATCAAATCCGTGGGCGCGCTCAAGGAAGCCCTGCTGCTTTGTCTGCGTCAACTGCCGCACGGCTGGGTGTTCCGCTTCAATAAAGAGCTGCATCACTGGTTGCCCTACGTCGTGGAGGGTGTGAATGAGGAAACCGGAGGAAGATACTCCACGCCGCACGTGCGGCTCACGTTGATTGCGTGGCGACTGGGCCAGCGCAAGGAGGTCACTGTCGACCTGTACAACCGTGACCTCCGCGGTAAGAACCTCTCTCAGATTCTCGACGCATCTGGAATTCGTCTGGAAACCGAGGAGCTTTGGCGCGAACACCACCAGCACCAGGAAACGTACGAGAAATTTCATTCCCAGACCGGAGACCAATTTGTCGTCAACGGGTGGGTGCAAACCAGCGACTCGGAGAACAGTTGGAAGCCCGAGGCCTACCGTCTCCCGGAGGACGTCGATCTTCCCGGATTGGTGGTCATGGATCATCTCCACAATCTGAAGGACGACGAGCCGGAGCGGATCGCAGACGTGTCCCAGTGGCATGAGGAAGGCATAGAAGTGGAGATGCCGCTTCATCCACTGGTGTACGCGTACGACCTCGTCGGTCATGTGGAGGTAATCGCTCACATCACGGACCTCAAGCCGCACCAATATCAGAATGACATCGACCGGTATCTGGTGATTCCGCAGGAGACGCGCAAACTGCTCAATGTCTTGCGACAAGCCCTGCGGCTCCAGGATCGCGATGTGATTTCCGGCAAGGCCGGCGGGTGCCTGATCCTGCTCAAGGGTGATCCGGGCTTGGGCAAGACGCTGACCGCACAGGTTTTCGCCGAACAGAACTACCGGCCGCTGTACGAGCTGCAATGCTCCCAACTCGGAATCAGCCCGCCGGAAGTGGAGGAGAATCTGCGGGACGCTCTCCTGCGGGCCCGCCGTTGGAATGCCGTTCTGCTGATCAACGAAGCGGACGTGTTCGTACACGCTCGCGGAGGTGACATCGTTCAGAACGCGATCGTGGGTGTCTTCCTCCGGTTGCTCGAAAACCTCACTGGCGTTTGCTTCCTCACGACCAACATGGGGACGACCATCGACGATGCCGTCAATTCCCGCGCGCTCGTCCACCTCGAATACCGTTACCCCGACGCGAAGGAACGTGCCGAGCTCTTCCGCATCCAGAGCGCCATACAGAAAGTCGACGCACCTGAAACCACCTACGAACGGTTCGCCCAGAAACACAACCTGTCTGGTCGTGACATTCGCCAATTGGTCAAGCTCGTCAAGTTGTTGGCGCTTCAACGGGGCAAAGCAGTGAGCCAGGAAGACTTGGACTGGGCGCTGCAATGGCGCCAAAAACCCAAATTGGAAAATCGTGAAATGCACCCGAGCGGGCGAACCGCAGAAGCGCCAACAAGCGAGTGAGATCTCGGCGGGCGAAGTCATCGGCTGACGTGCGATCTTCTCGACAACCGCGAGTGTTCAACACCGCCCACGAAGCCGTAGCAACTCTCCGTGGCAGCTGGAAGGAATGGCAGCAAGCAGGTGTGCAGTTCTCCAGATTCCACATCCCTGGAACTGACTTCGCGCTTCCTTTTGACCCGAACGATTATCTGTGGGCCGGGCCGGTGACCTTAAAACTGGACCTCCCGGAACATGGAATCAGCTACCTTCGAAGAGGGCATTACCGGCGCGGTGTGCGCAAATATCTCAACCAATTGAAACGCGGCGAGAAGCTCCCGCCAATAGTGCTGCTCTACCACGAAGCCTGGGATTGGACCATGCAGGACGGCAATCATCGAATGGAGGCCCTTGTTACGCACCGTGCCGCCACGTACGAGGCTTTCCTTGCGAAACCCAAGAAGAAAAAGCCGATCGACCAGTTTTGACGCTCGTTCAAGTGCGCGTGCCTGTTCTTCTCGCCCATGTTTGGAGCGCGGTTAGCACACGACATCCAAAGCGGCATCCCAAGGCGAGGCGTCCAGCAGAAGATCACGAAGGAGACGTCGGACTAAACGCCGCGAGCGGCGATTCCATAACCGCTTGAGCAACCTCGAAGTCAGCCCGCGCTCAAGCTGCGTTTCCTGGGTCAGAATTGGCACATTCATCAACTCCAGTATATCGCTGTCAACGGTGTCGGTTGGTCGCCAAACGCAAACTGCGTGCTGACCATTTTCAAGATTCTCGATCACGACGATTACTGGCTGGCTCTGCAGAAGCCCGGCGACGTGCCGAATCTCTTTCTGTTTACCTACCGCGATGAGTCGCCGAGTTGGGACATACTTCCGATCATTCGAAAACTGCTGCAGCACATCCTCCCTGATCAGAAAATCCGCACGACCACATGCGAGTTGACCGCGTCTCTTGATTGCATTCGAAAACAAATGAAGATCGGCAAGCCCGTGAAGATCCAGTTGAAAGGAGCGACACGAGTGTTCAGCTTCCGCCCGGGCGATAACGACTTTCTGAAATTTGCGCTCAAGAACTGCCCGGGTTTCCTCCGCGATTTCTCGGGAAGCGACGAAGGGCCAAAGGCCAAACTGGAATGTCATCGCATAGTCCGGGCTTCCAAACCTGGGTTCGCGGCAGTCACTTCCAATATCAAAAGAGACTTCGTCCGAAAGAAGATTCCCGCCAAATAGAATGTCCTCCGAGCGCCGTGCCATGAACAAAATCCAAATCTGCTTCATTCGTATGGACGGCACCCGGGTTGATGCGTTGCGCGTGTTGCAGATCAACACCGTCGCGGAAAACAAAGCGGATGTTTTGCATCGGCTCTCACGCGCTGTCGGACGATGGATTCAAAACACTGTGGAGGGCCGCCGGGCATGGGCCAACAGCGGAGAAGATTTCAATGTTGGCGATCTCGCCGATTATTTGAGCCATTCGGGACAAGCTACCGCTTCGCTTCAACAATTCCTGGAAAAGGAGGGAATTGCGCCAGTGAAAGACTTGTTCGTCCTGACGAAAGCAGAACACGAAAATTACGACCGCATCTTGGCCGATTTGGAGGAAGCATGACCACAGAAAGCGCGACCACCCCCAGCTTGATTGAGCAAAGCATCGAGATTCTTCGTCACAGCCGGGACGGCGAAAATCTTGATCCCGCTCACCTGTCGCTGGTCGAAGCAGCCGTGAATAACAACCTCACCGAGTGTGGCGTCCAGGCGTTCCATCAGCTCCATGCCGACGTCGTGTCAGCCAAATACATCAAACCGTGGCTATGCGGGGTTGAACATGTCACGCGCGATTTACAGGGGTACGTCTATTGGAAGGGTAACCGCATCGAGCATTTCACCTATTCCGCCATGGACGCGGCCCAGCTCAAGGCCATCACCCGGCGGCTCGCAGAAAAATGTCGGCACATCGAAGCGCTTGGATTGCCCGTCTGCGGAAGCACTTATTTCAATAGTTGGCTGGATGAAATGACGGTCGATTTTCCTGATGCTTACAAGCAGCTTCTTTACCTGACGGGATGTCTTTACGAGCACCCGGACGGACGGGCGGTTTTTACTCTCGACGGCAAAACGGAGGATGGCTGGCCGGTCGAAGCCCGCTTTCTTGAGGTCAAAGAGGGAATCATCACAGAGCGCAGTTTGCCGCTCAAACTCGGCGACGTGTCCTATCATGTATTAACGGGAGTGTGGGGCTGCCGGCTGGCTCAGTGCGGACAGCCGGAACACACCGGGGCGGGAGCGGCGTCACTGGCTCGGGTTATGGATTGGCTCGAGCGACACGGCATCACCGAGCAAATCGCCCAAGAGTTGCTGAAACGAATGAAAGCCAACATCACTGGCAACACACGCGAAACGACATGAGCAGATACTTTCAGGACCTGCTGACGGCGGCGAAAGCGGTCAAGAAGCCATCGTCTGAATTGCGCAAAGCGATCGAGGCCGCCGAGAATCATCTCGACGACCCTCGCCGCCAACAAATTTTAGAGTTGGCCAGAGCAACGCTCGCCCGCGAGGGAGAATTGGAATTCGACGATGGCACAATCGTTTCCGAAGGAAATGACAACGGCGCATACCTGCAAGGCTGGGCATGGGTGGATTTCGGCGGCACAGATCTCGATAAAGATCAGTCTGCCAGCGCCAGTTCCGCACCTCTGTCAGTTCGAGAAACTGAGCCAAACCAACAGATATGAGTCGAAAAATCCTGCTTAAGCGCCTGCCTTCAACCGACCCGGATCGATTTGTGGAAGTGGAGGTTTACTACGACGAAGGCGGCATGAGCTACTTCACCGGGGGTATCAACAAGCGCGGATATTACCTCGCAGTTCAGCCGGTCAAGTTGGTTGGAGGCTTCAGGAGTATAACGGCTTTTTCAGGCACGAAAGCGCTCGTCGAGGAAACCAAACGTTTTTCAGCCAGGAAGCTTCAGGAGGCTGCTCTACAGGCTCTTCATCTGCCTGTTTATCGCACGCTCCTTAACCATGTGCTGGCCAAGGGAAATATCCGCCTGCAAGACGCCGCACCCCAATGCGCCGGACCCGCAGAAGCAACTGCTCTGACGATCCCTGAAGCCCAGCCAGATGAAAATCGGGCATGCGAGCCACAATTGCAAACTTCTCCCCTTTGATTCCCGACCGTGAAGAAGCCAACGCAGAAAGTCGTCATCGGCGAGTTTTCCGAAGAGGGCTACGAGGTCCAGGTTGTTTTGGGAGCACGAGTCGTCCATTCCTACGCGGCCGGCAATCACCGGCGGGATTCAGCACAAAGCGCCACGCCGGGTACGCCGGAAGCGCTCCGCCTCCGCGAGATTCGCAAGCTCTGCGTTCGCACCGCCAGGGAGATCACGCGGGAACACCGCGCCCGATACGGAGGGGTCGAGCGTCAAACTCCAACGCACTTCTTTTAGACCGACAATCACCATGGCGGACCGGTTTCCAATACGATTCGCGATTGGCGGCAGGCTGACGTCCGAGGTCCTCGACGAATTGATCGCACACATCCTGGACATCCAGCTTGCGCGAGAGTACGGCGGCTGCGACGACGAGAAAAGTCTCCACAAAGAAGTTGAGACGGTCAGTGGAAAAACCTCGCTGCAAGTCTGCAACAACGATCTCGCTCCCTACATGACAGAGCAGCTCGATCTGTTCCTGATGAAGCACAAGCTGCCTTTCGTGAAGCGCACCGACGCCCGGTTTGAATACAACGGCCAAATCGAGTGGTGGCGGCCCGGCATGAAACGCCTCGGGTGCTGGGAATTTACCAACACTGAGGCTCAGGCGATTCTCATTTCTCTGGACGCACTGAAGAAAGCGCTGAAGAAACGCAAATCCCTGCGAGCGGTCATCGCGCAAATGGAAATGGTTGCGCCCGATCCCGGCCCCATCACTTTGCTTTCGAACGTCTCAAAGCCCAAGCGTCGCCGACCTGATTAACCGCCCGGGCCAGTCTTTCCCCAAATGCACATCACCTGGTTGCCACAGAAAAGGGATTACCTCATCGCTTACGCGGTCACCATCCTGATCGGGTTGCTGCTGACACAACCGAGCGAGAGCCGCGGACGCCGATGGGTTCAGATTCTCATCAGCCTGGGCGTCGTGCATCTAGGGCTTTACGCACTCTCCGTCCTCGATGCGGTCCGCCGGCCGGACTTCATCGGGATCGATGATTCGGAAAACTATATCAAGAGCGTTTCCCTCTTCCTGTGCGTTGCTGCCGCGCTGGCTGCAATTTGGACCGGATCCCTGGCGAATATCGGCGCTCTCATCTTCGAGTCCCTGCTCGACTCACCGGATAACCGCGGCTTGCCTCAAGAGCGAATCGAAAAGGCGTTTGCCCTCTTAAGGTCTGGCAACAAATGGCGCGCGCGGCGATTGGCCGGCACTTGTATCCGGGAAGATCCTGGAAATTTCGAGAAGCGTCTGGCCGCAGTCCGGATCTTTCTGGCGACCGGTTGTTTCTGGAGAGCGCGATGGCAGTGTTTCTACGTTCTCTTCAACCGCTACTCCCTGCCGGCGAATCGATATTGCGCTCGTCATCTGCTGGACGAAATCCGCGCCGGGCATCCGAGCCGGATCGAAAATCTGTTCGTGCGCAGACCTCAGAAAATCAAACTTTCCTGAAGCCGGCGTTCAAAGCGGCAGAAGTGTTTTGTCCGGCAGGAAAGGCGGCCAAACGAACTCTCAAGATCGAACGACAAATCACCACGTGAACCTTCAGCCCTACATCCGAGCCCGTTATCCAATTCTTTACCTGGTCACCCCGGAGGAAAGCCGTGCGGAGTTGGCGATCCTCAATACGGCCAGGGAAGTCAAATACAAGTTGCGCATCTGGTCACATACGGAAGGTTTCACGAACCCGGATGGCAAGGATGCCGAGCAGACCGAAGACCCCATCGAAGCCCTGCTGGCGATCAAGGGCGGCCCAAGCAACACGATTTACGTGGCGCGGGACCTTCCGGCCTTCTTCTCATCGGAAAAAGTGGTTCGCCTGCTCCGCGACATTGCGCGCGATTTCAAGCAAACAACCAAGACCTTGATCATCACCAGCCCGGTGCGCCGGCTGCCTCCGGATCTGGAGCGCGATGTCACACTGCTGGAATTCGACTTGCCGGGTCGCGAAGAGATCGAGCACGTCTTCACCAAGCTTTACGAGCCGCACAAAGCCAAAATCGGCGCGATCCCGGACGAAGAAAAGGAGCGCATCATCCAGGCCGCGATGGGCCTCACGACGGTGGAGGCCGAAAACGCGATCGCCAAAGCCGTGGTCGAGAGCGTTTCTCAAGACAAAAAGAGCCGGCCGCCGATTTCCAAACTGGTCTTGAAGGAAAAGAGTCTGGCGGTCCGCAAAACGGGCATCCTGGAGTATTTCGAGGCCGCACAAACCGCCGACGACATTGGTGGTTTGGAAAACCTGAAGCATTGGCTGACGATGCGCAGCAAGGCCTTCTCCGGCAAGGCGCGCGCATTCAAGCTGCCCATGCCGCGGGGAATGCTGCTGGTGGGAATTCCCGGCTGCGGCAAATCCCTCTCCGCAAAGGCCGCCAGCAACATCATGGGTGTTCCCTTGATCCGTTTCGATATCGGACGGGTGTTCGGCGGGCTGGTGGGCGAATCCGAGAGCAACATGCGGTTGGCCGTCCAGACCGCCGAAGCCATCGGCAGTTGCGTCCTCTGGATCGATGAAATGGAAAAGGCTTTCGCCGGAATGGGAGGCGGTTCGACCGATGGCGGCACGAGCCAGCGGGTTTTCGGTAATTTCCTTTCGTGGATGCAGGAGAAAACCAAACCGTGTTTCGTCATTGCCACCATCAACCGGATTGAAGGCCTGCCGCCGGAACTGCTCCGCAAGGGACGTTTCGACGAAATCTTTTTCGTCGGGCTTCCCACTCCCAAGGAACGCGCCGATATCCTGCGCATCCACATTCATAGATTTGGCCGCCAGGTGGCCGATTTCGCAAAGGAACTCGATCAGATGGTCATGGACTCGGAAGGCTTCAGCGGCGCCGAGTTGGAGGAGGCCGTGGTCAGCGGGCTTTACTCTGCCTTCTATCACGATCGGGAACTCAGCAGCGACGACATCTTGAAAGCCATTCGGCAGACCAACCCGCTTGCGAAGTCGAAGGCGCCCGAACTGGGCGAAATGGTGAAGTGGGCCGAGACCAACGCCCTCAACGCCAGCCGGGTCGAGAGTGGAAGAGCCTCCGGCAAAACCAGCGCCGGACGCCAGTTGGACATCTGAAATCTATTCCCAAGCATTTTGTGTCACACGTAACCGTCATCCAAATTGAACTCAAGGACCTGGAGGCGCTGAAGGCCGTCTGCGAACACCTGGGTCTGGACTTTCGAGAAAACCAGCAGACCTACCGCTGGTACGGAACACATATCGGTGATTACCCTCTTCCAGGTGGATTCAGCAAACGGGATCTCGGTAAGTGCGACCACGCCTTGGCTGTCAAAAACAGCCCCAACTCGTATGAAGTTGGCTTGGTCAAGCGGGGGGATGCGTATGTTCCGTTGTGGGATTTCTGGCAGGGCGGTTACGGCCTTCGCGACAGGATCGGCGAGGGCGGCGACAAGCTCATCGCGGCATACACCAAAGAGGTTGCGGTCAGAAAGGCCAGGCAGTTCGCCAAATCCAAGGGCTGGAGCTACAGCGAGAAAGTGGATGCGCAAACACAGCAAACGATCATCACCTTGAGGAAGTACTGAACTTGTGCAGGAGATAAAGCTCATCATCGGCAAAGACGGCAAGGTCAACATCGACGTCGCCGGCGTCAGCGGTCCCGCCTGCCAGAACCTGACCAAGAGCATCGAGACGGCGCTCGGGAAAACCGAGTCCGTCAAAAAGAAGCCCGAATTTTACGAGCAGCAGAGGGCGGGCACAAAACAACGGCTGGGGAATTCTTGAGATGATTCTGCTAATCAAAATTACAACAGCGCGATGCCGAGAGCAGCAAACAAATTGGGAGACCAAATCCGCACCGCACGAAAGGTCCTCCCAGGGCGTGAGCGTTGCCGCGTAAGGATGAGTGAAGAAATCCAAATCGTGATCAGCGGAGACCGCCTCCGCTTCATCCATCAAGATGACCTCGCAGAAGCAATGCAGGTTGGCAACGCCACCACGTTCCGGGCCAGCTATGTGGAGCCTGGCGAGGATGGATGGTACGCCGACCTTCGGCCCGTCAATGGACCAGTGCTCGGCCCGTTCACTCGCCGCGATACAGCCCTGCAAGCCGAGGCCAAATGGCTTTGTGAGAACCTGACTCCCATTCCAAGAGAGTAAATATGCCCATATTCATAAATCGCGAAAACCAGAGTAACAAATACTGGAAGTACGAGGTGAACGGACTCAGCGTTCACGTGAGCTGGGGCCGCATCGGCGGGACGTCCGAATCGCAGGTGAAGACATTTTCCAGCCAAGGGGGCATGAATGCTTTCATCAGCGACAAGGTTTCCGAGAAACTCCGCAAGGGATACAGAGAGGCCTCCGAAAATGAACTCCAGAAGGAGGTCCAGACCGCGAAATCACTCGGCATCGAGAACAAGATCCAGCGCCTGCTCTGGGTAGAACTTAGCGGGCGAGCCCTCCGTCTGCTCAACGCCTACGATCCTTCCAAATACGTTTACGTGGAGGTCCTCAACTCATGGAGCAAGGAGATTACTCGCTTGCTGCTGTCGCGCAGCGGAAGCTGGCAACTGAGCGACAGCATCAGCGAGTTTGACCGCACCATCTCCTTCGAGACTCGACGCCCCGTCTCTGGAGAACGGGAGCGGTTTGCCAACACCGTCCGGCAGATGCTCCGCGACATGGCCGTCACCGTCACGGAAGCTTTGAAGACGGTGAAGTTCGCCGCCGTGGGCGCCCGCAACCTGTTCGACAGCGAAACAACCGGAGTGGAAGTGCCGGAACTGGACGAGATCGCGGCACCCGGCTTCGACCGGCAGGTCATTTCCAAGTTCGCAGCCCTCGGTCAGCGCACTTTGGAATTGTGAGCCGAACAAAAGTCGATGAGCAAACAAGTCCTTCTGAACCAGGCAGCCCTCGAATTCCGCGGAGAATTCGGATTGCCCGACAACATTACAAGCGATCTTGAGAAGAGGCTGCAGCGGGCGGATTGGAACGAACTCCTCAAGCCTGTGCTTCGCGGTATCCCGGCCAAAATTGATGTCGTGGATACGACCGGACCTGAGCGCACGGCCAGAAAGCAGTCAAAGCCGCGAACGAGCCGTAGGAAAGGCACGTTCTGCGTTGAAGTCACTCGCATCGGTTTCGGCAGCCACACGTTCGAAATTCAAAATGTCACCGCAAAGGAGGCCCAACAGATGGCACTGGAACAGGCAGGCAATCGCGAATTCTCGGAAAAGCACTCGGAGTACGAAGTCCAATCGGTTTATCGCAAGCTTTGATGTAGCCATTTCAGCGAGACCTGTTCCCGCTTTTCGCGCGGCTGCGTTCTGATCCCCGCCGCATCCATATCGTCAAAGGCACGACTGATGAGCCAGTTTACCGCAGCCGGCGTGTTCCGAGCGGCGTCAGTGGCAAAATTGCCTGTTGAACGCGCCTTGCACGCCAATAAATGCAGTTCGTGCCGTTGCGTTGACAGCGAACATAGCCACTACGCGATTGTGTAGTTTGTCATCACCAGCATGCTGCCAGAATCGAAGTGAACTTTCGAACGACAGGACAAGGTCGGCAACCGAGCGCACCAGCAGATGCTTGGTGGCGGCGTTCTCTGGGC
Organism: Verrucomicrobiota bacterium; assembly: GCA_014860005.1. Next base: position 6,361 of record JACZKP010000192.1, on the reverse strand, counting down.
TTGATTGCAGCCGAACAAAACGGTGGAGAGCGACGATTGTGTGGAAAGCGTCGCTCGAACGCTGGAAAAGCCATGCAAACAGGCTCTTAACCTCTTCCTCGTCCAGCGTCTTTTGAGTGACTGCCAAGTAGTCTTTTGCCCACTTTGGCACGAGGTCTTTTGCAAGCGGATCGACAAGGACTTGTCGGGACAATTCATGGTGACCCGTTAGTATCCTCTGAGCGCCGCCTTTGGCATTGCGTTCGTCTTCGTCGCCAGCCGCTGCAATAAACTGATAAGTCCTTTCGAAATCGCCAGAGACGAAATAACAAATTGCTGTGGTCAATCAAAAGGGCTTCTCTTCAGAAATCTCCGCGAGTAACGCTTTACATCCTTGAAAAATGAGCCCGTCGTTGAAGGCTTCCTTCGCTTTGCTTTCCACAAATCGAACGCGGGGGTTTCCATGGATGTCTGGTAATTTCGTCACAATCTTTGGACCGCTCGGATGAACAATCAGCACTTTCATCCGAAGGTTCTCTTTTAGCCGCTGTAGGAGAATCTCGTTGAGGTGGGAATCCCCAAAGCTGTATCCGATAATGACGACCACATCAGATCGTTTGATCTCGTAAGAAAAGTGATACAACAAGGACAGAAACGGTTCTTTGCTTGTCAGTTTTTGATCCGTTCCGAAGATGATCAAGGGCCGTTGGTCGCCCTCGAACTCTTCGGCCTTGCCGTGCCGCGGAAACTCCAACGAGCAGATACCATAAAGTTCATGGTCCACCCAATCCAAGCTGCCATGTAGCTTGAAAAGGCGAAGACATCCGTCGTCAACAAACGTGTCCGGCGACCACTCCGCGCGCGTCAGATCCATTCCATTGGAAAACGGATGGTCCCGGCTCTTCAGCGCCGATTCTAACAAAAGATCGTAGTTCAACGTGAAGAAATTAACTGTGTAGCCAGCAAAGAGGAACTCCTGCACCCTTGCCAGATAATCACATTTATCCGGCGCTGGAGTTGCGAGCCACTTAGCCAGTTGGTCATATATCGCGTCAGTGAAAATATCGAGAAGCTTCGGATGCCGAGATTCAAGTTCAATAAGGCGGCTGTGCCAACCTGAAGCATAAGCTGCTATGGGATTCGACATCCTGCTTTTAAGGCGGAGCGCGGCGTTGGCAATTTCCTCAATGTTGAGCGGTTGATCAGGGTCTTGATTCAAAATGCCTCTCTGAAACCGAATCCCGCCGTTGAGAAACCGCAACGCCTCTGCAAGCAGCGCATTCGGGACATCTTCAACTAACGGGTCCTGCGCGCAACAAGCAGCCTTGAATTTCTCGGCAATGCCTACGGCGCTAGGTAAATCTGCGCTCATCGACAGACCAGCGCCTGCGAGGAATGAAATCCTTGGCTTCTTGGCGCTCATAAGAACCACATCTTCTTCTCCAGCACCTCAGCGCCCAGTTTCAGTCCTGTTCCCCGTTTCAAAATCTGCGCTATCAAATGGCTGTAATAGAGAGAGACCGGGAACGCTTTGGCATTGAATCCCCGGAAATTTACCAAGCTGAGGTCGAAGATCTGTGAAACCAAGTCCCCAGTAATCAGTTTGTCGGGGGAATCAAAGTGCTTGATGCGCACAGCCGTCGGCAAGCGATTGCTCCAAGCTGCCTTTTCCTCGGCGCCTTCGGTGTAGAGCATATATTCGCTCTCTCCAAGCTTTATGCAGGTGCCGCGTGGTGGGATGCCGTTTTCAGAATCGTCGAATGCAAAAAACCGCTCCTCCTCAGTAACCTTCAAAGTGTAGCAGGCAAATGCACGCTCATGGGATGCCTCCTTTATCGCCTGTTCCACCTCATCACGTTCATCCCGCGCGAACTCCTTTGGAAAATGGATAACTATTCCCTTGATATGCGGCCCAAGCTCCAAGGCTCGCTTTAACGCCTCGCCGGCGGTCTTCCGTAATTCGACAAGGTGTTCTTCCCGAGTAGTACACGGTTTTCCAAAATGCGTAAGCTCATAAACTCCATTATCCCTCACGCAAGTCGTAAACGCGGTGAACTGACTGCGTTCGCGGGTAACATGATCCTGTTTCTCGGCCCTTCCCATTCCGACCACAATGTATTTGTCCTGAGACTCAAGATTCGTTACCCACGGAATTCCACCGAGTTTGACGAATATGGCTAGAGCGATGTTTGCCGCTGCCCATTCAAACTGGGAAGAATTGTCAATCAGCTCGAATGTGACGTTTTGCGATGAAATGCCGGCCTCCAGCAGTACGGCTTTACATGCGCCATATGCTGAGTCTTCTTCCCACGCCAAAGATTTGGGATGCAAGTTTACAAAGATGTCCGCGCTTTCTTTGGTCGCCGCTTTCCAAGAGAGTATCGCGTCCCTATAGCGTTTCGCTGCATCCTCATGATCATGCGGATTAGGCAGAGAAAACCCGGTAATTGGGAAAACCTGCTCTTTTTCGAATGGAACTTTCAACAGGGTTGAGAGCCCCTTGAAATAGCCGATGCCGTTTCGCAGAGCGAGGTAGAGATTATTTGCGTAATCCCGGTAGCCTTCCGGGAACACGAAGCCAATTCGCGGCTTGACGTGAATTGGCTGATACGGTCCGAACTTCACGAGTCCCCGCAGCTTGTCGGGGTGAACGCTTTCAGGGGTTCCCGGCGCAAATCGGAATCCGGTGCTGCGGTAAATGTGCGCTTCAAACATACTTCTCCTGCTGCGTCTGAGCCACTGCTGGTGCTGTTGAGATTCGCATCCTGCCAACACAGTCCGGCGTAAAATCGACGGTGATAAAAGGTCGATTATCTGAACTCAAGAAATCGATTGCAGACCTGAGTTTGTCTTGAAGTATTTTGATATTCCGGCGGCCGGATTGCGTGAGAGAATGTGAGAGCGTCATTATCCGCCGTTGGATGGAATCACTGCCACGTTGTTCTCGCGAAATGCTTGATAGTGCTGCGACAACGTCCGGCTTCGCTTCTGGAGTCAGAAAAGTCTTGGAAATTTGACGCTTCTGCGCATCTCTGCACAAGACCACTGCGTCGTTCGCGCCAAGCTCCGTTATGATCCCTAGATAGCGTCCACGAAATGCTTCGGTACCCGCTGGTGGTTCGGGGACATCCGCTCTCAAGAGAACAGGCAGCCCGCAGAGAATTGTGTTCGCAGTGTCCGGCAGTGCGCTGATCGGTTGATCAAAAAACTGGCGGACGCGCCAATCCAACGTGATCCCATGCTGCCGCTTATAGTGAAGGAAGTATGACTTAAATGAAATCCCGCTTTCCACGGACAATCCGATGTCTGCAATTCGAAACGCAGGCCGAGTGGCCGAGGCTACGAACGATCCGAATTGAACATGCATCCCGCGCGAAGCCAGATGTTGTCCCAAGTTAAACTCGATTACCCGCTCCGCAATCCTGCGTTCCTTCGTCAGGTCAACATCGCGCTTCTCAAAACCTTCAAGCGCTTCTCCGTTGGCGGCAATCACCGTGGTTCGGACTATCTCCTTGTCTCCACTCCTAATATCGAATCTGCAGAACCGCTCGCGTCTCAAGTTAATGGACTTGTGCGCTTCCTCGGATTCGGCCCAAGAGGCAAAATCACGGTTCAACAGTTGTTGCACCGGAGCTGAGATATCCGTTTCAAACCAGTTTATGAAAATCGGCATTCGTTTCTGCCTTCTCAAATTCCCCGCTCTGAAAATTCTTCTGACACAGGCCCGCACAAGCTTGTGCCCTTCGACTGCATGGCACGGTATCAGGTCGGAACAAAACTCCCACCCAAAACTTTTGGCAGAGCCGCCGCCACCACCGGAGTGCCCGGCGCCACCGTCGTTTATCTTGACTGAGCCAGCGCCACCGCGTCGGCACCCGCTGGAAATCGGAGTTGCCCAGTCGCATCTTTCGCGGCACGCCATACCACCTCGGCCACGTCGGACTCGGTTGTCACTGCACCCGGCTGCCCAAAGACGCGCTTGTGATTGTGCGCGAATACGGGTTCGCCCATTGGATCGCAGACCCGTCTCTATCTATCGATTGGTAAATGCTTCCACCTCCGGTAACTGCCGCACATCAGCCACAAATTTTGCAAGCAATGGGGAATCATTGTCTTTTCGCCAGATAAGCGCAAACGGCAGCGGTAATTTCAGATCGGTTACTGATAGCAACACTACGTTTTCGGGACACCGCCAGCGCGTGGCACTGCTCACGAACGCCACACCCAAGCCGCACGACACGAGGCTTAGAATCGTCGCTTCATTCACGCCTTCTTGAACGATGTGCGGAGATTTCAGGCCGCCTCGAAAGCACGCGTGCATCAGTCGGTCATAAAAAAGAGGACTCTCCCGCCTTGGAAACCAAATGAATGAGGCACTGCTCAAGTCCCGCAGGCGAAGACTCTTTGACTTTGCCAGCGGGTGTCTTTTCGAAACTGCCAGCATCAGGTTGACCAAAGCAATTTCGAGCTGTGCCAATTCGCGATCTATGCTGGCGATGGTAAACACGAATCCGGCATCCAGTTGACCAGATTGGACCGCCGCGATTTGCTCCAAAGAACTCAGCGGTTTGATTTGCAACTCCGCGGCCGTCGGCGTCCAGAGAAAAACACACGCACGCAAATTTGGACTGCAGGGTGGATTCGATTTTTGCTTATCATGGGTTCATGGCAAGCAGAGACAACTTTACTGCGAAGACGAAACGCATCCTTGGCGACAGGGTGGGGTATCGTTGTTCCTGCCCGACGTGTCGGCGCCTTACAATCGGGCCAACGAAGGACATCTCCGCCCCACTCCTCATCGCCGAGGCGGCTCACATCTCGGCCGCGAGTGAGGGCGGTCCCCGATTCGATCAGAACCTCACACCTGCGGAGCGTAAGGCAGTCGAGAATGGCATCTGGCTCTGCGCTGCGTGTCACACGATGGTGGACAAGGATCGCAATCATTTCATCGACGAGCTTCTGAGGACATGGAAGCAGTCGGCCGAGGACCTCGCCCGGAGGGAGGTCGAAGGCGAGGTCATTTTCTCGGGATACACGGAGCCCGGAAAAGTTGCGGAACAGCACTTCAAATCTCAATTTCAGGAATATGCTCCCGCCCGCGCGGACCTGGGCAGGGAAAAGGAATCGCCGGAAGGCGGCATCCCGCTCGTCTGGGTTCAGATCGTCGCGATTTCGTCACTGAAGGGATTGGTGAAGCTCACCCCCGCCGACATGAAGCGCCATACACACGACATACGACCGGTCGTCTGCAGCAGTTGGGGAACCGAGGTCTCTCGTTTCGGCGTGCATGTTGCGGGATACTCCTCATCTGCTTCAGGCGCGGGGTCTTGTTTGAAGTCGCTCGTTCAGATCTTCAGGGACGGCAGCATCGCGTCCGGATTTGTAATGTTCGACCACACCGGCCCGGAGTTCGGATTCGATTACATAAAGACAAAGCTGATCCCATGGATCGCGTTCGAGAACCGCTTGATGACCAGCATCGGGCAGGGCGTCAAGATACTGCGGAGTCTCCAAGTGCCCCAAGCTGCCTTCCTTCGCTTGGTCGTGTCGGGCATGATGGGCTACGGCGTCACCTCCGATCCTGGGAGATGGATCCAGCACGAGCGGTCGGACACTGACACAATTCAGACGTCTCCCTCCATGGTGCGGAACTTCGATATTCCCCTCACCGAAATCGCCAGACCTCTGCTGGAGGAGTTCTGGCAGCACTTGGGCGTCTGGCACTCGCCCAGCTACGATGAGAGTGGTGAGTTCATCCGCCGCAAGTGAGATCCCTGCGTCTCTGCGGATTGCCAAGTTTTTCTGGACGACGTTTGACGGGACAAAAGTCTGACCTTCGGCGAAACCATCGAACAGGCACACGCACGGCACTCTGCCAGTGGGCGGACCCCGATAACGCGCAAAACACACGTTTTCAACAATTCTCGACAACTCGCCAATTGACGGGAAGTTCCAAACCAAGCTAATTTGTCCATCGCTATGAGTAAAGCGAGTGACGCAGTACAAGTTCAGAGAATGGGATGTGGTTTTGTACCCGGTTTGTACCCGGTCACTCGACTGGAGCAGGCTGCCGCTGGATGCCGCAGCTCCAGAAAACACCAAAAAACCTTAGCAAACACGCGCATCCGTAGCTCAATTGGATAGAGCTTCTGACTTCGGATCAGAAGGTTGCAGGTTCGAGTCCTGCCGGATGCACCACTTTATCAATGGTTTGCGTACTTTGTAAAAACACGCCATCCCGTGCCTAGGAATTTGTCGGACTTAGAAAACCGATTGAAGGAGTGGAAACTATTGCGGTCCCCGGTCGCTGCTAATACCGAGGGTCTGCGGCCCGCTCGCCGGGCCGCTGCTGGCATTCCCGGCCGCTCCGGTTGGCTTTTTG
>JACZKP010000191.1 GCA_014860005.1 Verrucomicrobiota bacterium | reverse complement strand
CAAATCGAAGAGCACACCCGCTGCGGCGGATTCGCCCACCGCCGGACTGCTTGCGGGTGAGGTGTGGCAAAACGGCCTCGGCATGAGGTTTATTTCCATTGCTGGGTTTCCTGGGCAGTTCTCGATTTGGGAAACGCGCGTCCAGGACTTTGAATTGTTCGTGCGCGAAACCGGTTACGACACCGGCGCGACGATGATGACTTTGGGCAAGAACAATCAATGGCGGCAGAGTGAGGCTTCCTGGCGCAATCCCGACTTCGCCCAGTCCCCGGCGCACCCGGTCGTGGGCGTGACCTGGCGTGACGCGGAGGCATTCTGCGAATGGTTGACGCACACGGAGCGGCAGCAGGGTCTGCTCACCACCAATCAGCATTACCGGCTGCCGACGATGGCCGAGTGGCTGCGCGCCGCGGGCCCGGCGCTGTATCCTTGGGGAAACCAGTGGCCGCCGCCCGCCGGTGCGGGCAACTATGCGGGCGCAGAGTTGCGACGCAGCGTGATCCGGCGCGCGGTCATCAGCACCCTGGATGACGGCTTCGTGGGCACCGCACCCGTGGGAAGTTTCAAGCCGAACGAATATGGGCTTTATGACCTTGGCGGCAACGTGTGGGAATTCTGCGCCGACGGCCCGGTGGACGATCCCAGTTCACGCTGGCTCATGGGCGCATCCTGGGAGAGCGGTACGGAGGAGGCGTTGGCGGTTTCGCATCGCGTGCGCGGCAACGACACCCGGCGCTTCAGCCATCGTGGGTTTCGGTGTGTGCTGGTGACAGTGGAATAGGAATCGTGCCTCCGGTTTCTATTGCGGAGTGAGGAGTTTCAAATCTCGTTCCCAACCTTCGGAACGCAACTCAACGTGTCTCAACTTCCGCGAGCTCTTCCGTCGTGAGCCGGAGATGCCGGCCACCCACCAATGCACTTTCTGCCGCGAGATTCTGTGTGACGCCTGCGTCCGACGCCTGCGGCGCAAGGGCGGTCGAACGCTGAAGCTCTGTCCGTTGTGCAGCCAGCGCTGCGAAGTCATCGGTGGCGAGAAGCCAAAGAAGAAGACCTTCATGGGCATGTTGAGCAAAACCATCAAGCTGCCGTTCCTGCGCCGGCGGAATAACGACGATTGACGCGCAGTCGAACTCCGAAACCAAGCCCACCGCGGTGTCGGCTTCAGACTTCCCGGCCCGTGTCGGTGCGCTTGTCCGCTCCAACAAAACAAACTTTCAACCGACCGCTACCCTCCGCTATGTTCCCCGCGTGCGCTGGAACAAAATCACCCTTGTGGGCGTCGGCTTGCTTGGCGGTTCGCTGGGCTTGGCCATCAAACGTCGTCGCCTCGCCGGTCACGTCGAGGGCTACGTGCGGCGCGCGGCCAGCATCAAGGAATGTCAGAAGTTCCAAGCCGCCGACCACGCCACGCAGGATCTCGCGCTCGCCGTGGCGGATGCGGACTTGGTGATTCTTTGCACGCCGCTCGCCCAAATGTGCCCGCTCGTGCGGCAATTGCTCCCGGCGCTCAAGCGCGGGGCCATTGTCACGGACGTGGGCAGCGTGAAGGCCAGCGTGGTCAAGGAAATCGAAGCGCTGGTGGCGAAGGCAGGCGGGCATTTTATCGGCAGTCACCCTATGGCTGGCGCGGAGAAAACCGGGGTGTCGGCAGCACGGGCGGATTTGTTTGAAAACGCAGTGTGCGTCATCACGCCGACAGCCAAGTCACACCCAGCGGCGTTGCGCCAGGTGGAGCGATTCTGGAAAGCTGTCGGTTCGCGCTTGCTGACGCTCACACCGCAAGCGCACGACGAACTGCTGAGCCGGTCGAGCCATCTGCCCCACTTGATCGCGACCACGCTGGCAAATTACGTGTTGAATCCTGCCCATTCCAAACACCAAGCCACGCTCTGTGCCACGGGCTTTCGCGACACCACGCGCATCGCGTCCGGCTCGCCGGAAATGTGGCGCGACATCGCACTGGCCAATCGTGCTTCAATCCGCGCGGCGCTGGACGAGTTTGTGCGTGATCTCCAGCACGTGCAAAGTTTGTTGCGGCAGAATGACGCCGATGAACTCATGCGCTGGTTCGACACGGCCAAGCAGCGTCGCGATCAATGGTGCGCCCAAGCCTCGGCGACAATGCCGGAGTGAACCATGTCGCTACCCGACCTCATTGAAATCGTCCCGCTCGACAAACCGGTGCGGGCGGAAATCACCGTGCCTGGTTCAAAGAGCATCACGAATCGCGCCCTGATTCTGGCCGCGCTGGCGGACGGGGAAGTGAGGCTGGAAGGCGCGTTGTGGAGCGAGGACACGCAGGTGATGACGGACGCGCTACGGGAGCTGGGCTTTGAAATCAAGGTGGAGGCTGATCCGCACGAATTCTGCAATCGCACCATCACGGTGCATGGATTGGGCGGAATGATTCCGAATGTGGGCACGGCGGCACAACCGCTGGAGTTGTTTGTGGGCAATGCGGGCACGGCGGCGCGGTTTCTGGCGGCGCTGGTTTGTCTGGGTAATGGTGTATATCGGTTGTCCGGTGTGCCGCGCATGCACGAACGCCCGCAGGCGGCGTTGTTCCAAGCGCTGCGGGAGCTTGGCTATCGGGTGGATTCGCCGAATGACAAATTGCCGGCGACGATTTTCGGAGGTAGCCGCCGACGTGAGGAGGCGGATTTGTCTGGAGATGTCCGCCTCCTTACGTCGGCGGCTACGAGACTTTGCACCGTGAGCATTGAGGAAAGCTCGCAGTTTGCATCGGCGCTCCTGCTTTGCGCCAAGCTTGGTGGATGGGACGTGAAGATCGTTGGGGAGAATGCTGAGGAATCGCCTTATGTGGCGATGACTTCAAAGTTGATTGAGGCGTTTCCAAATTGCGGCGGAAGATTTCAAATCGAGCCCGATGCTTCAAGTGGAAGTTATTTTTGGGGAGCACTATGGTTGGCAAATAGGTATGAAACAAAAGCAGCGCTTGATAGCGCGCTTGAGGCACTCGGTCGAGCACTGAAGGCCGGAGAATCCATCTCCTTGGAGCGTTTTGAACGAAGTAGGATTTCGATTTTTAAGTGGCCGACGACCTCCTGGCAAATAGACGCTGATATGACAAAGCTCTGTTGGCCACAGATTCCTAGCGAGCTGTCGCGGAAATATGACTTGGGTGACAGTGTGATGACTTTGGTTGTGTTGGCTCCGGAGTTGAGTTCGTTTCCTGTGCGTTTCACCGACCTTGGCCGATTGCGTCTCCAGGAATGCGAGCGCGTATTTGCGTTGCGCACGGAATTGACCAAGTGCGGCGCAAGAGTCATCGAGGAAGGCGACACCCTCACAGTTTATCCGTCGCAATTGCACGGCGCAGAAATCGAAACCTACAACGACCATCGCATGGCGATGTGTTTTGCAATTCTGGGATTGAAAGTGCCCGGCATAAAAATCAAGAATCCGGCGTGCGTGAAGAAGACGTTCCCCAACTTTTTCCAGAAACTCGCAACACCGCCGCCCAAAGGGCTGGGCGCAACAATTTTGGATGGGAAGACCGGAAGAAAGCTAGGAGTGGATGAGTTGTTTGCGGAGTGAATTTGGTTCTTAATCCTAATCTTAATCTTGCTCTCAATCCCTGAGAACTGAGTAAGAGCAAGATTACGAAAAAGAGTAAGATCAAGATCGGATGAAGCACCCTATTGTCATCGCCATTGACGGCACGAGCGCCAGCGGCAAGAGCACCAATGCCAAACTGTTGGCCAAGGCGCTGGGCTTTGTTTATGTGGACACCGGCGCGATGTACCGCATGCTGGCGTGGCATTGTCTCCAACAACGCATTGATTTTCACGATGCGCGGGCCGTGGCCGCCGCCTGTCGCCGCTGGAAAACCAAACTGGCTTGCATGGACGGGCACGTGCGGTTGCTGGTGGACGGCTATTTCCCGGAAAAGGAAATCCGCACCGCGGAAGTCAGCGTAGCAGTGTCCGTCGTGGCCACCGTGCCGAAGGTGCGCGAGTGGATGAAGAAGAAGCAGCGTGAGTGCATTCAGTTCGGCAATCTCGTCATGGAAGGACGCGACATTGGGACGAATGTTTTTCCCGAAACCGATTACAAGTATTACCTCGATGCGCACCTGGAGGAGCGCACCAAACGGCGGGCCGCCGAGGGCGTGAATGAGAACCTCGCCGCGCGCGATCAGCGCGACAGTCAGCGCGCCGCCGCGCCGTTGATGATCGCGCTCGGGGCGCGGGTGATCAACAACTCGAACCTCACGAGCGGGCAAACGAGCAGCATGATTCTGGAAGACCTTCGCAAACGGCTGGCGGCGGACGCGAAGTAGGCTTCGGCAAAAGGGCATTAACGCACACATTTGCGATGAACTTCATCTACTACTGCGGTTGGGTGTTCTTTCGCGTGGCCTACAAGGTTTATTTCCGCGTCCGCTGGTTCAATGCGGAGCGCGTGCCGCCCGCCGGGCCGGTGATTCTGGCTTCCAATCACGCCAGCATCCTGGATCCGCCGCTCGTGGGAGTGGCCCTGCCCCGCGGGATCAATTATCTCGCGCGCGCCTCCCTGTTTCGCTTTCCCGTCGTGGGCTGGGTGTTGCACCACTGGGACGCCGTGCCCGTGGACCGCGACGGCGGCGGCGCCAAGGGATTGAAAATCATTTTGGACCGCTTGCTCGCGGGCGGTGCAATCGTCCTGTTTCCCGAAGGCACGCGCACGAGTGATGGCAAACTCCAGCCCGCCCGGTCAGGCGTGGGCCTCGCAGTGATCAAATCCACCGCACCGGTGGTGCCGGTGCGCGTGTTCGGCACGTTCGAGGCTTATGGCCGGGACATGAAGTTACCGCGACCGCACCGGATCATGGCCAAGTATGGCGAACCCATGCGCTTTGAGTCATTGCGGGCCGAGGCCAGGACGTGTTCCAAAGCGCAGCTCAAGGAGATTTACCAGCAGGTCGCTGATGAGATCATGGCGGCGATTGCGAAGCTGGAGCCGCACGAAGACAAAGCCACGTTTCCGTGAGGCTGGCGCGAAAGTCGGCCCGCGCAAGTTGGGTAATTGGGTGCTTGGCTGGGGTTCAGGCATTCATTCAAAAGACCCAACTACCCAAAGACCTAAACACCCAAAGACCCAAAGACCCAAGAACCCAAGGACACGGTTGGTATGCGTCCCCCTCACACTTTCGGCTCCCAGCCTTTGTGATATTCGCGCCGCCAGAGTTTCGCCGCGTCGCGGTCACCAAGGATTTTGCCGGATGAAGGATCGCAATTGAGTGTGTGGCCAGTCCGCCAGGCAATGTTGCCCAGGTGACAGAGCATTGTGCTTTTCTGGGCGTCTTCGATCTCGGCGGTCAGTGGTTTTCCGGTGCGGATGCCATCCGCGAAATTCGCAAAGTGCAACTGATCGTCGCGCCGCGCCTTGATTTCGCGCACGACGTTGTTGCCGGGATCAAAGATTTTGCAGTCGTCGCCCGCGAGCACCATCGTTCCTTTTTCGCCAAAGAAACTGACGCCAAAACCCGCGCCCTCGAAGCCGCGCGGCGCGCAACTCTGCCCTTCCCAGACGATGCCGCACTGACCGAAATCATACGTGGCCACGTAAAGGTCCGGCGACTCCTGGTCGTCATCGAAGTGATAGCGATTGCCGCCGCAGGTTACGCGCTGCGGGTAATCCACCTTGAGTCCCCAGCGCGCAAGGTCGAGTGCGTGAACGCCGTTGTTGCCGAGTTCGCCCGAACCCCAGTGCCAGAACCAGTGCCAGTTGTAATGGATGACATTGTCCTGAAAGGGTCGTTCCGGTGCCGGCCCCTGCCATAGCGCGTAGTCCAGCCAATCCGGCACGGGCGCGGGTTTGCCCCGGCCAATTGAACCACGCCGGTTCGAGTACCAGGCCCGGGCAAAGTGCAGTTTGCCCAATTCGCCGTTATGCAACGCCGTCATGGCTTCAATTACTGAAGGCCAACTGCGGCGTTGGTTGCCCATTTGCACCACCCGTTTGTGCTTGCGCGCCGCGGCCACCATCAAGCTCGCTTCGTGTGGATTGTGACTGCCCGGTTTTTCGACAAACACGTGTTTGCCGGCAGCGCAGGCAAGAATCGTGGCGGGCGCGTGCCAGTGATTCGGTGTGGCGATGGCGATCGCGTCCACTTCCTTCGCCTCCAACATCCGGTGAACATCCTTCACGCCTTCCGGCTTGCGCGTCTGCTTTTTGGCGACGGCGGCGATGCCTTTGGCGACTGCCCGGCTGTCCACGTCGCACACGTAGGCGATCTCGACATTGGGAATGCTCAAGAAACTCGCGATGTGCGCCATGCCGCGTCCATTGCAGCCCATGACGCCGATGCGGAGGCGGTCATTGGCCCCGGCAATGGAGCGCAACGTTCCAGCGGTATTCAGCGTGGCAAGTCCGGCGCCGAGCACAGAGGTTTGCTTGAGAAAATTGCGACGAGTGATGGAATTCTTCATCGAGCTAATGAAACGGAAAGCCGCCTGCAGAGGCAAGCAAACATGCCAGCAGAATCGCCTCGTCGGTCGAGCAATTGCGGAGCGCAATCCGCAGGTGTTCAAATGCCCAGATTCGACAGCGTGTTGCTGATAGAGTTGACGATCTGCACCAGCCGCGGATGGGATTTCTCGAAACCGTGAACAGAACTGCTCAAGCCCTCCAGCGAGAGCTTCAACAGTTGGGGGTTCAGTTCTGCCCGGGTGGCTTCGTGCGTGGAGACGTCGGTGAAACCGGCGATGCTTTGCGCCTGCTCGCCGTGGGTCTTGGAAAGTTCGGCGACCTCCACCTTGAGCGTGCCCACCAATTCAAGCAACTCCTGTTTGCGCTCCGGGTTGATGGATTCGGAGGCATGGATGCGCGACTCAATTTTCTGGACGGTGTTTTCGATCATAATTCAGCCAAGGCAAAGATAACCGGCGCGGCAGTTTCAGCAAGGCCCCGTCCCAGCCGCAAAACAACCACAACGCTATGCGCCATGTCCGGTTGCCACCAGCGGCGCGACCGCGCGCCAGACCGCCGACTGGACCTGCTCAACCGAGCCTGTGGCGTCAATCTTACGAACGCGCTTCGTTTCAGCGGCGGCAATCGCTTCGTAACCGCGTTCCACGCGCTCGAAGAAGGCGCGATCCGCCTCCTCGATCCGATCCCGGATGAACGGCAGATTGGCCTGACGTGAGCGCAACCGTTCCGCGCTGACCTCCGCCGGCACATGCAGCAGCAACGTCAGGTCCGGCCGTGTGTCACCCACCGCCACGTCAATCACGCGCCGCACCATTTCCAAATCCAGTTGCCGGCCGTAACCCTGATACGCCGTGGTCGAATCGTAGAAACGATCGCACACGATCACCTCGCCCCGGGCGAGCGCGGGCCGGATGACTTCGCACACCAATTGCGCCCGGCTGGCGTTCATCAGCAACAACTCGGTTTCGGCCGTCATCGCCGCGTTGGCGAGACTGTGCTTGAGCGTGTGGCGGATTTCCTCACCGATGGGTGTGCCGCCGGGTTCGCGAAACATTTGCACTTTGCGGCCCCAATCGCGCAACCGTTCCACCAGCAGAATGGCCTGTGTGGATTTGCCACCGCCTTCCGTGCCTTCCAGGGTGATGAACAGGCCTTTCATCCGATGCGCGATGCGTAAAGACTGCTGGCCCATTTAACACTAGACGCCACTCGTAGCACATTCTGCGTTGCCGGAATTCCATTCATGCTCAAGCCTTCTTCAGTTTTGGTCCCTTTGGCGTGTCTTCGATGATCCAGCCTTTCGCCTTCAATTCGTCGCGAATGGCGTCGCTCCGTTTGAAATCCTTCGCCTTGCGCGCGGCCTGCCGGGCTTCGAGCAACGCAACAATTTCCGCTGGCGCCTCCGCTTCAGCGACCACGCCAATGCCAAGGACGGAATCAACCTTCTCCCAATCCGCCAACGCGGCCGCCGCCGCTGCTGAATCAAGTTCGCCCGCCGCCAGCCGACGATTCGTGGCGCGCACCCAGTCAAACACCGCGCCCCACGCAGCCGCCACGTTGAGATCATTGTCCAGCGCCGCCGTGAACTCCGTGAGCAAATCACCCGGCGCATTGGTTGGTGGCTTGGCGGCACTCGCGAGTTCTCGGAGTTTGCCTAGACATTCGTCAATCCGCGCCAGGGCCGTACGTGCGCCCTGCAAATTCTCCAGGGTGAAATTGAACGTCTCGCGATAATGCGCCGTGATCAGCGCGTAACGGATTTCGCGCCCGCTGAAACCCTTCCCCACCAGATCGCGCAACGTGAAGAAATTCCCGAGCGACTTGCTCATCTTCCGGCCTTCAACGAGTAGGAACGCGCCGTGCATCCAATACTTGACGAACGGCCGACCGGTCGCGCCTTCGCTCTGCGCGATTTCATCCTCGTGATGCGGGAACATCAAATCCTCGCCGCCCAGATGCAGATCGAAGCTCTGGCCCAGCACTTTCATGCTCATGGCCGAACATTCGATGTGCCAGCCGGGCCGGCCCTCACCCCAAGGACTCGGCCAGAACACCTCGCCGTCGTCCGGCACGCGCGCCTTCCACAACGCAAAATCCGCCACGGATTCCTTGGCGTATTCGTCGCTTTGCACGCGCTCGCCCACGCGCATTTCATCGAAGTTCAATTTCACCAACTGACCGTAGGCGCAGCCGCAGCCGCGGTATTTCTCGATGCTGAAATAAACCGAACCGTCGCCGGCCTGATACGCCAGACCGCGCGCCAGCAGTTGCTCGATCAACGCAATGATCTCGGGGATGTGCTCCGTCGCGCGCGGCGTGTGATGCGGCCGCCGGCAGTTCAACGTCTTCAGGTCTTCCAGAAACGCGGCCTCATACTGACCGGTGAATTCGCGGAGCGGCGTCTGCGTCTCGCGCACGCGGCGGATGATTTTATCCTCCACGTCCGTGATATTCATGACGTGGCGCAGCTCGTAACCTTTGAATTCGAGATACCGCCGCACCAGGTCCGCAAAGACAAACGTGCGCCAGTTGCCAATGTGGGCGAAATCATAAACCGTCGGCCCGCAGCAATACATCCCGACCTGCCGACCGGCCGGATCAAGCGGAACGAACTCCTGCACGGAGCGTGACAATGTGTTGAAGATGCGCAATCCCATGTCTGAAAGTGACGGCGCTGAAGCTTAGGCGCGAGCCGCCGGAAGGAAAGCGCAAAGTCGCATGCGGAGTGTCCTCGGGCGCATCTCAGTTTCTTGCAATGGGGAGCGCACGCGCCCTCGCGTGCGGCGGTTGACGCCCTCGTCAACCGCACCCGGGCGCGCCTCCGCGCCTGCTTCAACGCGCGGTGGCGCGCGTCGTCCCCGGCTGCGAGGCGCAGCCGGGTCGCACGCGAGGGCGCGTGCGCTCCCCAAGACCAAGGCAATTCTGTTTGAGTCCGGACACTTTTCCTCGCAGATTCAAGCGACTTCGATGCTGTGAACTGAAACCGTCTCAACCCGGACATTATGGCCACACTGCAAATCAAACCTGCCAACCAATGCGCCTTTGACCTGATCGCGCTGGGCGAAATCATGCTGCGGCTGGATCCCGGCGAGGGCCGCATCCGCACCGCCCGCGAATTCCGGGTCTGGGAAGGCGGCGGCGAATACAACGTCGCGCGCGGACTGCGCCGTTGTTTCGGTCTGCGCACCGCTGTTTGTACTGCGTTTGCGGATAACGACGTGGGCCGGTTACTGGAGGACTTCATTTTGCAGGGTGGCGTCAGCACGGAGTTCATCAGATGGCTGCCATTCGACGGCGTGGGCCGCACGGTGCGTAATGGGTTGAACTTCACCGAGCGCGGCTTTGGCGTGCGGGGCGCGGTGGGTGTGTCGGATCGCGGCCATTCCGCCGCCAGCCAGCTCAAGCCCGGCGATTTCGATTGGGATCACCTCTTCGGCAAGCTGGGGGTGCGCTGGCTGCATACCGGCGGGATTTTTGCCGCGTTGAGCGACACCACACCGCAACTGGTGATTGAAGCCGTCAAAGCGGCCAACCGGCACGGCACGATGGTCAGTTATGATTTGAACTACCGGCCTTCGCTCTGGAAATCCATCGGCGGCCAGCCCCGCGCGCAGGAGGTGAACCGGGAGATTGCCAGATACGTGGACGTGATGATCGGCAATGAAGAGGATTTCACCGCCTGCCTTGGTCTGCCGGTAGCTGGCGCGGATGAGAATCTGCTGCACCTTGAGGTCTCCGCGTTCAAACGCATGATCGAAACGGCAGTGAAGGCCTTTCCCAATTTCAAAGCCACGGCCACCACGTTGCGCGCCGCGAAGACCGCGACGCTGAACGACTGGGAGGCCATCGCCTGGATGGGTGGCAAGTTTTACGAGAGCCGCAAATATCCCGGCTTGGAAATTCTCGACCGCGTCGGCGGCGGCGACAGTTTTGCCTCCGGCTTCATCTACGGCCTGATGACCACTGGCGATGCGCAGCAGGCGGTGGACTACGGCGCTGCCCACGGTGCATTGGCGATGACCACGCCGGGCGATACCTCGATGGCGAGCAAAAGCGAGGTCGAGAAACTCATGAAAGGCGGCGGGGCGCGGGTGCAGAGGTAGCTGCTCTCGCTCCTATACCGCTTGAGAAACGGCATCATGCACTACCCATACCTTTGCCAACGCTTTGCCGCTGCCCTGCTTGTTGCGCTTTGGATTTCTGCGCCACTTCTTGCGGTAGCGTCCACAAACCATCATGTCATTCTCATCACCGTTGACGGGCTGGCGGCGTTTTATCTCTCCGATCCGCAAGCGCCGATTCCGACGCTGCGCAAATTCATGAAGGAAGGCGCGTCCGCCGAAGGATTGCGGGTTTCCAATCCTTCCGTCACCTGGCCGAATCACACATCACTGATCACCGGTGTTCACCCCGACAAACACTCCGTCTTGTTCAACGGCGTGCTGAGCCGCCCTGGGCCGGGTGAACCGGTGAAGATTGAAAGCGACCGCGACCAAAACGAACTCGTCGCCGTGCCCACGCTCTACGATCATTTGCACCGCGCCGGCTATCGCACGGCGGGAATCAACTGGCCTTGCACGCGCGGAGCAATCACGCTGGACGATAATTTCCCGGATGTGCCCAATCAGATTAAATACACCACGCCCCGTTTGCGCGCCCAACTCATCGGCCTCGGATTCCTGAAAGACACAGAGACTGCATCGTTCCTCGCCAAGAGCGCCGCGGCGCTCGACCAGACTTGGACCGCCGCCGCCGTCCACGTCCTGCGGACGCGCCGCCCGGATCTGCTACTCTTGCACCTGCTGATCACAGATTCCGTCCAGCATCGCCACGGCCCGCAAACCCTCGCCGCCTACACGGCACTGGCCTTGGCGGATTCACACGTGGGCGACATCGTGCGCGCCGTTGAAGCGGCGGGGCTGCGCGAACGCACCACTATTTTCGTCGTGTCCGATCATGGCTTCGATCGTCCTTTCAAGCTCGTGAATCCCAATGTCCTGTTCCGCCAGGCCGGTTTGCAGCGGCCCGGCCCGCGCCGGCGCGCGCAGGCCATGTCACAAGGCGGCACGGCGTTTGTTTATCTGACCGCACCGGAGACACGCGAAGAAGATCGCGCGAAGGTAATTGAACTCCTGGGCGAGCACGAAGGCATCGCCGAGATATTGCAGCCGGACACATTCCCCGCGCTGCATCTGCCCGATCCCGCCCGCAACCCGCAGATGGGCGACCTGATCCTGGTGGCGAAGGAGGGCTACGCCTTCGCCAACGAGTCGTTCGAGGATGAAGCCATCACGGAAATCACTTTCCCGGCCGGCAGCCACGGTTATCTCGCCACGAATCCGAAAATGAACGGTGTGTTCGTGGCCTGGGGGCGCGGCATCCAGCCCGGCGCGAAGCTGGGTGTCGTTGAGATCATTGATGTCGCGCCAACCATCGCCGAACTGTTTGGGCATACATTTCCGGAAGCCGATGGGAAAGTGCTCCGCGAGATTCTGGCGAATTCGGCAGGGCGTTGAAGTTCGTTCGTAACCGCACAAAGCCGCCAGCGCGCGTGGCGATGCCGGGTTGCGCCTTCTTTCGGTCGTGCGCTACTGAAAACTCACCATGGCTCGTCCAAGTTCCTGCTCAATGTCCTCCCCCTCGTAAAACCACAACCGGCCGCGCACGCGAACGGTCTCGCCGGGCGGGCAATCCGGCAACACGGGATCGGCATGGACGCACGGCACCAACGGCTGACCCCACGCGCGTCCGCAGCGTTCCCAAGCGGTCAATATCCAGCGGTCGCCGCCGGCTGAATGAACTGCCACCAAAGGAGCGCGAAAGATTTTGTTCGTCGTTGTCTGCGCGTTGAAGTCTGGCGCGCCTTTGAGATGCCCGCAGATTTGCGTCCGCAGTCCGGTCAACGGTTCATCTGACCCGTTGCGCAGCCAGAGTTCCATTTCCACGCTGCCGGCTTTCGGTTGAATCGCAGCGCCGAAGACAACCTTGTTCGGCAGCACGCGTTCGAAGCGCAGGCCGCCGTCCGGCTCGTCCCGTGAGATAGCGTCCGTCGCTTGCCTCAAATCATCGCGATCGGGTATTTCACGGGGCGTGCGCGTCCAATCAATGTTGTCGAGATGCAAATTCTGCTCGTCCCAGATGGTCGGGATGTGCGTGTGCGCGAGGTAGAGCAGACCGCGTTGGAAGAAGATCGCTTCGGGCAAATCCACCACGACGTAACTGGTCGTATCCCACGGCAGGAATACACTCGCCTTCATGCCGCGCTGGAAATCAATGTTGCCATCCGTGAACCCGAGTCGCACTTCGCGTCCGCCAGGATACGGCAGCACGCGGACCCTGCCGCTGGCGGCTTTCTCGCGTGTGGCATTGGGTCGGACATTGAACGCGGCGGCCTGTCTTTGAACCTCCTCCACGCTCCATCCAAAGACGCGCCCGGTTTCCTCCCAGGTGAACTGGTGATGGACGAGCATATTTTCCAGCCAGTACCCCGGCTCGCGACGGGTCGCCTCCATTTCAGCGGGCAAGGCGAGTTTTTCCGGCGCACGTGGCGGCTGTCGCACTTTCAGCAACGGATCGGCCGGGAGATTATTCCAGTCAACGTAGGGCTCCAGGTCGCGCACGGCGATGCCACGAAAATTGTGCTCCTTGAGATAGGCCATGTATTCCCGAAATCGTTCCGGCGGCGTATGCACCCAAGGATGCGCGGCATCTGGCACGCCGTGAAATTGTAGCACGACGATCTGTCCATTCGTCGCGCGCGCCACGACGTTCGTGAAATGTTCCAACGTCCAGTTCGGATACGCATCGCCCGTGGTCGGGATGAGCAGTGGATGATGACGCTTGGGATCGTAGGTAGCGCCAATATCGAGCGTGGCGTAGCGCGCTTCCGGTTGCTCGCCGCGGCGGGCGAACTTGTAGCCCAGTTCACTGAGCCGCTGCACGGCTTCCGGCCCAAACGTGTTGCCGCAATAGGCAAAGCTGACTGGCCGCGGCACCTTGGCGCTGGTCTGGGCGAGTTCGCGATCCACCAACGATAATTCGCCGGCGAGCCGCGCGGCATTCCTGGGTTGCGAGAAATCCGAGTGCGTCCAACTGTGATTGCCGATCTCGAAACCCATCTGATGGAGTTCACCGATTTCCGCCCACGTCATGAAGTTCGTGCGGTCATCCATCCATTTGTGCGTGACGAAGAAGGTTGCGTTGAACCCACATTCCTTGAGCAGCGGCGCGACAAACGTGCGGTGCGATTTGACCGCGTCGTCAAAGGTGAGGACAATAAGTTTGTCCGGAACGGGTTGGGAGTGTGGAGCAGCGCCGGTTTGTAAACAAAACGACAACGCGCCGGTGAACAGCGTTCTCAGCCAGCCTTCCCGGCTCAAGAGGCAACTTTGCGTGAACATGATTCGCGTGTGGTGATGCCGTGACGATACCCCAGTCTTCGCACTCGCAGCAAATGCTTTAGTCAGCCGGCAGTTTCTCGTTTTGACTTCGTTCGGATTGGAGATTAGCGTCAACTTGTGCTTACTGCGGCAGACAATCTGGTGACCGTTGATGACTACCGGGCATTGCCGGAAGGACCGCCGCATTATCAGTTGATCCAAGGGAGGCTGCTGATGTCACCATCGCCCAATCGCTATCATCAAGATATTTGCCGGAATTTATTGGTGCTGCTCCAGAATTTCCTGGAGGACCATCCGCTTGGCGTGGTGTATCAGTCGCCGTCAGACGTTTATCTCACCAGCTACGACGCCTATCAACCGGATCTTTATTTCGTTTCCAATGCGAACGCCGCAATCCTGAGTCCCCAAGGCGCGGCCGGAGCGCCGGATTTGGTGATTGAAGTCCTCTCACAAGGCACAGCCCACTATGATCGCGAGCTCAAGCGCAAAATCTACGCCCAGGCTGGCGTGAAAGAACTCTGGCTCATGGACCCGGAGGCGAAACAAATTCAAGTTCACCAGTTGAATCCGCCGACAATCAAGACCCCGACGCTGCATGGCAGTGATGCAAGTTTCAACACGCCATTGCTGCCGGGCCTGCTGATTTCGGCCAAGGCCGTCTTCAGACCGTCGCGCCTGGGTTGAGGCAGCATTTGCTCAAAGAATCGTTACCTTGAGTTTCCCCGGCATTCCGCACGGGCAAAAGTAACGGGCCGTCGCTTCCAAGCGATCAACTGCTCCTAAACCGCACACAACTTGCTTGCAAGTTGTCACCCGCTGCTATAAGAAGCATGCGTTGGTATCAACCGGGATAAAGTTATGACTACTTCAAATCGCTTCACTCGCCGTCAGTTTCTCAAAACCACCGCCACCGTCGCTGTCGCCGCGCCGACGCTGTTACCGTCTTCGGTCTGGTCTGCTGGGAAATCGCCCAACGACCGAATGACGCTCGGCTTCATCGGCATGGGCAAACAGAATCGTGGCCTGCTCAACGGTTTCATTCGCAGCAAGGAAACGCAGGTCGTCGCCGTGTGCGATGTGGACACCAAGCGGCGTGAGCACGCGCAGAAGTCGGTGGCGGACCATTACGCGAAGCAAACCGACAAAGGCTCGTTCAAGGGTTGCGAGGCCTACATAGATTTCCGCGATCTGGTGGCGCGCAAGGACATTGACGGCGTGGTGATTGCCACGCCGGATCATTGGCACGCCATTCAAGTGATCGCGGCCGCGAATGCGGGCAAGGACATTTACTGCGAGAAGCCGTTGTCGCTGACGATTCGCGAAGCGCGGGAAATGGTCAAGGCCGTGCGCCGCAACCAGCGGATTCTCCAGACGGGCAGCATGCAGCGTTCGTCCCAGGAATTTCGCAAGGCGTGCGAACTGGTCCGCAACGGACGCATCGGCAAGGTGCAGAAGGTCATTGTCGGCGTGGGTGCGCCCAGCAAATGGTGCGATCTGCCGGAGGAAACCATGGAACAAGGGCTGGATTGGAACTTCTGGCTCGGACCGGCGCCGATGCGACCCTATAACTCCGTCCTCAGCCCGCGCGGCATTCATGATCATTTCCCGAACTGGCGCAACTACCGCGAGTATTCCGGCGGCATGATGACCGATTGGGGCGCGCATCATTTCGATATTGCACAATGGGGATTGGGCATGGACGACAGCGGGCCGGTTGAAATCATTCCGCCGGGCACGCCAAACGCCCGGACCGGCGTGCGTTATCTTTATGCCAACGGCGTGGAAATGATCCATGACAGCAGCAAAGGCGGCGCGACGTTCATTGGCACGGAGGGAAAGATTTTTGTGGACCGCGGCAGGTTCCAGGCGGAGCCGGAGTCGCTGGGACAGGATCCACTGGGCGAAAACGCCATTCGCCTATACGCGAGCAACAATCATTTGCAGGACTGGCTCAACTGCGTACGCAGCCGCAAACTGCCGATCTGCGATGTCGAGATCGGCGCCCGTTCGGTAAGCGTGTGTCACCTGGGCAACCTCGCTTACTGGAACAATCGCCGGTTGAAATGGGATCCCGCGAAGGAACAATTCATCGGCGACGCGGAGGCGAACACCTGGCTGGATTACCAGCGACGCGGGTCATGGAAGGTGTAACGTGAAATCGTAGTTCGATTCGCAGCCCCCGATGGGAGGAGAAATTCTGCGATCTTGAATTGGACGACGCGGACGGCGCGCCGCTTGCGGTAAGTGTATTGCGCAGTTCCCTGACGCTGCTGCCTGCCGGGAAGGTTATTGAGAACTGCGCAAACGATAGAGAGCCATTCCGCTCGAAGGCGTTTCAGTCACCGAACAGCGTCCGTTAACAGTGGTTTGTGCAGTCGTCACGACGCTCCAGTTGGCAGCCGGTGAAGCCACGGATTTTTCAAGGATCGGATTGGTGCCGTCATCGAGCCACGAAATCGTCAGAGTCCCGTTGGCTCCGCCGGCGATTTTCAAGGTTGGGATGCGACGAACATTGATGATGTTCAGAGTGGCGTTGCTTCGCGTGATGACAGCGTTTGCATCCAATGGACTTGGAGAAAGGATCAGCCTGATCGTCTCCATTTCCTCGTCCAGGGAATCCATTATGATCGGCACCGTAAATGATTGGGAAGGGACTCCAGAAAAAGCGAGGCTGCCGCTGACCGGCGTGTAATCCTGATTGGCCGTCGCGGTGCCGTCCTGCACGGTATAATTCACCCAGCCATAGTAGCCGCGATGGCCGGGCGAGAACTCCACCGTAATGACAGCGTTGGTGGCATCTTCGGAAACGAAATACTCCGCGCTGCTGAAACGAAATTCGTTCGGCACCGTAGTGTCTTGCGGCGTGATCTGGGATGTCGCCGAGGTCGCGAGCAGAAAAAACAGAACGCAAAAACGCAACCCGCTGAAACAACATTGCTTGTCCATAACAGATCCGGCTCGGAGCCAGCTTCAGAATTTCGAGCGTTACTCGTGCTCCGAGACGACTACAGGCTGCCACGACTGCCGCTTAGCCGTAAGTAGGTCTTCCCCTACCTTCCGCTGCCGGGATTAGGGCATTTCCCGTGTCGGAAGCTATGCGATGCGAGAGGTTGCTTCACCGGACAACTCCTTAATTTCCTCCGCCAACCGCTCCGCCTGTTGTTGCAACTCCGCGCTTTCCTTCTCGAGCAGTTGCTTACGCTCCGCCGCCAGTTCATCCACCAAGCCCGGTTGCTGCTCACTCAGTTGCCAAGGCTCGTAATCGGGACTCTCACGCAATTGGTTCAGCGATTCTCGCCCCGTGAGATATTTTGGAGGCTGCGGTCAAAAGGCAAATCGGCGGCATTATCTCACGGGGCGAGCACGGCGATGATTTCCAGTTGCAGCGTCTCATGCAGCCGACGTTCTCCCTCTCCGCATCCGATGGGGAGAGGGCCGGGGTGAGGTGTACTGAATTTGTTCCTCCTCGCCGCCGCGCACCAGCGAATCCAGAAACTTCTTCCGGTAATCCACCACCAATCGCAGCCGGTCGCGCTGCTGATAATGCTCGCACTCAAGTTGTGCCCTCGGGGCTGTGACTGTGAATTAAAAAAGTGAAAGGCGGGCCACTTGAACCAACTGATTTATGCTTTTTCACTGGACTGAAATGACGCCGCCTGCTTACATGCGCCAATGGATCGTGCGCTCAAATACATAGTTCTGGCCGATCTCGTTGGCTCCACTACTTTCACTTCGGAATTCGGAAATGACGTCGGCATAGCCCGGACGCGCGAATTCGAAAAGGCCGCAAGGGAACCGCTTGCCTACACACTGCCGCCAACATCTGGAAAGTTCGTGAAGACTGTCGGGGATGCGGTCTTGCTGGTCTTTGACCACTTCCCGGATGTCGTGAGTTGGCATCTCGAATTTCAGGGGGCTCTCCAATTCAGTGGATTATCTGAAGAAACGCCGCACCTTCGCAAAGAGAGAATGGAAGCAAGAGTTTGGGTCCATGCCGGCGAAGTGTGTTTGGAGGAAAATGATCTGCATGGACTGGCAGTCAACGAACTGCATAAGATCGAAACATCCACAAAAGCTGCCACACCCGGTGGCCAAGTTTTTTTGACTCACTTGGCGGCAGAACTTGCGCGAGCAGCCCTTTACCCGAAGAATTGTGAATTGAAGGAATGCACCGAGGTGCAAATGTTGGGACGTCCGACAATACGACTGTATCGGTTATCCGTCACATCCGACTTTGGCTTTCTCATAGGCGCGCAGTCGAAGGCCAGAACTAATGTGCCACAGTGAACGAGAGCGCCGTCTATCAACCAGCCGAAAGAGAGCACGGGATTGGCCCAGCCCCATGGGGCTGGGCTGGAACTTGGGCTGAATTTCTAAGCTTGCGCCAGAAGGCTTGGCTTATCTCGTTGGTGCCATAGCCAAGAACGCCTATGCCAAGTCGTGCAGCAGAAACAGATTCGTGCTTGGAGGACCACTTTTAACGTGATGCAAGTGGCGATAACTGGTTGTCTCCAGGCTTGTCCTGCGGCTGCGCAAGCGATGGTTGTATTCGAGTACGAATTGCCCCTTGAAGACGGCAACCGGATAGACGTGGTTTTGCTGCTTCCTAATGGGCTCGTGCTTGTAATCGAGTGCAAAGACGTCGTTCGGGCGAGTGTCACCGACGCCGCGCAAGCGGCCGGCTACGCCGAGAGGATTGTTAGATACCACGCGGAGTCGCACGAACTGACCGTGATCCCTCTATTGTTGGTGCTCAAGGCAACTTCCGCCCCGAAAAGGCCGGCATCGCCTGCCACCGTGCAAATTGTGCCCGGCGCTGCTGAACCAGGCCTGCGTGACATACTCTTAATATACCTCCGTCGTGACGGACAGGGGGTTAACACAGAGAGTTGGCTGCGCAGCGGCTTCAAACCTCAGCCGGGGCTTGTGAAATCTTTTGTTGAGGCATATGAACGTTCGTCTTCAGCACTCTTTCGCGTGCCAGAGGACGCCACGACTACTGGCTTGCTTGATTTCATTGCCACTGCTGTGGAGCAGGTCCAGACCGAAAAGACACATGCGCTAATCCTGGTTCCAGATGAGCCAGCCAAGACAGCGATCGCATTGCGAGCACTCGTCCAGCAGGTTAAGCGAGGAATCGATTCCATTTACTTGACCGGTGGTGTGTTTCACAGAACAGGTTTGAGGGCGCTTCTCAACGAGATTGATTGTCTTGACGAAAAGAAGCCGGCTGCGAGCTTAGTGCGGATTTCTCAAGCATTCTTGCGGTCCGCCACCCGAGGCGGTGAAGAATCAGCCGCAAAATTCTACATTCTTGATTCTACCGCCGATACTGAGTGTTTTGATCCGCTTAAGTCAAACGACGATTCGCTGCCTCGCCAAGACATGCGTCCTATCCTCGCCTCCCGGCTGCGCATGCATGTGAAGTTACCTCGTTGGGCGACAACACGGCATTTCCATCCAAGACTCGATCTTCCTTCACGCCTGACTACGCATTCGCGGTGGTTGCGCAGGTGGACGCGTTGCCAAAGGCTGGTTCTCGACGCCGTTGCACGGAAGGAATGGGGACTGGCGCTGGTATTCGTAAAGAAGGCGCAGAGAGAATTGGACTTATGGGTGTATTCGGTTGCAGCGAGAAATCAACACAAAGGAACGTGGACAGTCTTCACGCCAATTGCCCCCAGATTTCCACTAGCTCCAGAAGCAATGACTCGGCTCGTGATCAAACCCAATCTGGAGATCAACGCTGACGAGTTAGCTTGGGAGCCCGAAGAATCGCGAGAACGGCAACTGATCCGTTCGAATCAGGAAAAATGGTTGGAAACTCGTAACGGCTATTTCGGCGGTTTGCCTCAGGAAATTCGGCGGATGGATGTGATTCCGGAAGAGTACATCACGAAAGACATGATCACTGGCAGGAAACCCAGCAGTCGGGTCCCGTGGTGGCAGGTGACATTATGCAAAGCCCGGTTCGGTCGCGTACCAGCGGAACATCTCACATTCGGTCGCACGCCAGCGGAACCTCTGACATGTGCCGCTCGACTCAAGCCTCTGATGGAAGAAGCCGCCCGCACTGGACACCTCAAGGACATGCCGCAACACCTCCTCTCGTGGGACGCGATCGTGTGCGGTGTTGAGGAGGATCCTTCTCTTACGCCGCTTCGGCACGCAGCAAAGTATGGGTACTTGGACCAAGTTCCCGCAGCGGCTTGCGCCGAACATTTTGAACAGGCGAAGGCAATCGTGATTGATGCCGCCGAAAGAAGCCGCAATGCCCGTTGGGATGAACGCCAAATCGCTGTGAGGCGCTGGCTCATAAAGGTCATCCTTTACCGTACCGACAATAACCGCGTTTTGCTGGCTCAGGCGAAAGACGAAGTCGAGGCGTTCGCAAGGGATGCTGTCCAAGGCAATTGGGTCGTCAGAGTCGGACCAACCTTATCCAACCCGTCGCATCGTGATACCCTGAACGCCGAAGACACAGTCATGTACTGGCTTCGCCGCTATGTCGAAACGCGGGTCGAAGACTATTTGGATCTCGCGCTCATGGATGGTTATCTTGCGGAACTGTTCGGAAGCTTCGCGGACGGAGACGAGACAATCAGTGTCACGAAGTCAAAAGCGTGAGGCGTTCCTCGGCACGACAAGCTGGCTTCGGCAGACAATCCATGCTCCAGTTTTCAGACTTCACTGTTCGCCTTGGTCTTGGGAATCCTCGAGAATTCCGCGCAAATGTTTTGGAATTTCGTCCAACCAGCGGTGCGCTTCGTCAACGGGCCCATCGACGAGCAGCAATGTCGGGTCATCCTCGGATTTGACTACCGCATACCAGTCTTTGTCGAACTGGAGCGGACCATCCGGCGCATTTCGGTATATGTCAATGCCTCCGATCAATTCACCGGAACGTATAGAGGGACTCCTGTACTCGCTGGTGTTCAATGTGTCTCCGCCTGAACCGCAGACGTAAGCCAGAGTGGCGGACGGTATGCCTCGTGCCCATTCAGGAAGAGCGTCGCCCATAAGCGTAACAGGCTCCCAGTTGCACCTGAGAACTCCTTCAAACTCCTTTAACGGCATCTTCTTGATTCTTTTCCTGGGGTTCATGTTGGTTTGGCCTCCCGATGTTAGTCCGTTCCCAGTTCTCTATTTTCGTCTGCCTCAGTAATTTCGGCTGTCGTGGACGGCGTCAAGCCCTTATTGTGTATTTGGCTAGAGTTTTTGTCCAAGCTGCTGATATGTTCCCGCTGATTTCAAAGGCCGAAGGCAGAAGCCGGAGGACAGAGGACAGAGGGCAGAATTCGGAACTCAACGCAGAGACGCCGAGGTCACAGCCCGAATAAACGCAAAGATGTAGAAACCCCAAAGAGCCACAGAGGGGAAATGTCAGGGGAATGTGGTTCCGGGGAATGGAGACAATGCCGTGAGTATTATTCCTCTGACTTTCATTCCCCTGACCTCGTCCTGTAGCCAGACGGGCGGGAAGCACAACGCCACGCCACTTTGGAAGCTCGACTCACTACCGAAAAAGCGGTGTCGCCACTGTCCACCCTCCGCAGTACTGCTACGGAGGACGGGCGCTCTGCCACCGCACGCCAAAATTCTCACGGCTACGTCTTTGCAGTGCTAATCTCCCAACCTCCTTGCGTCCTGCGAAGATGTTCCCGGAGCGCGGACCGCCGAGTCCGCGGGTTCCAAACCCGATGCCCGCAACTCGCGGACTCGGCGGTCCGCGCTCCTTTGGTTGCGGCTTCGCCGCGCTGCGTCTTGGCGACGTTGCGCCTTGGCGTTGAAGCGGAATAAATTCCGCGCTCCAGCACGGCGTTGACACCATTAAGCCTGTTACCCAAACTTCAAGACATGCCTACCGTGCTGCGCATCGGCCCGTATCGCTTTCACTTTTACAGTCGCGAGGACAATGAACCGCCGCACATTCACGTGACCCGCGAAGACCTGGAAGCCAAGTTCTGGCTGCGCCCCGTTTCGCTGGCGGCCAACCGCGGGTTCGCCCAAGCCGAATTGCATCGCATCCGGCGTTTGGTCGAAGAGCATGTCGGGGCGGAAACAAAAGGAGACGGCTGCGAGTTCAAAAGGAGACAAGCGATGGGGCTGTGTTATGTGTCCCTTGGTCGAGGGCTTGAGGAGGCCTGAGCGAAGCGAAGGCCGACGAAAGCCCTCGACCAAGGGACAG
>JACZKP010000190.1 GCA_014860005.1 Verrucomicrobiota bacterium | reverse complement strand
CGCCGGCGGGCGCCGCAGCACGGGTGGCGGGGGTGGCGGTGGCGGTGGGAACGGACTCCTGGCAATAGCTTTCGATGAGCCCGATGAGTTCGGCGGGCAGGCGGGAAAGGTTGGCCAGCGTCTCATGCACCACCACCGACTTGGGCGGCGCCGCGCCGGCGGCGGGGCGGCCAGGCGCGCGTTTGGCCGGGACGCGTTTGCCTTGGACCAGCAGGACAGATTGGTAGGGTTTGCCAGCGTGCTGGGTGCAATTGCGTTTGATGAACATGCCGGGCCCAGCGTGGCGGAAGCGGGGGCGGAAGCGGGGGCGGAAGGCAAGGACAATAGCAATATATTAGAGCCAACACAATAACCCACGTAATAACCCTGTCATTGTTGAAGATATCAATCAGCAACTATCCGCAGATGGGGAAGACCAGTCAGGTCGGCGCCCGCTGAAAACGGGCCGTACGGCCGCCAAGCCAGCAACGCCATTCAAGCAGCCGCCGGCTCGCCCTTGAGAATCCAGTCGTAACCCTTCGCTTCGAGTTCAAGCGCGAGGTCTTTGCCGCCGGTTTTCACGATGTGCCCGTCCACCAGCACATGGACAAAATCCGGGACGATGAAGTTCAAGAGCCGTTGATAGTGCGTGATGACGAGTTGCGCATTGTCGGCGCGCTTGAGTTTGTTCACGCCGTTGCTCACAACTTTCAGCGCGTCAATGTCGAGGCCGGAATCCGTTTCGTCGAGAATGGCGAGCTTGGGTTCGAGCACGGCCATCTGGAAAATCTCCGCGCGCTTCTTTTCGCCGCCCGAGAAGCCTTCGTTCACGGAGCGTTTGAGCAAATCATCCTTCAACTCCAGCAACTTCATCCTCTCCTTCATGAGCGCGAGGAATTCGTACGCGTCGAGTTCCGGTTCGCCCTTGTGCTTGCGAATTTCATTGAGCGCGGCCTTGAGGAACACGGTGCTGTTCACCCCGGGAATCTCGACCGGATACTGGAATGCGAGAAAGACACCTTCGCGTGCGCGCTCCTCCGGATCAAGATCCAGCAAGTCCTTGCCCAAATAAAGCACTTCGCCGCTGGTGATGTCGTAACCGTCTCGACCCGCCAGCACGGCGGCCAGCGTGCTCTTGCCGCTGCCGTTTGGTCCCATAACGGCATGGACTTCACCCGGATTGAGGGTCAGGCTGACGCCCTTGAGAATTTGTTTGCCCTCAACGCCCGCGCTGAGGTTTTTAATTTCGAGTATAGGTAGTTTCATCAATTTCGGTTCACTGCTAATCGTTTCGCTTTGGAAAAATCGGCCTGAACGCAGCGAGAATCCCAACAACGAGTGCCACGACAACAAAAATAACGATGCCAGTTCCCCAATATTTCCACCACGGCTGAAAAGCCAACGATATGGATACTTCAGAAGCTACAGGCGCTTTTGAAAATAAATAAGCAGCCGCGAACCAGCAAGCGGCGCAAACCAAACCGCAAGCAAGTCCCCAACGAAGGCCCTTTTTGGAGTTTGGAAAGCCCATAAAAAAATGCTCTCGCGGCCAAAGATTATCCCACGCTGCCTTCCAAACTCACGCCCAGCAGCTTCTGCGCTTCCACCGCGAATTCCATCGGCAGTTCCTTGAACACTTCCTTGCAGAAGCCGTTCACGATCATGTTCACGGCGTCCTGCGTGGCGATGCCGCGGGCGTTGCAGTAAAAAATCTGGTCCTCGCCGATCTTCGAGGTGGAAGCCTCGTGCTCGACCGACGCCGAAGTGTTCTTCACTTCGATGTACGGAAACGTGTGCGCGCCGCACTTCGAACCGATCAGCATCGAGTCGCATTGCGAGAAGTTGCGCGCGTTGGCGGCGCTTTTCTGGATCTTCACCAGGCCGCGAT
Organism: Verrucomicrobiota bacterium; assembly: GCA_014860005.1. The sequence continues at coordinate 43,502 of JACZKP010000190.1, read as the reverse complement.
AACTGTTTTGCCCGTGCCCGGCGGAAATCCCTTTCGACACGATGGTGCTCCGGGTGTTTTTGCCGATGTGAACCATCTTCGTGCCGGTATCGGCCTGTTGATAATTGTTGGTCACGGCAACGGAATAAAATTCACCGACAGAATTCTCGCCCTGCAAAATGCAGCTCGGATACTTCCACGTGATGGCGGAACCGGTTTCGACCTGCGTCCAGGAGATCTTGGCGTTGCGCCCTTTGCAGAGGCCGCGCTTGGTCACGAAATTGTAAATCCCGCCGCGGCCTTGTTCATCCCCCGGGTACCAATTTTGCACGGTGCTGTATTTGATCTGTGCGTTTTCCAGCGCGACCAGTTCCACCACCGCCGCGTGCAATTGGTTTTCATCGCGCATGGGCGCCGTGCATCCTTCGAGGTAGCTCACGTGCGAGCCTTCGTCCGCCACAATCAAGGTGCGCTCGAACTGGCCGGACTTGGCGGCGTTGATGCGGAAATAGGTCGAAAGCTCCATCGGACAGCGCACGCCTTTCGGAATGTAACAGAACGAACCGTCCGTAAACACGGCCGAGTTCAACGACGCATAAAAGTTGTCCGTGTACGGCACCACCGTGCCGATGTATTTCTTTACGAGTTCGGGGTGCTCCAGCACTGCCTCGCTCATCGAGCAGAAAATCACCCCTTTTTCGGCAAGCTGCTTCTTGAACGTCGTGCCGACTGAAACGGAATCAAACACCGCGTCCACCGCCACACCGGCGAGCCGCTCGCGTTCGCGCAACGGAATGCCGAGCTTCTCGTAAGTCTCCAGGAGCTTCGGATCAACCTCGTCGAGACTCTTGGGCCCGTCTGTGTTCTGCTTCGGCGCGGAGTAATAGGTGATGTCCTGAAAATCCACGGGCGGATACTTCACGAACTGCCACGTCGGCTCGGTCATCGTCTGCCAGTGGCGGAACGCCTTGAGCCGCCATTCCGTCATCCACTCCGGTTCTTTCTTCTTCGTGGAAATCAACCGAATGATGTCCTCGTTCAGGCCGGGCGGGGCCGACTCGGTTTCCACGTCGGTGTAAAAGCCGTACTTGTATTCCTGTTTGACCAGGGTCTCGATGGTTTCGGTGGCTGTGCTCATGCAAATCTATTTCTTTCGCTGGCTGGCGCACTCGGCGCAAAAGCCATGAACCGCAATGTCGTAATGATCAATCTGGAATCCGCGCGGGCGCGGCATCAATGGCGCGTCCGCGGGCAGGGCCACATCGAACACCGCCTCGCACTCGTCACAATAATAATGGCAATGCTCTTCCATGTTCGGGCAATAGCGCGTGGCCCCGCGCTCAAGCTGCACCTTGCGCACCAACCCGCAGGCCACGAGCGCGTCCAGACAGTTATAGACTGTCGCGTGCGAAATGTCCGCCATCTGCCGCTTGGCGCGGCTGAACACTTCTTCCGCTGTGGGATGATCCCGCTTCTGGAGCAAAACGTCATAGACGCAGCGGCGCTGCAACGTGAAGCGAAACCCACTCGTCGCCAGCCGCGCGCCCAGATCGTGGTCCAAGGTTTTGTTCTCCACCGGATTCATCGCACAAGCCAGTCTAGCCGCAGACCGGGCGGAGTCAATAATTGGAATCATTCTAAATAAGCGCCAACCTAAGCCCGGTTTTAACAGGAAGATGGATGACAAGAAGATGAAAACAGAGAGATCTGGTTCATTTCCATTTTCTTGCCCTCAATCTTCTTGCCCAAACCAGATTTGCCGTGATGACCAGGAAAGCAAGGGCAGTAAAATGCGATGGCATAAATATGCTGCATGGAAACCCGTTTTCGTTTTTATATTCCTATCATCCATCTTCCTGCCAAAAAATCACCTGAGACTTTGCAAAATCGTGACAACTCGCGCTTGCCGTCGGCCTAGGCTCAGTCACAAATAGAAGCGCACATGGCTGCACCGTCTCCACCACGCAAACCGACCTTCCTCTGGCAGGGCTTGCTGATTATCCTGCCGGTGGCGGTGCTGGCCGCCGTGGGCTTCCTCTCGCTGCGCCAGGACCGGCGGCTGGCCGAACGCGAAGCCGCCGAACGCGCGCAAAGCATCGCGGATGACCTCGTGGAGCACATCTGGACCGAACTGGCCGTGACCAACATGTCCGGCCGGTTGCATTTCACAATTGATGCTGCAGGAGATTTGATCTTTCCACCGCCTCACGCCTCTGTTCCCGTCCCTCATCCGTTCGATCTCGCCGAACTTGATTCAAACGGCAAACAGCTCTGGCTTGCGGCGCAAAGCGCAAGTGACAACGAATACAACATCGCTTCCGCTGAACAAGCCTGGCGTGATTTTATCAAATCAAACCCGCCGGAACGGTTCGCCGCCGCTGCGCATTACCGGCTCGGTCTGTTGCTGATCCAACAGCAGAAACTTGCGGATGCAGCGGAAGCGTTGAGCATGGTATCGCAAACATCTCCAAGTGCGGTTGGTGAAAGCGGCCTCCCCTTACAGCCATTGGCGCAATGGAAATTGCTCGAACTAACGGCGACCACGACGAACGACCTGTCGCTGACGAATCTTGTGTCGGCGGAGTCATTTTACTCCAATGCGGTCTTCCATCCGACTCCGCTGACTCCATTGTTCCTGCGCACACCGCCGGATCAAGAAGCTGAGACTACAAAGAGGTGGAGACAAAGATGCCTTGCCCTTTGGGAAATGCACGAGTGTCTGCGTGATTTTTACTTGGCGGCCAAACAGCACTTTGTCGGCGGTCCAACCAGCCGCTTCTCATCCGTAACCGCCACCAACACGACATCGGACGAGCACTTGCCGCGCCTGTTTTGGTTCACACTGCCGGAAGGCTGGAACCGAGATTTCCCAGCTTTTTCCGCCGATGCGACGCTTTCGCATTTCAACATTCACGACCGCAATTGGCTGGCTGTGCGATTCGACGCGAGCAACACCAACTACTCCTTCCTTTGCCTGAGCGAACGGCAAATCAGCTCGGAGCTGAACCAACTCGTGAGCGATACGAAACGGGTTCCAGATTATTTCGGCGTCGGAATCATATTGGGCGGCCGGAAACTAGACCTTCCCGACAGTGATCTCCGGCTCTGGCGCTACCGTCACCGGGGCGGCAAAACCGGCCACGTGGATAAGGAGTATCAAACGGATTTGCCCGGGAAAAGTTTCGAATTTGCTTCGCGCGCCTTGGCGTCAGCGGCCAGGCCCGCAGATGACGCCCCGGCGTTGGCCGTCAGTGTCTATTTGACCAGTCCAACCGCGCTCTTCGAGCGGCAACGCACGCGGACATTCTGGTTCGGCTTGCTCATCGCCTGTTCCACCATGGCGGCGGTCATCGGGCTGCTGGCTGCACGACGGGCGTTTCTGCGCCAGCAACAACTGGCCGAGATGAAATCCAATTTCGTTTCCAGCGTCTCGCACGAATTGCGCGCCCCCATCGCGTCCGTGCGATTGCTCGCGGAGAGCCTGGAACGCGGCAAAATCTCCGAACCGTCGAAACAGGCAGAATACTTCCGGTTCATCGGACAGGAATGTCGCCGGCTCTCGTCATTGATCGAGAACGTACTGGATTTCTCGCGCATCGAGCAGGGGCGGAAGCAATACGAGTTTGAACCGACAGATTTGCGCGCGTTGGTGGAGCAAACGGTGAAACTCATGGCGCCGTACGCGGCGGAACGCGGCGTGAAGCTGGAGTTGAACCCAGTTCGTCAGGGGAATGTTGGTCAGGGGAATAAAAACTCGGACCAGAAAGTTTCTGCTCCCCATTCCCTTGAGAATCATTCCCCTGACTATGCTGTCCCCCTTGAACTGAATATGGACGGCCGCGCCATCCAACAGGCGCTGGTAAACCTGATTGATAACGCCATCAAACATTCGCCCAAGGGCGAGACGGTGACGGTCGGACTGGTTTGCGCTCAACGTAGGACAGGCGTCGCGCCTTTCTCTGACTCATCAGCAACCAAACCAAGACCTGAGCCCGAGCAAACGGCCATGAATATTGAGACAGCCGCGGCGGCTGTCCTACTGTCCGTAAGCGACCACGGCCCCGGCATTCCTCCATCCGAGCATGAAAGAATTTTCGAGCGGTTCTATCGTCTGGGCCTGGAGTTGCGCCGCGAAAACCAGGGGGTGGGCATTGGATTGAGCATTGTTAAACACATCGTCGAGGCGCACGGTGGCCGTGTGCGCGTCGAGAGCGAAATCGGCAAGGGCAGCCGTTTTACAATCGAACTGCCGATGAAGAATTGAAACCGCAGATGGACCCAAATGAACGCAGATGACACGCTCTGGCACTTGGCAGACGGAATTTATTCCGCTTCACCGTTCGATGATCTGTTGTGTTCGGTTGAACCTGGACGTGGCCGAGCAGTGAAGCGGGCTGACGCCCGCGCCCCTTTCCATCCATAATGCAATGACGCGACTTTGTGCAAAAACGTCAAAGAACTCAGTGGGAGGCCGCCCGCTGTTTCCCTCCCCCGCTGGGAGAGGGAGAATCATCTGCCGGCTTTCCGAGTGTCGTGAGTCGGCACTGGCAGAGTGGCTTTCCGCAAACCAAGGGAGTGACGATTGCGGTCTCCCTCTCCCAGCGGGAGAGGGATTAAGGGTGAGGGAGAACCGCACACCAAAGCACTGTGTCCGCGTTGCGGAACGTGGAGAGAGGAGAACCCTTTCTCCCTCACCCCAGCCCTCTCCCGCTGGGAGAGGGAGATTCTTCGATCACGCGCGTGCCGTTGTACACCCTCCGCGGTTGCGGGTCTGCCGAGCTGGGTTCATCTGTGGTTAAGGCCAAATGGAACGCATCCTGATCATCGAAGACGAGACCCCCATGCGCATGGCGCTGGCCGACGTGCTCGAGGGCGAAGGCTATCGCGCGCTGACGGCTGCGGATGGCGAAATCGGGCTGTGCAAAGCCGTTGCGGAAAAACCCGATCTCATCCTGCTCGACATCATGATGCCCAGGCTTGATGGCTTTGCCGTGTGCGCGGAGCTGCGGCGATTGGGAAACGCCGTCCCCGTGCTCATGCTCACCGCCAAGAGCCAGATCGAGGATCGCGTAACCGGCCTGGACGCGGGCGCGGACGATTATCTCGTGAAACCATTCAGCACCGAAGAATTGCTCGCGCGCGTGCGAGCGTTGCTGCGGCGGGCGCGCAAGCAAAACCACGTGCCGGCCCGCCTAAAGCTCGGCGACGTGGAAATTGATCTGGCGCGGCAAAAGGCCGGGCGTGGGCGAAGGCCAATCCACCTGACCGCCAAGGAATTTGCCATGTTGCGGTTGATGGCCGAGGCCGAAGGCGAACCCGTGTCGCGCGAAAAATTCCTGGACGTGGTCTGGGGTTACACGGCGTTCCCCACGACGCGGACGGTGGATAACCACATCGCCAGCCTGCGCGCGAAGCTGGAGAAGAATCCCGACGCGCCCCGTTGGATCAAGACCGTGCATGGCGTGGGATACAAGCTGGATTTGTGAGATGAGGAAAGGCAGGAACATTGATGGCAGGAAAATCGGGAAGAACCGGGGATTTCCTTTTCATTTTCCTGCCATCAATGTTCCTGCCTTTCGGTTTCCGATTTTGCAAAAGCGTGACAACTCAAAACCCCGGAAGAGCCATGATGACAGCCATGAAACATGAACCTACGCGCGAAGCCGAAAAAGCGGCGATTTCAGTTTTAACACCAAGACGCCAGGACGCCAGGACGCGAGGCAAAGCCTGTTTTCCCGTTGCGTGTTTGCGCCTTTGCGCCTTCGCGTTTCTCCTCCTGCCGATAAGTGTTTTGGCGGCGACAAACGATCTCACCTCCACGCTGCAAAAGGGATTATTCGAGGAGGAGGCCAATCACAATCTCGAAGCGGCGGCGCAGGCGTATCAGGCTGTGAGCGCGCAATTCGATAAGGACCGCAAGCTGGCCGCCACCGCCATCTTCCGGCTGGGCGAAGTCTATCGCAAGCAGGGCAAAACCAACGAAGCCGTGTTGCAATACGAACGCATCGTGCGGGAGTTTTCCGATCAGGAAACGCTCGCCACGTTGAGCCGGCAGAATCTTCTTGGCTTGAGCAGGGTTGAGACAAATTCTTCCGCTGACTCAGTTCTGGGCGATATAGTAGCAAGCTTGGAAGACCAGTGTCTGCTGTTGAAACTTCAGGTAGAGCAAGCCAGGAATTCAACCGATCCGGCTTCGACCGTCCGAATCCTTGACGACGAAGATCTCACCCGAATTTGGAATCGTTACGAACAAACACGTGTGTCATCAGCGACCAATACGAATTTGCGAGCGGAAGCGGATCGGATTTTGGAAGCGTTCAACGATGGGCGCAACACGCTAATAATGAAAAAAGAAGCCCTACTACGAGCCACGCTACGATTGACAGAGGCGATCCGTGCCGATCAGTCAAGGCCGGGCTTCGCAGAGAAAAGTCTGGCGAGCTCAGACTTGGCACGTGACAGGGTGTTACTCAAGAGAATCCAGAGGCTCACGCCTGCGGAGGCCCGACAGGTCGTACCAACACTTGTTCACGATCAATTGCTCATCAAGCTCCTCAGTCAATACGAAGACACCCAATCCAAACGCGCAGAGAAAGCCGTCAACCACCCCCCGGACCATCCAGAGATAATATCGGCCGACTTGCACTTAAGGAACATTGACAAAGAAATTAACGCGCGAATTGAACACATCAAAAAGGCTCTGGAGTTGCGTGTGTCTGCCGCTGATAACGCCCAAGTGTTCGGAGGTTCTGGAAGCGCCGACGCCAATGCCTCGGCTGCCACAGACGAGGAGGAACAAGAAATCCGCCGCATCCAGGCGATGATTCAAAACAGCCCGGATTTGATCAACGCGCCTTCGGGGTCCGCGGGACCGGGGAACATGACTCCGCTCTGCCTGGCGGCCGCGCGAGGCCAGTTGCGGGTTGCGCGCTTCCTGCTGGAGAACGGCGCCTCAGTTGAGCAGAAGGCAGGCGATGGGCCTGGGTTTATTCAAGCCGGCGCGCCGGTGCATCACGCAGCCGCCGGTGGCCACAAAGCCATGATCGAGTTGCTGACGCAATACAAAGCCGACTTGGAAGCGCGGGATAAAGACGGTCATACGCCGCTGCATATCGCCGCTTGGAAAGGCTTTCAGGGGGTGGCCGAGGCCTTGGTTGCAGCCAAAGCCGACGTGAACGCGAGAACCAAGAACGAGTCAACGCCATTGCATTTAACCGCAGTCTTTGGGCGTCCCCACCTCACAGCTTTTCTCGTTGTCAAAGGCGCCAGCGTCAATGCCCAAGACGCCGCATGTCAAACGTCGCTGTTTATCGCAGCGGTGCGCGGTTACTCAGAGGTTCTGAACCGGCTTATCTCCGCGAAGGCCGATCCCAACATCGTTGATTCCAGCGGTCGTTCCGCGCTCAGCTACGCTGCGGGCAATGGGCACGCTGACATGGTGAAAGCGCTGCTTGAAGCCAGGGCCGATCCGAACGCCGGCGCATCGGGCCTGCCGCTGGCGGTCGTGTGCAATCGCGAAGGCACCAACATCGCGAACCTGTTGGTGCGTGCCGGCGCCGATCCCAATCGCGCAGCGCCCGTGGACTTCGAAGTTTCGTTGGATGGCAGGACTTTCCCCCGAGGCGCCGCAAAGTTGACACCACTTCAAATCGCAGTGGCCAAACAGCGCGCCGACCTGGCAAAACTCTTCTTCCAGTTCAAAGCGGACGCGAAAGCCCGGCTTCCGGTTTCTGGCTCACCGTTGGTCTGGGGAGCCCACGGGGACGCTGAATTGTTGAAAGCGTTCCTCGACGCGGGCGCGGATCCCAACGCCGAAGGCGGCTACCCGGTGGCCAATTCAGTGTTGTACCCGGCTGCCGCGGTCGGCAACGCCGCCGGAGTGAAAGCCTTGCTCGACGCCGGCGCACGAGTGAATCCGCCCGCGGATGCGCGCGACACTCCGCTGCACGTCGCCGTGCAAAAAGGCGACGAGCAGACGGTCCGCCTTCTGTTGGACGCCGGTGCCGAAGTGAACCGCTTCAATCGCGATGGTGTGACGCCGCTGATGCTAGCCGTTCTTGACCGCAAGACCGAGGTGGCGGCGTTGTTGCTCGCGCACGAGGCGGACCCGAACCTGATTGTGAGAGGCAACACCCCGCTGCACCTGGCCGCAGGACGGGAAGACCGATCGCTTGTGCAGTTGCTGCTCACCAACAAGGCCGACGTAAACGTCCGCGACAACCACGGCAAGACACCGATGGACCACGCCAAGGAGAAAATGGCCGGGCCGCGAGCGCCGGGGATTGCCTTCGGTGTGCTACCGCCGTCGTCGCCGCCGTCGCGCCAGGACCCGGAGGTGCAACCCATTTCAGCCGCTGCGCTGGCCGATCTGCTCCGCCAGCATGGCGCGGTGGATGACCTGCCGCGCACCGACCGCATCGAAGTTCGCCGTGCTTCAGCCAACTACTCCGCGGTCGTTTTCGCGAAGGGCACGAACGATTGGAACCAGTTCAGGCTCCTGGAGTTGATCGCCGGGCATTATGGCTTGATTAGCGACCGGCGCACCGGTGTTCCGCAGCCACGGACGGGGCAAATCGCAGATGTCTGGTCGCGCGAGGCACTGCGGTTCCCCGATTTCAAAAAGCTGGTCATCCATCGGCCTGCCGCTGACGGTCGGAGTTGGACGACAATTCCAGTCAACGTTGCCGACATTCTGAACTCCGGTGATTGTTCGCGCGACGTAATGCTGCGTTGGGGCGATGTGGTGGAGATTCCTGAAGCAGATCATCCTGTGGCCGAGAGTTGGCCGGGACTGGCGGACGCGGACGTAGCCGCGTTGATCAAGTGCGTCTCGCGTACGGTCACGGTGGCGATCAGCCGCACGAATGCGGCGCTGAAGCTTGCGCCAGAGTTTTTGCGGGCCGAGACCAACAGACCACTTCTCTTGGAGGACAGAACTTTGGTCTATGGGGGGCACGCGAAATTCAGCAGCGTGTCTTTCATGCTGCGATCGGCCTTGGACCAATCGAAGCTGGTTCGTTTCTCGTCCGATCTTACCCGTGTGAAAGTCACTCGCAGCGACACGGCCTCGGGCCAGACTCGCGAATGGACTGTGGATTGTAGTGATGCCAACAACGCCCCCTACCTCTGGCTGCGCGACGGCGACGTGATTGAAGTGCCGGAAAAGCCGTAGGAAAACACTCAAATACCCAAGGTCCAAACACCCAAACCTCCTGGGTATTTGGGTATTTGGCCGTTTGGGTGATTTGAGCGCCTTCGCCTCCACTTTCCGGCTTTCTCGCTTTCCCTGCCGCTTGTATCCTCCGACCGATGCTCAACTACATCTGGCTCGGGTTGATTGTCGCCGCCGTGTTGATCGGCGGTTACAACGGCGCGCTCGAGGCCGTGTCGAAGGAGGCGTTCGACCGCGCGGAGTTCGCCGTGATGAAGCTGGCGCTGCCGCTGGCGGGCATCATGGCGCTCTGGTTGGGCGTGATGCGGCTGGCGGAAAAGGCGGGCTTGATCCAACTCCTGGCCCGCGCGCTGCGGCCGGTGATGCGCCGACTCTTTCCCGAAGTGCCCGTGGAACATCCCGCGATGGGCGCAATGCTGATGAACATGGCGGCCAACATGCTCGGCCTCGCCAATGCCGCCACGCCGCTGGGAATCCGCGCGATGAAGGATTTGGAAACGCTGAATCTCCGGCCCGGCGTGGCCACGAACGCGATGTGTACGTTCCTTGCCATCAACACCAGTTCCATTCAACTGGTCCCCGCCACGGCGGTCGGGGTGATGGCGGTGGCGGGTTCGGTCAATCCCTCGGCCATCATCGGCACAGCTTTTCTGGCGACGATTTTCTCGACCATCGCCGGCATCTCCTCGGTGAAACTGCTGGAGAAACTGCCGGGTTATCGTCTGCCGCCGTTGACTACTGAAGAAAAGAAAACCCCTCTCCCTGCCCTCTCCCCGTCCGACGGGGAGAGGGTGTCCGAAGGACGGGAGAGGGGACACGAGCTTGCGCCGTTGGATTGGGTTGGCGGCATTATTCTGGCGGCGTTCTTCGGCTTCTTTGCGTGGGCGTTTTTGCGGTTTGGCTTCCCGGAATTGTTCGGTCACGCGGCACCGGCAAATCAGGCCGGCGACAATTTCTTCACCCGCACTTTCATCCGCGCCGTGAATGCGGTTTCGCTGCTCTCGATTCCGTTCCTGTTGTCGTTCTTCCCGCTCTACGCGTCGTTGCGGAAAATTAAGGTCTATGAGGAATTCGTCGAGGGCGCGAAGGAAGGCTTTCAGGTGTCGGTGATGATCATGCCGTATCTGGTGGCGATTCTGGTCGCCATCGGAATGTTTCGCGCGGCAGGCGGCATTGAGATGTTCACAGCCTGGCTGAAGCCGGCGCTGGATTGGGTGGGCTTTCCCACCGAGATCGTGCCGCTTTGCCTGGTGCGTCCCTTGAGCGGCAGCGGTACGCTGGGGTTGTTCACCGATCTGGTGAAGGAGTTCGGCCCGGACAGTTTGATTGCGCGTACGGCGGGCACAATTTTCGGCAGCACAGAAACGACGTTTTACGTGATCGCGGTTTATTTCGGCGCGGTTGGTGTGAAACGCACTCGCCACGCTGTCCCGGCAGGATTGATTGCCGACGGCGTGGGCATCATCGCATCAGTGATCATCTGCAAGATGATGTTTGGGTGACAACCGGTGATCCAGACTTTGAACGCGGGTCGCAGCGACGGGTCTATTTCATAAAGAAAGGCCCATTATGAACATCTCAAGAGCAACGTTTGTCCTGCTGGCAGCCGCGCTGGTGCTCATGGCGACCGTCCATTGGAAGGACCGCACCCGAGCTCAGGTTTCATCCACTGAAACGCAAGACTCATTAAGCGAGTTGCGAGGGCAAATCGAATCGCAAAACCAACTTCTGGCGGAGTTGCGGCTGCGGCTCGCCGAGTTGGAGCTTCATTCTTCCGTTGTCACGCCGGCGGCAATCGCAACGGACGCCATCAATGAACCTCTGAATCGGATTCTGGCAATGCTGCTGGCGATGCTGCATCAGCAGTCCAACGCGTTGGCCATGGTTCAGGGCCAACTACCAGTGATCCCCGCTGAGTCACCCGAGCAACGCCGACTGCGCGCGGAGGCTAATTTTGTCATCTTGAAGGAGCGGTACGAAGAGCAGCAACACAAGCTGAGATCCGCCCTTGATCAACTGGACGCGCTACGGGTTTCGCTGGGCGTCCCGGATGAAATCGCAACACTGAACGATCCGGCGGCGGCTTACGATTCAAGGCTGGTGCCGTATCGTGCGTTCTTCGACGCGCGCCGCTCTTATGAGGAAGCGCAGCGCTTTGGGCGAATCCTGGAGATGAAGCTGGCTGCGGAACAGTTTGACGCGACCCTCCCGGTTTCGCGGTAGGCCGAGAGTTGCCTCAATCCTTGCTCCCCGAACCGCGGTGGGGCTACGCTGGCCGCACACCGAACCTGCTTTATGAACCGACGCACATTTATTCTGGCAAGCACCGCACTGGTTGGCACGGCCCTGCTACCCCGCATCTCCGGCGCGCAGACACCTTGGCCGGGTCTGCGCACCATCACCTACAACATACTGGCCTGCAAAGGCTATCCCGAGACAGACGGCAACCGCGCGGCGCTCCAACGCGCCCGCCCCCAGATGGTCGAACGCATGGCCTTGGAACTGGCACTTTATGATCCGGACATCGTGACTTTCCAGGAGTCGCCCACGGAGGAAAAGGTGGCGGACATTGCGCGGGCGATGGGCCGGCATCATACCTATTTCCCCGGCGGATTTCCAGGCGCGGTGATCTCGCGGTTCAAGATTGTTGAATCACAGAACTGCCCGCTGAAGCAGGGGCCGCGGCCATCCGATCTGTTTACCCGGCATTGGGGACGGGCGGTGTTGGAGATGAATGGACGGCGACTCACGGTTTACAGCGCGCACCTCCACCCGAGCAATGCAGAGGTGCGGGCGCGCGAAGTCACCGCGGCGCTGGAGGTGATGGCTACGGATCTGGCGGGCGACGCGCCGGTGCTGTTTCAGGGCGATCTCAATCACCGTCCCGACGGACCGGAATACGCGCGTTGGAAGGCTGCGGGTCTCGTTGACACCTGTGAGCGGGAGGGTGGTCAGTCCGATTACACGATCCCCAGTACCAGGCCAAGACACCGTATTGATTACATTTGGGCGAACTCAGCGCTGTCGCGCCGGTTCAGTTCAGCCCGGGTGCTGTTCGAGGGCAACTTCCGCACGAATCCGGCGGACGAACGCTCTTTTGCCCTCAGCGATCACCTGCCGGTGATGGCTGACTTTGGAGGCTGAAGCCGCCCACCGATTTCGATGCCGGCCCGTAACGGCAAGGCAAGGGGAATGAACAGCGGAGAAATGCGGAGAGATTTCTCCGAAACGGCACTTCGTGCTTTGAACCCCGGAACCATGGGGGGTGGAGCGCCGGTCTGTGACGGGCTTTTCGCGTTGCCCCTGCAAAGCCGGCTCCAAGCCGGCGCTCCGGTTCAGTGGGAGTCTCCACGATTTCCGAATCGCGTATCGGGACCGTGACCCCCGGAGCGCGGACAGCCTTGTCCGCCAGTTCCGTTCCCATCGGTTCGCGCGGACTCAGCGGTCCGCGCTCCGCGGCCAAGTTCATGGCGAGTCTCCAGGCCAAATGAGGGGGAACTTCGTAGGGATTATTCCTTTGCCGATCGTTCCCCTGCTGCAAAAATAGTTTTCGGATTCGTTACTTCGGCGGCAGCCTATGGGTGAAATGAACGAGCGCCGAACCGATTTCGAGTTGCTGCAACGTTTCGTTCGCCACGGCGAGCAAAGCGCCTTCGCCGATCTGGTGCGCCGCCATCTCGATCTCGTCTTCGCCACCGCGCTCCGTAAATTGGCGGACTCACACGGCTCGCAAGAGGTCGCGCAGAACGTTTTCACCGCGCTGGCCGGTAAAGCCTGGCAGTTCGCCCCGGACGATTCATTACCGGCATGGCTGCACAAAACGGCCTTGCTCGAATCCAAATCCTGGCTGCGTGGCGAACTGCGACGACGACGACGCGAGCAAACCGCCGCCGAACTCGGCACGACCATGAAAACCCCCGACGAACAACCCGCATTCAACGCGCTCGTGCCGCTGCTGGACGAAGCGTTGCTTTCACTGCGCGAAAAGGATCGCACCGCGCTGCTGCTACGTTTCTACGAGAGCCAGTCGCTGCGCGACGTGGGCGCGTCCCTCGGCGTCGGCGAAGACACTGCTCAGAAGCGCGTGCAGAGTGCGTTGGAGAAGCTTTCGGATTTCTTCCAACGCCGTGGATTCAAAACCGCGACGGTTGCAGCGGCCATGGCGGCGCTGCACCACACCGCCGCATCTGCATCGGCGGCGACCACGAGCGCCGTGGTGAGTGCCGCGTTGCAGGCGGCACCGCCCGCGCTGGCGGGTTTGACTGTTTTGTTCGCGCGGTTTGCCAGCCTGACCAAAATGCAAACGGCGGCGCTTTGCGTGGCGATTGCCGCCGGGCCGGTAGCGTGGCAATTGCGTGAACATCGCGAAACGGAGACCGCGCTGGCGCAGACGGACACCCAACTTGCGGCCGCGCAGTATGAATTCAATCGGGTCCAAACCGAAATCCAACGGCTAAAGGCATCCGCAGCGCGACTGGACGATTCGTTGGCCAACGCCCGCACCGCAGCGGCCCGCAGTGCGGAGACGGAGCAAAAATTCGCTGGGTGGAAAGAGCGGGTGCGGGTCCGCCTTTTGACCGCGGATTATCAATGGCCGGCCGACCTGCCGTTCGTGCGAATTCCGAAGGCGATTCTGCCGCAGTTGACCGTTTCTCTGCCGATCACGCAACCCGGCGTGATCAAACGGGAAGCGCGCGAGTTGCTGGGGTTGACGCCAGCAGAGCGTGAGCTGGCGGAGGCGGCCTTGCAGAAACATCTCGCTGCGATGGACAGCTTGATGGAGTCGAGCCGATACGAAACCAACAGCCGGAGCTACTCCAGTCTGCCCAGGGACGCGGTCGCAAGTCAGGTGTTCGCCCTGCCCGCGCTGGGCGATGCGGTGAAGCAAAGCGCGGAAGAATTGCAGGTGACTCTCCAGACGGTCCTCGGCGGCGAGCGCTGGCCGCTGCTGGGGGAACAGTCGAAATCTTACGGCACTCATACGCTCCGACGCCTCCTGCACCTGGATGCCGGGGACCAGGGACAAGAAATGGCGGTTTCGATTCGGGACCAGGATGGCAAATTGATGGCCTATTATGGTTGGCGAACGCAACGCTCCTCATTTGGTCCTCGCGGCCTGGCGTTGGAGCTTTTCCTGCCGGGTGCGGAATTGCCGTTTGGCGGCACCCTCGAAGAGGAGCTGCATGTGCAAGATTTCCCCGCTGCGTTGACCCGGCCGGCGTTGGCGTGGATTCGGCAGCAGGCCGAAGCCCGACTGCAACCGAAAGGCGACCAATGAAACGCGCCCTCCTCGCAATCGTTATTCTCGTTGCGGGAACCACCGTCTTCTGCGCCCTGCGCAACGCAACGACAGAAACCAAGCGGGAAGCCGCCATCCGGACGACGGCCTGGCAAATGCAAACCCAACAGCTTGCTCAACTCTATTTCGAGCAACAACAAGTGCTCGAACGCGTGCGTGAAACCCGGCAGCTCCTTGCGGCACAACCAACACGACCCGCGCTTTCGGTGCTCGCGGAAAAAGTCCTTTCTGGCGCGGCATTGAACGATCTTTCCCCCGCGGAAAGCGAACAGTTGTTGGCCGAACTGGGGTTCAACTGGAACACCACCGGCGATTATCTCATCGTCAGCAAGCAATCCTTGCCGGGCATCTCTTTGACCGGCATCAAGGGGGTGAAACTGACCGAAGCGGCGCGGGGGACGCTGGCGATCACCCCGGAGGAACAAGTCGCCATTGAAGCGCTCGCCGAACGACTGCGCACCGAACATACAGCCTGGGTGATCGCGCACGCGCAGCGTGAAGAACCATCCGGGGATGTGCTGGCCAGGTATTCGTTGCCGAAAGACGCTGAGTTTTCCCAGAGTCGAAGCAACGCATTTGTGAGCGGTATTCTGGCGACGCTCGGACTTGAGCGTGGTGAGTTGATGGAGGGGCCTTACGCCTATTCATGGATGTGGGATGCCGGAATGCTCGATGACGGGGTCGGACTGAAAGCCGACCGTGATGATTCAACCACGTTGACGGTGAATCGCTACCCTGCCGGGACCGACGGCCAATTGCTCTTCACCATCAAACAGGCGGGCGATGACATGACCGCGGTTGTTGCCCCATGGCAACCTTTCCCCCAGGCCTTCAAGCCGCTGTTCCCGAACGGTTGGCCGGATCTGGCGGCCCACGAAGGTTTCGAATTGCCAAAGACGTTTCGCGAAAAGGCCGAGACTCGCTGAACACAGCCAGTCTTTGCAGCAGCCCGCTCCCATCATTCTGCCCTCAATCATTCTGACTCTCGTTTTTGCCCGGCCGGTTTGAGGAATGACAGAATGGCAGAATGATGTTCGAGAAACAGGTGACGAGGAGAATCAATTTCCACCGGCCGACCGCGAGTCTGACGCCAACCTCTTTGGCGATGCTAAAAAAATCATTTCCGGTTTGTCCCGCGAGCGGCAGCTTGTGGGTTGAATATGAGCGTAGGGCGATCGGATTTTGCATTGTTGCGGGCGTTTGCCCGGCAGAGCGATCAGCAGGCGTTCGCCGCCGTCACCCGCCGGCATCTCGATCTCGTCTATGCCACCGCGCGGCGCAAAGTCACGGACGACGGCGCGGCGGAGGAAATCTGTCAGAATGTCTTCGGCGTGCTTGCGCGCAAGGCGTGGCAGTTCGCACCGGACGACTCGCTCCCTTCCTGGCTGCATCGCACGACCCTGCTCGAAGCCAAATCCTGGATGCGCGGCGAATTGCGCCGCCGTCGCCGCGAACAAACCGCTGCCGAACTGGGCACGACCATGAAAAACCCGGACGAACAACCCGCGTTCAACGCCCTCGTCCCGCTGTTGGATGAGGCGCTGCTTTCCCTTCGAGACCAGGACCGGACCGCGTTGTTGCTGCGTTATTACGAAAGGCGGTCCTTGCGCGACGTGGGAGAATCGCTCGGGACCAGCGAAGATGCAGCGCGCAAACGCGTGGCCGCCGCGCTGGAGAAACTGTCCCAATTCTTCCAGCGACGCGGCTACAAGACAGCCACGGTGGCGGCGGCGGCGGCGGCACTGCAACATACAGCGGCGTCCATCCCGGCCGTCACGGCTTCACGTGTGACGAAGGCAGCCTTGCGAAGTGCAGCACCGACTTTCGCGGGTCTGCTCGCGTTGCTGGCGTTGTTCACGAGTCTGACGCGATTGCAAAAGGTGACGGCAACTCTCACTGTGGCCGCCTTGTCCATAACCTGGCTGTGGTTTGGCAAGCACGGAGGCAATGAGGCAGATTCGCAGGCACAAGTGAGCGCTGGTGAAACCGTCGTTGAGGGCGTGACGCGTCGTGAAATCTCCAGACGACTTGCGGGTGTGGCTCTGTTACCCGAGCAGGTTGTGGAAGCCGATCCGCAACGGTATGTCGAAATCTCCGGGGAGGTTGAATTCACCTCCCATCCCGGGAGCGAGACTGGCCACATTGTAACCGGAGAATCTTTCCGGAAGTTCTCTTTCGTTTGCGTCACAGGAACCAACGAGTGGTGGATCGAGAATGATTTTACCACGACTGGCGAATCGAAATGGCATTTTGATGGTCGCACCGTTTACAGAAGTCTTCGCGTCACTGAGCCGGATGCGGAGGAAACCAGAGACAAGCTTGCCTGGACCGTGCCTTACGAGCAGGCAAAGACCAATCTCGGAATTCACATCTGGCCGTCACTCGACGGTCATCCGCTGGGCGACATCGTCGTGAATATTCCCTGGCTCGCGTTTTGTTCGGGAACATACTTAAAGCGCGAAGGACGGCTTATTCCTCTACCTGCCACCACCCTGCGCCACACGCGCGATCGTTTCGCGTACACCGACCAGACCGAGACTTTCAACGACGCGCTTGGACTCCCGCGAACGGTAGATCTCTTCACCTCGAAAGCGCTGCTTGAAGCTTCTGAAGATGCGTTCGACGAGGAAGCCTTCTTCGGAACCCGATACGCGGCGTGGAAGAAGAAAATCGTGGCAGAACTGGAGGAGGGCGTGCTTACCTTCCACTACGCTGCGACCGATTGGACAAACTTCTTCGGTTGGATCTTCCCAACAAAGTTCGAGTTTTTCCAAGAAGGCCGGAAGTATGAGCAAAATGGCGATTGGTTCTGTCGTGGCATCGGTAGAGTGAAGTCCATCCGCGAGTCAACCATACCGGGAAATCTGTTCGTGCCGACCATGCAGCAGACCATCGTGGATTGGCGTTTCCGAGATGCAACGAGCAAGGTCAATGCTCTTACCTACGTAACCACCAATGCTTTCGCGTCGCCGACGAACGACCCCGCGCTTCAAGAACAATTTGCCAAGAAGATAGGACAGATGAGCCGCAGGCCGTGATGGCTTGACACAATGAACGGCTCAACTAACTTCCATGCAGTTATCACCCGACCCAGATGAAGGCATTCTGTCATCAACTCCGAAATCTCAAAGCATCCACCACCCGACCGCTCACCGTGGCCATGCTGTTTCTCGGTCTGTCGCTTCAAGCTGCGGAAGAAACGGCAAGCTCGCGATCGGTCGCGCCGAGCATGGGAAATGCACCGACCCAACGTTTCGTGACAATCACCGCAGAGTTCGAGCAATTCGTATTCCCCTCCGGTGACATCGAACATCCCGCAAACTTGACCAACCTGGCCTTTTTAGCGGTTTGCACCACTGGAACGAATGAGTGGCGCATTGATTTAAGCTTTGGGGAGGGTGGGAAGACACAGTTATGCTTCGACGGGACCAACGTCTATTACAACGATAACTTCCCATCAGGGAATTCTCGTGTGACCGTCTCCTCGCGTCCATCTTACATGGGATGCCCGATGGGCGCGACGATGCATAACATGCCTTGGTTGGCGTTCTGCTCCGGAGACTATCTGAAACGCGAGAGCCGACTGATCCCGTTGCCGGTGCCGACGATGATTTTTGGCGCCCTCACTTCCCCTGACAGCCTCGCCTATTCCGACAGGACACTAACTTTCCAGGACGACTTGGGACTGCCACAAACTGTGGATATGTTCGCCTCCGACTCACTCTTTTCTGCTTCTGTCACAAATGGCATCTTTCAAGGCAATCAAAACGTAGAATTATGGAAACGTGGGTCCACAGGGTTCAAATGGGATTTTCCCGAGGGCGCTCTTCGGTTCCATTATGTCGTCACCAGGTCAACAAACTTCTTGGGATGGAATATACCAGTCGCTTTCGAATGGTATCGTAATGACTATGAACACGGCAAGACAGTGCCGCGAATGGGTGGCAGGGGAAACGTTACGTCCATTATCGCCTCCACAAAACCAGCAAGCGTCATTGTGCCAGGTGCAACGAATCAAACCATTTGGGACTACCGTTTTCGTGATGCAGGCTTACTGAGTCCTTACGATCGTGCGATTGAGTACACCACGACCAACACCTTCGTACCACCAACGAATGATCCGGTACTACAAGAAAAACTCGCAGAACGGATCGCACGGGCGAAACGCGGACCATAGCGGCTTCACAGCATGAATATGCGGGTGAAACCACTGCAAGAACCGTCGAGATCGCCAATCGGTGATTTACAGACCGTTGAATGGCGGGTGGCGCGACAACCTGCGTCTTCCACCAAAGACCAACCATGACACGGGCGCAGCCAGCCAACATCCAGACGCACATCTTTATGAAAACACACATTTGCATGGTCGGCATGATCGGCTGGCTCTTGAAATGTCTCCCGGTCATGGCAGCGGAAAACGCCATCCCGCCGTTTGTTGCCGAAGGACGCCTGTTAACTCAGGGATTTCGACCCGACGGAAAAACGAATCTAAATTACCGGACTGATGCGAGCTTCATTTTTATCTATAGCAACGGGTGGTGGCAGGTTGAAGCGAGGCACTTGAACCACCTTTCCGGAACCATGACCAACGTCTATAATTGCATGAGAATTCCGGATGGAACCCGCACTTACACGCACTTTGAGGGCAGCACCGCAAGAGGTCTGGTGGGAGTCCAAGCCTGTCCGACGGCTTTTCCTCCACCCGGAAGGCCGGAATTATTGTTCCCGTGGCTGAGTCTTTGTCCGCAGCCAGAGTTGCCCGTGATGGACGGCCAGCGAATGAGCCGATTCATCAATCTACCGTCCTGCTACCCTGACATTTTTAATGCTCCGCAGAACGAGGGCTTCTACAAAACCCAGCCCCTCGCACCGGGGAATGTTTTCCTCTCGGAATTGCTGGTCACCAACAATGGGTTCAGCATAGAACTGACAGTTGCTCCAGACTTTGCCGTCGGTAGAGAGATCCACCGGGTGGCCGCGCCGTTTGAGAACGGCTATACAGAACTTCATTATCAAGTAATCGAATCAACGAACATCAATGGCGTGGCTTTCCCGCTGCGGACGATGAGCAAGCGTTTTTCCCCCAACTGGGGAGGAAAAGACCGGGATGACTTGCGCGTTGGGTCACAGTCGGAACTGACGGTGACATGGATCAGTTTCTCCGAAAAGGACGTGGCAAGCCGAATCACGGCCCCTGCTGAAATGCGCGCGATGGACTTCCGGCCCGGTGCCAGGAGGAGTTACAGTGTTTACGACGACCAGTGGAAGCCGGTGTCCGACCCGGAGATCAAGCGGAGAACACTCTCCGCCGGGCAAGAAACAGAAAGATCTGAGTGAGCACATCTTTATGAAAACACACATTTGCATGTTCGGCATGATCGGTTGGCTGTTGAAATGTCTCCCGGCCATGGCAGCGGAAAACGCCATCCCTCCCTTTGTTGCCGAAGGACGCCTGTTGACTCAGGAATTCAGAACCGACACGAATCTGAATTACCGAACCGACGCGCGCGTGGTTTTCCTCTACAGCAACGGCTGGTGGCAGGTGGAAGCCAGGTTCAGGTACTTGCACCGGCCCAGCGGAATCACAATCGTCGAAAACTGCATGAAGATTCCGGATGGCACCCGTTCCTACGTTGTGTTTGAAGGCAGCACGAACACGGGTGTGACGACATCAGTCAACGCCTGTCCGTTTTCATTTCCTCTGTCCGGTAGGACGGCAATGTTGGCCACTTGGCTAGGCCTTTGTCCGTATCCCCAATAGCCGTTGATTGACGGGCAGCAAATGCGAAGGTTTATCAGCCTGCCGGACTACCGTCCCAAAATCTTCAACGCGCCGGAAAATGAAGGTTTCTACGCAGCCAAATATCTCACTCCCGAGAACGCTTTTCTTTCAGAATTGGTGATCACGAATAGCGGGTTCGAACTCGACTTGAATGTCGAGAAAACCGGCCTGGAGGACGAGGGCCGAATTATGCGATATGCAGCACCGTTTGAAAATGGCTTCACAGAACTCCAGTACAAGGTCATTGAAACAACGAATCTCCACGGCATCACTTTTCCATTGCGGGCGGTCTGCAAGCGTTTCTTCCCCAATTGGGAACGGAAAGATCCGAATGATCTCCGCGTCGTACTGCAATCGGAATTAACCGTGACCAAGATCAGTTTCTCCGAGAAAGACATGGCAGGGCGAATCGCGTCGCCCGCCAGAATGATCGCGCATGACGATCGTCTGGGTGTGAGCATTGGTTACTTCGTTCACGATGATGAATGGAAGCCGGTTTCCGACCCGGAAATAGCGCGAAAGGCTCGAATAGCCCGGCAGCGAACGGGGGTTTCGGAGTGAGCAGTGTCTTTATTCCCGGGCAACATGAATGATGAATAAGAAAAATCGCTCAACCTTCGTTCGTCTCTTTTGCTTCGGTTAAATTCAGAAACGAGAGACAGCCGGGACGGACTGTCCTACGTGGCCGCAATTTCCTGCGGGCCTTTGCCGCCGTTGACGAGGAACAACACGGCCATGCGGACGGCAATGCCGTTCGTAACCTGCTCCAGAATCAGTGAGCGGTCGCTGTCGGCGATGTCGCTGTCAATTTCCACGCCACGATTTACGGGGCCGGGGTGCATGATGAGCGAGTCGGGTTTGGTCTTCGCGAGCCGGGCTTTGTTCAGGCCAAAGAGGGTCACGTATTCGTTGAGGCTCGGAAACATCGTCTTGCGCTGACGTTCATGTTGAATGCGCAGGAGGTTGATGATGTCCGCGTCGCGGATGGCTTCTTCCACGTTATGCGTGACGCGGCAACCCATTTGCTCGAAGGTCTTCGGCACCAGCGTCGCCGGCCCGCACAGTGTCACCTTGGCGCCCAGTTTCGTGAGCGCCCACACGTCCGACCGTGCCACGCGGCTGAACAGGATGTCCCCGAGAATCGTGACGTTCAGTCCTTCGATCCGACCTTTGCGCTCGCGGATGGTGAAGACGTCGAGCAAGGCCTGCGTGGGATGCTCATGCGCGCCGTCGCCGGCATTAATGACGTGGGCGTTGAGCACGCGGGCGAGAAAATGCGGCGCGCCCGCGGCGCTGTGTCGGATGACAATGAAGTCGGCATTGAGCGCCTCCAGGTTTCTGGCGGTATCCTTCAGGGTCTCGCCTTTCTTCAACGAGGACGCCTCGGCGGTGAAGTTGATGATGTCAGCGGAGAGGCGTTGTTCGGAGAGTTCAAAACTGATGCGCGTGCGCGTGGACGGCTCGACAAAGAGATTGACGACGGTTCGGCCGCGCAGGGCCGGCACCTTCTTGATAGCGCGCTCGCCGACGGCCTTGAAGGCTTTGGCGGTGTCAAGGACGGTGGTGATTTCCTCCGCCGTCAGCGATTCGATGTCCAGCAGATGTTTGCGATTCCAGGTCATGGTCGTTTCTCCAGCACGACTTCGTCCTCCATCCCGCCCTCGCTCAACCGCACGCGCACATTCTCGGTGTGGGACGTGGGCACATTCTTGCCGACGAAGTCCGCCTTGATGGGCAGTTCCCGGTGGCCGCGGTCTATGAGCACCGCCAGTTGAATGCGCGTGGGGCGGCCAAAATCATTCAGCGCATCCATCGCCGCGCGGATGGTGCGGCCTTTGAACAACACGTCGTCCACCAGCACGACGGTGCGTCCGGTCACGTCGAAGGGAATAACCGTCGGGTGAATCTTGGGCGCGATGCGCTGGTCGAGGTCGTCGCGATGCATGCCCACATCGAGCTGGCCGACGGGCACGGGTTGATTCCAGATACTGCTGAGGATGCCGGCCAGCCGTTCGGCCAGGGGCGCGCCGCCCTCCTGAATGCCGATCAACACCACCTCGGCGGCAGCGTCATTGCGCTCGGCAATTTCATGAGCGATGCGCGTCAAGGCGCGCTGGATGGCGGAGTGGTTCAGGATGACGCTGGCCTCAGACATAAAAAATGCGAACGGGTCGCCTCGACCGGTTCGCGTTGGTTTGGTTGGTTTTCATCATGCCGCCTTGGCGACCTCACGGGGCCACCTTAAAGGAGCGTTCAAAGCAAATGGCTAATGGTTCGCGGTTTGACGGGTTTTGCGCCACTTGGTGCGATGCCGGACGATCCAGTCCGTCAACGCCCGTTCAAAGCCGATGTCGTGTCCGGCTTTCTCCGATTCAATCCACTTGTGCCTGAGGATTTCATCGCGTTCCGCCTGAAACTCACGGTAGAGCGAAGAGTTCTTCAGCACTCCGTCACCGTTCGGAAGGTCTTTGTTCTCATCCGACATAAGCCGAAAGTTCAAATTCAAATTCGTAAGGCAAGCTACGCCCGCACCTGCCCACCTGACAACCCTATTCTTCATCAGGTAAAGACCTGAGTCTCCGTCCGTATTACCCGGCTTGGTTAGAAACCCGGCCCCGGCGCGTGCTCCCTTTGGCCGCTAACCCAGTTTTTGCCTGACGGCCTCCGCCACACGCAGGAATGCCTGGCCCGCCGTTTGGTCGGGTGCGGACACCACCACTGGCACGCCCCGGTCGCCACCTTCCCGGATTTCGGTGAAGAGAGGCACCTCGCCGAGGAAAGGGAGTTTCTGGCGCTCCGCTTCGGCACGCCCGCCGCCGTGCCCGAAGATTTCAACGCGTTCACCGTTCGGCGCCGTGAAGTAACTCATGTTCTCCACGATGCCAAGGATGGGAACGTTGACCTTTTCAAACATGGCAATGCCCTTGCGCACAACTCCGAGCGAAGCTTCCTGGGGCGTGGTCACAATCACTCCGCCATCAAGCGGGACGGTCTGGCAAAGCGAGAGTTGGGCGTCGCCGGTGCCGGGCGGAAGGTCCACGAGCAGAAAATCCAGTTCGCCCCATTCCACCACGCCGACAAATTGCTGGATGGTGCGCTGGATCATCGGCCCGCGCCAGATCACCGGTTGATCCCCGTCCAATAGAAAGCCCATGCTCATCAACTTCACGCCGTGACTGGAAGGGGGAATCATTTTTTCGTCCGCGCTCAAGCCGGGCCGTTCATGAATGCCCATCATCAGCGGAATGCTCGGTCCATAAATGTCGCAATCCAGCAACCCGACCCGCGCCCCGAGGTGTTGGAGGGCGCAGGCGAGATTCACGGAGACGGTGGATTTCCCCACGCCACCCTTGCCGCTGGCCACGGCGACGATGCGTTTGATGCCGGGCACGCGATTCTGATTGGCCCACGGACTCGGCGTGCCGCTCGCTGGCGCACCCGCAGCGGCAGCGGGTTGTTTGACTTCAACGTGAACGTGCTGCACTCCGGGCAATGCTCCCAACGCCCGCTCGCTCTCGCTCTTGATTTGTTGCGCGGCTTCAGCGCTGGCGGAGGTCAGTTGCAGCGAAACGCTGACTGCTCCATTGGCGGCACTGATTTCCTTGACCAACCCAAAAGAAACGATGTCGCGCGAATAGCCGGGATACTTGACGGCTTTGAGCGCGTTCTTGATGTCATCCTGCGTGAGTGTGCTCATGAACCTGTTCAAGTTGCCAGCCCTGACGCTGAACGCAAGTTTCGTTCAGGGTTGGGCGTTGATAGAAATAAACGTCAGGCGGACCCAGCACCTGGGACCTTGATTCGACGTAGGCTGCGGCGCTTATGTCAGCCGCATTGGCATGACAACGTAGAGGAAGGGCCCATTGATCTTCATTACCCCAGGGCTGAGTTCATCAATGAGTTCGATGAAAACCTCGTCGTCGGGCAGCGCATTGAGCGGGTCAATGAGATATTTGGGATTAAACGCGATGGCGATTTCCTTGCCCTTGTAGTTCACCGCAATGCTTTCCTTGGCCTCGCCCACTTCCGGCGCATTGGCGGTAATGGCGAGGTTGTTCTTGCCAAAGGCCAGCTTCACGGAATTGGCCTTATCGCTTGTCATGATTTCCGCGCGGCGCAGGGCGTGCAGAAATTCTTCACGCGGCAGCGCCACGCGCTCCTTCGTTTCCGCAGGGATCACCTGTCGGTAGTTCGGATAGTTGCCCTCAATCAACTTGGTGATGATCAGGATGGAAAACCCTTTTTCATCTTTCAAAGTAAACGCGCACTGGTTCTCACTGTATTTGATCTCGACCTCGCCTTTTTCCTGAAGCAAGCGGTTCAATTCATTCACAGCCTTGGCGGGAATGATGAATTCCCCCTGGCTTTGCTCCGGCACATCTACTTCCTCATCCACCAAAGCCAGCCGCCGGCCATCTGTTGCCACCATGGTGAGCTTGTGATCCTTGAGGCTAAGAAAAATACCGTTCAGCACATAGCGTGCTTCATCCGTCGAGATGGCAAAGGAAGTCTTGCGCATCATGCTCTTCATGGTGGATTGCGGGATGGCCACCTTTTTATCCTCCTTAAACTTGGGCAGGGGGGGAAATTCATCAGCCCCCAAGCCGTGGATCTTGTAGAAGGAAGGCCCGCAACGCAGGCTACACACGTTCTTCTCGTCCACTTCCAGTTCAATTTCACTGCCGTTCAATTCCCGCGCAATACCAAACAGCTTTTTGACCGGCACGGTGGACGCCCCGCCCTTGCCCACCTTGGCTTCCACCCCACAGCAAACCGTCACGTCCAGATCGGTGGCGGTGAATTCCAATCGCTCCCCTTCTGCCCGCAGCAAGACATTGGAAAGAATTGGAAGCGTGGTGCGCGTGCTGACGACATTTTGCACAGCTTGGAGGCCACTAAGCAGTTGGTCCTTCGCAATGGTGAGATTCATGTGTGCTTACTATGGATGTTTTCTTTCTAAAAAACTATTCGTATTAAGGCCTGTGAATAAGGCAAACAACCCGTGCTGTCAATGGCCCACCAACGACTTACGGCTTCAGGGAACCGTAAACGCCTTCAAGACGCCAGCGAAAAAGTGAGAAGTTGTCCACCTTGTTCACATAACCCATAATCAGTTCACAGTTGTTTTGGGACCTGTTGGCAAGCTATTCGCGACGTTGTACCCGGCGGATGCTCCGAGGCAGGATTGAGGCGGTTTGTTCAACTTCGTCCATCGTAGTACCCCGCCCGAGTGAGAAGCGGACGAGCGCATTGGCCAGTTTTTGCTCATATCCTAGGGCCGATACCACGTGGGACGGCACTAATGAGCCTGCTGAGCAAGCTGATCCGCTGGAGGCACAGATTCCCTCAAGGTCCAACCCTGCCAACAACGCCACGCTGTCGGAGTCTTGCACCACAAACGCGAGGGTATTGGCCAGGCGTTGTTGTTGTGATCCGATGATCTCCACGCCGGGAATGTCTTTCAGCACCAGTGCCAACCTGTTCGTAAAACGCCACATATTTTGCGAATCAAAGACCGGGTCGCGCACAAATTGCTCTACTGCCTCAGTCAAACCAATGATCGCGGCGAGGTTTTCCGTTCCGGCCCGGCGTTCGTTTTCGTGAGCGCCACCAAACTGGGTTGGATCAGGCTGCAAAGGCGAGCGCACGTAAAGCAAACCGGTGCCTTTCGGTCCGTGAAACTTATGCGCACAGACCGAGACAAGGTCCGCGTTGAACTGATCAAGGCCAGTGAAAGGCTCTTTGCCAAACCACTGAACCGTGTCCGTGTGGAAAACCACTCCCCGCTCGCGGCAGAGACCTCCCAATTCGGCCACCGGTTGAATCGTTCCGATCTCGTTGTTCGCTGCCATGATCGAAACCAGAATGGTGTCCGCGCGGATGGACTGCACCAGATCGTCCGGTGAAACCAAGCCACTCCGATCCACTGGGAGAACGGTTAGATCAAAGCCTTCGTGTTTGGCCAGATACTCGCAGCAATGCAGCACCGCGTGATGTTCGATGGAGGAGGTGATCAGGTGCCGGCCTTTTGATTTCAACCGCCGTGCCGCGCCGAAGATGGCCAAGTTATTGGACTCTGTTCCACCGCTGGTAAAAACGATTTCATTGGGCTTGCAAACCAGAACGCGCGCGCAACGATCGCGAGCTTCATCCAACAGCGCCCGTGCCTGGCGGCCAACGTGATGCACGCTGGAGGGATTTCCCCACACTTCTCCGAGAAACGGCAACATCGCTTCGCGCACCGCCGGATCGAGCGGGGTGGTGGCGTTGTAATCGAAGTAAATCGTCCGCGGCATTGCTCAGTAGATCGCAGTTTCACTTTGAAATCCCGGGGGCGGTGAATCCGGTTGGGCGAACCGGTCTTCCGACCACGGATCCGCCGTGTTCGAGTAGCCGCGCACTTCCCAGAAGCCGAGAATATCCCGGTCCAGAAACGTAATCTCGCGGATGAACTTCGCCCCCTTCCACGCGTAACGCTTCGGGATAATGACGCGCGCCGGCCCGCCGTGTTCTCTGCTGATCGGTTTTCCGTTCCAAGAATGGGCGACCAGCACGTCGTCATCCATGCAGACGGCGAGTGGATTGTTGGTCGAGTAACCGTCGTAGCTCTTGAAGAAGACATGCGTTGCTTCCGGCTTTGGCTTCACGAGGTCGGCAAGGGTGAAGAACGCCACCCCTTCAAACTCCATGTCGAACTGACTCCAAGTCGTGACGCAGTGAAAATCGCTAACGTCCTTTAACTGCGGCAGAGCCATGAATTGTTGCCAGTTCAGGGTGATCGGGTTTTCCACCTGCCCGTGAATCTTAAGCTCCCATTTTTCGAGCGGGATTTCCGGCTGGGTGCCCAAATCAAGCACGGGGAAATTGTGGACCAAGCGCTGGCCCGGAGGCAGGCGATCAGCCGAGCGGACAGCCGGGTGAACCTTGCCGGCCATTTTTTGCGCCCAGCGTTCCTTTGCGGCGATGTACAAATCTTTCATCTGACGGTGTGAGCGTAGAGTAATAGTTACATAAAAGCCAGCCTGCGGCTCGTGTTCCAGGAGACGATTAGATCAATCATACCCATGATTGACGCCCACTCCTCGACATGCTTTCCTGTTTCTCATAAGGGTTGCGCGTTGCGCATGGATCGCGGGAGAGGGCGAACAAAATTTGAAGCCATGAACCAGAAGCTGATTCTCAAACTGCTGCTATCGGGCGGTTTGATCCACTTGTTAACATGCGGGCCACGCGCGCTGGGCCAAGAGGCCGATCCGCGATTGGCCACATTCAAAGCCTTTGTCAATGGCGGCGTGCCGGTCAAGGAAGCGGTGGTTTGCCGTGAAATAACCAAGCCTGACGGAACCTTGGTGAATAAGGAATGGTGGCGCTTTGGCTGGCAAGCCGGCACATGGTATGTCCAGCGGCTGATACCGGATACCAATAATCCCACAAAACCGTTCACCCAGGCCAACAACACAACGATTGGAGCATCCTCTACAGTTCTTTGGTCCGTCAGTGATCGAAACCTTCATTTCGCCGAGAAGGTGGTGGCGCGCGGGAGCGGCCCTGATTCACAAGGGGCGTTTGAACGACAATTGATGTTGGGTGCGATGTCTCTGGGTTTGCGCCAGAATCTCTCCTTCCACAGCATTATGGATGGGCAGATTGGTTGGGGGTTGTTGAAGTTCTCCACGCCGGTTGTGAATACTTATGTGACCGGCAGGCTTGAATTGGGGGAAGATGGCTTGCCAATCAGTGCAAGTATTCCCGCAGTTGGAGGTGTTCCCGTTCACATCACAAGCTACGAATTTGCGACCACCAACGTTGGCATCCCACGAGCCTTCACCGTTAAGATATCTGAACACGAATACCGACATGAGTTTCTTTCGCTGCAACTCGGAACCAACGATCTGACGGCTACCGGTGGCTATGTTCCGGCGTTGTTTGCCGATATGAAATCGCAGCGATCAATCTCGGTTTGGACGAATGGCGTGCATTACTTCCTGCGCAACGGCGAATTCACGCCGTCATTCAGGCCCCAGTCGCCAACGAGTGGTGACGCGGCCCCAAGGCTGTACGGCAAGGCTTGGTATAATTCAATCGAGCCGCTGGTCTTGGCGGACTTGCGCGGGAAGGTTGTGTTGCTGGATTTCTGGGCGCAGTGGTGTACGCCATGTGTCCAGGAATTGCCCCGGCTGGAGGCGCTTTACAGCAAGTTCAGGGATCAGGGGCTGATTGTCATTGGGGTCCACGGCAGCGGCGGAATCAGCAAACCCATGCAAGAGTATTTGAGGGATCGCAAGGTGACTTACCCCGTGGTTGTTGACACGGGGGCCACGATGGAAAGTTATGTGCTCTCCGGCCTGCCAAGTTATGCTCTGATTGATCGCGAAGGGAAACTGGTCGGAAAGGTCTTTGAGAGTCTTGCTGAGATCGAATCACGAATCGAGGGACTGCTGAAGCAGCAACTGGACAGGTGATGCCCTGGCTGATTCAAAGGAGGTTTAACCGCTGACTGGCAACAGACTGGCCGCCGCCAAACCAGCTTCACAGAAAGAAAAATGGAGACAGGCGCGACGCCTGTCCTACACTTCACGCCATGTTCAAACCCGTTGATCTGTTCGACCTGAAGCAAACGGAGCACGCCGCGCTGTTCGACGGCGTCGAATTCGCCTGGGACGCGCTCAAACGGATCAGGGAATACCTCGCCGCCAACCTGAAGCCGTCGCTCCACAACCGCTGCGAAGGCGTCGCCTACATCGGAAAAGACGTGTTCATCGGCGAGGGGACGATGGTCGAGGACGGCGTGATGATCAAAGGGCCGGCCATCATCGGGCGCAACTGCCAGATTCGCCACAACGCCTACCTCCGCGAGCATGTCATTGTTGGCGATGGTTGTCTGGTGGGCAACGGCTGTGAGCTTAAAAACGCGGTGTTGTTCAACGACTGCCAGGTGCCGCATTTCAACTATGTCGGCGATTCCATTCTCGGCCAGCAGGCCCATCTGGGCGCGGGCGTGGTGCTGTCGAACTACAAGGCGTTTCCCGGTAACGTCACGGTGGAAGTGGACGGCGTGCCGTTCGACACCGGGCTGCGCAAGTTCGGCGCGCTGTTGGGCGACGGTTGCGACATTGGCTGCAACGCCGTGCTGAATCCGGGCAGTATCATCGGTCGTGGCGCGGTGATTTATCCGAACGTGAACTGGCGTGGTCACCTGCCCGCAAACACGATTGCGAAAAACAAGGCGGAGATTGACGTGGTGGTGCGCCGGCCAAGGGAGGCTTAGGCTGGTGCATCATTAGCAAAAAACCATTCATTGAAAGCCCGGTCATTGCACGTTAATCTGCGAATGTGAAAACGACAGGCGAAATCAGTTCGGACCCCGAAATCCTCGGCGGCATGCCAGTCTTCAAAGGCACGCGCGTTCCTGTGCAGAGCCTGTTCGATCATCTTGAGGCGGGGGATTCCATCGGCGACTTTCTCGAAGGCTTCCCCAGCGTGCGTCGCGAGCAAGTTATCGCTATTCTTGAAGAATCGCGCCAACAGATTCTTGCGCCCGCCTGAGTGAAAATCCTGCTCGACGAGGATCTGGATTGGCGGTTGAAGCGTGAGTTGCCGGGACACGCCGTCGAGTCCGCTCCCTTTGGCTGGGCCGGCTTAAAGAACGGTGAATTGCTCGCCCGCGCCGAAGGTCGCTTTGAAGTAACGCGTATCGCCTGGTGCGCAACTGGGAATCGGAAATTTGGCGCGGTTGCAGTCTGAGCGAGCGCCGGACCTTTCGATTGCATCCGCCGACTTTATTCCGCAGCTTCAGGCCAGACGAAATTTCATGGGCCAACAATCACCAGGCGAATTCCTGCCGACGCACACCCTGCCCCTGTTTCGGGAAGCGGTCCGGCGCGCGGCGGAGTTGTTGCGCGCGGGCGAAGTCGTGGCGCTGCCAACGGAAACCGTTTACGGTCTGGCGGCCAACGCACTCAATGCGGCTGCGGTCGCCCGCATTTACGAAATCAAGGGTCGGCCCGCGCACAATCCCATCATCGTGCATGTCGCCAGCCTGGAAATGGCGAAAGGTTGCACGACGGATTGGCCGGTGCTGGCGGATTCCCTGGCGCGCGCCTTCTGGCCGGGCCCGCTGACGCTGGTGCTGCCCAAGGGCGGAAATATTCCCAACATCGTCACGGCGGGCGGTTCAACGGTGGGCGTACGCTGGCCGGCGCATCCGTTCATTCAAGCGGTGATTCAGGAATGTGGATTTCCGCTGGCGGCCCCGAGCGCGAATCTGTCAAACCGCGTATCCCCGACCAATGCGGAGCATGTGCGCGAGCAACTCGGCGACCGGCTGCGGTTGATCGTGGACGGTGGTCAGGCGCAGGTGGGCCTTGAATCCACCGTACTGGACGTTACTTGCGCGCCGCCCCGGATTCTACGGCCCGGCATGATTCACGCAGAGTCGCTGACGGCGGTGGCAGGTGAAATCTCAGGTGTGCCTGGACAAACTCCGACAATGGATGCGTTGCGCAGTCCAGGGTTGTTGCCAAAGCATTATGCGCCCAAGGCGAAACTGCTGGTGCTGAGCTGGCAGGATGAGTGCGACTTGAAAGCCCAGATCGCCAGCCATTTCTCATCCAGCACAAAAGCCCACGTCATCGCGCACACCCGGATTCCCTCGCACGAAGCCTTTGCCGAAGTGAGCGTGATTCCGCACGATCCCGAGGCGTTTGCGCGCGCTCTTTACGCGGAACTTCACCGGTGCGACGCGGCGGGGGCGGAGTTGATTGTGGTCGAATCACCGCCGCAAACTGTCGAATGGCGTGCCATTGAGGATCGTCTGAACCGCGCGGCGGCGAGTTGACGAACCCGAACGGATGCCGCAAGCTTCGCGCGTTATGAAAAAGAGATTGTTCCTGGGCTTGTTAGTTATGGCGCTGGCGGTGCCATCTTTTGGCGCCGAACCCACCGTGCGCGCCTTGTCGTTGCAGGACTGCATTCAAGCGGCCTTGGAACACAATCTGGACCTGCGGATTGAACAGTACAATCCACAACTGTCACTCTATGATCTCAACGCCGCCTACGCGGGTTACGACCCTGAGTTCAGCTTCGAGGGCCGGCACGATTACAGCGAAGCGGGGCGGTCCATATTTCAAGGGGGTCTCGAGGTGCCAGGCTCGGAAACCGAAACGGATACATTCCGTTCCAGCCTCGGTGGATTGCTGCCGTTCGGGACGCGCTATAGTCTGCAAGGCAGCGCCAGCGACCAGTATGGGAAGACTTTCTTTCTGGACACCAACCTTGTAGTTCAGCCGCGCGATTTTGAAAACAGCCGCGCGTCGGCTTCCATCAACGTGACGCAACCGCTGCTCAAGGATTTCTGGATTGACGCCACCCGGCTGAACATCCGGTTGGGCAAAAGCCGGCTTGAGCAGTCGGAACACGTATTGCGCCAGCAAATCATGTCGGTCATCAATGATGTCGAGCAGTCCTATTACGATCTCATCTACACGCGCGAGTCCGTGAAAGTGCAGGAGAAGGCGCTGGAACTGGCCACGCAGTTGTTGCAGGAAAACAAACGCCGCGTGGAGGTGGGCGCCATGGCGCCGCTGGATGAAAAGCAGGCGGAGGCCCAGGCGGCTTCCAGCCGGGCTGACCTGCTCCAGGCCCAGAACGCGCTCTCCTTGGCGGAGAACGCCCTGAAGCGACTGATGAGCGACGATTTCGCCGCCATGACCCGCATGGTGATCATGCCGTCCGGCACGCTGGACGCCAGCCGGCAACTGTTCAATCTGCATGACAGTTGGGGCAAAGGTTTGACCCAGCGCCCGGATTACCTTCAAGCCAAGCTTACCCTGGAACAGTATGGCATCCGCTTGAAATACGACCACAACCAGCTTTTCCCGCAACTCGAAGTCTTCGGCGGTTACGGCTTGGGCGGCACGGGCCAGGAGTTTCGCGATGCGTTCAGCAATGTCCGCGACCGCAATGAGCCGTTTCATTACTATGGCGGCCGGCTCGTCATTCCGCTGGCTAACACCGGCGCCCGCAACCGCTACAAGTCCACCAAGGCGCAGCAGGAACAATATGTCTTGCAGCTCAAGAAGCTGGAACAGGAAATCATGATCCAGATTGACAACGCGATCAAAGTCGCACAGTCGAATTTCGAACGTGTCGAAGCCACCCGTGCGGCCCGCGAATTCGCCGAAGCGGCTCTCTCCGCCGAGCAGAAGAAACTGGAGAGCGGCAAGAGCACCAGCTTCTTCGTCCTGCAATTGCAGCGCGACCTTACCTCCGCGAGTTCCGAGGAAATCCGGGCGCTGACCGTGTACAAGAAGTCTTTGACGCAACTCGCCTTTTTTGAAGGCGCCACGCTCGAACGAAATGCGATAAGCGTGGATGGGCGATAAGCCCGGTCAATCGCGTTCGTGATTAAGCGGCAGACCCGCGTCCAGTATCCAGCGCGTGTCCCCGACAAAATCCGCGGCCATTTCCGTGGCCGCCTCCGTTTTGAGTGGCAGATATTTTCCCGTCGCCCGGGACCGGACACCTCCGGTTTCATCCCGCAGTACTGCTTGGGCCTGAAAAATCCGGTTCTTGCGGTTTTCGGCCAGTTCCGCCTCCGCAATGATCAGTTCGCCCGGTCGGACAGGATTCAAAAAACGCACCGTGAATTCGGCACAGTAGGCAAATTGCCGCGTGCCCACGGCACAGGCCCAGACCATGATTTCATCGAGCACGGTGGCGATCAGCCCGCCGTGCATGACACCTTTGAAGCCGATATGCTCGGGGCGGACCGTGAAGCGCGTTTGCACGAGACGACCATCGGTTTCAAAACGCAGGCGCAGGCCGGAGGCATTCGATTCGCCGCAAACGAAGCAGGAATGGGTGTGTGGCAACTCTTGCATTGCCCGCCAATAGATTCCGGGCCGGGTGCCGCAGGCAAGCCAATTTTCCATTCACCAGCCATCCGTGGCTTGCGCCGCCCGACGCGGGTTGCCAACTTGGAGCGGTAATGACTAAAACCAAATTGTCCGCCGTCTAAGCCGCATGTCAGAGCCGGTTTCCTCCCGCCCGCGCGTCATGGTGGATGGCAAATTCTTTCGCCAGGGTGCGGAAAAATTCTACGCCAAGGGCGTGGCGTACGGACCATTTGCCCCGAACGCCGGGGGCGAACCCTTCGCGTCGCCGGCGCAAACGGAACGCGACTTCGCCCTCGTCCGCGAACTGGGCGCGAATCTGTTGCGCGTGTACCACGTTCCGCCCCGCTGGTTTCTCGACCTGGCCGCGCAACACGAGCTGCTGCTGCTCGTGGACATTCCGTGGGACCAGCACCGGTGTTTTCTCGACTCCGCCCCTCTGCGAACCGCCGTGCGGGACAAGGTGCGGCAGGCGGTGACGGCTTGTGCCGGGCATCCAGCCGTGTTCGCCTTCAGTCTGGCCAATGAAATCCCGCCCGACATCGTGCGTTGGAGCGGCGAACGTGCGATGGCGGAGTTCCTTGACGAATTGGTGCTGGCGGCCAAACAACTGGACCCGGGCTGCCTATGCACGTTCACCAACTATCCCCCCACGGAATTCCTGCGCCCGCAAGGCCTGGACTTCGTGTGCTTCAACGTCTATCTGCATCACCCGCAACCGTTCAAAAATTATCTCGCCCGCCTGCAAATGATGGCGGACGCCAAGCCGCTCTTGCTGGGAGAATTCGGCATTGATTCGCTGCGGGAGGGCGAGGCGCGCAAGTGCGAAATCCTCCGCTGGCAGATCGAACACACGTTTCGCGGCGGCCTGGCCGGTGCGGTGGTGTTCAGCTTCACGGACGATTGGTTCAAGGACGGGCGACACGTCGAAGACTGGCAAATGGGCCTCACCACCGCGGATCGCCAGCCAAAGGAGTCGTTTCATGTGGTTCAGGAAATGTTCCGCGCCGCACCCCGCTTTCCCCTCGCCCGGCATCCGAAGGTTTCCGTGGTCGTTGCCAGTTACAACGCCGACCGCACGCTGGGCACGTGCCTCGATTCGCTGGCGAAACTCAACTATCCCGATTACGAAGTCATCCTGGTGGATGACGGTTCGACGGATACAACCGCGGAACTATCCTCGCTCCATCCGGGTGTGCGGTTCATCCGGCATGACCACAATCGCGGCCTCTCCGTCGCGCGCAACACGGGCATCACCGCCGCCCTCGGTGAAATCGTGGCGTTCACGGATGCGGACTGCCGCGCGGACGAGGACTGGCTTTATTACCTCGTGGGCGATTTGCTCAACAGCGACTGCGCCGCGATGGGCGGGCCCAATCTGCTGCCTCCGGAGGATTCCGCCGTCGCCGCCGCCGTGATGGTGTCGCCCGGCGGACCGGCGCACGTGATGCTGGACGACCGGCGGGCTGAACACATCCCCGGCTGCAACATGGCGTTTTACAAGTGGGCGCTCGCCGCCGTGGGCGGATTTGATCCGATCTTTCGCAAGGCCGGCGATGACGTGGACATCTGCTGGCGGCTGCAGCAGGCGGGCGCCCACATTGGCTTCAGTCCGGCGGCCTTCGTGTGGCACTACCGCCGTTCAACCGTGGGTGCGTATTTGACACAACAACGCGGCTATGGGGAAGCCGAGGCCCTGCTCGTGCGCAAACACCCGGAGTATTTCAACGCGTTCGGCGACAGCATCTGGCGCGGGCGGATTTACACGCCGGCGAAATTCGGCGTGCTGCTGCGGCCATCGGTCATTTACCGCGGCATGTTCGGCAGCGGTCCATTTCAAACACTTTACTCCTCCGAGCCCGCGCTCTCATTGATGTTGTTCACGACGCTGGAGTATCACGTGCTCGTCACGCTGCCGCTGTGGGTATTGTCCGCCGCGTTTCCGTATCTGCTGTTGCTCGCGGCAACAAGTCTGCTTTGTTCCGCCGGGCTTTGCCTCGCCGCAGGGGCGCAAGCGGCCTTGCCACCCGGCCGGCGACGCTGGTGGTCGCGGCCGCTGGTAGCGCTGCTGTTCTTTCTGCAACCCATCGTCCGCGGCGGCCAACGCTACCAAGGACGGCTGCAACTGCGCCTGACGCCGCCGCAAGCGCCGGAAAGCCTTGATTCCGTGGCCCTGCGCGACAGCCCGGAAACGCTCAACGAAGTCCAATACTGGGCGGAACAACCGCTGGAACGCGTCGTGTTTGTCACGCGGATCATCGCCGAGCTGGATCGCCGGGGCTGGCCCAACCGTTCGGACATTGGGTGGAGTGAATTTGACCTTGAGATGTACGGCAACCGCTGGAGTTGCGTGCAATTGATCACCGCCGCCGAGGATCATCCCCCGGGCCGAAGGTTGCTGCGCTGCCGATTGCGGGGCCGTTGGTCGTTGCAGGCGAAGGTCGCCTTCTGGTCGCTGCTGGGACTCGAAACGCTGGTCGTCGGACTCTTTGGCAATTGGTGGGTCGGGCTGGGTTTGCTGCTGTTGACCGTACCAGCATTTGCGTGGTTTCTCTCCCACCAGAAGCGCAACCTCCAGAGCCTGCTCATCGTGCTCCTGGACGATCTCGCCAAGGAGTTGCATCTGCTTAAAATACCTTCCGACCTCGAGTCGAAGCGTGCCGCGCCAGCCACGGCACCGATCGTGAAAGTGCCGGAAGATTCGCCTTTCAAAGCGCCCGCACCGCAATCCCCGGAACCACCCAAGGCCCCAAACACCCAAACATCCGGCGGCATGTGAGGATGCGTCTATCGTCCCACGGGTGGCAGGGGCATGGGATAGTTTTCTTTCGTGTGTTTCGTGTTTTTCGCGGTAAACATCTTCCCCGGCATGACTCAGTATCTCGATTTGCTCCGACAGGTCATGGGGCACGGCAAATTCAAAGCTGACCGCACTGGCACGGGCACGTATTCCGTGTTCGGCGCGCAAGCACGGTTTCCGCTGGCCGAAGGCTTTCCGCTAATCACGACGAAGAAGGTTCATCTCAAATCCATCATCCACGAACTGCTTTGGTTCCTCCGCGGCGACACGAACGTCCGGTATCTGAACGAACGCGGCGTAACGATCTGGGACGAGTGGGCCGACGCGAACGGCGAACTGGGCCGCGTGTATGGCGCGCAATGGACCGACTGGCGCACCGCCGATGGCCGCTCGATCAACCAGATTCACAACCTGATCGCGCAGATTAAACAGAACCCCGACAGCCGCCGGCTCATCGTCACCGCGTGGAATCCCGGGGAGATCGAAACCATGGCCCTGCCGCCCTGTCATACGCTGTTTCAGTTCTATGTGCAGGAAGGCGCCTTGAGCTGCCAACTTTACCAACGCAGTGCGGACATCTTCCTCGGCGTGCCCTTCAACATCGCCAGTTATGCTTTGCTCACGCTGATGGTCGCGCAGGTGTGCGGCCTCAAGCCCGGTGATTTCGTTCACACCTTTGGCGACCTGCATCTCTACGCGAACCACCTCGAGCAGGCAAAACTGCAACTCACGCGCACCCCGCGCCCTTTGCCGCACTTGAAGCTGAACCCTGCCGTCAGCAACCTACACGAATTCTGCTTCGAGGATTTTGCATTGGCCGGCTACGACCCGTATCCCGCCATCAAGGCACGGGTGGCCGTTTGACGCCGCGACCGGCCCGCACCCGCCGGCACACTACCGTCCTTGGCGTAACGAAAGCAGCGCCCCATAGAAACCGCCTGAGGACAAAACTCTTTTGCCGGATAATGGCAATGCATTTATGCTGCGCGCATGGCTTTCCGGATTCATGACAGCGTGGTGCGCGGGGAGATTGACAACCGCGTCAAAGGATTCGTCTGCGGCAAGATCTGGGTCGAGGGCCGAGCTGAACCCGTCGTGCTCGAACTGAAGGGGAACGCATGGCCCGATCTCGCCGGGTGTTTGCTCACATTCGCGAACCCGAGCAAGCGTGTTCCGCATCAGCATCTCGATTCGCTCAATCCGATTCAGCGCGGCAGCATCGGTGACTTGACGGCGTCACGGAAAGTGCGGGTATTCGATGTGCCGCTGGCCGAAGCGCTCGAGATGATTCACCGCAAGGAAAAGCCGCCGGAGCACATGGCCAATTCCCTTTACCTCGAATGGTTCAGCGAGGCGAACGGACGGGTTGTGGTCGAGAGCGCAGACTACAAACTCACGATCTCCGCGCCCGAGTGGCGGATGACACCGGCGGAAGATGCCGCGCGCGCGCAACAAGCCGCCGCCGGCATGGACGATTTCATGCAGAAACTCAGTGCAGCGATTGAACAACAACAGCGCGGCCAGAAGGACCCGGAGCAGGAGTGGGACGAGCACGATTACGAGAAGTTCATGAAGGAATCCGACGCGCGCACGACCAAATACATGGAACTGCTGGAGAAGTACGGAGATTCCGAAGAGGCTGAGGAGAAGATCGCCAAGGAAATGGGCTGGGATACCGAGGACGATGTTGATGAGCGGATGTCCATCGAGGAGATCAACGCGATTTGCGAAGCTGCCGCCAACGAGCCACCGCCCGAGCCGGAGCCGGACCGCGAAGGGATTGACTGGATTCGGACGGACGACGGCGACCTTCGGCATCCGTTGCAGCATCGTTGCTTTGAGAGCGCGATGCGATTCTGGCATCAGGCCGATGACCTGGGGCTCGAGAATTCAGACGACAAAGATTTGGGGCAGTTCCTCTTCGAGTTCCAGACCACCAGCGTGAAACTGGCCGGCGCGCTGGAAGGTTTGGCTGAGGGACGCGGCTACGCGGACGATGCCTTCACCGTGGCGTATCTGAAGCGCGCGCTGGATCACCTGCACAAATCCCAGGCCGGGCTGGAGGCTGTTTCCCCGAAGCAACTGTTGCCGGCGATAATGATTGCGGAGGCGCGGCAGGAGTTGTTTGAAATCCGCGAAGGCATCCTGAAGTTGATGGACGAATTTCGCGGGCGGGGATGAGTTCGGATTCATGGACGAACGCTACTACACGTCGCTCTACCAACGGGCTGTTGCCGGCCCGGCGCCCAAGCGAACGCTGACGCAATCCGAGGCGTGGCTGGGCCGCGCGCAGAAGGTGGTTCCGGGTTGCACCCAGACCTTCAGCAAAGGTTTCAACCAGTATGTTCGCGGCGTTTCGCCCGTCTTCCTCGAACGTGGCAAGGGCTGCCGCGTCTGGGACGTGGACGGCAACGAATACATTGATTACGTCCAGGGCCTGCTCCCGAACATCCTCGGATACGCCCATGACGAGGTGAACGCAGCCGTCGCGGCGCAGATCGCGCGTGGCCACAGTTTTTCCCTGCCCCATCCCGTCGAGGTGCGGCTCGCTGAACGGCTGCAGCGCCTCGTTCCTTGTGCTGAAATGGTCCGGTTCGGTAAGAACGGTTCGGATGCCACCGCCGGAGCCGTGCGCGTCGCGCGCGCCTATACGGGCCGCGAGCGGATCGCCTGCTGCGGTTATCACGGCTGGCAGGATTGGTACATCGGCTCAACCACTCGCCATCGCGGCGTGCCCGGCGCGGTCCGCGCATTGACGCACCCGTTCCCCTACAACGATTTGCCAGCACTGGCGAACTTGCTGGCGCAACACAACGGCGAGTTCGCCGCCGTCATCATGGAGCCAGTGAACTTCACCATGCCTGAACCGGGATACCTCCAAGGAGTCAAAGACCTCGCGCACCAGCACGATGCACTGTTGATTTTCGACGAAATCTGCACCGGCTTCCATCTGGGCCTGGGCGGGGCGCAGAAACGCCTCGGGGTGACGCCGGACCTGGCGTGTTTCGGAAAAGCGATGGGCAACGGCTTCCCCATCGCCTGCGTCCTGGGCCGGTCCGAGGTGATGCAGGTCTTCACCGAAATCTTTTTCAGCTTCACCTTCGGCGGCGACGTGGGGGCCATGGCGGCCGCCATGAAGGTGCTGGACGTGCTTGAGCAAACAGATGCCTTGGCGCGAATCGAGGCCAACGGACGACGCTTGCAGGACGGCTTCAACGCCTTGGCAAAGCAGGCAGGGCTGCATCCGCGTTTCGAGTGCGTAGGCTTCCCGGCCTGGTCGCTTTTGAGATTCCGCGACGCGGCGGGCGAGGACAGCTTCCTCGAACGCAGTCTGTGGCAGCAGGAAGTCGTCAAGCGCGGCCTCCTGCAACTGACCACTCACAACTTGAGCGCGGCGCACGATGTCGCTTCCACCGAACAGACCTTGCAAACTTACGCCGCTACCTTCAAGACGCTGGCCGGCTGGCTGGCGGACCCGAATCCGGCGCGTTTTCTGGAAGGGCCGATGGTTGAGCCGGTAATCCGCGTGCGGGGATGATCCGCTCGACGTTTGGATTCGTGCGGGTCGTGAGTATTCGCACCGCCCACGTTCTCAATCCGGATAAATGAAGAACTGCTCAATCGTGCCGTCCGGCATCCGATACATCAAAGCCTGGAGAGTTCCCTTTTTGAAGGTCAGCCGGCTGGTCGTGACTTCCATGCCGCCGCGTTCATTTGTGCTGAGGACTTCCACTTTCTGCGGCTTGCCGTAGCCTTTGAGGCGCTTCGCGGCGCCCGCGAGTTTGGTGTCGGTGAGGTAATGATTGAATTCCTCGCTAAACTCGCTCCGGTTGACACGGCCTTTTTGGAAACCCGCGAACGCGCGCTTCACCGCATCCGCAGTCGAGAGGCCGCGAATGGTGGGAACGTTCGACGGTTCTTTCAGGAGCAGGGAAAAAATCTGCCCTGCCAGCGGACCTGAACCGGCGTCCTGATTGCACATCAGGGTGAGCGAGGAACGCGTGGAGGGCACCGTGCCGTTGAACGTCACAAAGCCGCTGACGGCGCCGCCGTGCGTGAGCACCTGGCGATTGCTCTGCATCCGGACGCCGAGGCCGCAACCGTACTCCGAGACTTTGCCACCGGCCAGATTCCGCGGCGAAGTCATCAACGCGTAGGATTCGGGCTTGAGCACTTTGCCGCCGATCAGGGCCAGATTCCACTTCGCCAGATCGGAAGGGGTGGAATAAATACCTCCCGCCGCGCCGATCCAACCGCTCGCTTCAGGGTCCGTGTATTCCGATGCGCCGAGGGCAAAGATGGTGTAGCCGCGCGCGAGGCGTGGATCGGACAACTCCGGCTCGTGAACGGTATGATTCATGCCGAGCGGTTTGAAGAGGCGTTCCGCCAGAAATTCGCCGAACGGTTTTCCACCGACCTTTTCCACCACGCGACCGAGCAGGATGTAACCGGTGTTGCTGTAGGAGTATTTACTCCCCGGTTCAAAATCGAGTTTTCCGCCCGCGTACCGGCGAAGCAGTGCATCCGGATCAATCGGTTGCCGCATCCGACGATCCACAAAATCGAGCGGGTAGTAATCCGGAATGCCGGAAACATGGTTCATCAAGTCGAGCAAAGTGATGTCGTTGGCGCGCGTCAGATCGGGATAATACTTGGCGACCTTGTCGTGGACCGACAGTTTGCCGTCTTCGGCCAGCAGCAAAATAGCGGCGCAGGTGAACTGTTTGCTCACCGACCCGATGGCGAACAGCGTGTCAGTTTCAACCGGTCGGCCATCTTCGAGCGAGCGCTTGCCGTATCCTTTCGCCAGCACGACCTCCCCATTCTTCACAATGGCAACCGAGAACCCCGGCTGGCCCTTCTGCTGGAGGGTTTGCGCGAGGAACGTATCAATCGCCTGAATATCGAAACTGTCGGGCAATGCCGCCGGGGTTTGCGCGGGCAATTGCAGGCTGCCGACCCAGCAGGCAGTCACGAAGACGAAACAAGCAAACAGGGATTTCATAGGCAGGCAGGATTGAGCCTGAAATAGCAGAATGATGCAATCCGATATGCGCATCCGATATGCGCGACCTTCCCGGTTTGCTGCATCTTCTCTAATGTCAGCAAATTCGACCAATCCATTCGATTCGGGGACCAGTGAACTGCGTAAATATGCTCCCATACATACTTGCCATGGAAGCAAACCAGCCCCGCCAATCCAGTTAAGGCCGGGGATTAGTGAGGCATTACTTCTCCCCTTGCTTTCCTAGCTTGAATTTGAGCGAATCCCGCTATACTGGGCGCGATGTTCAAAACGCAAGACCTGCACGTCCGCGAAATGGTGCGGCTCTCGACGCCGCGCGCGGTGAAGGCCGAATTTCCGACCAGCGAAGCAGCCAGCGCCACTGTGGCGCGAAGCCGCGAACGCGTCATCCGCATCCTGCGGCAGGACGATCCCCGTTTGCTGGTTGTAGTGGGTCCGTGCTCGATTCACGACGAACAGGCCGCCCGGGAATACGCCACGCGGCTCAACGCGCTACGCCGCGAGTTTGCCGATCAAATGGAAATCGTCATGCGTGTCTATTTCGAGAAGCCAC
This sequence comes from Verrucomicrobiota bacterium, assembly GCA_014860005.1. The sequence goes on along the minus strand of JACZKP010000190.1, from coordinate 1,998 downwards.
GCACCACCATCGGCTGGAAGGGCCTGGTCAACGACCCGCACCTGGACGGCTCGCAGGACATCGAGGCCGGATTGAAAATTGCGCGCCGTTTGCTGGTGGAAATTACGGGCATCGGTTTGCCGACGGCCACGGAGTTTCTTGATCCCATCGTACCGCAATACATCGCGGACCTCGTTACATGGGCGGCCATTGGCGCGCGCACGACCGAATCCCAGACGCACCGCGAAATGGCCAGCGGCCTCTCGATGCCCATCGGCTACAAGAACGCCACGGACGGCAGCCTGCAAATCGCCATTGACGCCATGGGTGCCGCGCGGCACCCGCACAGTTTTCTGGGCATTGACCAGGACGGCGTGACGAGCATCGTGCGCACGAACGGCAATCCGGATGGTCACATTGTCCTGCGCGGCGGCCGGGCGCGCACCAATTACGACGCCGAAAGCATTAGCGACGCGGAGGCCGTCTTGAAGCAATCCAACCTGCCGCCCGTGCTCATGGTGGATTGCAGCCATGCTAATTCCGCGAAGCAGTTCGCGCGACAGGAAGACGTATGGCGCAGCGTGATTGAGCAACGCCTCGGCGGCACCCGTTCGCTCATTGGCGTGATGATCGAGAGCAACCTGCACGAGGGCAACCAGCCGTTCCCCAAACCGGTCCCCGAACTGCAATACGGCGTGTCCATCACCGACGCGTGCGTGAGTTGGGAAACCACCGAGCGAATGTTGCGGTGGGGGTATGAGCGGCTGACCGGACGCAATTCAGCGGTTGAAGTAACCGCATAGAGAGGCTTGGTTGAACAACGACGGACCTGACGCGGGGATTTCAGCGCCGCGCGTCGAACACGCTGGCAAGGATGACTTCCTTGGTCTTCCAGATCATGGCCATGGTCAGCGAGAGCGGCAGCAGCACAAGCAGGACGAAGGACCAGAAACCGGTCTGATTGACTAACTGAATCATGGCGACCACCTCCGGCGGCAATCCGGGCAGGCGCGCGAGCAGGAGCGAGAGGGCCACAAGTAGCAACATCGCCACGAGCAGGCCGCGATTCACGGCGGTGAACTGGCGTGTTTCCTGGCGCAGCGTTTCGTCGGGCAACATGGCGCCCAGCCGCGCCAGCGCGAGATTCAAATTGAACAGGAACAGCAGGCCGGACAACGCCAGCATCGCAACGGCCACGGTGAAGAAGGGATGATCGGGGATGCGATGCCACCAGAAGACAAACGGGCAGAGGCCGCAATTGATGAGCGCGACCAGCCGGGTGCGGTCCAGCGCGCTGCGCCAGGGGCGCTCCTGTTTCTGAAAATCGCCAATCTGCCACAAGCCGAAGAGCAGCAGGCCGGTGGCCGCGAGCGGAGGCAGCACGCCAAAACTTCTGAACCAGCCGGCACTGGCAATGCCCACACAAACGATCAGTGCGGCGGGCAATCCCCAGAACAGCGCGGATAATCCGCGCACCAACCGGCCTAACGAGCGAAGCAATTCCGGCTGGGGGACGGAATCCGAAAGGTGCCGGGCCGCAGAATCGGTGGATGGGGGATTCTGAAGAACGAGCGGTTCATCCTGCGGGTTGCTTATATTCCGGGCGCCATCTTCCATTCTCATCGGGGCGGAGCTAGAAGCTCAAATAAGTGTACGACTTCAGCCCGCGTTCGTACTCGTCGAGCAGGCGCATCCCCTCGGAAGGCTTCATGCGATCCGATTTGATGGCTTCGTCAATCTGCGCCTTCATCTGTCGTTTTAATTCGTTCTCGTCGTATTGCACCGAAGCCAAAGTCTGCACGATGGTCGAGCCTTCGATGATTTCCTCGATATAATAACCGGTAGGCTCGTCAGGGTCGAGGAAGACATGCACTTCGTTGACCCGCCCGAAGAGATTGTGCAGGTCGCCCATGATGTCCTGGTAGGCGCCGGTGAGGAAGACGCCGAGGTAGTAGGGCTTGTTGTTCAGCGGGTGCAGCGTAAGGTAGTCCTTGGTGTCCTGGAGGTCGATGAAGGACG
>JACZKP010000189.1 GCA_014860005.1 Verrucomicrobiota bacterium | reverse complement strand
CTTCACCGTGATCGGCGTCCTGGCGCAAAAAGGGCAGTCGGTGATGGGGCAGGATCAGGACGACATCATCTTCATCCCCCTCACGACGGCGCAGAAGAAGATCTTCGGGACACCCTTCGCGGGGATGGTCCGATCGATCTCCGTAAAGGCGAAGAGTGCCGCCGATCTTGGGGCGGCGGAGCAGCAGATCGGGGAACTGCTCCGGCAGCGCCACCGGATCGGCCCCCGTCAGGAGACGGACTTCACGGTCCGGAACCTCACCCAGATGATGCAGGCGGCCGAGCAGTCCACCCAGGTGATGGCGCTCCTGCTGGCGGCGATCGCCTCGGTCTCGCTCCTCGTCGGCGGGATCGGCATCATGAACATCATGCTCGTCTCGGTCACGGAGCGGACGCGCGAAATCGGCATCCGCCGCGCCATCGGCGCCAAGAAACGCAACATCATGACGCAATTCATCATGGAAGCCGTGGTGCTGTGCGAGGTCGGCGGCGTGATTGGTGTGGTGCTCGGCATTCTCGGCGGCAACGCCACCGCGGTGTTCTTCAAAGTTCCGCCGGCCATTCCGTTTGACTGGATTGTGCTGGGCTTGGTGATCTGCTCCATCGTGGGCATCGTGTTCGGCACTTATCCGGCCTACAAGGCGGCGAATCTGGACCCGATTGAGTCGTTGCGGTATGAGTGACACCAACTATCCGCATGATCGGTTGAGTTCATTCGGCAGGTAGGGCGCGTGGGTCCGTGCGCCGTCGCACGATGGCGAAACTCCGGAGTCACGACCCAGTTACCAAAAGCGGTGTCGCCGCTACGCTCTGCCACCGCAGTCCAAAACCGTCGCGCCCCTCGCCGGTTGCCGGCGATACTGATAGACGTGGCAATCGGCACGAATAGTTTTGTCCTGCGCCCCAACCGGGGATTTCCCGGTTTTTCCGCTTGTCGGCGCGGTTGGCTTCAGACATAAACCTTTTCATGAACCACAACCCCGTAGCGCCGACTTTTCAGTCGGCCCGCCATTCGCCGGTGGGAAAACCGGCGCTGCAGGTAGCCATCGGTTCATGCGCATTGTCCACGCTTGAGCCAATGATCTCATCGCGACGGCCGCACTAACCCAACACCCAAGAAAGGAATACGACTCATGTCATTCACTGCCACCAAGGATTTGATGCTCCCGGCAACCGTCACCGGCTCCTGGCCGCGCCCGCGTTGGTACAACATGAACATGTGGGGCCGCCCGCTTGACACCGCCATGATGGACCCGTGGTATCGCGAGCAGTTTTCCGACGCGCACGCGATTGTGGTTTCAGACCAGGCCCGCGCCGGTTTGGACATTATCACCACGGGGGATTATCACCTGGACGAAGACGTGGCGGGCCGCTCGTGGCATCACTACATGCTCCAACGGTGGAAAGGATTCGAACATGAGGAATTGCAGACTGAGAAAACCCGTTCGCCGTTGCTCTCGTATCCCGTCGGCACGATGCTGGATTCAATCTACAAGACGTGGCGCTGGCCGCGCGTGACCGGAAAGGTGGAACACGATCCGAAGAATCCGCTCGAATACGCCAAAATCTGGCGCGTCGCGCAACAGGCCGCCGCCGCATCCGGCCGACCCGTGAAGTTCGGCACCTGCTCGGCCCAGGTGTTGGCGTTCTTCCTCGACTGCCACACACCCAACTATGATCTCGACGACAAGAAGCAATTGATCTGGGACATGGCCGAGGCGATGAACAAGGAGTTGCGCCAACTCGCGGCGTCGGGCTGCAAGGTGATTCAAGTCGAGGAGCCGACGCTGCATTTCATGGCTCGTTACAATCCCGAGATGAAGGAGTTCATCAATTTCCTCGTGGATGCGTTCAACCGCGAAGTCGAGGGCTTGGATGACGTCGAAGTCTGGATTCACACCTGCTGGGGCAATCCCAACATGCAAAAAGTCTTCAGCGATGAATCTTATGCAAATTCGATGGAGATTTATCTCGAACGCCTCAAGGGCGACGTGTGGACGATTGAAGCCACGGAAAACAACTTCAAGGAACTGCCGTTGTTCGACGCTTACAAGAACAAGCTAAAAAAGAAAATCGCCGTGGGCGTCATCAGCCATCGCACGTTGCAGGCGGATTTTCCGAATGTCATCGCCGACCGGATTCGGCGATGCCTCAAGCACATTCCCGCCGACAAGCTGGTGCTCTCGACCGATTGCGGCTTTGGCCGTCAGGGATTCAACCGCCACCTCGCGTTCTACAAGACCGTGGGCATTTCGATGGCGCGGAACCTCATCCTCAAGGAACTGGGCCTGCCGGAACGTTACGTGCCGGCGGCGGACGAGAAACTCGCGTGGGATCAATTGCCCGACAACGAACCGCACACGCATCTCAAGCCCTTGCGGTAACGATGGTCAGAAATGATTTCCGGCAGGTCTCTGACCCTGAACCATCCCGGGAGCGATGAATTCCAAATCGGCTCGTCGCGGCGAAGCGGACGAGGTCCGGCCGATTTGGAAATTGGCACTCCGCTTCATTGCAGGTGGCCGTAGGCCGGGTGAGAGAGCCACGCTTTCAATTTGCCCCGACCTTTGCCATATTCATCCGTGATGGCTGATTCACCGTCCAACCTGTCGCGTGCCCTGCTTCCCCGCCTGGCGGGATTTGTTCTGCTCAGTGCAGTGCTCGTCGCCTGTGTATCGGGCGCGCAGAAGAAACCGGTGGTCTCGACTGTCGGCAGCCAGCCGCAGGCGGCGGCCTCAATCCCCGCCAATCCAGCCAACCAACGCAAGGCGCTGGTGCTGGGTTCGGGTAATCGCCTGCCCGGCGCGGGGATGACGCACCCCGAAGGCGCGAAGATAAATTTCCTGAAGCTCGCGGGCAATCCCGCCAACGATCCAAGGAAAGGCTGGACCTGTGATTTGTCGTGGGACCTCATGCACAGTCTCGGCATGAATCCGACCAACACGCCGGTGGAGGAATTGTTCGACTACATCGGGCGGCATCAGTTGGGTTATCGCATTGTGATCAACAACGGCGCGGGCGGTTACTCGATGCGTTTCTGGGGCCGCGCACTGGACAACGGCATGATGCCCTTCGCGCCGCAGGGCAACAACACCAGGGGATTTCGGTTCGACGCCGCGCCCGGTTTGCACGCGGCGATCAGTGTGGCGGGCGGCAGCCGCGACAACGTCACGTCGTTCGGGCCGAGTGTGGAATTGATTGACGCCTTGCCGGTGTGGGCATCGCACTCGAATTTCGAGGACGCCGCGCAAAGCTGGGCCAATCAGGCCACCGCGACCAAGTTCGCGAAGATTCTCGACACGCATCCGCACTACAATATCTGGGACGCCCGGCAACATCTGCGCCAGGCGGCGAGCTTCTGGGACATTGGCTGGAATGAAACCAACGGCTTTGGCCGGGTGAACGAAAACGCCGTCGTCGGCAAACTCCGGCCCGGTCCGCCGCTGGAATTTCGCGCGGTGAAATCCCGCAATCGCCGGCAGGTCCACTTCACCTGGCGGAATTTTCTACAATCCGACTTCGCCGCAACCGTGATAGAGCGGGACGACGGGCGAATTCTTTACGAGGGCACGGGCACGAATTTCACTTGGTCTTGCGACGTGGACGGCGACGCGACGTTCCGTTACTGGTCAAAGAACCGCGCCGGCGACTCGTCGCGGATGGAGTCCTTTCAGACGCGCACGGTTACCGGGCTGAACTTCCGCTTGAACCAAACCTGTCTCGTGATTGGGGCACCGCCCAAGGAGGATGGCATTAACTCCGTCCTCTACAGTCGTTTTGAGCAGCTCGCGACGAACTGGATTTGCGACATGGTATATCGCAGCGGCAATCCGGTTTATGACCAGTTCACCAACTTTTCCACCGGGCCGTTGGTCGCGGTGCTGCCGGGCGTGGGCGCGATGGTGGATTACGCCATCAGCAAAGATTACCGCATGATCCTCGCCCCACTGACCCGCTCGGAAACCAATTTGTTCCACTACAAGACCGAATGGGATCGGGCGGCGGCCGCCGGCATTCTGGTGGTTCTGCCACACCATGCGATGGCCCGCTTTGCCCAGACGATGAACACGCGCATGGCGTCGCCGCCGCGATTGTTCTCGGCAGTGACGGTCGGCAGCAGCGCCACCAACTGGCCGCGCACATTTGGGCCGGGCCTGGAGTTTGTGGACGCTACCAGCGCGCGCGGTTTCGGGTTGAATGATCCCGCGCTGCTGGAGGCAGTGACCATTGCCGGGAAGCTCGCGGATATTCTCGACGCCAATCCGCGTTACAATGCCTGGGACGCGCGGCAGCACTTGCGGCAAAGCTCCAGTTTCTACGCAGAGGGCTGGCGGGAGGACGGCGGTTACGGTCGCCCACCGGAAACGCCCGCAAAGCTCGCAAGACTTGATCCTGCGCCGCCGATGGACCTGGAAGTGACGCGCGCCGCCGATGGGAGAACCGTGACCTTCTCCTGGGTGAATTTCCGCCAGAGCAGTTTCGGCGAAACCGTGATCCGCCGCGCGAATGGCGAGACGATTTATCAGGGCACGGGTACGAATCTCGTCTGGCGCAGCAACGTGGACGGCACGGAGACGTTCAGCTTTCATTCCCGTGACAAGTCGGGGCGTTTGTCCCGCGACGAGAGCTACACGAAGTTTGAAGTCACGGGCTTGGTGAAGAATTGATGCGCTGCGCACTGGCCAGTCATGGTTCATCCGTCGTTTGAAGACGGCCGAACTGCACGGTTATTACAAGCTTACCGGGGCAGAATTCCCTTCAGCGATCCAGTCAAAGAACCCAAGCTGTTCCAGCTTGCCACGGAGATTGCCAAGTTGTTCAGGCGACGGATTCACCAGCGGCAGACGGGCCGGCCCGACATCCACGCCCAACAGTTTCATGATGGCCTTGGTGGCCCCCAGCAAGCCGTGATCGTCGAGCAGTCGAAAGAGTTGGAGGGCGCGAAATTGCTCCTTTCGCGCCGCTTCAAGGTCGCCGTCGTGAAAGCTCTGAATCAACCGGTGGAAGAGCGGCGCCGCAAAATTGTAACTGGTGCCGATGGCGGCTTGCGCGCCGAGAGACAGCGCCGCCAACAGCGCATCGTCACCGCCCCACGCAATGTCGAAGGCGCCGTCATCCACGCGCAGGCAGAACTGGTAGTCCACCAGATTGTAATTGGTGAATTTGATGCCGGCCAGGGTGGGAATGCGATCCGCGGCCTGGACCAGGAAATCCGGCATCGGGAAATGCACGTTGGTCATGGCTGGAATGTCGTAATAGTAAAACGGCGTCTCCGGCGCGGCTGCCGCAATCGTCGCGCACCACTCGACCAGCATCCCCAGCGTACGGGGCTTGAAGTAGGACGGTGCAAGCGCGGAAATGGCCGCCACGCCCAGGCGATTCGCCTGGGCCGCGAGCGCCATCGCGTCGCCCAGACAATTTGAGCCGACATGCACCATCACTTTGAACGGAGTTCCTCGCGCCACTTCAATCCAGCGCTGGGTCAACTCCAGGCGCTCCGGCAAAGCCAGGGAATGACTCTCCCCCGTGCTGCCACCAATGAACAAGGTGTGGATGTCGTGGCGCAGTAAATGGGCCGCCTGCGCTTCAACCATCGCAAGGTTGAGCGAGCCATCCGCATGGAAGGGTGTGTGTGTGGCCGCAATCAGGCCGGCCAGTCTGAGTCGGTTCATGGTATCAAATGCAATTCAATTGACGCGGGCACATCATCATCATTCCTCCGGTGGCTGTAAATCGAATCGCAAGCCGGAAGCGGTTGGAATAGCCGGGATGGTTTTCCCTTGTCCAAATGCGCGCCATGACACGGATTGTTTCGGGTTCCGTCCAGGTCCGGCCGTGGTCGTTGGAGCGTGCGCGGATCAACCGCTTCTCTCCCGCATCCGCCCGGACGTCGTAGAGTTCCCATGCGCCGTCGGGCACCACGATCAGATTGAAGCCGGCTTGCGTTGGGCCCACCACCACGGGAGCGGTCGCACCCGCCAGGTTGAGCGGTCCCGCGGCAAAACCGAACTCCAGCAACAGGAAGCCGACCACGACAGCAAGCCGCCTGGCTTGAGAACTGGTTCTCACGGCCGGGTGACCTGTGCCGGCGCTGGCCAAATGCTGGCGGGCAGTTTGCGGGTCCATGGTGGGCATCCTTGGGAATACCGTGCGCCAAGTCCAGCCCCGCAGACTTGTCTTGTTGCAGAATAAGTTCTCCCGTGTCGGCGCTACAAACTGGTACGCGATGCGTTCGGGCAAGCCAAAACCGGCGAAGCGCGGTATTTCGCCAGTTTCCTCACACCCTGTGGACCGGAGCGCCGACCTGTGGTCGGCTTAAACCACCCGAATGCTCCGGGCTGCGCCACCGGCAAAGAGATCGGCATGGGTTTGTGCCAGTCCAAAGCCGGGCACAGCCCGGCGCTCCACCCCAGCGCCGGCCTTTCACCCAATTTTAATCACACCCCACCATGCAACCGCTTGCTCTTCAGGCTTGACCTGCCATTGCGCGAGGGTAGGGTCAACCACAACGACGGGTCAGGGCGGACTTTGGCTTTCGCAGCCGACTTTGTCCCATTGATACTGTTGGGCATAATCGCGCGTATGGACATCAACAAAGCTCTTGCACTGCTCAGAGACGGCAAGCTACGTGATTGCCATCTTGATGAGTTGCGGGCAATGAGCGCAGGTTCGATGGTGTTCATTCAGAATCGTATTCCAGATGCGGTGCATCTCAAGGCTGCGGTTGATGACGAGATTCTTCGGAAGGAGGCGCAGGAAGCCGAGAGCCGTGCGAAGGAGAGGTATCAGGCTCTGCAGATATCTGTGGATCGCCTTGCTCACCCAAAATGGATTGAGTGGGCGATCCTGATTGTGACGGCGATTGCGATGATCCTCGGACTTCTAGGAATTTGTCGGACTTAGAAAACCGATTGAAGGAGTGGAAACTATTGCGGTCCCCGGTCGCTGCTAATACCGAGGGTCTGCGGCCCGCTCGCCGGGCCGCTGCTGGCATTCCCGGCCGCTCCGGTTGGCTTTTTGCC
>JACZKP010000188.1 GCA_014860005.1 Verrucomicrobiota bacterium | reverse complement strand
CCCGCCCACTTTTTCCAAAACCTGTGGCGATCAAGCACGAGTGTTTTTTTGTTACCGGATACTGGACATGAAAAATAATCACCCCATCGTGTTGAAAGCGGCGAACCCGCTCGTCGTGGAATTGGATTCGGAGGCTCATGCCGCCTACGTGCGCTTCAGCACAAAAAAGGTCGCGCGAACGCAGCCCATCACCACGGATGGTTGCATTGTCACGGTGGATTTTGATGCGAACGGCGACGTGGTGGGGATTGAACTGGTGGGCGTGGATGAATTTGGCATCAAGCCTCTGCTGGAAAAGACGGGTCTGCAAAAACGGATTCCAAAGCGATTGATGGACAGCGCCCGGTATCTGCCCGCCAATCTGATGGCCGCCTAGCTCCTATCCTTTGATCGCTGCCGTGATCAAATCACGCGGCGACGGCTTCCCGCCTGTCGGACGGCCTAGCGTCCGACAATATGCCGAGACGAGACTTTGAAACCGAGGCGAAGCCTCCTCCGTCTTGCCCAATTGCTCCCACTTGATATAGGTGTTGAGGTTGCCGTTGAAAGTGTTTTGATAGCTTGGCTCATTAAACGCGGAATCCTCTGCGCCTTGCGTCAGATATTCGTCGATAACCTCGATTGCCGTGTCCAGCAATTCGTTGAGCGCTTGTTCGCTTTTGGGATCGAATAGTTTGAGGATTGCTCGGGTAATATCCTTCGGCTTGGGTTGTGTATTGTTTGCTCGGATGAGTGCATCCTTTAGCAGCTTGACGACAACCAAGTAATACAAAAACTTGGTCAAGCGACGGCTTGGATGGTCCGCAGTCCTGCCAAATTTATACTTCTCCGCCGCCTCCATCAGCCGATATGCAGCGTAAAGGTCGTCCACTGCAAATGGTTCATCGCCGCCCTCGTTACTCATGATCCGCTTGAAGATCGTTCCGTTTGGCAAGAACGCAGCATTTCGGCCGTATGCAGTTCCGGCCTCACCAAGCCAACCACCGCCATAGACCTTAAGAATATCGAAAGCGTTTTTTCGAGAAATTTGTGCCGGGTTAAACCCTCAGCGAACCTCGAAATCCTCTGACGCCATAGTAAGACTGCGCGCCGTTGTGCCCCACGAAGACGCGACCGTAGCGGCGCTCACCATAGAGCGCTCCGCCGAGTTTTCGGACCTCAGCCGGTGCTTTCACCCAACTCGATGTCTTCCGATCAAACTCTCCCAGGGTCTGAAGTTCCAGATATTGTTCCTCCGTCAGAAGCTGAATGCCCATGGCCGTGGCCATGGCGGTGGTTTTCGGGCGATGCTCCTTCCGCGATTCCAGTCCTTCGCGGTCGTAACAAACACTGACGCGACCTTTGGGAGTTTCCGCGGAACAATCAAAGAAAACGAATTCGCCTGTCTTTTTATCGTGACCCACCACATCCGGTTCACCGCCGGTGCGTTCCATTTCCGCGAGCGACCACAGCTTGTCCGGCTTGGCCTCCAACCGCGCCTGCACCTTGGCCCAATCCAGACCTTTATGCCGGCTCAGGTTGCGCTCAAACCGGTCTTTCAACGCGTTGACCAGTTCTTCGCGTTGTTTTGAGGAGAATTGCATATTTGGTTTAGCGTCTTGCCTAGCGATCAGACAATGGGGAATTCGCAAACGATATTCTTTATTGTCAGAGATGAATTGAACTGCTTCTTAAACCTTGCCTTTAGGTTCTGTATTTCCGGAGTGGTCAAAGGACACCGTGTGCTGATGATGAAGCTGTGCTTTGCGGAATGCTTCGGATCAGCACTAGCAACATTGATCGTCGCTTCAATTTGGTTGGCGGCGTGCGGAGTTTTCAAGCGGGCTTCTCCACCACTTTATCGTGCTGCCAGACAATTACCGGAAGTTTCAGCGCGCGTTTCTGGGCCTGCACGTTTTTGGCAGCGCGGCGCAGGGCGCGTTTCGGCGCGCAGCACGAAGGCCGGGGCTTTGGCAGGTTTGCGGGCGTGTGCTTTGCGTTTCATTTGCCGTGCGAATGTGCCGCAATCGTCCGCGCTCGGCGCGGGAAGGTTTTTGCCAGGCGAATCAATTGCGCCACCTTGCGGATCTTTTCCGCAAAGGGTTCACGGGCAAGTTTCTGGCGCATCTCCGGTTTCATAACGTTGGCAGTTTCAGCTTATGCCGGTGCAGCACGTCTGCCAAATAAGTTTTGTCGAGATCGGCCTGCTGCTGCAGTTGCTCGATGCGCGCCTTGTCCTTGGCCCGCCCGACACTGGCGGCAATGGCCACCATGTGCTCGGCGCGAAACACTTTGGCGGGCACGCGTTCGTAATCAATCCGCTCCGCCTCGCGAACGGCTCCTCGGTCAATCCGTGGGCGGCGAGAAATTGCACCGGGAATCCGCGCACCAGCAGATGCTCGCGCTCGACCTGCCAGCCTTGGGCTTGCAGATGGCCGGGATGCCGGCGGTCAAACCCTTGTCGGCAGGAATGGAAAAATGTCCGCGTCGTAGGTGGTGAACGGTTCGACGTGGTAGATTGCCGCCAGCGCGCCGCCGAGCGCCCAGTCTTCAATCAACTTCGCGGCAATCAATTCGTTCGCCGCGCGCAGCACGTCGGCTAACGGCAGATTTTCGGATGGCGAATTGCTGGCCATGTCCGATGATTATCAGATTTACACCTTCGCGTAAACCTCCGCGCCCTTCTCGACGAACTCCTTCGACTTTTCTTCCATGCCCTTCTTCAACGCCTCTTCCGCGGCGATGCCTTGTTCGGCGGCGTATTTGCGGACGTCTTCGGCAGTTTTCATTTGGCGTGCCGCTTTGTCATTACCCTTGCCCACTGCTGCCAGATTGTTTGATCAACAATTCGCTGCTTCGTCGAAGCCGGCTTTGATTCGCGCGCATCGAAGAAAGGACTTTGCGTATCGGGTTCGGGATCAAGAGAGCCTCCGAGCGCGAGATAGGTCTGCCAAAGTTTCTCGCTTTCCAGCCAGCGTTGCGCGGGCGTGAGCCGATACCACTCGGCCCATTCATCACCAACCAACTGCTCCGGCTGAATCATATAAAGCGGATAGCAGATTGAAACCTGACTGTAAACCTCCGCGCCTTTTATCACATGTGCAGAGACACTCACTTCCGCCGGTCTTGTCGGTGCGCAAGTGCTGCAAGAACTGCATCGAGCACATGGTCCAACTGCTTCCCCACGTCTTCGGCGAGAAAGCGCAGGACAAAATAGCCGTGCTGCTGCAACCGCGCGTCCTTTCGCCGGTCGCGCCGGTAGGCCTCCGCATCCGCCAGATGTTGCGCGCCGTCCAATTCGATGACCAGGCGGGCTTCGGCACAAAGGAAGTCCACCTCCATCACGCCCCGATTGTCGAACGGAATGGGCAATTCTGTGTTGAGGCGGAATCGGCCAACCGTCGCTTCAAGCGTCTCCAAGCGCCGGTAGAGAAACGCCTCGCTCGCACTCCGCGCGCGGGCCGCGCCTTCGGCTTCTGGCGAGGGAGACCGCGCCGCGTGAACAAATAGGTTGGCGAGGGGAACGTCCACTCCATCACGAATCAACCGCCGCACGCTGGCGGCGTAATTCTGTTTCCATTCCGGTTCCATCGGCAGCGGCACTTCGACCGGCCAGCCCGGTTGGGCGCTCGCCGGGAGCAGCACGGCGTAGCCCAGCGATTCGTAGCCCCGACAACGCCGGTCGAACATGTTCGCGAACATCCTCACGTTGAGGTCCGCATAATCATAAACGCGCACTTCGCGTTTGCCTTCATGCAATCGGTGCAGCCGCCCCACGTATTGCGCCACCGTCCCGCGCCAGGAAACCGGCAGCGCCAGAAACAACGTGTCCAACTGCGGATCATCGAACCCCTCGCCGATGAACCGTCCCGTAGCGAGAATCACCCGTCCCTGCGGAAGCTCCGGAGCGCGGCTGTGTCGAAGACCAGCCGCAGCATGCGTGGCATCTTCATCGCCTCCCGAGTTGGCAACGTGCTGCGGCTGGTCGAGGACGACACAGCCGCGCTCCGCAAGACTCGTCAGCCTGTCGAGCGCTTCCCGCAGGGCCTTGCGTCCCATGCCGCCGCGCAAGGCGATCACATTGACCCCTTCGCTCGATATTCGCTCCGCCAGCAAATCCAAATGCTCCGTCCGCTCCGTCAGCACGAGTGGCGAACGCCCCTCGTGCATGGCGCTCAATACGTCGGCGCAGATCATCGTGTTCCTTTTCTCATCACGCCACAGCGCGTCGTACAGCGTTTGAAATTCCTGTCGAGGATTGCCGGTTTCACACTTTGCAAAGTGTGAAATGGAGGCTTCGTCACGAAATCCCGTCGGGCGCACCAGGACGGAGTGCGTAAATGGCCGGGTTGCCGCCTGCTGCTTTGCATCCACGCGATGCCGGATCGGACCGCACTGCATAAAGATGATCGGGTGATGTCCGTCCTTGCGCGCCACGGTGGCCGACAGGCCGGTGAAGAACTTCGCTTTCGCGCGCCGGGCCACAAGTTCGAAACTATGCGCGGAAAGATGGTGACATTCGTCCACCACGAGATGCCCGTAATTGGCGATGCAGTCGTTCACCACGTCCTTGCGGACGAGGCTCTGCACCAGCGCCACATCCAGCACACCGGTGAGTTTCTTCTGTCCGCCGCCGAGTCGTCCGATCTGTAGCGCAGGTTTCCAACCTGCTGTATCGCCGACTTCCAGTCGGCGGGCCGTCGGCAGGACTTCGGCCGTGGAATTTCGTGGCCTCTGTGGATTGGAAATCCGCGATACAGCAGGTTGGATACCTGCGCTACGAGCCGGGGCGTCGGACACGCGCAGAAACTCCGAAAGCCGCTCCACCCATTGCTCCAGCAGTTGCTGCCGATGAACCAGCACCAGCGTGTTCACGCCGCGCCGGGCAATCAACCATGCGGCCAGCACGGTCTTGCCAAACGCCGTCGTTGCGGACAGGACGCCGGTTTCATGGCGCAACATCGCCGCGGCCGCCACCGCCTGCTCCGGGCGCAATTCGCCGCAAAACGACACTCCCAGTGGTGTGCCCGCACATCGCTCGTCGCGCAAAACCAGCTTGATCTTGAGCGACTCCAGTAGTTCTTTCACCTCCTCCAGACAACCGCGCGGCAGCCCGATGTGCTTCGCGTGATCCTCCGCGCAGTGGATGATGCGCGGCTTGTCGTAGGTCGGCAGACGCATCGCTTGCGCGCGGTAGAACTCCGGGTTCTGAAACGCGGCCAGCCGCACCAACCGATTGCGCAGCGCGGGCGGAAGATTCTCCTTCGGCACGTAGATTTGATCGGCGAGAACCATTTCGATGCTCTCGGGCAGCGGCCCGGCAATCGGCGGTTCTTTCCGGCGACGCGACGGCGGCGCAGTCCACGGCGCATTGTCATCGTCCTCGACGAGGGCCATTCGCACGCCGACGACACGCCCCTTGATTTCCGCTTCGCGCGCCAGCGCTTCCACCCGCGTCCGACCGATGCGTTGGATTGAGGAGAGGAACGCCCACTGGTCGGGATGTGGATTGAACTGCTCATCGAGAAAGACCGAGTTACCCCGCTCCCGCGCCGTTTTCTGCAACGGCAACGCGATGAGATTTCCAAAGCCGCCTTTGGGCAACGTGTCTTGATTCGGAAACAGCCGGTCATATGAATCCAGTCCCAAATCCGGTCGCCGCTCCATTGTCTCCGTCAAAATGTGTGAGCCGAGTTTGCGCGCTACGCTGGCGGAAACAGCCTCCGCGAAGAAGAACCAGACGTGTGCGCCATTGCCCGAACGCGACCGCTCCAGCGCCACCGGCAAATCGAGCTTGCGACAGGTTTCGACGAACGCGCCCGCATCCGCCTGCCAGTTTTCCTTGTCGAAATCCACCGCGAGAAAAAGGCACGTCTCATCCAAC
>JACZKP010000187.1 GCA_014860005.1 Verrucomicrobiota bacterium | reverse complement strand
CCCAATTTTGCCGAAGGCTTCGGCGTCTTCGGGGCCGGCGGCGTCAAAGATTTTTTCTTTGGCCGCGATGATTTCTTCGCGGCGTGTGGTGAGTTCCTTTTTGCGCGCTTCGATCTGGTCAGCGCGGGCAAGGAATTGCAGCAGTGTCGATGTCATGTGGTGGTGTATGGGAACTGCGTGGTGGTTGAGTTTCTTTGCGGAGACGTAGCCAATCTTGAAACCTGAGAAAGAGAACGGCGTTGTGCGACCGCCCGGTCAGATTCCTGTAAAGCGTGGTCCGGTGAACGCCAAGGTCCACCGCAGCCCTGGTTAAACCGGCGATGCGGGGGCCGGCCTTACTTGGCTTTGCGCTGGTTGCATTGGTTTGCATCGTTATTGCAGATTAATGGTAACTCTGATTCTGTCAACACCTCGTTTCAGTTTTTTTTACTGCGCCTTGGGGCGGCTGTATAGACTCCGGTTGTGCCGCGGAAGTTTGCGTTGCCAGAAGAAGAGCGGGCCATCTGCGCCCGCCTGCTGAAGTTCCGGAAAGCCACCGGACTCTCTCGCGCTGCCTTCGCGCGATTCATAGGCATGGACCCCAATCTATTGTCGAGTTACGAAGGTGGACGATCACAACTGAACTACCGGTCGGCGTATCAGATTCTCTCGCGGTTCCCTTTGTTGAATCCGGAGTGGCTGGCCGGCGTGCGTCCCGACTTGATGGAGGCTGAATCGTATATCACTTATCCCGCTCCCGAGGAACTGGACTATGGGCCAAGGACTCTGTTTTCATTGGTTTTCACCGAGGTTCTGCACCCGCGATTGTTGGATTCGCGCGCGGCATGGTTGACGGAAGCGCAACCGTCCTTTCCTCTGTTCAGGCTATCAATGGACACGGCGGGGCGGCTGCGCGCAGAGGAGTTGGTGCGGCTCTGGTTGCGACGCTGGTTGGCGTATCTACCGGACGAAAAGTTGAATGATTATCTGGACGGCTTGAAGCGCCAGGCCGAGACGTTGCTGAAAAGGTTTCTTGAATCGTCCGGGGACTCCGCGTTGGATTTTCACGAGCGCGTGCAGCAGCGGATCGCGGAGGTGAAACGGTTGCATTTCGCATTGGAGGCGGCGCTGGTGAGGGGCGAGGGTCAAAAAAAGAGCTTGACGGAAACGTCAGGCTCATTTATTGGTGATGACGTGAAAGTGAAACCGCAATGGCCCGAGCTCAAGCGACGGCTTCAGAAAGCGACGGCGGCAATCGGGGCGAAGACCACGCTGGCAAAAGTGCTGGATGTGGACCCAACGCAGATATCGCAGTGGCTTTCGGAATCAAAGAGTGCGCGAGAGCCAGGTGCGGAGTACACGCTCCAGATGCTCCGATGGGTCGAGCTTCAGGAGCGCAAACCAACCTGACCCAAAAACAAATGCGGCCGCGTAGTGGTATGAACACGACGCGGCCAAGAACCCGAACGGTGCATAATGAAAAACACATCCAAACGAGTCCGCAGTAACGCTACCCGCGCGGCGGCAAAAGTTCAATCCTCAAAAGAAACCACGGCCCCGAATGTGGTCGCGTATCAACGACGCGGTTCGCGCGGGGCGTTGTCAATCACTCACGCTGGCCGCAAGTGCGCGCAAGTGCCGTTTGATTCGGCGTTGACGGAGTACGTGGAGAGCGCCGCGGCCCGTGCTGAATTGAATGTGGCCGAATTTGTCGAAGCCCTGATTGCAAATCATCGCGAGCGGAACGGAGCAGGGGAGCGGGCCGGCGACGATTGGAGAAAGCGCGGCGAAGCGGAAGAGGAATTGAATCGTGCGCTGGATCAGTCCGACGCGCTTTACCATCTGCTTGAGCATAACATCCTGCGGCCGATGGAGGGCGTGGAGCTCGGGGACGATCTGGAGGCGGGCTTGGTGGAGCTTGGCGTCCAGACCAGTCAGCGGGTCCGCGCGGCGGTGGCGGCTCTTAAATCGAGTCCTGGTGATTCTCCCGATGTGACGTTCGCGGAGCGCGAGGCGTTGAAGCATGTCGTGAAAAGTCATGAGTCTCACCATCCCGCGGACCTCGAAGGCTGGGCAGACCAGCTATGCGAGGAGGGATCGTTGTTTCGGCTCGCGGCCAGGGCCGTGCGGCGCGTTGGGCAGGAAGCCTGGAAGGGAGTGGGTGCGCGATGAGTAGACAACAGGTGAAATATCCGGCGTTGTGTGAACCGGATCTGGAGGAAGAGGCTTGCGAGTTGAACGCAGCCCAGCGGCGTGAAATGGCCCGCACGTTTGAGCGTTGGGTTCAGCAGTTGGATTTCTCCGCGGACTTCCTGGATCACTACGATAAGGAGGTTGAGTCGGACGCCCCTAAATTGGAGGCGGCGATGATTGAACGGGCGGCGCGGCTGGAACGAGAGGCGGCGGATATCCGTTGGGAGTTTTCGTTGCCGCAGAAAACCAAGCGGTGTTTCAACCTGGTTGCCTTCACTGGAAATTGAGTCCGCCACAGCTTGACCGCGCCGGCCTAGCAACGGGCCGGCGCGTTTTTCATTTCTGGAAAAGGATGGTTCCCGTGTCAGGTTCTGAATTCTGTCCCGCAGCGGTGACAGTGGTTTTGCTCGGGCTGGGCGCAGGCGTTACTGCTGTTTGGGAGGCGGAACCCTCAAGTTCTGGATGCCCGAGAGTTGTTCCTCTCTCAACCGTTTTTTCCGGTATGGGCCGTATCTCAATGCGATGGCTGATAGAAAATCCTGGCGAGAGCATTGTGTTCTGTCGAGGCATTCAAAAATCAGGTTTTCGTAGATGCGTTGGTGACGCCCCTTGGCTTCAGGGGCAGCGGAATCCAGTTCGTATTTGACTCGCAAGATTGTTTCAAGAACCTCGTGTCTGCTCACCAAACACCTCCGCTAGTATTCGCTCCTTGTTTGCGTCCGAGATGTCAGTAAACCATCCTGCATGGCAGTCACGCAGGTATTGGACCGTGGCTTCGATGTCAGTCAGTTCCAATCCAATGTGCTTGGGGTCAATGTCGTCGTGTTTTCGCAATTCCATGGCAAGCATTTCGCCTTGTGCCATCAGGTGCGTCAGAAATGCGCGATGGTGTTCTTTGTCCCGGTCAGCGGGTTCGGCTAGGAAAAACCTTTTGTCCTCAAACTCCCGAAAGAGGGATATGGCAAGGAACCAGTTGGACACCTTCATCAAAAGGTGTTTGCGCTGCTGCGCCATCTCCTCATCAATCTTGGAAATCAACAATCTCAGCGCAACCCAATCGGGTTGCTCAATGTTAAAATCGAGATCGGGTTGGGAAATCAGCGTGTTCACTGGCGCAGACCATAATCCTTCCGGGGTTCATTACAACGCAAAAGCGCCGGCTTGGAGAAGTTTCTCCGCCAGCGCCGTTTTTGGCTGAATCGTGCCAGGTTGCAGGGTTGCGTTAAGGGGTTCGCCGGCAGAATCACCAGTTCGCTGCAACGGTCCTGCGGATCGCTGGCATGGGTGCTGCAAGGCTGTTGCGGGCTGGCGGCGGGCGGGCTGGCGAGGGGTCACGGGGCGATTGGCGCCAAGCGCATGGAGGTCAAAAACAGTGCTGTCGAATTCTGACCACCGCCGACGTTACCGTTAAAACGTCTTTGCACCTTGCACCCTCTCAGAGTCACTTCGATTCTGTGCGCTTTTCAAGTTCCAACTTTGCAGACTCTTGGAAATCAGCGGTTTCTGGAGGCTGCCTTTAGGAACTGGCAAACCGCACACCCGCCCGAAAAAGCGCACAGTCTCCCGCCTGGATAAAAGCCGTAAGTCCTTGATCTTCGGGTTGCTTCAGCTTATTTCAGCCTTCTTTAGCAAAACCGCACAACTTCCCCGTGGCTTCTCAGGGTCGTTTGCAGAAATGGTGCGCGCTGCAGGGTTTGAACCTGCGACCCCATCCGTGTGAAGGATGTGCTCTACCGCTGAGCTAAGCGCGCTACCGGTTGTGGAAGTTCCCGGGAAAGGATTG
The DNA here is from genome assembly GCA_014860005.1 of Verrucomicrobiota bacterium. The sequence continues at coordinate 11,197 of JACZKP010000187.1, read as the reverse complement.
AATTCAAAAAGACCTTTCACACTCTCTGCGCGGCAGGAGTGTTGAATTTCTGCGCTGACGTCGCAAGCGGAAAATTGACAGCCGGTTGGGCCTGATCCCCAGTTGCGAACTCGTAAACACAGGGGCTTATGAAGGTTCGCGGCCCAGAGTTTCGTGCCAGGATTATGTGCTTGAAACGGAGGTCGCAGAGTGGGATAAGCGTAACCAGTGATCCCGTGACAAAACTTTACAGCAATCGTTCGCCCGTGAACTTGGACCTGCAACTGTTCGCGACGCCATGGGTCGCAGGCGGCGGCGGCATCCCTCAGGGGGGACATTCCACCTCATCGTCGTTTTTGGAAAAACCGAGGAGTGTTGTGAAAGCGGTTTTCTCAAGCGCTGTTGCAGTCATCGCTTTCTGTGGCTGCGCCGTAGCGCCAATCCAGATTCCCGGAGAGAATGTGCGTTCAAAAGTCTTGCACTATTCAGATTTTTCACAGTTCTTGGAGACAAGAGAGCAAGTGTCTGTCTCCCAGATTCGATTTCAGGGAGATTCTCTCGGCTCGAAACTTTTCATCAGCTTCTTTTTCCGAAAGGGCAACGAGCCCGTTTATCGCACGCTCATTGCTACGCGGGATGGAATCAGAGAAGTTCCAGGAAATCCCCGCGTCTGGTACGACGATCAAGAGAATCGCGTCTTCCGCCTTGAGGGAGTCAGAAAATGGTACGAGGGTGAAGGGCGGTCGGAGAGATTTTTCTCCCGGTTCGAAGATGCTAATTACATCTTCAAGAATGGCCCGGCGATTCCATTCAAAGAGATTTCCGAAATCGAGGGCGTTTCGGGTGGGGATTTTGTGCTTCTGCGCTTCCGAGAAAGGCCCGGCTGGATGGTTTCAACGTCTGAAAATCCACGGCGAGCGGTGATTGAATTGCCAAACAATTTCGCTCATCCTCGGCCCGCATACGCAACGGCCGACGAGTTAATCATTTTCGGCGCGCGGAGGCAGCCAGACGGAGGATACACTGGTCAATGCCTGATTTATCAACGAACACCGGCTGGTTATCAACTGTCCGAGGAGATTCCCATTCCTTGGGCCGGCAATGTGTATGACCTGTACCCAAAGACCGGCGACGCCCTGATCTCGGGAACGGCTACGAAATTTGCCGGCTATTATCGTTTCAACATTCGGACCAAGAAAAAAACACGGTTCGCTGCCGCTGCCGCTGAAAGTCTGTTTTTGAAGGAGGACGTTATTCGAACGCTTGACGCCGCAATTCGCGGGAGCAAATAGCCCACTGGCACGCGGACCAACGGCTTTTCTCTGTTCATCAGCCAACCCGCTCCCGGCGCACGCACCGGGCGATCACAAACGTGAGGACGGTGCCCAGGCCAGCAACCAGTCCGCCAAGCACCACGCTGCCCACGAGCCATTGACCTAAATACGCGAACGCATCGGCCCGCGTGATTTCGCGCGGTGAAAAATCCAGGTCCAGCGTCTGGCCGGTGAACAGCCAGTGGCCGATGCCCAGCGCGCCGTAAAGAATGAACGGCATCATGGGCGGGATGGAGATATTGCTCGCCACAATGGTGATCGCTTTGTTGAGGCGCAGCCAGTGCGCCACAGCCGCCGCCGCCACCATCTGATATCCCCAGATTGGCGCGATGCCGAAAAACAACCCCAGTCCCACGGCCAGCGACAAGCGCAGCGGATCGTGCGCGTGCTCGGCAAAGAATTCGGCCACGCTTTTCCGCCACGGGAGATGTTGGCCGCGGGACCACGCCGCCCGGAGCGTTCGCGGAACGAACCACGATTGCAGCACCAGGCCGATGTTCATGAGCGTGATGTGCGCGAGATCACGCACAGGCCGGAAATGGGATCGGCGCAACTGGTCTGGCGCGTACGTGCATTTCACCGGCACAGCCACCACCGGCGCGCCCACCCACGCCGTGCGCACCATGAATTCCAGTTCAAAGGCGTAACGTCCCGAGCGCGTCCGCAATCGCTGCGTCAGCGCCAGGGGATAACAACGAAAGCCGCATTGCGTGTCGCCCAGGCGGATGCCGGTCTCGACGCGAAACCAGAAGGTGGACACGGCATTGGAACGCCGCCGGTGCGTGGGGCAGCCGGCTGCGTGAAAATCCCGGATACCCACCGCCAGCGCGTCCAGTTGCGTCTGCGCCACCGCCAGAAACTTCGGCAGGTCCTCCGCAAAATGCTGGCCGTCCGCGTCCATGGTGATGGCATGGCTGAATCCCATTTGTGCGGCGCGTTGAAAACCCGCACGCAGCGCCGCGCCCTTGCCGCCATTGCGTGTCAAGCGGATCATCGTGCAACCCGGCAGCTCCGGCAGCGGCACGGTCGAGCCGTCATCCACCACCAACACCGGGCAAAAAGCCTGCGCCGCGCGGGCGACTTCCGCCACCGTGGCGGCGTGGTTGAAACAGGGAATAATGACGCAGGGCTTCACCGCAAATCCACGAAGGTGCGTCGTTTCCTTGCTTGGGGTGGCAGTTGCAGGACCTCGATTTCCTCGCGTGTGGCGTGGCGGATTTGCGGCGCAATTTTCGCCCGCGCCTGCATCGCTTCCCGCAGAGTCGCCACATTGGCGCTGCCATGCACGAGCACTTCGATGGCATCAGACAACTCGCTTTCGCGGCGGGCAATGATGACAAACGATTCCACAACTGCGCTTTCTTCCAGGACCGACGCCAGCGTGGAGGGAAACAACGACGTGCCCTTGAATTTCAGCTTTTGATGTTTCCGTCCCACGATCGGACCGAGGCGCGGCGAGGTTCGGCCGCACTCGCACGGTGCATTGAACATGGCCGCACAATCACCCGTGCGGTAACGGATCAGCGGCATCGCTTCCACGCCGAACGTGGTAGCCACAATTTCACCGACTTCGCCCTCGGCAACCGGCTGACCGTCATCATCCAGGATTTCGACATGGAGTTGTTGCTCATGCAAGTGGCCGCCCGCCCCCGCGTCACATTCGCAAAGCGAGTTTGCCAGTTCGGTCACGCCATACGTTGAATAAACGCGCGCCCCCCAGGAGGCTTCAATCGCGCGGCCCGAGGCGTTCAACGTAAAGGCACGATCCCGGATGGGTTCGCCGATGCAGATGGCCTTTTTGACGGGTGAGTTCCGCAAATCAAAACCGGTCTCGCGGGCTTTATCGGCGATGACCCGCAGGAACGAAGGCACGGCGACAATCGCGGTCGGTTGCACACGCTCAATCATATCCAGCACCAGCCCGGGCGACGCCGCGCCCACGCGGGCGACGCCACAACCGAGTTCGCGCAAGCCGAGCCAGTAGGCCAGCCCCGCGATAAAGCAACGGTCCATCGCCACCGCGACCAGCACCGTGTCCTGGGCGGTCAGGCCGGCGCACGCAAAGGAGAGTTGTTCGTTGTTTGCGAGTCGCCGCACGTCCGCCTCGGTCAACATCCAGAGCAACGGCTGGCCGGTTGTGCCGCTGGTAGTGACAATTTCCACCACCCGCGTGCGCGACACGCAAAGAAAATCCAGATTGCGTTCCGAAAGCACGCGCTTGTCCACGGTCGGAACGGTTTCCAGCGGGGGCACATCTCTCGTCTCGCGAAATAATTCCCGATAAAACGGCGAGTGTGCGGCGGCATGGTGGAATGTTTCCACCCAGAGTTGATCAAAGGCGTGCGTCATTTGCTGCGCAAGGAGTTTAGGTAATTTGCCGCCAGAACGCCAGCCGCCGCGCCGGTGGCCAGGCAACATCCCATGACGCGCGTACTGGCAATGGCGTCCACGTCCGCGCTGATGGTCTTGCCGGCCATGAAAAGATTTTTCACATGCGCCGCCTGCAATGACCGTGCCGGGATTTCGTATTGCGTGCCTGGCGGCAAATATCGGAAACGCGCCACGCCGTCCGCGTTCCATTGTTCGATGGGCCACGCGGCCCGCGCCACGGCGTCGGGGAATTTTTGTCCCGCCAGCACGTCGGCGCCGGTCAGCAAATACTCGCCCGGAATCATGCGGCCCTGGCGTTGGACTGCCGTAAAGCTGGTGAGCGGCGTCTGGCAATGTTCAAACCCATTTACCTTTGTCCGCAGGAAGGCAATCAGTTCCGGCACTTGCTCCGCGCGGCCGGTGAACTTCACCGTGATTGTATCCGGCTCGGGGTGGGGCTGGAAGTTCAGCGGCGGAAAGCCTGCGCGGGCGAGTGGCAACAACACTTGCGCTACGGCGGCGGGCGAGTTCAATTCGCGCGTCATGCCGCACAGCGGAAAAATGACGGCCGAAGCCTGCGTAGTTTCATCCGTCGCCAGACAATCAAGCCCTGCCAGGCGCGCGACCTCCGCGCTGCCACTGCAATCAATCACCGCACCAACTTGAGAATCGTTGAGGCGGACGATGCGGTCATGTTCCACCGTCACGCCGGTTAGCGCGGTGTTCCAACGCGTTTGTAGATTGGCGAAGGAAGCGAGCAGAGTCGCGGCGGCCTGACGGAATCTTTCCGGGCGATACGGCAGCACCCAGACTTTGCCCATTTGCAGCGATGGCGATTCGGCCAGCGATTCGGCGAACTCGCGCGCGAAACCATCGTTGAGCCAGCGGCCTTCGTCATCGAACAAGCCGCACAGCGTGGTGAGTCCGCTGAAGCCGCCCGTGCCGCCGGCGGCGGGTCGTTGATCGAGCAGGAGCGTCGTGCAGCCCGTCCGCGCCGCACTGACTGCTGCGGCGATGCCCGCCGCACCGGCACCCACAACGGCAATCTCCACGGAAGTGCTCATGGGTTCAGCAGCCGCGCCCGCAAGCTTGCGGTGAAGCCGGCGGCCTCGGTTTCAGAGAGAGACTTCGCCGAGTGAACCACCGTGAACCGCAGCGTATCGCGAAAGTAATAGAAGATTACTTCCACGCCCGGTGAAGGGGTGACCGCGGCTACGTGCGCAAAGTCCTCGACCGGCACTCCGAGAAAGCTCGTGAGCCGGGGATTGACCGCCGCCGTGTCGCCGAAAAACAGCGAGCCAATCTCACCGCGCAAACCATGCTTGATTAGCGTCATGTAAAGCGGCAGCGGCAGAAAGCGGAACAACTCGGCCAGAATGCGTCCACTGTCGAGCAATCCTTCACGCAGCGCCTGCGCGGTCTGTGATTTCACGGCGACCGCCGCGTCGGCCACGGAGTTGAGTTGTTCAGGCAGGAACTGGATCATCAACATGCCAATCTGATTGCCAAACAGCGGTCCGGCACTGCCCTTGGGCCGTAGGCCAACCGGTAGGGGCAGCACATAGCTGGGGCTGGAACAACCCAGCGATTGATGCAGGCGGTGCAGTTCCGTCACCGAAACAGCGGCGTGGAATTGGGCGTCGCCGAGAACTCCGCACAATCGCGCGCTGTGACCACGGGCTTGCGCAGTTTCGTCAGCGGAAAACTTTTCCACGCGATAGCTTAAGTTGCTGACAGTCTCCGGATGCCGGACGCCCAGGGAACGCGGTGCCGCCTGACAGAACTGATCAAGCTGATGCAGATTCTTCCAGCCAAGTTTGATTCGTTTTATCAGACCCAGTTTGCCGGCAGCCAGCGGTGCTGGCGGCGTTTCCGGCAACGTTTCTTCATCGCTGCCGAGCATGGCCAGAAACTGTTCGGCGCCGGGCGCATCCATGAGCGCGTGCGCCCAGGTGAAAATGAGGGACATCCGCCCGCCCGTGTGTTCGATCAGATCAAAGCGCAGCAATTCGCCACGCTGCGCGGCCAGGGGATCGTTGAACAACCGTTGCGGCAGTGCGGCTTCGGCCTGGCGAACCCGGACGCGCGGAGCGGGCACATCCCTATCCGGCAGTTTCCACTGCGGTGAAATCCATCCGCCGGGTCGGGCGCAGATGATGGGACAATTCTTCCTCAGGGCGCCCAGACGCTCCTGCAATTCGGTCGGCGAGATGGGTGCGGCGAGATCGAGAATGATCTGACAGGAATTGCCCGCGTATCCTTGCCGGCGCAACTCATGATCGAAGCCGAGCATGAGATAATCGCTGCCGTTGAACTGAAGCTTACCGTTCATGCAGCAGGCGGGCGACCGTGGCGGCCAGCGCGCGGACATTGCGCAAGGCGTCGCTAGTGATCTCCTTCTCGGGAATCCAGAAGCCGTGGGTCATTTCGACGAACAACAACACGCGCACCAGCGACATGGAATCGAAGCCCGCTGCCACGAGATCAGTGTCCGCCGTCACGACCACCTCGGGCGCGAAGATTTCCCGTTGCAGGAAAGCCAGCAACTCCGCCTCGATCGCGCGCGCGTCACTCATGCGGGATGAGGGTGGACTCGCGACGGATTTTGCCCGTGGCTACAGTGCGGGGCAAAGTGCTGACCACGTGCAGCCGCGTGGGAGTTTTGTATGGAGCAAGGTGCTCCCGGCAAAAGTCGCGCACCAACTCCGGGTCTGCGTCCGGCTGTGCCAGGACCACGTCAGCCTCGACCACTTCGCCCAAATGCGCGTGCCGCCGGCCATACACGCGGGATTCGCGTACGGCGGGATGACGGTTCAGGACTGCCTCGATTTCCTCGGGGAAAACTTTGCGCCCTGCCAGATTGATTACGGCGGTCTTGCGCCCCGCCAAAAACAGGAAGCCTTCGGCGTCCAACCAACCAAGGTCGCCCGTGTAAAACCAGCCATCGCGCAATACATGGTTCCGCGTCAGCCACGGTGCGGCGTAGGCGTCAAAGAATCCCGGCCCAGCGATCGTCACTTCACCGACGCCGTCCGCGTCGGGCGACACGATGCGCACGCGATGCGTGTTAAGCGGGCGGCCCACGGAATTCCAGCGCCCGTGCGGGTCGTCGGTGTTCAAACTCACCAGACCCAGTTCAATAATGCCCAGCGCCTGCGACAGCGGCAGGCCAAAGCGCTGGGAAAAATCCTCGGCGACGTCCTGCGGGAGCGCGCACGTGGTGGACACCGCGAGGCGCACAGACGGTAGACCAAGCTCCGAACAATCCCGCGCCAGCAACGCATAATGAAACGGCGACGCATACAACACCGTCCCGCGCCAGCGATTCACCGCTTCGAGGAAGGGATGCGCCAAGACCTGCTGCATCAGTACAATGGTCGCACCCTGGCTCAGATACAACACGATGGTGATTAGAAAATGATGCGACATCGGCAGACACCACATCACCGTGTCCTCCGGCCCGATGCGCAACGCCTCGTTGGCGGCGACGATGCGGTCCCGCACGGTGTCGTGACACAACGCCACTCCCTTGCGTTCATGCGTGGTGCCGGAGGTGAAACGGATGAAAGCGAGATTCAACCCGTGATTGTCCGCTGACTTTGACGGCGTCAGCCGGGTGAAGAAACCCTCCGGCGACATGGCCACGCTGTTCCCGGCAGATGTCTGGCTCAGGATTGCTTCCAACTGCATCGTCTCAGCGATGGTGGCAGCTTCCTCGGCGGCACATTCCGTCGGAATCGGCACAACCACGGCTTGGATGCGCCACAGGGCGAAAGTCAGTGCGACGTAAGCAACGCCGTTCGGGAAGCACAAGCCGACCCGCGTTCCGGAAGCCACCCCGAGTGCCTGCAACTGCGCGGTCAGGCGGGTAATAATGTTCCCCAACTCCGTGTAAGAAACGATGGTGTCCCCTTCGATGAACGCCGGTTTGTGCGGCCAACGGCTGGTAGTCTCATCCAACAATTCGGTCAAATTCATGCTGCCTGATGTGCGTCGGCGGCCAGCTTAGGCCAAGGCGATTTGTCCTGTCAACGTGGCGTCTCAGATGGCGCGCAAAATCGAGGGCAAGTTGGTGTCGAGCCGCCGGCTTGAAATGCAGGCGCGGCGGTCAGACTGCTGGAATAAGGCCTCGCTCGATCCCGCAAAATAAAAAAGGCGTCCTTGCGGACGCCATGCAGTGATTGACTTGATTGCTGGTTCAGGCTGTGGCTTCGCCGACTTGAAAACGGACGAAACGGCGGATGGTGATTTCATCGCCCAGTTGCTTTGCGACGGAAGCCACGTGTTCCTTCACGCTGACCTCGGAATTCTTCTTCACGAAGCCCTGGTCCACGAGACAGCAGGTTTGATAAAACTTCTCCAGTTTGCCCTCGACGATTTTCGCGATGGCTTGCGGCGGTTTGTTCTTCACCTGGTCGGCGGCAATTTCCTTTTCCTTGGCAATCACCTCTGCGGTGATCTGCTCACGCGACACAACTTGCGGGTGGCCGGCGGCGATTTGCAGCGTAATGTCCCGGACAAGTTGTTTGAACTCGTCGTTGGCGGTGGTACTTTCCTTGCCCGCGCCGACTTCGACCAGCACGCCCACCTTGGCGCCGGTGTGAATGTAACCGGCCACCAGTCCGTTGCCGGCGACTTCCATCCGTGCATGCCGGGCAATCTTGATATTCTCCCGAATCTTGCCCACCGCAGCGGTACGGTCCGCCTCCAGGTCCGCGTTGGCCTCGGCGGCGAGTTTCTTCGCGATGTCATCGCAGAAGGTCCGGAACATGTCATTGCGGGCGACGAAATCCGTTTCGCAGTTCACCTCGACGAGCACCCCGAGGCGGCCCCCGGGCGCGAGGTATTGGGCGATGACACCCTCCCTGGCCTCACGCGTGGCCTTGTTGGCGGCCGTGGCCGCGCCTTTCTTGCGCAGTATGGTCAGGGCGGCTTCCATGTCGCCGTTTGCCTCTACCAGCGCCTTCTTGCAATCCATCATGCCCGCGTTGGTCATCTCGCGGAGTTTCGCCACCATGGCGGCAGTAATTTCAGCCATAAAGTATCTTCCAGAATTTAGAGTTGTCAGTTGAGCGCCCGCCCCGAAAACACCGTTGACCGGCGCCGCGAGCCTGCGCTATCAGGTGAATCACGCCGGCGGAGCGGTTTCCGTTGCGACTGGCACGATGGGCGTAATCGCTGTGACGGGCGCGACGGGCGCGGCTTCCGGCGAAGCGGGAGAGGTTTCCGCCACCACGGCTTCGGCCGCTGCGCTCTGCTCCTCCGTCTTGCGGCGGGAGGCGCGCGACTCGAATTCCGCCTGGGCGCGGGTCACAACCTGGCTCACCGTGGCCAGAATCATGCGCACGGAGCGGATCGCGTCGTCGTTGCCGGCGATGGGATAATCCACCAGGTCGGGATCGCAATTGGTATCCACGATCGCGACGATGGGCACTTTGAGTTTGCGCGCTTCGGCCACGGCATTGTGCTCGCGCTTGACGTCCACGACGAACATCGCGCCGGGCATCCGGTCAATGGCGCGGATACCGTCGAAATACTTGTGCAACCGCGCCGCTTCGCGGCGCAGCACGGATTGCTCCTGCTTTACGTAATTACTGATCGAACCGTCGGTCTCCATCTTCTCAATCTCTTTGAGCCGGCCGATGGAGCGCTTGATGGTGGCAAAATTCGTCAGCGTACCGCCGAGCCAGCGTTCGGTGACAAAATACTGTCCGCAATCCTTGGCGGTTTCCTTGACTGCCTGCTGGGCCTGTTTCTTGGTGCCCACGAACAGCACCTTGTTCCCCTTGCGCACGGTGTCCGCCAGGAAATCGCACGCGGCTTCCAACTGCACGAGCGTCTTGCTCAGGTCTATGATGTGAATGCCGTTGCGCGCGTCAAAGATGAACGGTTTCATCTTCGGATTCCAACGCCGAGTCTGATGTCCGAAATGGACGCCCGATTCCAACAATTCCTTAAGGCCGATACTTAACACGATTTTCCTTTGGTTGAGAACCCGTCATCGGACAGGTCATCCCGCGGAACACGGGATTGATTTTGATGTTGTTATAGCCTGCCGCGCCCACGCGAACGCGGAACTTTCAAGCCGTTTCCCCGCCTCACCCGGCTTGAAACCGGGCGAAAAAGGAGCGTCAAAATAGCAGGCCCGCGCCCGCAGGCAATGCTTTATTTTCGCGCTCCGGTTTGTCTTCGCAGCGCGGGTAGTCTGCTGAAGCGGACGCTGGAATGACCCCTTTTGTTTGGCAATAGGCGGGGAACTCGCGTCGTGGACTGTCCGGCGCTGATCGCCCCTGCAAACCATGGAAAACCGGCTTGCCGCGCGAGGTCCGAGGTATTTTGGCCGTAGGCTTAGTTGCATTCATTTTGAGCGCTCTGCGATGCACGCGCTGCGGCACCTTGAATTTGACCCAGAGCTCATTGTCGGTGCGAGAAGGTGGCCGTCGTTTTTCCAGCGAAACGCGTCCGTGGGTTGAAAACGAAGTTGTTCCCTGCCTCCGCCTCGTCAGTCCGGGGTGACAAAAAACAACAAGTTTTCTCGTATCGCGTTGATACGTGCGTAGGGCCAGCGTTCCACAAGGTTGACTCTCTCTCCCTGGTACAGCCCCCATCGCCGCGATTTGTAGCCGTACACAATTAACACATCTGCCTGCGGTTTCCCGGAAGTATCCATTTGCGCCCGGCCAAAGCCGTATTCATTCCTCATTCCTACCGGGTCGAACACGCTGGACAAATCCTCTTTCTCAATGGGAAACCAAAAATCATCATCATCTTCCTGAATTACTCGCGCACCGAAGGTATCCATTTCCTTCGCCGCCGCATCCCAGGTTGCGGTGGGGGTAGTGCGGATTTTGCACGCGAAGAAAGTCGCGTCGCTCAACACCCAAGCGGCCCCGACCAATCCCAGCGAAATAATCAGCGCAACCAGCATTGCCACGTCGCTAAAGCCAAGCTTTGGGTTTCGTTTGCTTCGAAGAATCACGTTCCCGAAAAATCCTGCGACAGCAGTGAAGAAACTCAACCAATGCAGGTCCATTTCCAAGCGGACAGAAATCATCTGGCTCGCAGAAAGAACGGGACTCACGAGACTGCAAAGCAAAGCGATAGGAATGAGTGCCACGCAAAGCCACTCCCCGGCAACGGCTGGCGAAAGTCGCTTCATCGCAAACTTGATTGGGATGGGGTTAACCAGAATCGGCCTCCAAGGTAAATCCAGCATTCAGGGACTGCCTGATGAAGACGGTGCAACTCTTCAGGATGAGGCATGTCCTCCGGCAGTAACAAATACTTCAACGTAGAAGACCCGCTTAGGTGGCGCAATCCACGCCCAGTGATCCGGGTCCCCTGCAAACTAAGATACCGAAGTCGCGGTAACTTGGACAGATGTTGTAGTCCGGCGTCGTTTACCTGGGTGTGGTCGAGGCGCAGAGCGTCGAGTTGAGCTAGCGCCGCGAGATTTGCCAGACCTGCTTCGGAAATCTGGGTATGGTCGAGGTAAAGTGATTCAAGCTGACTTA